>NZ_JBVFMU010000002.1:0-1034861 GCF_055486415.1 Bacillus sp. 9.4 | reverse complement strand
GTGGAATTGGCAGACACACAGGACTTAAAATCCTGCGGTAGGTGACTACCGTGCCGGTTCAAGTCCGGCCCTCGGCACCAATTTTACTTACATGGTAAGTTGAATTGGTGTTTGTGTTTTATCATTATAACTAATCATATTAATGATCTACTTATGTAGATCATTTTTTTAATGCTTTGATTTATCATAACAAGTTAAGTTCCGAGGCCTATTATAAAGCGGCTGTATAGCTAGTCTTTCAACACTTTTATTTTATATTTCCATAAAAACTTTTTTGAAATACGTTGACACTTTATGAGATCCATGATATATTTATATTCGTCGGTTAGATACGACGTAAAACTTGCCGGTGTGGCGGAATTGGCAGACGCGCACGACTCAAAATCGTGTTCCTTCTGGAGTGTCGGTTCGACCCCGACCACCGGTATACTGAAAAACCCGTTTCTTAACAGAAACGGGTTTTTATTTTTTATTAAAGAAAAGGAGCCTCGGCTCCTTTTTATACTTACTCAGCGTATTGGTCTAAGATCTCTTCTAGCACCTCTTCTAGCTCTTCTGTATCTTCAAGCTCTGATTGGCTGAAACGGACGCGTACAAGCTGTTCTCCGTCATTATACATCTCTTCCAGCCACCCTCGGAGTCCTCTTGCTCTGCGGTCGACTTCGAAAATGATTTCCAAACCGTCTTCGTCTAAAAGGAAAATGAGCTCTAATTCATCAAGCATCTGACGATAATATCCGGAAGTCGGAACGAATTCGAATTCCTGAACGAACGGAAGACGACGCTGGAAGTAGGGCGCTTGTTCGCAGTCTGCTTCGTTAAGACGGAAGCCCAGGTTTTCGATTGCTTCAAGCACATTTTCAATCCAAGGGTGCGCTTCAACGAAAATGCGGTCATGATCGGATTTATCGATACCGCCTTGAATGTCAAGGTCTGTCACCACGGCAACCTCTACTTTCCCTACAGTGATCGGCGTATCTAGAGGCAGAGTGAATGTGAACGGAAATTGATGCTCTTCACCAGGCTGAATGGTAAATGAACCAGTGACCCGGAAAGAATGAATTGTAGCGTATTTCCGGTGCTCTTCATCGTCTTTTACAATGACATACCGTGTACTAAGCTGTAAATCGATATAACGGATGTCCTGAGCGATTTTTCCGCCTTTGACATGTACAGTTCCCTGTACTTCTTCTCCAGGAAAATATGCGTCTTTCTCTAAAATAGTATCAACTTTTGCTGCTCCAATTCCGGCACTTGCCGCAAGCTTCTTAAAAAGTGACATGTTAGATCTTCCCCTTTTTCTTTTTTCTCAACAGATATACGTAAGAAGGAGGAAAAAAGATTCATCTGATTCATACTTTTTTCCTATTATTCGTCTCGGCCTAGGGACAGACTAAGAATAATATTGAAAATAAAGGAGTGGATGGAAGTGAATAAAGAAAGTTTGGTTGCAGATGAATTACACAGAATGTTTTTGGCTGGTGAACTGCAAATCACTGTAGAGGAGGATATAAACAATATTTCCGAAAGGCTGAGAAACGGCGATCTTAGTTTAGACCGATTAAGCGGTGAAGACACGTTTATAAAAGAAACAATAAATGAGGCTTTAAGAAGAGTGGAGCAATAAAAAAGAGACGGGATCTCATCTTTGAGATCCCGTCTCTTTTTGTGGTCTTTGCTGTAAGATAAAAGCGAATCAATTTGGAATTGCTCACCCGAGCCATCCCTTTTCTAACAGAAGATCTGACAGTTCATCATGGAGATATACAGTTGTATCTAATTGATCATACAATGCTCTTCTGATGTGGGGATTTTCGGCTTCTGTTATTGCGACAGTGTATTTGTTAATGCTGGTTTTTATTGTTGTTAACAAATCAAGAATATCTTTGGGACTTTGTTCAATGGGAAACCACCTCCTTTGTTTTTTTAGCAGCTCCTGATAAGAAAGTTTTTGACTTTGTTTCTTGCTTCTATACAAAATGCTATAATAAGCAACAAATTTTGTTGGGGGGTGTGATGATGAAGCAGATTATTGCGATGGGGGGCGGGGGTTTTTCGATGGATCCGGATAATTTGTCCCTCGATCAATATATCCTCAATCAATCAAAACGAGAGCAGCCTCGTATTTGTTTTTTGCCGACGGCGAGCGGAGATTCCCAAAACTATATTCAGCGGTTTTATCATGCATTTCAAACACTGGATTGTGTGCCGTCTCACTTATCTTTGTTTAAGCCGCCATCAACAGATTTAGCTTCTTTTGTTATGGAAATGGACGTGATTTATGTTGGCGGTGGAAATACGCGGAATTTACTTGTGTTATGGAAAGAGTGGGGGCTGGATCATATTCTCAGGGAAGCATGGAAGAACGGTGTGGTTATAGCTGGATTAAGTGCCGGTGCGATCTGCTGGTTTGAAGAAGGGGTGACAGATTCAGCCGGACCGCTGACAAGTTTGAAAAGTTTAGGTTTTTTGCAAGGGAGCTTTTGTCCCCATTATGACGGGGAAAAGGATCGGAGACCGGCATACCACCAGCTGATATCTAACAAGTTCTTATGCAGTGGCTATGCAGCGGATGATGGGGCTGCTCTCCATTTCATAAATGATCAGCTGTTTCAGACTGTGAGTTCAAGGTCGGGTGCAAAGGCATATCGGGTGATGATGGCTGAACATGAAATAGCTGAAATCCCGTTGCCTGTCAAATATTTAGGGTGAATTGGCTGAATATTACCTATATTCCTCTTTTTTTCAGATTGATTTTATGTTAAGATGAGTGCGAAATCAATAGTTACTGGGGGTGCCCGCTTTCGGGCTGAGAGAGAAGGTAAGCTTCTTAACCCTTTGGACCTGATCTGGTTCGTACCAGCGTGGGGAAGTAGAGGAATAGTTTTTGTTATTGTCGTGCTGGGCAATAATATGTTTCTTTCTGACTGTAACCGGGTTCATTTATATGAATCCGGTTTTTTGTGCTGGTTATGGGCTTGATTTTGTCCTTTCAAACGTAGAGAGGGGAAGGAAAGTAATGCAAAACAATTCAGTGCAGCAAGCCAACATTTCCATTATGTCAAGTTTTTCAGGCAGCAAGAAGGTATACGTGGAGGGTTCTTCTTCGGACATCCAAGTGCCGATGAGGGAGATTGCATTGAGTCCGACGACGGGATCGTTCGGCGAAGAGGAAAACGCGCCTGTGCGTGTCTATGATACAAGCGGACCGTATACGGACCCTGAAGTAACCATTAATATTCAAGAAGGATTAAAGCCGCTCCGCCAAAAATGGATCACAGAGCGCGGTGACGTGGAAGAGTATGAAGGTCGGGCTATAAAACCAGAAGATAACGGTTATAAAAAAGCAAATCCAAACGTAAGCTACCCAGGATTAAAGCGGAAACCGCTGAGGGCGAAGGCAGGTCAAAATGTCACACAAATGCACTATGCAAAAAAGGGGATCATTACACCTGAGATGGAATTTATCGCCATTCGTGAGCATGTGTCTCCTGAATTCGTCAGAGACGAGGTAGCCAGCGGCCGGGCGATTATTCCTTCAAACATTAATCACCCTGAAAGTGAGCCAATGATTATCGGCCGGAATTTTCATGTGAAGATTAATGCGAATATCGGGAATTCAGCGGTTACGTCATCCATTGAAGAAGAAGTGGAAAAAATGACGTGGGCCATCCGCTGGGGAGCAGATACAATGATGGATCTCTCTACCGGAAAAGATATTCATACGACGCGTGAATGGATTATCCGCAATTGCCCCGTGCCTGTGGGAACTGTTCCGATTTATCAGGCGCTTGAAAAAGTAAACGGCGTAGCGGAGGATTTAACGTGGGAGATTTATCGTGATACGCTAATCGAGCAGGCAGAGCAGGGAGTGGATTATTTTACGATTCACGCGGGTGTTTTGCTTAGGTATGTGCCGCTGACTGCCAAACGGACAACTGGTATTGTGTCACGCGGGGGAGCGATTATGGCGCAGTGGTGTCTGGCTCATCATCAAGAAAGCTTTTTATACACACATTTTGAAGAAATCTGTGAGATTATGAAAACGTATGATATTGCTTTCTCTCTTGGGGATGGTTTGCGTCCCGGATCAATTGCTGATGCCAATGACGAAGCGCAGTTTGCTGAATTAGAGACGCTTGGAGAGCTGACGCAAATTGCCTGGAAGCATGATGTTCAGGTGATGATTGAGGGTCCTGGACATGTTCCGATGCATAAAATCAAAGAGAACGTCGATAAACAAATGGACATTTGTAAAGAAGCGCCTTTTTACACATTGGGGCCGTTGACAACGGATATTGCCCCGGGATATGACCATATTACTTCAGCGATCGGAGCGGCGATGATCGGTTGGTACGGGACAGCAATGCTTTGTTATGTAACGCCGAAGGAGCATTTAGGGCTTCCAAACCGTGATGATGTTCGTGAAGGAGTCATTACATATAAGATCGCTGCGCACGCTGCGGACCTTGCAAAAGGGCATCCCGGAGCGCAAATCCGGGATGATGCGTTATCGAAAGCCCGTTTTGAATTCCGCTGGCGGGATCAGTTTAATTTATCTCTTGATCCGGAGAGAGCACTTGAATACCATGATGAAACCCTGCCTGCTGAAGGAGCAAAAACCGCTCACTTTTGTTCCATGTGCGGTCCGAAATTTTGCAGCATGAGAATTTCACAGGATATTCGGGATTATGCGAAGAAAAACGATCTCAGTGAAGCAGAAGCCATAAATAAAGGATTAAAAGAAAAAGCAAAAGAGTTTGTCGATACGGGAAGCAATTTATATCAATGAAAAAGATGAAGATGGAGAATGCTCCATCTTCATTTTTTTAGAAAAACAGAGAGCGTCGAAGCGGCGGAATGCTCTGTTCAAAACGGAAAACATTTTCTGGATCATATTTCGTTTTGACACGGCGGAGGCGTTCTACGTTTTCGCCGTAATATGTTCTTGGCCAGTTTCTGATTTCAATATCTGGCCAATTTACGTAGTCTCCCATCGTTTCTCTCGAAAGGGACGTTCTCAGCCCCTCAATCCAGCGGACGTTTTGTCTTTTTTCTCCAGGGGATGTCCAGTTTGTTAAGTATTCCTGGGCAATGATTGCGTCACGATAATAAAATGCCGTTTGGTCGGGAGCGATCCGTCCGGCTGCCCCGCCGAGTGCTTGCTGCCAGACACTGGCGTTTTGATTCGGAGCGTGCTCTAAAAAGTGTTTTATTGTTGAAATCGCACGTTCTGATAATGGCTTTTCAATGAAAGAGCCGGAGCGTTTCATTTTTTGAGGCTGATTGCCTCCCGGGCTGTTAAAAAAGGTTACCGCTTCGATGAACGGCATTGTTTTTACCATTCCGCTTGTTGGGCTTCCTGCTTTCAATAAAGGCTTTAACAGTTTTTTTAACTCTGTTTTTGGCCCGACAAATTGGCCGAGGGCTTCTATGCGGTTTACTTCTTTAGGCCAAAACTCTATTGATGATGTAAGCCGGTCATCTGTATACGGGGCCCAGTGCTGCCACGTGTTAAATACTTCCTCAAAATCATCCCATCCCCATGTTATAGAAAAAATCGACACTTGAGAGATGGGCACTGCTTTAAATGTCATGGAGGTGACTATGCCGAAATTGCCTCCTCCGCCTCCCTGAGACGCCCAAAATAAGTCTGGATGATTTGAACAGCTGACTGTAATCAGATCAGCGCCCTCTTTTTCGTCTGCTACGATCATCTCAAGCTGCACGAGGCTGTCGCAAGTAAGGCCGGCAGCCCTTGTTAAAAGTCCAATTCCCCCTCCGAGAGTTAAACCTGTGAGCCCTACATTAGCAATGGTGCCTGCGGGAAGCGTCAGGCCGTATTGCCAGAGTGTCCGATAGACTTCTCCCAATTCAGCCCCCGCTTCAATATAGGCCAGCTTTTTATCCTGATTCACAGTTATTTTTTTCATCTCGCTTAAATCAATAACAAGACCGTTATTTAAAAGGGAAAAGTTCTCATAGCTGTGTCTGCCGCCTCTAATACGGAAAGGCACACGGTTTTCACGCGCCCATTTCAGCGCATTGAGTGCATCCTGTTTGTTTTGGCAAAACACAATGATGTCAGGATACCTTTCTAAGCTTAGGTTAATATTGGTTCTTGCTTCGTTATAGTCCGGATCATCCCGTGTCACGATACGTCCGGTCAATTTTGTCTTTTCCACACTCCCACATCTCTTTCTCTCGTATTCTAGTTTCTCTAGCTTATGCGTCAGGGGAAAAGAGTGTATAAGGAAAAAGCGGGGATGCAATCTGATACAGTGTCAACACCCTCAAAAAATAGTTGACAGGTCGGTATTGTATGAATTAACATGGTCAGTACAAATTTTTCAAATTTATCGCGCTGATCGGAACACCGAAGGCTCTTATCGTTTAGATAAGGGCCTTTTTTGTATGAAAAAGGAGGGATTATTGATGGGAGTCAAAAAAGAAAAGGGGAGAAAACGATTCAGGAAGCGAAAAACCTACGGGAATCAGATTTTGCCGCTTGAGCTGCTGATTGAAAAAAACAAACGAGAGATTATAAACAGCGCGGAGCTCATGGAAGAAATTTATATGAAGATTGATGAGAAGCATACGCAATGTGTAACTAAATATAAAAAAACCCGCTGACTACAGCGGGTTTTTGCATTTCTACATTAAGCATCTTTTTTAATCGGCAATCCAAGGCCTTCTGCCACGCGTTTTCCGTATTCAGGATCCGCTTTGTAGAAGTGCTCGATTTGACGAAGCTTGATTTCTTCTTTTTCTACCGGCTTCATAGCATTAACGATATTTTCAACAAGGCGGGTACGTTCATCTTCACTCATTAAACGATACAGATCACCGGCTTGAGTGTAGTGATCGTTGTGATCGTAGCTTACGCTGTCAGCGATACCTTGTACCGGATATGCTGCTTGCTTATCCTCAGGTGACTCTTTTGGACCGCCGAAGCTGTTAGGCTCGTAATACACAGATCCGCCGCCGTTATCGTCAAAACGCATTTGTCCATCACGCTGATAATTGTTTACTTTGTTGCGTGCACGGTTGATTGGCAGCGCTTGATGGTTTGCACCGACACGGTAGCGGTGTGCATCATGATAAGCAAACAGTCGGCCTTGAAGCATTTTATCCGGTGAAACATCAATACCAGGCACGAGTGTTCCAGGTGAAAATGTCGCTTGTTCTACCTCTGCAAAGTAGTTTTCCGGATTCCTGTCTAGAACCATGCGTCCGACCTCGATTAACGGGTAGTCTTTTTGAGACCAAACTTTTGTGACATCAAACGGATCGAAACGATACGTGTTTGCATCTTCTAAAGGCATGATTTGCACATATAGTTTCCATGCAGGATAATCACCGTTTTCGATTGCATTGAAAAGGTCTTCTGTATGGTAATCAGGGTTTTCACCAGCAATTTTTGCTGCCGTATTGACATCAAGGTTTTTTACGCCTTGTTCCGTTTTAAAGTGATATTTAATCCATACGCCTTCGCCTTCGGCATTTGTCCATTTGAATGTATGGCTTCCGAAGCCGTGCATGTGGCGAAGTGTTGCAGGAATTCCGCGGTCAGACATCAGGATTGTCACTTGGTGAAGTGACTCTGGTGAAAGTGACCAGAAATCCCATACAGCCGTAGGGTTTTTCAGGTGTGTTTTAGGATCTCTTTTTTGTGTATGGATGAAATCAGGGAACTTAATCGCATCGCGGATAAAGAATACAGGCGTATTGTTGCCGACGATGTCGTAGTTTCCTTCTTCAGTATAAAATTTAACAGCAAATCCGCGCGGGTCGCGAACTGTGTCAGCAGAGCCAAGTTCACCGGCAACTGTTGAGAAACGGATGAACAACGGTGTGCGTTTGCCGACTTCAGAAAGGAAAGCGGCTTTCGTGTATTTTGTTACGTCGTTTGTCACTTCAAAATATCCGTGTGCGCCTGCTCCTTTGGCGTGAACAACACGTTCAGGAACACGTTCTCGGTTGAAATGGGCCAATTTTTCGAGTAGATGTACATCTTGAATTAAAGTTGGTCCGCGAGAACCGGCAGTCATTGAGTTTTGATTATCTCCAACCGGAGCGCCCCAGCTAGTTGTCAGTTTATTTGAACTCATGTTATCACCTCTTGGAATTTATAAGAACATAATATCATCTCTAAGTAAAAAGTCAATATTATTTTATAATTATTATAAAATAGTTATCTCTATTAATCGATATCTAGTATCGAAAGTGTTGAAAAACCTTGTTGTAACAGCTTTTTATGACACTTAATAATTTTTGGAGAAATAATTTTTTCTTCTCTATTTGCGAAACAAGCAGAGTAAGTGATAAACAAGGATATCAAAAATCGTATTTAAAAAAGAGTTGACATATCGGAATAATTTGAATTAACATGTTATTCAAACAAAAAAACAATTGGGCAGCTGATCGGACCGCCGAAGGCTCTCATCTCTACAAGAACAGAGATGGGGGCCTTTTTGTTTTTTTGAAGGCGGGGTTGGCAGAAAGAGAGGGATAAAAGTGGCTGTGACCATCAGCATCAAAGAAAAGGCATTTGTTCAAGAGGGCCGCAAAAACACGGTCTTAGAGAACATAGAATTATCAATCGCACCAGGCGAATTTCTAACGCTTATCGGACCGAGCGGGTGCGGAAAAAGCACCCTGTTAAAGATTATTGCAGGGCTTGATTCTGAATATGACGGGAGTGTTGAAATTAACGGCCGCAGCGTAACAGCTCCGGGTATTCAGCAAGGATTTATTTTTCAGGAACACCGCCTCTTTCCTTGGCTGACTGTTGAGCAGAATATTGCCGCCGACTTGAATTTGAAGGACCCAAAAGTCAAACAAAAGGTGAATGAACTGATCGAGATTGTCAGATTGAAAGGATCGGAAAAAGCATATCCGCGCGAGCTGTCAGGCGGCATGTCACAAAGAGTAGCCATCGCCCGGGCCCTTCTGCGGGAGCCTGAGGTGCTGCTTTTAGATGAACCGTTTGGTGCACTCGACGCATTTACAAGAAAACACCTGCAGGACGTGCTGCTGGATATATGGAGGAGGAAAAAAACAACGATGATTCTCGTGACTCATGATATAGATGAATCTGTTTATTTAGGAAATGAGCTTGCGATCCTTAAGGCCAAACCGGGGAAAATCCATAAGCTGATGCCCATTCACCTGGCGTATCCGCGAAACCGGACGACTCCGGATTTCCAGGCGATCAGACAGAGAGTGCTGTCGGAATTCGAGAAAACAGAAGATTTGGAGTACGCAGAAGGATCAGGGATATAGAAAGGGCGGAAGCGGAAATGAAAAAAGGACTCATTGTATTGGTTGCCGTTATTTTTCTGCTCGCAGGCTGTGGAGCAAATGGAGCCAGCGGTGACCACAAACAATTGAAGGAAATTCGTATTGGTATTCAGCAAAGCTTAAGCCCGCTTTTGATCGCAAAGGAAAAAGGCTGGTTCGAAGATGCATTTGAAAAAGAAGGCATCAAAGTGAAATGGGTGGAGTTTCAAAGCGGTCCGCCCCAATTTGAAGGCCTTGCGGCAGACAAACTTGATTTTTCTCAAGTCGGTAATTCGCCTGTGATTGCTGGACAGGCGGCAGGCATTGACTTTAAAGAAATCGGTTTGTCTCAGGACGGTTTGAAAGCAAACGGCATCCTTGTCAATCAAAACAGCGGCATTCAAGACGTTAAGGACTTAAAGGGAAAGAAAATTGCAGTCGCCAAAGGCAGCAGCGGGTTTGATTTTTTGTATAAAGCGCTTGATCAAGTGGGGTTGTCAGCTAACGATGTGACAATTATTCAGCTTCAGCCTGATGAAGCAGCTTCCGCATTCGAAAACGGATCTGTTGATGCCTGGTCCATTTGGGAGCCGTACTTGTCCTTAGAAACAATGAAACACGGAGCAAAAATCCTTGTGAACGGAGAAAGCACAGATTTATATTCACCGGGTTTTACTTTAGTAAGAACAAAGTTTTCAGAAGAGCATCCAGACGAAGTGGTCCGTTTTCTGAAGGTGTTTAATAAAGCCGTTGTATGGCAAAAGGAACATCTGGATGAAGCAGCGGACTTGTATTCTGACATTAAAGATCTCGATAAAAAGGTCGTCGAAAATGTGCTGAAAAATACTGAACCTCTGAATGAGGTCATCAGTGACGACATTGTGAAAGCGCAGCAGGAAACAGCAGATTTTCAATTTCGAACAAAGGCGATAGATAAGAAGATTGATGTGAAGGATGTTGTCGATAACACTTTTATCAAAAAAGCATTAAAGGAACATTCCTCAGGAGGTGATCAATGATGAAAGCAGAGGCTGCGGGCTCGCTGCCCAAAACGAATGCGGAAGCGGTGCGAAAAAAGCCCGGAAGGAAGAGATATGGCTGGATGAAGGGGCTTTTACTGCCCGCTGTCATCATTGCCATCTGGCAGGTCATCGGCGGGCTGGGGGTTGTGTCCGCTACAGTGCTGCCTACACCTGTTACGATTGTTCTGACCTTTAAGGAGCTTATTTTGTCCGGCGAACTGTTCGGCCATCTGCAAATCAGCATTTATCGGGCGGCGCTTGGTTTTTTGCTTGGCGCGGGGCTTGGATTGATGATCGGGATTTTGGCCGGATTCTCCAAACGGACGGAGCTGTATCTTGATCCGTCGTTGCAAATGCTTAGAACCGTACCTCATCTGGCCGTCACGCCGCTGTTTATTTTATGGTTCGGATTTGACGAAGTATCTAAAATTTTGCTGATTGCGCTCGGTGCCTTCTTTCCTGTCTATATCAATACGTTTAACGGCATCCGCGGGGTTGACGCGAAGCTGTTTGAAGTCGCCCGGGTGCTTGAATTTAAATGGCATCAGCAGATATCCAAAGTGATATTGCCGGCAGCCCTGCCCAATATATTGCTAGGCATTCGCTTATCGCTCGGCATTGCATGGCTCGGGCTCGTTGTGGCAGAGCTGATGGGCTCAAGCTCGGGAGTCGGCTATATGATCATGGATGCGAGACAGTTTTCACAAACGAATAAAGTCTTTGCAGGGATTATCATTTTTGCAGTGGTTGGAAAGCTGACGGATTCCTTCGTCAGGCTGCTGGAACGAAAGCTGTTAAAGTGGAGAAACAGCTACGAAGGATAAAAGATATAAAGGGGAGATGAATATGGAAATTCTTTGGTTTATACCGACTCATGGAGACGCGAGATATTTAGGATCTGAAAGTGATGGACGGACTGCGGATCATCTTTACTTTAAACAAGTCGCGCAGGCGGCAGACAGGCTGGGATATACAGGAGTTCTTCTGCCAACGGGAAGATCGTGCGAGGACCCGTGGCTTACAGCGTCGGCGCTGGCAGGAGAAACAAAGGACTTAAAGTTTTTAGTCGCGGTAAGACCTGGTTTAATGCAGCCTTCTCTGGCAGCCAGAATGACGTCCACCCTAGACCGCATTTCAGACGGCCGGCTGCTGATCAACGTTGTGGCTGGGGGCGATCCGTATGAGCTGGCAGGCGATGGCCTGTTTATCAGCCATGATGAGCGCTATGAAGCAACAGACGAATTTTTAACCGTTTGGCGGAGACTTTTGCAGGGAGAAACGGTTTCCTATGAAGGAAAGCATATAAAAGTGGAAAACAGCAATCTGCTTTTCCCGCCGCAGCAAGAGCCGCATCCGCCCATCTATTTCGGTGGTTCGTCACAGGCTGGGATTGAAGCTGCCGCAAAGCATACAGACGTATACTTGACATGGGGTGAGCCGCCTGAACAAGTAAAAGAAAAGATAGAGAGAGTCAAAAAGCAAGCGGCAAAAGAAGGGAGATCCGTTCGATTTGGTATTAGGCTGCATGTCATTGCCCGTGAAACTGAACAAGAGGCGTGGGAAGCGGCTGAGCGCTTGATCAGCCACTTGGATGATGACACCATTGCCAAAGCGCAGGCAGCTTTGAGCCGTTACGACTCTTCAGGCCAGCAGCGGATGGCCGTCCTTCATCAAGGCGATCGGACGAAGCTTGAAATCAGTCCGAATCTGTGGGCGGGGATCGGCCTGGTCAGAGGAGGGGCAGGAACAGCTCTTGTCGGTGATCCGCAGACGATTGCCGACCGGATAGCGGAGTACCAGGCACTCGGCATAGAATCGTTTATATTCTCCGGCTATCCGCATTTAGAAGAAGCGTATTATTTTGCAGAGCTTGTATTTCCGCTTTTGCCGTTTGAAAATGATCGGACGAGAAAGCTTCAGAACAAAAGGGGAGAAGCGGTAGGAAACACTTATTTTGTCAAAGAGAAAAATGCATGAGTTTAACTAAAATACAGTCCCCGAACATGGTATGATATTCAAAAAAAGGGGGCTTTTTTTCTGAAAACATTGAGAAGCGCGGCAGTCATTTGCCTCATAGCTATGCTGTCAGCATGCGGACATTCAAAACAGATGGAAATCAAAGCGGCGGACATATCAGAACTTGAAAAAAACAGAATGGATGTTGCAGCTTCACAGGCATTCACTGCTGAAGCCGTCAATATCGGTGAAGGTATTTCTTCAGCTGACATGTACATCGAACATTATCAAAAGGGAAAGCTTGTTGAGAGGTTTGGACCTGTTCGTGCAGATTATTCAGAGGAAAAACCCGATACCATACAATTTGTTTATTTTGAGAATGAAGAGGGGGAAGGAAAGAATAAACATACCACCATTCATTTTGGCATTGTAGATAAACAGGGAACTATAGCGGCTGATTCATCGGTGAAACGCGACGATAGCACAACACAGGAAATGACTCAGAATATTTCATCGCCGGAACCGATTACTTTCGAGAAGCCTGCTTTGATCGGCAGCAGTATTAGAGGGACTGACGAGACAATGCACACCTCTGAACATAAAAAAGAGCTCATTAAGCATCAAGATGCGTTACTGTATTATGTGGAATTGCATCATTAGAATGGGCGGCTTCAGGCCGTCTGTTTTACAAAGCGGTATGCTTGCTTTTTTGAATGGTGCATGATACATTTTAAATCGTAATAATTTCGATTTAAAAGGGAGGCTATGTGACTTGGCTAAAAAATCAAAAGTGGCAAAAGAGTTAAAACGCCAACAGCTTGTTGAACAATACGCTGATATTAGACGCGAGTTGAAGGAAAAAGGAGATTACGAGGCACTCAGCAAGCTGCCAAGAGATTCAGCACCGGGAAGGCTTCACAACCGCTGCATGGTAACGGGGCGCCCGAGAGCATATATGAGGAAGTTTAAAATGTCCAGAATCGCTTTTAGGGAGCTGGCCCATAAAGGCCAGATTCCCGGTGTGAAAAAAGCAAGCTGGTAAGAAAAAACTCCGGCCGATTACAGCGCGCCGGAGTTTTTTTCGTTTTTCTTGAAAGAGATGACGTAGGAAAGGTGCTGGATGATCATGATGATAAACACAATAATAATAGGGAAAAACGGAATACGCGATTGAAATAGCGGATAAAAAATGAGAAGAACGGCTGCGGCAGGCAGCGAGAAGTAGACAGCGATATATGACGCGCGGCATGCTTTTGCCGTCATCATCTGCTCTCTTTCATCCTGCTCTTCAAACTCATCAGGCAGAAGAAGCTGCTTTCTGGCAGGGCGGCTTTTTTTCTGTAAGTACAAATAAACCGCAGACGCCGCAACAAACAGAATAAAGGGGGTGAGGTTTAATTCAAATACCATCCCGCCGCTCTTTGTGCCGAAAAAAGATGCTATGCCTTCTGAGGCTTCAAAGTATGAAATCAGCGTCCAGCATGCAAGGCCAAATAATACAAGGTGAAAAGCTGCTTTTGTTTTCATGCTCATCTTAGTTTTCCTCCTCTAACCAAAAGACATCCTCCATTTTCATGGAGAAGGCTTTGCAGATTTTCAGTGCTAACAGCAGTGAGGGAACATAATCGCCTTTTTCAATCGCTGCCACAGTCTGTCTTGTGACGCCGACCGTTTCTCCGAGTTTTTCCTGAGAATAGCCGAAGCGTGCCCTCAGCTCTTTTACTTTATTTTTCATCATGACGTCTGTCCCCTTCACAATCTCGATTGATTATATTGTATAGTATACTTAACATTATGTAAATGGAACTTAACAACTTTACAAAAAGATAACTTTTTTTCGACAAAATTTTTATATTCCCTTGACGAAAAATAAATAAACATGTAATATAAAAAAAGTCAGAGCGGTACTGTTGCTGACAACCACAAATGCGGGTGTAGTTTAGTGGTAAAACCTCAGCCTTCCAAGCTGATGTCGTGAGTTCGATTCTCATCACCCGCTCCATACATACGTTATTAACGCAGTGTTTCGTTTCTCAGATAAACGAAGTATTGCGTTTTTTTATGTAAAAAAGAACACGGTATTCGTGTTCTTTTACGTAAGCCAATGTACTGTATGGGTGCCGCCGTGAATTTGTTCAAACATTTTCGTTAATGATGATAAGAGGTTAACAGCGCTGCTTTTCTCAATCGATGGCGGGAAAAAAATGATTTGCAGCATATTCTTAGTCTCGTTTGAAACGGGATAGTGGTTGACGCTGTTTTTGAAATCGCCAAAAATGCCGTTTTCATCAGAGAAAAGCAGTATGTTTTCTTTTTCTCCCAATGAGATCCGGACCGGCTCATGAAGCTTTCCGGCATCATAAATCATAATAGGCAGAGAATATTTTAATGCGAAAAAATCGATTGTATCATGGGCCGAGTCTTTACTTTCCATGAATTGTTCCTTGGATATCGGGACCAGCATGTCCTCCATTGGGGTTGTTTCTCCCTCAAATGACGGGTTAAGCTGTTTAAAGAGTTCCTGCCATTCCTTGACGAAGGATTCATCGGATATACCGCCGTCCGCATAGTCGAAAAACAAGGATTCTTGAAACAGGCGGAGTCTGCCTTTCAGCATTTGCGGTGAGGAGCCGACTTCGATATTCTCATAAATGACAGCCGCTGCTCGTAAGCCGGCCGCACGTTCAGTAATAACAGAATCAAGTTTGATATTCACTAGCATTCACTCCAGTTACGTGATATCAACCTATTATAAACGCTGTATCGTTTTATCACAAAGAAAGGAGGCTGTGCAAAACATGAACGTTTATCAGCTCAAAGAAGAATTAATTGAATACGCGAAAAGCATTGGCGTGGACAAGATTGGTTTTACGACTGCTGATACTTTTGACAGTTTAAAAGACCGTTTGATTCTTCAAGAATCACTCGGCTATCTCTCCGGCTTTGAAGAGCCGGATATCGAAAAAAGGGTGACGCCGAAGCTTCTTTTGCCGAAAGCGAAATCAATAGTGGCAATTGCTCTCGCATATCCTTCCAAAATGAAGGATGCGCCGAGAAGCACGAGAACTGAGCGCAGGGGCATTTTTTGCAGAGCTTCCTGGGGAAAAGACTATCATGATGTGCTGAGGGAAAAGCTTGATCTGCTGGAGGATTTTCTAAAAAGCAAGCATGAGGATATCAGAACGAAGTCAATGGTTGATACAGGTGAATTGTCTGATCGCGCCGTTGCGGAACGTGCCGGAATTGGATTCAGTGCGAAAAACTGTATGATCACAACACCTGAGTATGGCTCTTATGTGTATTTGGCGGAAATGATCACAAATATCCCTTTTGAGCCTGATGTGCCGATTGAAGATATGTGCGGGTCCTGCACGAAATGCTTGGACGCCTGTCCGACGGGAGCCCTGGTTAATCCCGGGCAGCTTAATGCGCAGCGCTGCATCTCTTTTCTGACCCAGACAAAAGGATTTTTGCCTGATGAATTCCGGACAAAAATCGGAAACCGCCTGTACGGGTGCGATACGTGCCAAACGGTATGCCCTCTCAATAAAGGGAAGGATTTTCATCTTCATCCGGAAATGGAGCCTGATCCTGAGATTGCCAAACCGTTATTGAAGCCGCTTTTGACCATCAGCAATCGGGAATTTAAGGAGAAATTCGGGCATGTCTCAGGTTCTTGGCGCGGGAAAAAACCGATTCAGCGAAACGCCATTCTCGCGCTTGCGCATTTTAAGGATGCTTCCGCACTGCCTCAATTGGCGGAACTGATGCATAAGGATCCGCGTCCTGTCATCAGGGGGACAGCCGCATGGGCAATCGGAAAAATCGGAGACCCCGCCTACGCGGAAGAGCTTGAAAAAGCGCTGGAAAAAGAGAAGGATGAAGAGGCAAAGTTGGAAATTGAAAAAGGAATTGATTTGCTAAAAGCTTCAGGCATGACTAAACAAGGCTTGTCCTGACATACGTATAGAGCAGAAGGAAAAAACACTTGAGATCATCCAAGTGTTTTTTCTCTATAAAAAAGTATGGCGGGTGGGGTGAGCTTGAAGCACATTTTAGAACAATTAGCGGAGGAGCGGCTGGGCTTTCTGGTTAACGGGCATGCTATGAGACAGGAGTCTCAAGTCGGAGACCTTAAAGTCATGGAGCGTAAGAAAAAGCTTCTGGAAAAACGTAAAGTTGACATCATAAAAGCGAAAGCAAAGGCCGTGATTAATCATGTGCGGGTTGAGGATGACGGAACGACCTGCCTTTCGTATACCATCCATTACGAATACGTGTGTAAGGAACAAGATGACAGCTTGTATATAGAAGAGCACATAGAGGAGCGAATGGCTTTCCTGTATGATCACATTTTGATTAGTGATCAGGAAATTGCGAAAAAGCCGGCTGGATTTCATGAAGGGACCAGTATTATTGACTATTCTGAAGCTGAAGAGGAAAGAGAAGCGTTTAGCAGGGCTTTTCAATACGATCGTCTCGGCGCTGTCCAATATGCCGAGAAATTTTGGAACAAGCGCAATCCTGCTTATAAAAATTTCAGCGATAACTGTACCAATTTTATTTCTCAGTGTCTTCATGCAGGAGGCGCGCCGATGCGCGGTCATCCGAACAGGGGATCAGGCTGGTGGATGAAACAAAGCTCATGGAGCTACAGCTGGACGGTGGCTCACTCTATGAAAATGTATTTGTCGAATTCAAAGGTCGGACTGCGTGCGGTGCGGGTGAAATCAGCGGAAGAGCTGATGCCGGGCGATGTGATTTGCTATGACTTCGAAGGAGACGGCCGGTTTAATCATACAACGATTGTCGTGGCAAAGGACAAAGGCAATATGCCGCTTGTCAACGCCCAGACCTATGACAGCCGGATGAGGTATTGGTCATATGAGGATTCTACGGCATACACGCCGTCAATACGATATGCCTTTTTTCATATCGTTGATGATACGACAAAAGAGTAATTAATGTTATAATGATGGGCGGATAAGAAAAACAGAGGTGAACATTGTGGCATTACATGTCGTTTTATATCAACCAGAAATTCCCGCTAACACAGGGAATATTGCACGTACTTGTGCAGCAACCAATACAACGCTACACCTGATTCGTCCGCTCGGCTTTTCAACGGATGATAAAATGCTGAAGCGTGCCGGACTCGATTATTGGGAGTTTGTTAACGTTGTGTATCATGATTCGTTAGAAGAATTGTTTGAGGCATATAAAAAAGGCAAGTTTTTCTTTATTACAAAATTTGGCCAGCAGCCTCATACATCATTTGATTACACTGATCTTGACGAGGATTATTTCTTCGTGTTCGGAAGAGAAACAAGCGGTTTGCCAAAAGATTTAATTCAAAATAATATGGACCGCTGCCTGCGTCTTCCGATGACAGAGCACGTCAGATCGTTAAATCTGTCCAATACTGCCGCGATTCTTGTTTATGAAGCGCTGCGCCAGCAAAATTACCGTGATTTAAAATAGTGAAAAAACCCGCTCATCGATGATGGGCGGGTTTTTTTGCGGATGTTGAAATGCTTTGTTTCGTTTTTGGGCTTAACAACGTAACAGTGTTATGTTACAATGTACCCATCAAAGGAGCTGGACTTATGGAAGAACAATTAATCTCTAAAAAAGAATTACTTGAAAGAACATCGATTTCATACGGTCAGCTGTATCGATGGAAGCGGAAAAACTTAATACCTGAGGAATGGTTTATTCGTAAATCCACATTTACAGGGCAAGAGACGTTTTTTCCGAGAGAGGAGATTTTAAAACGTATATCAATGATTCAAAAGATGAAAGAAAATTTGTCTTTGGATGAAATGAGGGAAATGCTGTCGCCGAAAATGAAGGATGTCAGCATGACCGCTGATGAATTGCTTCATAAAGGTTTGGTTTCAAGGCCTGCTCTTGAAGCCTATTCAGAAGACGGAGGAAGTCCGGTTTTTTCATCCAGCGATTTGCTTTCGCTGTTTGTGCTTGAGGGCCTGCTGCAGTCTGGAAATGTCGGCCTTGCAGAAGCAAAAATGGCTGCAGAGGTATTAAAGAAGCATGATACTGAAGAGATTGAAAAACAGACGGAGCTGATTGTGCTCCGCAAGCTCGGTGTCACAACTTGTTTTATAGCGGCTGCGGCGGACAGCATTTTGTTTGAATCATCCGTAAAGGTTGTGGAACGGGTAGATTTATTAAAAGCTTCAGAGGAATTAAAAACAACATTTATGCAGGAGGGCCATCAATGGATGTAGTGGAAAAGCTGGTGATAAACGGGTCAGGAAGTTCAAAGGGAGGAACATTTCAATCTGTTGAGATTAATGGCAGCGGGACAGTGGCCGGGGACGTGGAGTGTGACACTTTTTCTTTTAATGGAAACGGAAAAGCCGACGGCAGCGTCAAAGCGAAAGCGGTAACCATCAGCGGTTCAGGAAAGATACATGGAGACGTTGAAGCAGAATCTATCCGGATGAATGGCACTGGTTTTATTCAAGGAGAGGTATCTGCAAAACAATTGAAAATCGCTGGATCATCAACATTTGGCGGCACTGTCAAGGCTGATGGCATTGACATTAGCGGAAAAGCTGTCATGGAAGCAGATTGTGAAACAGAAACCTTTCAATCAGAAGGGAAATGCAAAATCAGCGGGCTTTTAAATGCAGACCAGGTGATCATTAAGCTTTCTGCAGGGGAAAGCTATGTGCGGGAGATCGGCTGCCGCCATCTTCAAGTGACCTGCAGAAAAGGAATGCTGACATTGCTCAGATTGATGCCGCAGCCTGTTCTAACAGCAGAGCTGATCGAAGGTGACGTGATTGAATTGACAAATACAAAGGCGAAAACCGTGCGCGGAAATAAAGTGGTCATCGGCCCGGATTGCCAGATTGAAACCGTCGAATACAGTGGGGACTATACCTGTGATCCAAGCGCGTCGGTTGAAACATCCACAAAGTTGTAAGGAGGATCGTAATGGAGACAACAAAACTGGGAAATTTAAAATTATATGGCGCTGGGCATGCCGCAGGAGGCGCGTATCACAATGTCAGCATCAAAGGAGAAGGTGTAGTTGGAGAAGGGCTGTCTGCTGTAGGCTGCCGCATATACGGAACGGGCCTTTTTCTCGGAAAAGCAGAGACTGAGCGGCTGCGTGTGCTCGGAGAAAGTGAATGTAAAGGCGATCTGACAGCCGGCAAAATCAATATATATGGGACAATGAAAGTCAGCGGTTCACTTCAATTTGATCGATTCAATCTGAAAGGCCAGACTGAAATTGGCGGGAATATGACTGGAGAATCCTGTGATGTGAAAGGGAAGCTTAGCGTAAAAGGTGATTGTGAAACAGAAATGTTCCATGTCACAGGCTGTGTTGATGTATCGGGGTTATTAAATTCGGGTGAGATCAAGCTGGGATTGAGCCATGATATAAGCCATGTGCAGGAAATCGGCGGAACAACAATTACAGTGAAAAGACGCGCGAGTTTTTTTAACCGGAAGAAAGGGAAACTGATCGCCGATGTCATAGAAGGAGATCGGGTTTATTTGGAGAATACCGAAGCGGCAGTTGTCAGGGGAAAAGAAGTGATCATCGGGCCGGGATGCAGCATCGGAACAATTGAGTACGAAAACAAATATGAATGCGATCCGCATTCACAGATTAAAGAAAAAACAAAACTGTAAAACATTGTTCTGTTATACAAAAAGGGTGCTCTTTCAGGAGCACCCTTTTTTATTCTTTTCCAGGCTTGCTTTCGTATCCTGCGGTAAAAATTGATACTAAAAAAGTGACAATGACACCCATCATGATGATTGTTTTCACCGTCTCTCCCCCTCTTCAATTCTTCCGTGCTGTCCGAGTCTGGATGATTCTGTATTTTTCTTTATTATGAACGGTCGCGGTCTGCCTTGTCAACGATGTATAAGTATCTTTATTTTTAAGAAACCAAAGCATGTATCACGAGATGGCGGCATAGATTGTATCAAAGTACCTTATTTGCATAGTGTATCAAACATGATAGAGGAGGTCCTTATGGATATATTAAAGAAAATTGAACAGTACAGAGAGGAAGAGCAGCGGCTGAAATGGGAAGGAACTTTCGCCGATTATTTGGAGATTATTAAAGAAAATCCGATGGTCGCGCAATCTGCTCATTCTCGAGTTTTTAATATGATAAAAGACAGCGGGATAGAGGAGATTGACGGACGCAAGAAGTACAGTTTTTTTGACCGCGAGCTGTTCGGGCTTGAAGAATCTCTGGAGCGTCTTGTGGAAGAGTATTTTCATCCGGCTGCCAAACGTCTAGATGTCAGAAAGCGGATTCTATTGCTGATGGGGCCTGTGAGCGGCGGTAAATCCACGCTGGTCACGATGCTTAAAAAAGGTCTCGAAGCGTACACGCTGACAGATAATGGCGCTGTATATGCGATTAAAGGCTGCCCGATGCACGAGGACCCTCTACATTTAATCCCCCATCATTTACGCGATGACTTTTACAGAGAATACGGCATTAGAATAGAAGGAAGTCTTTCTCCTTTAAATGTCATGAGGCTCGAGGAAGAGTACGGAGGAAGAATTGAGGATGTGAAGGTGGAGCGCATCTTCTTTTCAGAAGATAAGCGTACGGGAATTGGAACATTCAGTCCCTCTGATCCGAAATCTCAGGATATCGCCGATTTGACGGGGAGTATTGATTTCTCAACAATCGCCGAGTACGGTTCCGAATCAGATCCGCGCGCTTACCGGTTTGACGGAGAGCTGAATAAAGCGAACCGCGGAATGATGGAGTTTCAGGAGATGCTGAAATGTGATGAGAAATTTCTCTGGCATTTACTTTCCTTGACACAGGAAGGGAATTTTAAAGCTGGACGGTTTGCGTTAATTTCTGCTGATGAGCTGATCGTGGCTCACACGAATGAAACGGAGTATCGCTCATTTATATCTAATAAGAAGAATGAAGCCCTGCACTCAAGAATCATTGTGATGCCGGTTCCTTATAATTTAAAAGTGTCTGAGGAAGAGAGAATTTATGAAAAAATGATCGCAGAAAGCGATGTGGCGGATGTTCATATTGCCCCGCATACGTTGAAGGTCGCCGCGATGTTCTCAATCCTTACCCGGTTAAAGGAGCCGAAGCGGTCGGATATTGATTTGGTCAAGAAAATGAGACTGTATGATGGAGAAAGTGTGGAAGGATATAATTCTGTCGACGTTGAGGATATGAAAAAAGAATATAATGATGAAGGCATGAGCGGCATTGATCCGCGGTACGTGATCAACCGGATTTCTTCAACGATTATCAGAAAAAATATGGAATCGATTAATTCTCTCGATGTCCTTCGCTCCTTAAAAGAAGGTCTTGATCAGCACCCATCAATTTCAAGCGAGGACAGGGAGCGGTATTTGAATTTTATTTCTGCCGCCCGCAAGGAATATGACGACATTGCGAAAAAGGAAGTTCAAAAAGCGTTTGTGTATTCGTATGAAGAATCAGCAAAAACACTTATGGACAATTACCTAGATAACGTAGAGGCTTATTGCAATAAAAACAAGCTTCGTGATCCTTTGACAGGAGAGGAAATGAACCCTGACGAAAAGCTGATGAGATCCATCGAAGAGCAGATCGGCATTTCGGAAAACGCCAAAAAAGCGTTCCGCGAAGAAATTTTAATCCGCATCTCGGCCTATGCGAGAAAAGGCAAGCGGTTTGATTACAATTCCCATGAAAGACTGCGTGAAGCTATTCAGAAAAAGCTGTTTGCTGATCTGAAGGATGTCGTTAAAATTACGACCTCAACAAAAACGCCGGATGAGCAGCAGCTGAAAAAGGTAAATGAAGTCGTGGCCCGTTTAATTGATGAGCACGGCTACAACTCGACGAGCGCCAATGAGCTGCTGAAATATGTCGGCAGCCTGCTGAACCGATAAGCAACGTGACCCGTCCGAATAGGGCGGGTTATTTTGTCCCATTTTCTAAATAGTTTGTCAATTAAATGTGCTTTTATGCATATGATGAATATAAATCTTTTCGAAAGACTTGTTTCATAATCTGGCACAAGCCGGAATACGTATGTATCACGACCACAAATGGTTAAGGAGGGGAATTCATGTCCCAAAATGACAGCGGCCATTTTTTGATTTCTGAGGAAAACTGGTCCCTCCATCGCAAAGGCATCGATGACCAGCAGCGCCACCAGAAAAAAGTGCAGGAAGCGATCAAAAACAACCTTCCGGACCTCGTAACTGAGGAAAGCATTATTATGTCCAATGGAAAAGATGTAGTGAAGATCCCAATCCGTTCACTTGATGAGTATAAAATCCGTTATAACTATGATAAAAATAAACATGTAGGGCAAGGAGACGGCGAGAGCCAGGTTGGAGATGTTGTGGCCCGGGATGGATCAGACAAAAAACAAGGGCCTGGAAAAGGGCAGGGTGCCGGTGATCAGGCAGGCGAGGATTATTATGAAGCGGAAGTTTCATTAATGGATTTAGAAGAAGCGCTTTTTAAAGAATTAGAGCTTCCGAATCTCCAGCAAAAAGAGCGGGACAATATCATTCATACAGATATCGAGTTTAATGATATCCGTAAAACAGGGTTAACCGGTAATATTGATAAGAAAAGAACGATGATGTCAGCCTTTAAACGAAACGCAATGTCAGGAAAACCGTCGTTCTATCCAATTTATCCGGAGGACCTGAAATATAAGACGTGGAATGACATCACAAAGCCCGAATCAAAAGCCGTCGTTTTAGCAATGATGGATACAAGCGGCAGTATGGGGGTTTGGGAAAAATACATGGCCAGAAGCTTCTTTTTCTGGATGACCCGTTTTTTGCGGACAAAATACGAGACTGTGGAAATTGAATTTATTGCCCATCATACAGAAGCAAGAGTGGTCTCGGAGGAGGATTTTTTCTCAAAGGGAGAAAGCGGCGGAACAATTTGTTCTTCCGTATATCGGAAGTCGCTTGAGCTTATTGATGAAAAGTACAATCCCGCCCGCTATAACATTTACCCGTTTCATTTTTCTGACGGTGACAACCTGACATCTGATAACGCGCGCTGTGTGAAGCTGGTCAATGATATTATGAAGAAGGCCAATCTGTTTTGCTACGGCGAGGTCAATCAGTACAACAGGCATTCAACGTTAATGTCTGCATATAAAAATGTAAAAGATGAGAAATTTAAGTACTATATTTTAAAACAGAAATCTGATGTTTTTCAGGCTCTAAAGAACTTTTTCAGAAATGAAGAGTCTGGTGTAAGCCATCAATTTTCGTAATGAAAAGCCCATTTCAGGGCTTTTTTTTATTTAATAAAAGCAAGAAAACGCTTGCGAAAAAAATACGGGAGAAAAAGAAATTTTTCCTTTGACAAATCTTCTTTCATTTATTAATATTTTATCTTGTGAACTATTATTGAGGAATGAGGTGAAAAGGAGTTGACTGAATCAGAACGTGCTTTGCTCACTTTTGAACAGCTCTTCGATACGTCTCGGGCGATATATAAAAAACAGAAGAAGATATTGGAGATTGTGCTTGAGCCTTTTGATATTACAGTCCTTCAATATTTGCTGATGTTTAAAATTCATCAAAGCGGAAGCACCCCGCTAAGCAAGCTGGCAATGTCGCTTGATCTTAAGCCTGCTTCTGTGACGCGGATGACAGATATTCTGTATAAACGCCAATTGATGAATCGATATGACAGTCCGGATGACCGCCGTATCGTCATGATTCAGTTAACCGAAGAGGGGGAAGAACTGATAGAAAAAGCCGCTGTGCAATATGCAAAAATGGGTGCTGGCTTGTACCAAAAGCTTGATACCTCCCAGCTGCAGTATTTGCGCAAACTAGCCGGAAGCTTAACGAAGCTTGCTGAAGGCTGTTCAGAAAAAAGCGGTAATTAAAAACTTCTCACATATTTTCACCAGCTTTCCGCAAAATGATAGAGGATGAAACGAAAGGAGAAAACAAAATGAACAGAGGACGTTTAATTCTGACCAACATTATCGGTTTGATTGTTGTTCTTGCAATTATAGCTGGAGGTGCTTATTACTATTATCAAAGCACAAACTACGTAAAAACAGATGAAGCAAAAGTAGCGGGCGATATGGCTGCTATTACTGCTCCAGCAGCAGGTAAAGTATCTGACTGGGATCTGGACGAAGGAAAAACAGTGAAAAAAGGCGACACAGTTGCAAAAATCAAAGGCGAACAAACTGTTGACGTAAAATCCATTATGGATGGAACAATTGTGAAAAACGAAGTGAAAAACGGACAAACCGTACAAGCTGGTACAACAATTGCACAAACGATTGACATGGACAACCTATACATCACAGCAAATATTAAAGAAACAGATATTGCGGATATTGAAGTAGGAAATAGTGTAGACGTAGTAGTTGACGGAGACCCTGATACAACATTTGACGGTACTGTAGAAGAAATTGGCTATGCGACTAACTCAACTTTTGATATGCTTCCATCTACAAATTCAAGCGGAAACTACACAAAAGTAACACAAAAAATTCCTGTGAAAATTTCAATCAAAAACCCATCTGATAAGGTGCTTCCTGGAATGAATGCATCTGTTAAAATTTCTGAGTAAAACAGATCAGTCATCAAACCATGAAAGGAGGTTGTCTTAGATGGCTACAGGCAAAGAAAAAAATGCAAAAAACCCTATGTCATTGCTGATTGTGCTAATGGCGGGTTTATTTTTGGCAATCCTAAACCAAACACTGCTTAATGTTGCAATGCCGCACTTAATGACTGAATTTGGCGTAAGTGCAACGACGATTCAGTGGCTGACAACAGGTTACATGCTTGTTAACGGTGTATTGATTCCGTTATCTGCTTTCCTGATTACACGATTTGGCCAGCGGAGTCTCTTTCTCGTCGCGATGTTTTGTTTTACGCTCGGTACGTTAGTCTGCGGTATCGCGCCTAACTTCTCTACAATGCTGATCGGCCGTTTGATTCAGGCCGTGGGCGGAGGTATCTTGCAGCCGCTCGTTATGACAACCATTCTGTTAATTTTCCCGCCTGAAAGCAGGGGGAAAGGAATGGGGATTTTCGGGCTAGCGATGATGTTTGCTCCAGCGGTCGGCCCGACTCTTTCCGGATGGATTATTGAGCATTATACATGGCGCATTATGTTTTACGGACTTGTGCCGATCGGCGCAATTGTTATCATTGTGGCTTTCTTCATCTTTAAAAATATGGTGGAGCCGCAAAAAATCAAACTCGATACTCTTGGCGCAATCCTCTCGATTGTCGGATTCGCCTCCTTATTATACGGGGTCAGTGAAGCCGGATCTGACGGCTGGACCGACCCGATTGTATTGTCTACAGTTATTATCGGAGCCATTGCAATTGTTGCTTTTGTTGTTCAGCAATTGCGTCATGATGATCCGATGCTTGATTTCAGAGTGTTTAAATATGACATTTTCTCACTCTCGAGTGTCATTAATATCATTATTACAGTGGCACTTTACACTGGTATGTTCCTTTTACCGATCTATCTGCAAAACCTGGTCGGCTTTACGGCGCTTCAATCCGGTCTGCTTTTGCTTCCGGGTGCGATCGTTATGCTGATTATGTCACCGATCTCAGGTATTTTGTTCGATAAATTCGGACCGAGACCGCTTGCGATTATCGGGCTTCTCGTGACAGTGGTAACAACCTATCAATACACGCAATTGACAATTGATACACCATATACACACATCATGCTGATCTATTCAATTCGTGCATTTGGTATGTCTCTCTTAATGATGCCAGTCATGACAGCCGGGATGAACCAGCTTCCTGCCCGTCTGAACAGCCACGGAACGGCGATGAGCAACACGCTTCGCCAAATCAGCGGATCAATCGGAACAAGTTTAATTACGACGATTTATACAAACCGGACGACATTCCATTATTCACAAATTGCAGATAAAACAAGCACGGCGGACCCGAACTTCCTCCATGCGTTCCAAAATGCAGTTTCGAATTTAATGGTGAATATGAATGTGTCTTATGATACGGCGAAAACATATGTGTACTCACATATTTATAAACACGCGTCACTCGATTCTAATGTCATGGGGATAAATGATGCCTTTATGTGGGCAACCTTATTCTGTGTAGCAGGTTTGATTTTAAGTATCTTCCTGCGTGACGTCAGAAAAGATAAATTGCGTAAGAAGAAAAAAGAGGAGCTTTCATTACTTCCTGCTCCAAAAGAAGCTAAGGAATCTTAATCTGTACAGGGAGGTTTCCTGAATGAAAATTTATGTAGTGTATGATAGTGAAGGCGAACATACTAAAGTGCTTGCAGAAGCAATTGCTGAAGGCGCGCGAGAAAACGACGCGGCTGAAGTGTTCATCGACCATGTAGATCAGGCTGATATCCGCAAGCTTAAAGATATGGATGCGATTATTTGGGGATGCCCAGGGCATTTCGGAACAATCAGCTCCGGTCTTAAAACTTGGATCGACAGACTTGGCTACTTGTGGGCTGAAGGCGAGCTGATCAACAAAGTCGGTGCTGTCTTCTGCACAACGGCAACAACACACGGCGGCTTGGAAATGACAATGCACAATTTAATCACGCCGATGTTCCACCAAGGCATGATTGTTGTCGGACTGCCTGGCAACGTGCCTGAAAACGCACTTTATGGCTCTTATTACGGAGCAGGTGTCACTTGTCCGGTAGACAGTGATGAGTTAATGTCTGAGGAAGGTATTCAGCTTGGACGCGCGTTGGGAAGACGTGTCAGCCAAGTCACAGGAAACCTAACAGCAGGACAGTAAGGAGAGGTTGAAATGGCCATTATTATAGCAATAATTGCTGCTGTCATTGTCATTGCGGCCCTTATTACATTTAACGTCCGCAACGCCTCACCTGGACCTGAGAAGCAAGAAGCAACCGATAGAATCGCACCTCCAGAAGAGGAAAAAAACGAAGCGCATTACCCTGCTGAAGCAAGGGCTGCCGAGCATACGCCATCCGTTGTCAAAAACGATTCTCCAAAAGAGAAGCGTGACACAATGGGTGATGATATTTACAGGCAGGCGCTGCAAAAGTTTAAGCATTCTGATGAAGTTCATGCAGAAGAAGAGGTCACTGAGGAAAGTGACAAAATGCAGGACCGCAGCTATCGTGATGCGCTGCTCTCTATGAAAAATAAGAAAAAGTAATGAAAAAGGCAAATCCGTTTACTCATGCGGGTTTGCCTTTTTTGCTGTTTCCATCAATTATGTTTTTATCAAATAAATCCATGGAATATGTTGTATTCCATCTTGATCTAGTGTACTATGTTACTCATACACCGAGGATTTTTTCCGGGAGGTAAAGACATGAATTCTTTTTTAGGTTTATTAAAGAAAGATATCAAGCTTTCAAGAATGTGGCTGCTAGTATGGATATGCGGAATCATTTTCTTATTGGGAACAGGCCATATTATAGCTTCTCGCACGAAAGAACCTCTAGTCATTTTTGGTTTTTTTGTTGCAGTTGCTTTTTTTCTGCTTTTCTTATCTCCTGTTTTTGTGTTTTATCACCTTCGCAAGGAAGGGAAATCACAGCTTTGGCTGTACAATCCAAATGGCGGCTTCTGGCTGTTTTCTTCTAAATTGGCAGCATCTTTGCTCTATCAATTTGTGATTCAGTTGGCATTAACAGCCTATGGCATATGGATATATCATATGCTCTCTGTAAAAAATCTGCTGGAGCATCAAGTTGATATAACGAGTACAGTTGCTTTGCTGAATATGTATGGGCTTATTTCTTCGTTAGATATGTCAGTAACAGTCATTGTGTTTTGGACTGTTTTTCACTCTCTCAGAAATTGGCGCGGAATGCGGTGGGCTGCGATGGTTCTGTTGGTTGCAGTGTGGTTATTCTTCGATGAATACATCATAAGCCCTTTGGTTGAATCTCAAAAGCATTTCTGGCCTGTAACAGTCTATTGCAATTTTGATTTCCACTTCCACAATGTTTGGAGATTGGAATTAAAACCTATCCATCTGTCTGTGCTAGGGTTGCCTATTACTTTAGTCATCACATTCTTGCTGCTCATTATGGCTTCAAAACTGCTTGATCGTAAAGTAGAGGTGTAAATATGGACAATCAATTCCAATCCTCGAAACCGATTTATCTGCAGATCGCTGATCAGATCTTTTATAGGCTGGTCAGGAAGGAGCTGCTCCCAGGAGACAAGCTTCCTTCAGTAAGAGAAATGGCGATTCAAACTAAGGTAAATCCCAATACAATTCAAAGAACTTACAGTGAGATGGAAAGGCTGGGTATTGTGGAGACAAGAAGAGGTCAAGGGACGTTTATTGCGGAAAAAGCAGAAATCGTAGACGAGCTGAAAGACAAGCTGACACGAGAGGTGCTGGAAGGATTTGTCAAGCAAATGAAAGAGCTGGGGCTAACGAAAGAGGAAATGGTAGAAGGGATTAAAACATTCACAGAGGGAGGCTAAAATGGAAATCAAGCTAGAACATGTATCAAAAAAATATGGCCGCCATACGGCCGTCAATGATGTGTCAATCACCCTATCATCCGGACGGATTTATGGCCTGATCGGACCGAACGGCAGCGGCAAGTCAACGACCCTGAAAATGATGGCTGGCCTTCTGTTTCCGACTTCAGGATTTGTGAAAGTTGATGAAGAGCAGGTTACGAGAGAAATGGTGCGTCAAACGGCTTATCTTACTGAGCTTGATATGTTTTATCCGCATTTCACTGTTAAAGATATGGTGAATTTTTATCAGTCGCAGTTTCCTGATTTTCAAACAGAACAGGCTTATAAGCTATTGAATGAGATGCAGCTGAATCCGGAAAAAAAGATCAAAAAGCTATCAAAAGGAAATCGGGGCCGGCTGAAAATCGTTCTTGCTTTAGCGAGACGGGCAGACGTCATCTTGCTTGATGAACCTTTTTCCGGGCTTGATCCGATGGTCAGGGATTCCATCGTAAACAGCCTTGTGTCGTACATTGATTTTGAGCAGCAGATTGTCGTGATCGCGACACATGAAATTGATGAAATTGAGACTTTGTTAGATGAAGTAATCATCCTCGCCAATGGAGAAAAAGTTGCGCAGCGTGAAGTAGAAGATATTCGTGAACAGGAAGGCATGTCTGTTTTGCAATGGTTTAAATCAAAAATGGAAGTTTGCTAGAAAGAGGAGGAATATGATGAAAACAGTGTTGGAATTGAAAAACGTGACTAAAAACATCAGAGGCCGAACGATCATTGATGATCTCAGTTTTACGATTCGTGAAGGCGAGGTGTTCGGTTTTTTGGGACCAAACGGAGCGGGGAAAACGACAACCATCCGGATGATGGTGGGGTTAATGAAGCTGTCGAAAGGTGATGTCCTCATTTGCGGCCAATCAATTACGAAAGAATATGCCAAGGCGATTAAGCATATTGGAGCGATCGTTGAGAATCCCGAGCTGTATAAATTTTTGAGCGGATATAAAAATCTCCAGCAATACGCAAGGATGGTCAAGGGTGTCACGAAGGAAAAAATTGATGAAGTTGTTGAGCTGGTCGGTTTAACAGACAGAATCCACGACAAGGTGAAAACATATTCTCTAGGGATGAGACAGCGTCTTGGCTTGGCACAATGCCTTCTGCACGATCCGAAAGTGCTGATTTTGGATGAACCGACAAACGGCCTTGATCCGGCGGGGATCAGAGAAATCAGAGATCATTTAAAGAAGCTGACCCGAGAAAGAGGAATGGCTGTCATCGTTTCAAGCCACCTGCTGTCAGAAATGGAACTGATGTGTGATCGAATTGCGATTCTGCAAAAAGGAAAGCTGATCGATATTCAAAATGTAAAAGATGAAAACATTGATGAGAATGATACATATTTCTTCCAGGTTGAGCAGCCGAGTGAAGCCGCTACTGTTTTAAATCAGTACGATTTGCTGAGTAAGACAAATGGTGTAGAAATCAAACTGGCTAAAGAGGAAGTCCCTGCGGTTATTGAATTGCTGGTGATGCAGCAAATCCGTATTTATGAGGTCAAGGTCATAACAAAATCATTAGAGGACCGTTTCTTAGAAATGACAGGTGAAACAAAAGAGGAGGTTCAGCATGCTTAATTTGATTTATAATGAGTGGCTCAAAATTTTCAGCCGAGCCGGAACATGGGTGATGATCGGAATTCTGGGGCTGACAATGGTTGGTTTTGCATTTTTGGCGAATCATTTTTCTGCTGGTGAATCAAATTCCCATTGGAAACAAGAACTTCAAGCACAAAACGCCGAATTAAAGAAAGAAATCAAAGAAGATCCTTCACTGAAAGATGGGTATAAAGAAACAATCACACTCAACGACTATCGCATCGAGCATAATATCCCTAGTGACACGGGCTATACGGTATGGTCTTATGTAACGGATTCGGCAAACTTTACCATCCTTACCGGTCTGTTTACTATTATCATCGCGGCCGGAATTGTCGCGAACGAATTTAATTGGGGAACGATTAAGCTATTAATGATTCGGCCGCTCAGCCGTTTTCAAATTTTGATGTCCAAATATATTACAGTTCTCCTGTTTGGGCTCCTGTTGCTGTTGATTTTATTTATCGGTTCTACTTTATTAGGGTTGATCTTCTTCGGAACGGGTGGTGAAACCGCCGCGAATATTCATTTAATCTATAAGGATGGCCATGTCATTGAGCAAAACATGATAGGGCATTTGGCCACAACGTATCTTTCTGAATCCGTCTCGGCTTTAATGGTGGCGACGATGGCGTTTATGCTGTCTGCGGTATTTAGAAACAGCTCTCTTGCGGTTGGTTTTTCCATCTTTTTGTTGGTTGCCGGTACGACTGCAACTGCATTTATTGCAGCGAAATTTGACTGGGCAAAGTATATATTGTTTGCTAATGTCGACTTGACTCAGTATGTGGATGGCACACCGTTAATAAAAGGGATGACTATGACGTTTTCTATCGTCATGCTGGCGATCTACTTTATCATCTTCCTGTTGCTTGCTTTCGGAATCTTCATGAAGCGGGATATTGCAAACTAATAAAGAAAGCTGTTTTGCTTATGCAAAACAGCTTTTTTGTCAAAATAAAAACTGCAGGTTTGCACCTGCAGTTTTTCATATCAATTTATGCTTACGCTTCTTTAGTAACGTTAGCAGCTTGTGGTCCGCGGTTTCCTTCAACGATTTCAAAAGAAACAGCTTGGCCTTCTTCTAAAGTTTTGAAGCCTTCGCCTTGAATAGCAGAGAAATGAACGAATACATCGTCTTGACCTTCTACTTCGATGAATCCGAAACCTTTTTCAGAGTTGAACCATTTTACTTTACCTTCTAACATGAAATTTCCTCCTAAAGCGATCATAACGCTTAAATTCACTATTCTTGCTCTTAACAAACTTTCAAGACGAAAACTCTTACAAAACTTTCTTCTTAAAGATAGTTCGAACAAAAATAATTACCTTTACTCTACCAGTAATCTTCGGAAAAAACAACTGCTTATTGAAACTTTTTTCGGAAAATACCATATTTATTTTTCAATTTGATATTTATTTGCGGAAATTCATCTGCTTTCTCGATATGTGATCATACGTTTGCCTTAGTATTTCTTCATTTTGGGAAGATAAGTAATAGGAATTGACAACCTTATTGGATATGAGTAAGGTAAAAGTTAATCAATATTACAAATGACAACGTTTATCAACTAAGAGAGCGTATGATTTTTATGTCTGATATTGCTTGCATGCTCTAATACATAGATAGGAGTATGGTCACAATGAAAAAGTGGCTTATATGCAGTTTTGTCCTTGTTCTTCTCGTTTCATTTACTGCATGTTCACCGTCTGCAGAACATGAATCGATAAAAATCGGGATTGCTGAGTCTGACGGGGCAATATGGAACTATATTGCTCAAAAGGCTGAAGAGGCAGGGCTGGATATTCAGCTGATCCCTTTTTCTGATTATGCGGAGTCTGATATCGCACTTGCTAACAAAGAAATTGATGCCAACGCCTTTCAAACCATTTCATATTTTCAGTCGTTCACTCAAAAATACAAACTTAATTTGGCACCGCTCGGAACGACATACATAACGCCCATGGGCATTTATTCAAAACGATATGACCAAATCCGAGATATACCGCGAGGAGCTGTCGTTTCTGTTCCGGATAAAGCGTTCGATTTTGGCAGGGCGCTTACGGTGCTCCAAGAAGCGGGTTTGCTAACGCTGAAAAACGGATTTAACGGAACAGGTTCAGTTGATATGATTAAAGATAATCCGAGACACCTGAAATTAAAAGCTGTCCGGCAACAGGATGCAGTGAGCGGTGCCGACGTGTTTGTCATGAAACCATCAGAAGCAAAAAAAGCGGGCCTGAACCCGAAAAAGCATACGCTAAAGAGCGGCGGACCTATGTCTGAGGAAGAGATGAATTTGATTGTTGTCAGAGCGGAGGATCAAGATCGGGAAGCGCTGCAAACCATTCTTGAGCTTTATCAAGCTGATGATACAGCGGCATTTATAGAAAAAGAATACCAGGGAGATCTTGTCCCGGCTTTCCTGCCTTTGAAACGTCTTTCAGATTGGAAGAATGAATTCGAACATTGAATTCATTCTTTTTTTTCTGAAAAACACACTCTGTTCCGTCCCGTTTCTTTCGCTTTGTAAAGCATTTGATCGGCAAGAATGGGCAAGGATCCTGGCTGTTCCGTATTATTGGGGTAATGAGCGGCCCCTAGTGATATCGTAACTGAAAGCTCTTCGCCGTTTGTTAATACAATCGGTGCATCACTTACAGTTCTCCTGATCCGTTCAGCGATCCGGGCTGCTTTATCAAGAGAACAGTTCGGCAGGAGCACGGCAAATTCTTCACCGCCGATCCGAGCGGCAGGATCAGTATTTCGGATGCTCTGCTTCAGACGTAACCCCAGCTCTTTGAGCACCTGATCTCCTTCATGATGGCCATATTGGTCATTGATGGTCTTAAAATGATCGATATCCATATAAATCAGTGCAAATTGAAAATGCGGGGTATCGGCCGCCTGCTGATACAGAGCTTTCGTGGTTTCTTCAAACTTTCTTCGGTTATACACGCCTGTTAAAAAGTCAAAGTGCGCCTGAAACTTATATTGTTTAAAAAGAAGATGTGCATTTGTTTCATGATCAATAATATATAAACTGAGCATGCCGCCCGCTATTGATATGATCCAAAAATACAAATGAAGTTCGTATGAATGTAAATCTATAAGAAAATAAAAGGAAAAGGAGATCAAGCTATTTGTGATTATTAAAAGATAGAAAGCATGTTTTAGTTGAACTTTTTTTCTTCTAGAAACAATGAGTGACGGAATGGCAGCGATACAAATGATAATAACCGAGTATAGTGCAGATGTGTTCATCGTAATCAGCAAGCGGCCTGCAGTGATCATGGCCAGGGCCGTTGCCGTTGAAACCCAGCCTCCATAAAGAGCGGCAATCATAATAGGGATATTTCGAAGATCAATAATTGAATGCTGATAGCTAAATCCAAAAACCATTAGAATAACCCCGAGCAAACCGCAGGCCAGTCCTTTAACAGCTTGAAAAGATATGCTGTCTTTTTTATGTACTAGCCTTTCTTTAAACAGGTGGGTGAAGAGATAATTAAATGTGATTAAAATGGTCAAATTTACAAACAGTTCTTTCAGCAAATATTATCACCCTTATATAAGGTACTAAAGATGGAAGGGAAAGAAAAGAACAAAAAAGGCATTATATAAGGTTTTTTTACTTGAATTGATAAGTTAAAATAATTCGCACTTGACCCATCGGAATTAGTGTAATATAGTAAATGAGAAAATTTGAAGGGAGAGTTTACCTGCTTTGGAGACTTTACTGGTTGTATTACATGTATTTATTTTATTTTTACTTATCTTAGGGCTCTTTGTTATGCAGAAAAAACATGTTTCCTTCTCTAAACGTGTATTTACTGCGCTGGGGCTGGGGATTGTATTCGGATTTGCGCTTCAGCTGATTTACGGCCCGACTTCAAATATAGTCATTCAAACAGCCGACTGGTTTAATATTGCCGGGGGCGGATATGTCAAATTGCTTCAGATGGTTGTCATGCCGCTCGTCTTTATTTCGATTCTCGGCGCATTTACAAAGCTGAAGCTGACAAAAAATCTTGGGAAAATCAGCGGTTTGATTATCGGGATTTTAGTAGCAACAACAGCAGTTGCTGCAGCTGTCGGTATCGCGTCCGCGCTTTCATTTGATCTGCAGGCGATTCAGGTTGACCAAGGAAGTACAGAGCTTTCACGGGGACAGGAGCTTCAGCAGAAATCAGAGGATATGACAGCGAAAACGCTGCCGCAGCAGATTGTTGAACTGCTGCCTGGAAACCCATTTTTAGATTTTACGGGAGCTAGACCGACTTCAACGATCGCTGTCGTTATTTTTGCCGCTTTCCTTGGAGTGGCATTCCTCGGCGTAAAACACAAACAGCCGGAACAGGCAGAAACATTTAAAAAACTGGTTGATGCCGTTTATGCCATTGTCATGCGTGTTGTCACACTCATTTTGAGACTGACGCCTTATGGGGTGCTGGCCATCATGACAAAAACAATTGCAACGAGTGATCTTGACAGCATTCTAAAACTGGGCATGTTCGTGATTGCATCATATGCCGCGTTAATCACTATGTTTATCATTCATTTGCTGCTGCTGACGTTCAGCGGCTTGAATCCGGTGATTTATTTGAAAAAAGCGGTGCCTGTACTTGTATTTGCATTTACGTCAAGGTCTAGCGCAGGTGCTTTACCGCTGAATATTAAAACACAGAGAAGCATGGGTGTACCGGAGGGAATCGCAAACTTTGCCGGTTCGTTCGGTCTTTCGATCGGCCAAAATGGATGTGCCGGCATTTATCCTGCGATGCTGGCGATGATGATTGCTCCGACTGTCGGCCAAAATCCATTTGACCCGGTGTTTATTATCACTGTTATCGCAGTCGTTGCCATCAGCTCCTTCGGTGTTGCCGGAGTCGGCGGCGGAGCCACATTCGCGGCGCTTCTTGTTTTATCATCATTAAACATGCCTGTCGCGCTCGCTGGTTTGTTAATCTCAATTGAACCGTTAATCGACATGGGGCGTACTGCTTTGAATGTCAGCGGAAGCATGACATCCGGTCTTATTACAAGTAAGGTCACAAAGGAAATTGATCAAGGGGCATTTCATGATCAATCCAGAGTGATTGAAGCTGAAGAAGCGTAACATATGAAAACGTGTAATCCAAGAGGATTACACGTTTTTTTAACGGCCGGGTTCTAAGTCCTCCAGCATTTCCATCATCGTGTTGTCGTCCATGACATTCATTGCGCTTTGTTCAAAATGAATGGGTTCAGCATAATGCGGCTGTCTTTTTTTCGCGGCTGACTCAGTTTGCCTAGTTTGAGACTGTGTATGCTGATGCAGTGGTTGCTGCTGTCCGGCGTGCTGGTGCTGACGGCCATTTTGCCGCTGGCTTTGATGTTGCGAACGGTCTTGGTTATCCCCGCTGCCTCCGCCAAATGCTTGTTTGACTATGTTTCCTACATTAGAAGCATCAAATGTGTTATTTTCTGAATTTCTTCTGTTCATTTGGCCTGTGATAAACCCGCTGATTCTTTGGCGGATCTGAGGTGATAATGCAGCAATAAGCATAGTTGATACTATGATCAATGCTGCGGGGCTGATTCCTCTTCGCTGGTTGAACAACATGATCCCTCCTTTGCAGTGTATTCATATTTTCCCCCTCGTTAGACAAATTAACCGTTATATTTCCCGGGAAAGCATTTCCTCCAGATTTGCATGCATAATTAAAGCCAGTTAGAAAAACCTATAAGTAAAGTGATAAAGGAGGAATTCACATGTTTGGAAAAAAACAAGTCCTTGCGTCTGTGCTTCTTATCCCTTTGCTTATGACTGGCTGCGGTGTGGCCGACCAAGGTGAGGGCAGACGTGATAATAATGATGTAAGAAACGTAAATTATCGAAATCCGGCCAATGACGATATGCGGAATGTAAACAATCGGGATAACGTTGACAACAATGTTAATGATAATGTCAATAACAATCGTGTAAATGACGATAATAACAACGACCGAAAACTTGAGGTTGCTGATGAAGCAGCTGATAAAGTAACAGACCTAAAAGAAGTAAAGCATGCCGATATCATTGTGGCTGGAAATCAAGCCTACGTTGCAGTCGTTTTAACCAATGGAAATAAAGGTGCAGTAGAAAACAATCTGAAGAAAAAAATAGCCAAAAAGGTAAGATCTACTGACAAAAACATTGATAATGTTTACGTTTCAGCTAACCCTGATTTTGTAGAGCGTATGCAAGGATATGGAAAGCGTATTCAAAATGGTGACCCAATCGCCGGATTATTTGATGAATTTACACAAACTGTACAGCGCGTATTCCCTAACGCTGAATAAATGAAAAAAGCCGCACAATTTGTGCGGCTTTTTCTTTGCGTTAATGACACACTGCGAACTCAGGCTGCATAGAGTAAAAATAAAAAGGTACAAGACGGACCGGCTCAGGGAGGGAGACGTTTGCGGGATGGCATAGGAAAGCGTGCGGCATCCGCTCTATTCCTGTGCGGAGTCCTTGTGATGCTGGCTGTAAGCTCAGCCATCGTATCAAGCGCGATGTATATCCTGTCTTTTCCAGGTCAGGCATCTGGAATAACAAAAGAACAAGTGACGAAGCACATGAAGAAAGAGTCATTCAAACAGGCCGATATTTATTACACTTCTAAGGAAAAGTCCTTACTGCCATTGACGAAAGAAACGCTTGAATATGCGGTCAGTATTAATCAGATTATGATTGGATATTCGAATCAAAAGCCTATTGACATTATTTTTTTTCCTAATGAAAAACAGATGGAGGCTTACTCCGGTTTATTGGATGTAGTTGGTTTTTATTCTGAACGGGAGCAGCTGATCGGATTGTTGCCTGAAGAGAAAAAGAAACTGTTAGAAGGGGACGAGGTAGCGGTTTATTTGTACCAGAGATTGTTGATTCATGAATACTCGCACCATGCGTTTCACCAGAAATTGAAGGAGCTTGAGACGGATCCCGATGAGTTTCCGTTATGGTTTCATGAAGGGTTAAGCGAGTGGATTGCGAACTATGAATTGCTCATAGATCCGATCACGTTTTCTGTCGTGCCCTTTGACCGTTTGCAGACTGATCGAGACTGGCAGGAAGCCAGAGCCGAATATGACACTGATGTCTATTTGCAAAGCTTTTATATGATCGATGAGCTGACGGACAAATACGGGAAAGACATTATTTCAGAGATGATTAAGGAAACGGCAAAAAAAGGGGACTTTGAAAAAGGGTTTAAATCAGCAACAAAGGAAAGTCTTGATCAATTTGAAAAAGATTTTAAAGAAAAATTTGAAAAAAACAGTGCGGCATTGGATAGTATCTATCCAATGCCTTTGTTATTAGTGAAGTCCTTGCTGACCCATTCCGCCTTGTGTCGGAGGCATTTGTCCTTGGGCAGGGGCGAATGAATTTCTCAGCTGTTCCATATCCTGCGCATCAAGCTGAGGAACCTGGTAATAGCCGTGTTTGTTTTGGTATAGGAAAATTTCAAATGCCATTTCAACATACTCCTGAATTTGCGCAGACAGTACGCGTCTTACGGCCGGATTTGTCATTTCCAGAGAAGCCATCGTCAGCATAGAAGCTTGTGCTTTAATCGCGCAAAGCATTTGTCGGCTGATGATGCTGTCATCAATATCATTCATGGATTGAACAGGTTTTTTAGGCTGTGACGGCTGCATGCCGTAAACAGTCTGGTTGTCTTCCTTCATCATATAAGTTGCTGTTTTTTGTGAAGGTTCGCTTCCTGTTTTGAAGCATTCTGCAGTTATATTGTATTGAGATGTGATGAATTGATGTTGACGATCAAGGATGTTTAATAATTCTTGATCCTTACAGAATTGTCTCAGCATCATAAACTGATCAAGCACAGTAAGTGTTCCGGAAAGCACCTCATGCATATCAAACATTTCATGTCCGCCATGGTTTTTATGCGGTTTGCCAGGAATACCTTTGTTCATTTGGGATTGCTGCTGATTTAACTGATCCAAACCGAATTCCTCCTTTTTTTTCAGATCAGCTGTATTTTGTGTCAGTCTGCCGTGTATTATGCAGAAGCCTGAAAGGAATTATATGCTGTCTGTCGAAATGATAAGCAGACAAAATCGTTGTCATTATGTGTATATTAAGGGAGGAAATATGATGAGGCGTATTCTGCATATTGTGTTGATCACGGCATTGATGTTCTTAAATGTAATGTACACGTTCGAAGCTGTAAAGGCAGCTGAACCGCAGCAGCCTATATCGATTGAGAAGGCAATACAGCAAAAAGAAGGACAGGCGCTTATCGAAGGATATGCAGTCGGCCAGGCTGTTTCCCCGCAGCATTATAAGCTGACAAGCCCTTTTTCAAATGATTATAATGTCGCGCTGGCAGACCGTAAAAACGAGACATCGCCTGATCACATCCTTCCTGTGCAAATCCCCTCCGCCTTCAGAAGCCAATTTGGGCTGCAAACCAATCCGCTTCTTCTTGGGAAAAAGATAACGGTTCAAGGAAAGCTTGAAAATTACTTTAACACGACAGGACTTAAAAACGTTCAGTCGATGAACGTAACCGATGACACGAAAACTCCGCCGGCTGAACAGCCAGTGACCATAAATGAAGCCCGGGGAAGGCTGAATGAAGAAGTAACGATAAAAGGGATCATTACAGCTGATCAAAACGCAATCGGAGGCGGGAAGCTGTCGACCTTTTTGCAAGATGAAACCGGAGGCATTAACATTTATTCGCCATCCCCTGAACAATTTCCCGAATTAAAAGAGGGTATGGATGTCACGGTGACAGGGAAAATCACGTCTTACCAGGGGCTGAAAGAAATCGTTCCAAGCTCATCAGGCATCAAAATCAACCAGTCAAACCAATCCCTCACCGCCCCCAAACACTTAACAATCAATGAACTTATTAACGGTAGCCTAGGTGATCAGTATGAAGGACGCCTTGTGAAACTAACCGCTTTTGTTTCCTCAATTCCAAGTTCTCCTGCCGGCGGCGGTTACAATGTAACAATGATTGATGACGACCATCATGCAATGACGCTCCGGGTTATGAATGAAACAGGGGTGATAGACGAGCTTGATGAGGACAAATGGTATGACTTTACCGGTGTGTTAAGCAGATACCAAACCTTTCAGCTGCTTCCGCGAAAATCGGCTGACCTGAAGCTGCTTGAAGAGCAGCCCGCACCTCCGTCTGCGAAGGGAGAATATGAAGGGATTGTTGACCGGGTAGTTGATGGCGATACCATTCATCTCAAATCTCCGGTGCTTGGAACGACAAAAATCCGGTTTGTAAATGTAGATACACCCGAAACATATCACACACCAAAAAACGACGCAGATGAAAATCAATTAAGATTTGGCAAAAAAGCATCTGACTATCTAAAAACGGTTCTGTCCCCGGGTGATAAAATTACTGTCAAGGTCGGGAGTGAAGCCAAGGACAGCTATGGCAGATTGCTCGGACAAGTCATAACCGAATCAGGTTCAAACGTGAACTTAGAGCTTGTAAAAAACGGCTATGCTCCGACGTATTTTATTTGGCCGGTTGACAATGAAGAGGATTATCAGCAGTTTCAGGCCGCAGTAGCCGCTGCAAAAAAAGACCAAAAAGGAATTTGGAATGAAAACGATCCGCTCATGGAAATGCCGTTTGAATTCAGAGCCAGAGAGCAAGGGAAAGGCCTGACAAGATATGTGGGGGACTCGTCGAATAAAACATATGTGCAGCCAGCTCACTGGAAGAAGGTAGCTGTGGAAAACAGAATTTTCTTCGCTTCAGCAAGTGAAGCGGAGAGCGCGGGATATAAAAAAACGCAAACGGCACCTCAAGAACATGTGCCGCTTAGAATTCTCAGCATGAATGATTTGCATGGCAAAATCGATCAGCAATATGAGCTTGATCTTGATGGAAATGGAACTGCAGACGGCACGTTTGGACGCATGGATTATGCCGCCGCATATTTAAAAGAAAAAAAGGCTGAAAAGAAAAACTCGCTGATTGTGCACGCGGGAGATATGATCGGCGGAAGCTCTCCAGTTTCCTCTCTTCTTCAGGATGAACCGACTGTAGAACTGATGGAGGACATCGGATTTGATGTCGGAACCGTGGGAAACCACGAATTTGATGAAGGCACGGATGAACTGCTGAGGATCTTAAACGGCGGTGATCATCCGAAAGGCACAAGCGGATATAATGGACAGAATTTCCCCCTAGTATGTGCCAATTGTAAAATGAAATCAACTGGAGAGCCCTTTTTGCCGGCTTACGACATCATTAATGTGGAGGGCGTACCCGTTGCTTTTATCGGAGTTGTCACACAGTCGGCAGCTGGCATGGTTATGCCTGAAGGGATAAAGAATATCGAGTTTACAGATGAAGTGACAGCGGTGAATGAGGCGGCCAAAGAGCTCAAGAAAAAAGGCGTGAAGGCCATCGTAGTTCTCGCACATATGTCAGCTGAACAAAACAGCAACGCCATTACCGGTGAGTCTGCTGATCTTGCAAACAAAACAGATTCTGAAATTGACGTGATTTTTGCCGCGCATAATCATAAGGTAGTTAACGGCGAAGTGAATGGAAAACTGATTGTTCAAGCGTATGAATATGGAAAAGCGATAGGTGTCGTTGATGTAGAGATCGATAAAACAACAAAAGATATTGTCAAAAAGTCCGCGGAAATCGTATATGTGGATCAAAGTAAAATCCAACCTGATGCCAGCGCTTCAGCCATTTTAAAGAAATACGAAGCTATTGCTGAACCGATTATCAGCGAGGTAGTCGGCGAAGCCGCTGTTGATATGGAAGGGGGGTATTCAAATGACGGCGATACACCTCTTGGAAACCTGATTGCGGATGGTATGAGAGCTGCCATGAAAACGGATTTCGCCCTTATGAATGGCGGCGGCATACGTGAAGCGCTGAAGAAGGGCTCGATTACGTGGGGAGATCTTTACAATATTCAGCCGTTTGGAAATGTGTTAACGAAGCTTGAGATTAAAGGAAAAGATTTAAGAGAGATTATCAATGCTCAAATCTCGCCGGTTTTTGGGCCTGACTACAGCATCAGCGGGTTTACGTATACGTGGGATAAAGAAACCGGAAAAGCAGTTGATATGAAAATGGCAGATGGCACCGAGATCCAGCCCGATGCCACATATACATTGACCGTCAACAACTTTATGGCGACGGCGACAGGAGCCAAATATCAGCCAATCGGACTGCTGGGAAAAAATCCGGTGACAGGGCCTGAGGATTTGGAAGCGACAGTTGAGTACGTGAAGAGTTTTGATGAGCCAATTGCGTATACAAAAGAGGGAAGAATTAAGCTTGCTGAAGTCAGTGATATTGAAGACCCTGTAACAGAAGACCCGATTACGGAAGAGCCTGGAGATGATCCGGGGACGGAGGATCCGATTAAAGAGGATCCAAGGCCAGATGAAGATTTGCCTGATATAAAAGAAACTCCGGGAACAGCACCGGTTCATCAGCTTCCGCCTTCAGCCATTTCGAGATTCAATGAAATACCAATCAACAACACAAAAACCGCTGATACTGCTAATAGCATCAGCACATTGCCGTTACAAACCGAGGCTGCGGAAAGCGGGTCTGATCATCAGCTTCCGGATACGTCAGCGGGCTACTATAACTTTATGGTAATCGGTGCGGCGGTGACATTGTCAGGAACTTATCTATATGTCAGAAGAAAAAGGAGCGCCTCCAGAACGTGAAAAAAGTTATTCCACTATTCATCATTGCTGCCGGCCTAGTGATCGCAGGCTATGGAGGCTTTAAATTGATCGATACGAATATGAAAACGGAACAGACATTAAAAGAAGCAAAACTTGCGGCTGAAAAGCCGCAGGAACCTTTGGGGACGAAAAATAGCACAGATCAAGCAAAGAACAAAGCATCATTTAAGCCTGAGACCGGCCAAGCGAGCGGAATTTTGGAAATACCGAAAATCAATGCAGAGCTTCCGATCGTGGAGGGCACCGATGCTAATGATTTAGAAAAAGGTGTCGGGCATTACAAGGACAGCTATTATCCTGAAGAAAACGGACAAATTGTGCTGTCGGGGCATCGGGATACCGTGTTTCGCCGGACGGGAGAGCTGGAAAAGGGGGATCAGCTCCGTCTTCTCGTGTCATATGGAGAATTCACATATGAAATTGTAAAAACAAAAATTGTCGATAAGGATGACACATCTATTATCACGCTCCAGCATGAAAAGGAAGAGCTTATTCTGACGACCTGCTATCCGTTTTCATACGTCGGAAATGCTCCGAAGCGCTATATTATATATGGAAAACGAGTGACTTAAAAAGCCGAGGCAGTGCCTGCGGCTTTTCTTCATGAAAAATATGTGCGGCAAAGGTTTTCCATATCAGCAGGGAAAGGGGCTTCAGCAACTATGAGCTCGTCTGTTATCGGGTGAACTGCTTGTACTTTATTGGCGTGCAGCGCCTGCCTGTTTAGCAGCTTGCTCCCGCCTCCGTAAAGCGAGTCTCCTGTCAACGGATGTCCGAGGCTCGCCAGATGAACACGAATTTGGTGTGTTCTGCCTGTTTCCAGCTCTAATTCAACGAGTGACAGCCGCTCTTTCGCATTGCTGGCCATTACCTTGAAATGAGTGACGGCTGTTTGCCCGCCTGGTGAAACCCGGCGTCTTGTCGGGTGTGATCGGTCTCTGCCGATCGGTGAATTAATTGTCCCTTTTTTCGTCCGTAGCTTACCTTCAGCGATGGCGGTATACGTACGTCTCAGCGTCTTTTTCTCTAACTGCTGGTCTAAGATGGCGTGTGCCAAACGATGCTTGGCAAAAACGATAGCGCCAGATGTATCCTGATCAAGACGATGGACGTGGCGCACCTTACATGTTTCGCCATTTATCTGATAATGATACGCGATCAAATTAGCCAATGTGCCGGTTTGCCCATCCTCATTCGGATGCGTCGCTATGCCAGCGGGTTTATTGACGATAAGCATGTGATTGTCCTCAAATAAAATATCAAGCTCGCCATACTCCGGAATGACCGAAGATGCTTCACTTTCCTGAAGATCAATGAACACGCGGTCTCCCTTTTTTACAATCATATTGTTTAAGACGGATTCGTGATTGACCTTTATCTGTTGATGGGACATCCAGTCTTGTATCACTGGTTTAGAAGCTTTGAGCGCTGTTTTGAGTACGGAAAACAGCCATTGGCCGTCCTGTTTTTCATTGATGAGGATCTCAAGCCCTCTGCCTTTTTGGTTCATGTTAAATGGCTCCTTTTCGAAGCGGAAGGCTGCTGTTTCTCATAGGAAACACTTACCTTAGCTTTCGCGTTTTTTTCTGTGCTATTCTTGAGTAAGACTTAGGATATTCGATGGCAAGAAAGGTGATTGACGTGAGAATTGTGAACGCAGCAACTGCAGAACAGGAGAGCTTTATCAAGGAGCTGTCTATGGAGTTGATCCATGATGTATTTCCTCTTTATTTCTCCGAACTGGACATTCAGCGCTTTAAAAAGAAAGGCGTTCTGTCTTTAAATAACCATTATTACCAAGGAACATTAAAAGAAGCATTTCAAATTATGGCTTGTCTGCAAATGATACATATTATCCTGACCAAGCCTTCGCCGCACTCTGATTTGAGTGATCAGGTGATTTTTGAAAAAAACAGCAAGATGCTGAATGATTTTGGGATTTATTTTCCGTTTGCTTTTTCTGACTTTCAAAAGAAGACTAACAAAGCCTTTTTCGGTCAAAGAAGGCTGATATAATCATGCGGCAAGGGCTTTTCTATTTTTAGAAAAGCTCTTTTTGTATCAGAGAAATCATATCATAAAACCTTTCCTCTAACTCCCTTTTTAAACGGCTCGTGTCTGAACATACTAATGATTGAAAGGGGTGCTGACAATGAGTTCAGTTAAAGATACAATGACAACGCAGGTGGCAACCGTTTCTCCGAATCAAACGATTCAGGAAGCGGCTTCTCTAATGAAACAGCATAACGTCGGGGCGATCCCCGTTGTAGAGCAAGGTGTTTTAAAAGGAATGCTGACTGACCGTGACATTGCATTAAGAACTACAGCTCAGGGCCGTGATGGCCAGACACCCGTTTCAGAAGTGATGTCAACAGAACTCGTATCAGGAAACCCTAATATGAGTCTGGAAGACGCGTCGCAGCTGATGGCCCAGCACCAAATCCGCCGCCTTCCTATTGTAGATCAAAACAATCTAGTCGGGATCGTTGCGCTTGGAGACCTGGCAGTCAATCAGATGTCGAACGAGTCTGCGGGATCAGCGCTGACAAACATTTCTCACCAAAACATTCATTAATAAGAAAGAGCTTGCAGTGTGCAGGCTCTTTCTTCACATAAAACCTTACTTTTTGAAAGCAGACTTGTTTCGGGGTATAGTGAGTGTATACATATGTCTCAATTCGTACTAAAGGAGTTGTACCCAGTGATTAAAGCGTTAATTTTTGATTTTGACGGGCTTATTCTAGATACAGAAACACACGAATATGAGGTTCTTCAGGAAATATTTGAAGAGCACGGCTCAGTGCTGCCGCTATCTGTCTGGGGGAAGGTCATCGGAACTGCTGCGGGTTTCCGGCCTTTTGAATATTTAGAAGAGCAGATCGGGAAAAAGCTGAACCATGAAGAGCTCACACAATTGAGAAGAGAGCGGTTTGCTAAACGCATGGAATCAGAAAAAGCGAGACCTGGTGTCGAAGCGTATTTGAATGCGGCAAAGGATTTAGGCTTAAAAATAGGCCTTGCCTCCAGCTCTGATTATAAATGGGTGTCCGGCCATTTGAAGCAAATCGGCCTGTTTGATGATTTTGAAGTTATTCAAACGGCTGATGATGTGGAAGAGGTGAAGCCGAATCCTGAACTCTATTTATTGGCGGCAAAGAACCTCGGGGTATCGCCAGCGGAATGTCTCGCGTTTGAGGATTCTGTCAATGGTTCGATTGCTGCGAAACGCGCAGGAATGAAGTGTGTCATTGTCCCGAATAAAGTAACGGGCACCCTGATGTTTGAAGACTATGATCACAGGCTTGAATCAATGGCGGAAATGGAGCTCGCCCTATTGCTTGATCATCTGAACTCACAAAACTAGAAAGGAGCGAGTAGGTTGTCTGAGAAATTAGATTTGACCCGGTTTGAAAAGAAAATGGTTATCCGCAATATCGAAGAGAAAGACATCGACAAAATTATCGATCTTCAAAAGGACTGCTTTCCGGGGATGGAGCCTTGGAAGCGAGAGCATTTAATCAGCCATTTGGAGCATTTTCCAGACGGGCAGTTTTGTGCAGAATTCGAAGGTGAAATTATCGGTTCGTGCTCAAGTCTCCTGATTAACTTTGATGAATATGATGACCGCCATACGTGGCAGGACATTACAGATGACGGTTATATCACCAACCATAATCCTGACGGCTTGAATATGTACGGAATTGAAGTCATGGTGCACCCGAAATACAGACGAATGAAGATCGGCCACCGTTTGTACGAGGCGAGAAAGGACTTAGCCAGACGCTTAAACCTGAAAAGCATCATCATAGGCGGACGGATTCCAAACTATCACAAATATGCAGATGAAATGACAGCGAGAGAGTATGTTGAACAGGTGACACGCCACCAAATATACGATCCGGTTCTTTCTTTTCAGCTGATGAACGGCTTTACCCTTATGCGAATTAACCCGAATTATCTCCCAGATGATACAGCTTCGATCAAGTATGCGACGCTGATGGAATGGAATAATGTCGATTATCTACCTCAGCAGACAAAACGCTATTATAAATCGGCGTTCCCTGTTAGAATTTGTGTGATCCAATACGAAATGAAGAAAATTTATTCCTTTGAGGAATTTGCGAATCAAGTAGAATACTATGTCGATGTTGCTTCAGACGCAAGATCTGATTTTGCGGTGTTCCCGGAAATTTTCACAACCCAGCTGATGTCCTTCCTTGAGGAACGGTCACCGAGCTTGGCGGTGCAGAGAATTACCGAGTATACAGAAGATTACATCAGCCTGTTTACTGACTTGGCTGTGAAGTATAACGTCAACATTATCGGCGGATCTCATTTCGTCGAAGAGGAAGGCAAGATCTATAATATCGCTTACCTGTTCAGACGGGACGGAACAATCGAAAAGCAATACAAACTCCATATTACGCCGAATGAACGCAAATGGTGGGGGATCAGCGCAGGTGACCAGGTTCGCGTGTTTGATACGGACTGCGGAAAAATCGCGATCCAGATCTGTTATGACATTGAATTTCCTGAGCTTGCCCGGATTGCGGCTGATAAAGGAGCCAAAATCATCTTTACGCCATTTTGTACAGAAGACCGTCAAGGCTATCTGCGTGTCAGATACTGTTCGCAGGCAAGAGCGGTTGAAAATCAAATTTATACGGTTATCTCGGGAACGGTTGGAAACCTTCCGCAAACGGAAAACATGGATATCCAATACGCCCAGTCAGGCATCTTTGCCCCGTCTGATTTTGAATTCGCCCGAGACGGCATTGTTGGCGAAACAAACCCGAATATTGAAATGGTCGTCATCGGCGATGTTGACCTGGAAATTCTCAGAAGACAGCGCCAAAACGGTACAGTGCGCCAGCTAAAAGACAGACGGCGTGATATTTATCATATTCAATATAAAAAATAATTCCCAAAAAACCCGCCTGAATTGGCGGGTTTTTTAAACAAAAGCGGAATTGTTTAGGTGCTATCTTTAAAATAAAAGTAGGTATAGTGGAGGTGCCTTATGGAGTTTCTGTATTTTCGCCATTTCCTATATCATACAGAAAACGGCTAGGCTTCACATTGCTATTGCAATGGCTGTCCAAGTTGTTTCGAGTGCGACCTTTATCAGTACGATGCTGAGCATTGTCACTTTGCCTGTTTTGCTTTGGAAGCTGCATCCTCTTTCTTCTTGAGAAAGGGGATGTTTTATTATTTACGCGGTTTATTGACTCTGACCCGGTCTGGCTTTATATTGAAGGCAGGGAAATCATCACCAAGACATCACATAAAGAGAAGGTCTGTTTCAATTGAATTGGCATTATAGGGAACGCTAATGAAATGGAGATGATGGGGATGGAAAACATTCAGCAAAATCAGGGATTAAAGCAGAAAGATGAGCAATTTGTGTGGCATGCCATGAAGGGAGCGCATCAAGCGGACAGCCTGATAGCCCAGAAGGCCGAGGGGGCCTGGGTAACCGACATAGACGGACGCCGCTATTTGGATGCGATGTCCGGTTTGTGGTGCGTCAACATTGGTTACGGCAGAAAGGAGCTTGCGGAGGCTGCCTATGAGCAACTAAAGGAGCTGCCTTACTACCCGTTAACGCAAAGTCACGCACCTGCAATTCAACTGGCGGAAAAGCTGAATGAATGGCTTGGCGGCGATTATGTTATCTTTTTTTCCAACAGCGGATCGGAAGCAAACGAAACTGCTTTTAAAATTGCCCGCCAGTACCATCTGCAAAACGGCGACCACAGCCGTTATAAATTCATCTCAAGATATCGGGCATACCACGGCAATACATTGGGAGCGCTCTCAGCTACCGGACAGGCGCAACGGAAATATAAATACGAGCCTTTGAGCCAAGGGTTCCTGCATGCAGCTCCGCCAGATATATACCGGAATCCTGATGATGCAGACACGCTTGAAAGCGCAAATGAAATCGACCGCATCATGACATGGGAATTAAGCGAAACGATTGCCGGGGTCATTATGGAGCCCATCATTACAGGCGGAGGCATCCTAATGCCGCCGGACGGATATATGAAAAAGGTGGAGGACATTTGCCGGCGCCACGGAGCCCTTTTGATTTGCGATGAAGTGATCTGCGGGTTTGGACGGACAGGCGAGCCGTTCGGGTTTATGCACTACGGTGTGAAGCCTGATATCATTACGATGGCAAAAGGAATCACAAGCGCGTATCTGCCATTGTCAGCGACTGCTGTGAAACGGGACATTTTCGAAGCGTATCAGGGGGAAGCTCCTTATGACCGTTTCCGCCACGTGAACACGTTCGGCGGAAGCCCGGCTGCCTGTGCCTTGGCGTTGAAAAACCTGCAAATTATGGAGGACGAACAGCTGATTCAGCGATCCCGCGATCTTGGAGCAAAGCTTTTAGGTGAGCTTCAAGCTCTGAGAGAACACCCGGCAGTCGGGGATGTTAGAGGAAAAGGGCTGCTGATCGGAATCGAACTCGTCAAAGACAAATTGACTAAAGAGCCGGCTGATGCCGCCAAAGTAAACCAAGTGGTTGCGGCGTGCAAAGAAAAAGGGCTGATCATCGGCAAAAACGGCGATACAGTCGCCGGCTACAACAATGTCATCCAGCTTGCGCCGCCATTTTGCCTGACAGAAGAGGACCTTTCCTTTATCGTGAAAACGGTGAAAGAAAGCTTTCAAACGATATAATATAAAAGTGATTTATTAAAGGAGCACATGATGAGTTTTCACAACCAGCCGATCTTACCGGCTATTCGCAATATGAAGCAATTTGATGAGTTTTTGAACAGTTCGTTCTCTTACGGTGTTATTCTTGATATTCATCTCGGCCAGCTGAAGGGCGTGATCAAAGAAGCGCAAAAGCACGGAAAGAACATGATGGTGCACGTCGATCTCATTCAAGGGATTAAGCATGACGAATACGGTGCGGAATTTATATGTCAGGATATCAAGCCCGCTGGGATTATTTCCACAAGATCGAACGTGATTGCCAAAGCGAAGCAGAAGAAAATTTATGCCATTCAGCGCCTGTTTTTGCTTGATACAAGCGCGATGGAGAAAAGCATGGAGTTTATCGGCAAGCATAAGCCTGACTTCATCGAAGTGCTTCCCGGCATCGTTCCGACACTCATTCAGGAAATAAAAGAGAAAACAGGGATTCCCATCTTTGCCGGGGGTTTCATCCGTACGGAAGAGGATGTAGAGCAGGCATTGAAAGCGGGGGCTGTAGCTGTCACAACATCTAATACCAAATTGTGGAAAAAATATGAAAACTTTTTGACGGAAAGTGATTGACACCGCTTTCATGCACTGATACAATTGCACTAGGTTAATACATTGTGATGGAGAACTCGGAGACCACAGCAGCTCTTTACGGCAAATGTTTATGCACCCGTAAAGCGGTTTGTTGTGGTTTTTTTATTCTCTTCTTCTCTATCATGCTTTTTAATCGTGACTTTAGGAGGAATGTGCTATGACAGCATTTTGGGGAGAAGTCATCGGTACGATGCTGCTTATCATTTTTGGTGCAGGTGTTTGTGCAGGTGTCAATTTAAAGAAATCGCTTTCATTCCAGTCTGGCTGGATTGTTGTTGTATTTGGATGGGGATTGGGTGTTGCGATGGCGGCATACGCGGTTGGCGGCATCAGCGGTGCCCATTTGAATCCGGCGCTAACGATAGCGCTTGCATTTGTAGGAGATTTTCCTTGGAAAGAGGTTCCGGTTTATATTGCGGCGCAAATGATCGGAGCGATCATCGGTGCGGTGATTATCTATCTGCATTACCTCCCGCACTGGAAGTCAACGGATGATCCCGCTGCCAAGCTGGGTGTTTTCTCAACAGGGCCCAGCATTCCGCATACATTTGCAAACGTTTTAAGCGAAGTGATTGGGACATTTGTCCTTGTGCTTGGAATCTTGGCCATTGGGGCAAATCAATTTACAGAAGGACTTAATCCTTTAATCGTCGGTTTCCTCATTGTAGCAATCGGTATTTCTCTGGGAGGCACCACCGGCTATGCTATCAATCCTGCACGTGACTTAGGTCCGCGGATAGCCCACGCTTTTCTTCCGATTCCGGGGAAGGGCTCATCAAACTGGAAATACGCATGGGTTCCGGTAGTCGGCCCGATTTTAGGCGGATCATTCGGCGGCGTATTTTACAACGCTGCATTTAAAGGGCACATCACAAGCAGCTTCTGGATTGTAAGCGTTATATTGGTTGTGGTATTGTTAGGACTCTATGTTTATACGAAATCACATTCTGCTAAAACATTATCAAATTCAAAATATATTTAATCAAAGGGGAGACATCTTATGGAAACGTACATTTTATCCTTAGATCAGGGGACGACAAGTTCAAGAGCGATTCTGTTTAATAAAGAAGGCAAAATCGTTCACTCTGCTCAAAAGGAATTTACACAATACTTCCCGCATCCTGGCTGGGTTGAGCATAATGCCAATGAAATTTGGGGCTCTGTCCTCGCGGTTATCGCCTCAGTCATCTCTGAATCAGGAATCAGCGCTTCTCAAATTGCCGGCATCGGCATCACGAACCAGCGCGAGACGACGGTTGTGTGGGATAAAGATACAGGAAGTCCTGTCTATAATGCAATCGTTTGGCAGTCCAGACAGACGTCCGGCATTTGTGAGGAACTTCGTGAAAAAGGATATAATGATAAATTCAGAGAAAAAACTGGGCTTTTAATCGATCCATACTTCTCCGGCACGAAGGTGAAGTGGATTTTAGACAATGTGGAAGGCGCAAGAGAAAAAGCGGAAAAAGGCGAGCTGCTGTTTGGAACGATTGATACGTGGCTCATTTGGAAAATGTCAGGCGGAAAAGCGCATGTGACCGATTACTCCAATGCCTCAAGAACACTGATGTTTAATATTTACGATTTAAAATGGGACGATGAACTGCTCGACATTCTAGGCGTACCGAAATCCATGCTCCCTGAAGTGAAGCCGTCTTCCCATGTGTATGCGGAGACTGTTGATTATCACTTCTTCGGAAAAAATATCCCGATTGCGGGAGCGGCAGGCGACCAGCAGTCCGCATTGTTCGGCCAGGCATGCTTTGAAGAAGGCATGGGGAAAAACACTTACGGCACAGGATGTTTCATGCTGATGAATACCGGGGAAAAAGCAATTAAGTCTGAACATGGGCTTTTGACAACAATCGCTTGGGGCATTGACGGAAAAGTGAACTATGCGTTAGAAGGAAGCATTTTTGTCGCTGGCTCTGCCATCCAGTGGCTTAGAGACGGATTGAGAATGTTCCAGGATTCATCGCTTAGCGAATCTTATGCAGAGAAAGTGGATTCAACTGACGGCGTGTATGTTGTTCCGGCCTTTGTCGGACTGGGCACGCCTTACTGGGACAGTGATGTGCGCGGTTCGGTTTTCGGCCTGACAAGAGGGACAACAAAAGAGCACTTTATCCGTGCGACACTGGAGTCATTGGCTTATCAGACAAAAGATGTGCTTGACGCAATGGAAGCAGACTCAAACATTTCATTAAAGACGCTTCGTGTAGACGGAGGAGCTGTGAAAAACAATTTCCTAATGCAGTTCCAAGGAGACCTGTTGAATGTTCCTGTGGAGCGCCCGGAAATTAATGAAACGACTGCACTTGGCGCGGCTTATTTGGCGGGTATCGCTGTGGGATTCTGGAAGGACCGTTCTGAAATCGCGAACCAGTGGAATCTGGATAAACGGTTTGAGCCTGAATTAGAAGAAGAAAAACGAAATGAGCTGTATAAAGGCTGGCAAAAAGCCGTGAAAGCAGCTATGGCTTTCAAATAAAGTAATACTATGGTATAATGGTTACAAGTTAATAAGAACGGTCCTGAGATGAGGAGAGACCACAGCACCAAAGTGTAAGCATGCACTTTGGCTGTTGTGGTCTCTTTTTCTATTTACCGTGACAACAAGGAGGAAACGTAATGATGAAACATCAATTTTCAAGTCTTGAAAGAGATCGCATGCTGACAGACATGACGAAAAAAACATATGACCTATTTATTATCGGAGGAGGAATTACAGGAGCCGGAACAGCTCTTGACGCGGCATCAAGGGGAATGAAGGTCGCACTAAGCGAAATGCAGGACTTTGCGGCAGGAACATCAAGCCGATCAACGAAGCTGGTACATGGCGGCTTGCGCTATTTAAAACAATTTGAAGTGAAAATGGTCGCTGAGGTAGGAAAAGAGCGAGCGATTGTGTATGAAAACGGCCCGCATGTCACTACACCGGAATGGATGCTGCTTCCATTTCATAAAGGCGGCACATTTGGTTCATTTACAACATCTATCGGGTTAAGAGTTTATGACTTCCTTGCAGGTGTGAAAAAGTCAGAACGAAGAAGCATGCTTTCAGCAAAAGAAACGCTGCAAAAAGAGCCTTTGGTAAAAAAAGACGGCTTAAAAGGCGGCGGGTACTATGTGGAATACCGCACTGACGATGCGAGACTGACCATCGAAGTCATGAAGGAAGCGGTGAAATTCGGGGCAGAGCCTGTGAATTACTCCAAAGTGAAGGAGCTTCTTTACGAAAAAGGCAAAGCCGTCGGCGTATTAATTGAAGATGTGCTGACAAAGAAAGAATATAAAGTGTATGCGAAAAAAATTGTCAATGCTACAGGCCCTTGGGTCGATCAGCTCAGAGAAAAAGACCATTCGAAAAACGGGAAGCATTTGCAGCATACAAAAGGCATTCACCTTGTATTTGACCAGTCTGTCTTTCCGCTGAAACAGGCTGTATATTTCGATACACCTGATGGACGGATGGTATTTGCGATTCCTCGTGAAGGCAAAACATACGTGGGAACAACAGACACTGTTTACAAAGAGGCGCTGGAGCATCCGCGGATGACAACGGAGGATCGTGATTATGTCATCAATTCAATCAATTACATGTTCCCGGAACTGAATATCACTGCGAATGACATCGAATCCAGCTGGGCGGGGCTGCGTCCGCTGATTCATGAAGAAGGCAAAGATCCTTCTGAAATTTCACGGAAAGACGAGATTTGGACATCTGACTCAGGCCTGATCACCATTGCCGGCGGAAAATTGACTGGATACAGAAAAATGGCGGAGCACATCGTTGATCTTGTCCGTGATCGCTTAAAAGAAGAAGGCGAAAAGGATTTTGGACCATGTAAAACGAAAAACATGCCAATCTCTGGCGGGCACGTCGGCGGTTCGAAAAATCTCATGTCCTTCGTTACCGCAAAAACAAAAGAAGGAATTGCAGCCGGTTTATCAGAAAAAGACGCAAAACAGCTTGCGATCAGATACGGCTCTAACGTAGATCGCGTCTTTGACCGGGTAGAAGCGCTGAAAGATGAGGCCGCGAAACGCAACATTCCGGTTCATATTCTTGCTGAGGCAGAATACAGTATAGAAGAGGAGATGACTGCAACCCCTGCTGACTTCTTTGTCCGCAGAACGGGACGTTTATTTTTCGATATCAATTGGGTAAGAACATATAAAGATGCCGTTATTGATTTTATGAGCGAGCGATTCCAATGGGATGAGCAGGCGAAAAACAAACATACAGAAAACCTCAACAAGCTTTTACACGATGCGGTCGTACCGCTTGAGCAATAAATCATAACGGGCTGTCTGCAGCCCGTTATTTCTTTTTACGTGCCGAAAGGGCCAGATCTCAGGTTATCAAGTGACAGAGGCACCCGCTTCATATAAAATAATGGCATAAGCTGATACATAGGAGGACGAATATGACTTGGAGAAAGAGCTATGAACGCTGGAAACAGACAGAACATTTAGACCCGGAATTAAAAGAGCGCCTTATTGAATTAGAGGGGAATGAACAGGCCCTTGAGGACTGTTTCTATAAAGACCTTGAATTCGGTACCGGCGGAATGCGCGGGGAAATCGGCGCCGGGACAAATCGGATGAATATTTACACTGTGCGCAAAGCATCGGCCGGGTTTGCGGCATACATCTCGAAGCAAGGTGAGGAAGCGAAAAAACGGGGCGTTGTCATTGCTTATGATTCCCGCCATAAATCTCCGGAGTTCGCGATGGAAGCGGCAAAAACACTTGCGACACAAGGCATCCAAACATACGTGTTTGATGAGCTTCGCCCGACGCCAGAGCTGTCATTCGCTGTCAGACAGCTGAACGCTTATGGGGGAATTGTAGTAACGGCAAGCCATAACCCGCCTGAATATAACGGCTACAAAGTATACGGGGATGATGGCGGCCAGCTGCCTCCAAAGGAAGCGGACATCGTCATTGAGCAGGTAAACGCGATTGAAAATGAGCTGACGATCACAGTGGACGAAGAAAATAAGTTAAAAGAAAAAGGCTTAATCAAAATCATCGGTGAAGATATTGATAAAGTTTATACAGAAAAACTGACGTCCATTTCTGTACATCCTGAATTATCGGAAGAAGTAGATGTAAAGGTTGTTTTCACACCGCTGCATGGAACTGCAAATAAACCGGTCAGACGCGGACTTGAAGCACTCGGCTACAAAAATGTAACGGTTGTCAAAGAACAGGAACTGCCGGATTCAAACTTCTCCACTGTTACATCGCCAAACCCGGAAGAGCATGCGGCATTCGAATATGCCATTAAGCTTGGGGAGGAGCAGAATGCAGATATTCTCATTGCGACAGATCCTGATGCTGACCGCCTCGGCATCGCGGTGAAAAACGATCAAGGCAAATATACAGTGCTGACAGGAAACCAAACCGGAGCGCTGCTGCTTCATTACCTGCTTTCTGAAAAGAAAAAACAAGGCATCCTACCTGATAACGGTGTTGTTCTCAAAACGATCGTCACAAGCGAAATCGGCCGTGCTGTTGCTTCTTCATTCGGCCTTGATACGATTGATACGCTGACAGGCTTTAAGTTTATCGGTGAAAAGATTAAGGAATACGAGGCATCAGGCCAGTATACCTTCCAATTCGGTTATGAAGAGAGCTACGGTTATTTAATCGGGGATTTTGCCCGCGATAAGGACGCCATTCAGGCTGCGCTTTTGGCAGTTGAAGTTTGCGCGTTCTATAAAAAACAGGGAATGTCTTTGTATGAGGCGCTCATCAATCTCTTTAACGAGTATGGTTTTTATCGTGAAGGGCTGAAATCCCTGACGCTGAAAGGCAAACAAGGAGCAGAGCAAATTGAAGCGATTCTTGCTTCCTTCAGACAAAATCCGCCGCAGAAAATGGCGGACAAACAGGTTGTCACAGCAGAAGATTACGCTGTAAGCAAACGGACGCTTCTGACTGAAAGCAAAGAAGAAGCCATCGACTTGCCAAAATCAAATGTATTGAAATACTTCCTGGAAGACGGGTCTTGGTTCTGTCTTCGTCCTTCAGGAACTGAGCCGAAGGTGAAATTTTATTTCGCCGTAAAAGGGTCATCTTTGGAAGACAGTGAACAGCGTCTTGCCTCCCTTTCTGAAGATGTAATGAAGACGGTGGATGAAATTGTTGAGTCAACAGCAAAATAATTCAAGTATGAGCTGGGTCATTGTAAATGATCCGGCTTTTTCTTTTTCTCATCCAAAAGTCTGAAAGAAAATCATCCTACAAGTGAAGCAATGAAATACAAAAAACTGGTATAATCTTAAATACAAGATCAATGCCGGAGTGAGAAACGTGAGCAAAACGAGGATGGAAAAATTAAAAACGCTGAAAACGATTGCGGAAACCTTAAATCAAGGGCACGATATCAAAGCAACACTGGATGAGGTTTTAAAAGAGTTGCTGAGTCTGACAAACCTTCAATCCGGATGGATTTTTCTGATCGAAGAAGATGGGTCTTATACGTTAGCGGCCGACGCTTATCTGCCCCCGGCTTTAAGCCGCAAGGAAAAAGTGCTGATGTGCGAAGGGGAGTGTTACTGCCTGACGAAATTCAATAACGGAGGGCTTAGAAAAGCTGCAAATATCATGAACTGCAAACGCATCGAATCAGCAGAAAACCTGCATTGTTTTGACACAGAAGGGATTACGCATCATGCAACTGTGCCTTTAGAAGACGGGGACAGAAGATTCGGATTGTTAAATGTAGCGGCGGCCGGAAAAACCATGTTTGATGAGGAAGAGCTGCATTTACTCGAATCTGTCGCCTTTCAGATCGGAACGGCAATCCAGCGTATGAGGCTTTCTGAATATCAACAAAAAAATGCTCTTTTAATGGAGCGTAACCGACTCGCTCAGGAGCTTCACGATTCTGTCAATCAAATGCTGTTTTCCGTCAGTTTAACTGCCAAAGCTGCGAAGACACTAACAAAAGATGAGAATTTACAGCAGATGATTGATTTCATCCAAAACCTATCACAGGACGCGCTCGCAGAAATGAAAGCGTTAATTTGGCAGCTTCGCCCCGGAGGATTGGAAAAAGGGCTGGCTGAAGCCATTAAAAGTTATGGTGCGCTCATTGGATTGAAGATCATTTTTACACAAAAAGGCAGTCCTGTTCTGACTGATGAGCAGGAGCATATGCTATGGCGTGTCGTCCAGGAAGCTTTAAATAACTGCAAAAAGCATGCCGGAACGGATACGGCTTATGTTAGTCTGACTGCTTCTTTGTGCCATGCGGAGCTGGATATAATCGATCATGGGGCAGGATTTCGCTATGAAGCGCATGCCGGTCTGCCTTCACTTGGCATCAAGGGTATGAAAGAACGGGCGGAAAAAGCCGGCGCTAAGTTTTGGATTGAGTCAGCGCTTGGAACTGGAACAAAGCTGTCCATCAGGCTTCCGCTAACAAGCCGAAAAGGAGGGGCGGTATGAAAATTGTCATTGCTGATGATCATCATGTTGTCAGAAAGGGTCTGCGTTTTTTCTTTGCCACCCAGGATGATATTGAAGTTGTCGGAGAAGCTGCAACCGGAATAGAAGCTCTCCGTGTCATCGAAGAGACAAAGCCGGATCTTGTGCTAATGGATCTGTCTATGCCCGAGATGGACGGCATTCAAGCCATTAAAAAAGCAATACAGCAATTTCCGGAGACGGATATCATTGTGCTGACGAGCTACTCTGATCAGGAGCACGTCATCCCCGCGCTTCAGGCAGGCGCGAAGGCGTATCAATTAAAGGATACGGAGCCCGAGGAATTGGTGAAAACACTAAGACAAGTGCATGCTGGAGAATACAAGCTTTCTACAGCTATTATGCCCCATGTGCTGACACATATGAAAAATCAGCACGACCCGGAAAAAGAAAAATACTATCAATTAACAAGAAGGGAAAAAGACGTTCTGACTGAAATAGCAAACGGGAAAAGCAATAAAGAAATCGCAGCAGCCTTGTTTATTTCAGAAAAAACAGTAAAAACCCATGTATCGAATCTTTTAGCAAAACTTGAAGTGGCTGATCGCACGCAAGCAGCGCTTTTCGCAGTGAAATATAATCTGAATGGAGAGATCTCAAAATGAACATGTTAGTCATAAATGGCACGCCAAGAAAACATGGCAGAACAAGAATTGCAGCATCCTATATTGCAGCTCTGTATCACACGGGTTTGATTGATCTAAGCGAGTTTGTATTGCCGATTTTTAACGGTGAAGCTGATCAATCTGAACTGTTGAAGGTACAGGAGCTTAAGCAACGCGTTTCTAAAGCGGATGCGATTGTATTATTATCGCCTGAATATCACAGCGGCATGAGCGGCGCTTTAAAAAATGCCTTGGATTTTCTAAGCAGCGAACAATTCAAATATAAGCCCGTTGCATTATTGGCAGTAGCGGGAGGCGGAAAAGGCGGCATCAATGCGCTGAACAATATGAGAACTGTGATGCGGGGTGTCTACGCCAATGTCATTCCGAAGCAGCTGGTGCTTGATCCGGTGCATATTGATGTTGAAAATGCTACAGTGGCTGAAAACATTAAGGAAAGCTTAAAAGAGCTTGTTGAAGAACTCAGCATGTTCGCAAAAGCAGGAAATCCCGGCGTTTAAACGCCGGGATTTGTTTATGTGAGAAGGGCTATTTGATCTTCATAAGTCAGCTCTGTGGCATGATCAATATAACGGAGAAGGGAATACAGCATCTTTTCTAAAACGGCGTAATCCTGTTCAAAATGATACGCATGCAGAAAATGCTCAATTCGTTTTGACAACAAATCGTCCTCTGTACGCACCATTAAAATTAATAAATTATCCCATTGAGAACGATGGGTGTAATAAAGCGCTTTATCGTAATCGGCATAATCCATGAATCGCTTCTCCTTTCTTGGGTGAGAAGTTCATGATTAGTTTATGCCGCATCCTCTGTTATTGACGGGGCAAAACTTGGCGTCTGCGGCAGTAAAGGGGTAGCAAAATGAGGGAGACATAAAATCAAAATGCCTGAATGAAGATATCGCTTTTGGTAAACCTATGAGGGAACATATTCTGGGTACAGGAGACTGAAAAAATGAAATCTCTGCCGTATACCATCGCGCTTCTTTTTTGCGGATTGATTATCGTGTCAATGGCTGCAAAAGGTCATTCAACGGACACAAACGAGTCCGTTCAAAAGTGGGAACAGCTTGCCTGGAGCAAAATTCAGGATGAATATAAGGACGCTTCATTTTCTGATTATGCTTATATGGGGCGTACAGAGGTGAATGATCAGCAGACGAAAGATGTCTTTCGGGTAACAGTCAGACAAAAAGATGACACTTTTTCTGTTCGGGCCGAAGTCTATTTTCATCCGGTGACAAATCATATGATCAGCATCAACGTCTTTAGGCTCTAATAAAAAACTGTACAGCCGTTAAGGCCGCACAGTTTCTGTTTTTAGAAATATCGTTTTGCACCGAGATAGCGCTGTTTCCAGTAAGAGTTGTTCATATTGGAAATGACAACTCCGGAATCGTTGGCATTTATGAATTCCCCGTTGCCTAGGTAAATTCCGACGTGGGAAGGGCCGGCTTTATATGTTGTAAAGAAAACGAAATCTCCGACAGCAGGCTGGCTAACTGATTTCATTGTGTTCCAATATCCCGCTGCCGTTAATCTAGATACGGAAGTGACTTTGTTCAGTACATAGTAAATGAATCCGCTGCAGTCAAACCCGGACGGTGTCGTGCCTCCCCAGCGATACGGAACCCCAAGCTGCGCTTTAGCGGCCGAAATCATTGTGTTAATCTTCGCACTCGTTGAGCTGGTGGTGTTTGAAGAACCGGATGAAGACGATGATGAAGCTTTTCCGGAAATGACCAGCTTTTGGCCAACCTGCAAGACATCCGTTTTTAAATTGTTTTTCTCACGAATCTGCTGAGCTGTTACATTAAATTTTTGAGCAATCACCCATAAGGAATCACCGCTTTTCACCGTGTATGTAGTCGTCGTGCCGGAGCTTGCATTTGACGAAGAAGACGACGATGAAGAGCCTGAAGATGCTTTACCTGTCAGCTTCAATACTTGTCCAACGTAAAGCACATCTGATTTCAGATTGTTGATATTTCGGATTTGCTGTACAGTCAGGTTATAGTTGTTTGCGATTTTCCAAAGTGAATCACCGCTTTTAACGGTATATTTAGTTGTTGCTGAAGTTTGGTTCGATTTGGATGAAGTGTCTTTAGTAGACGTATCAGAGCCGTTTGATTTTGTTTTCAACACCTGATTCACGTAAATGGTGTCTGATTTTAAGTTGTTCAAGACCTTCAATTCAGCGATGGACATATTGACTTTGTTTGCAATTTTCCAAAGTGAATCTCCAAGCTGCACCTTATATGTTCCCGTAGAAGATGAGGAACTTGAACTCTTATTAGAACTGCTTTTTGAACTGGAGCTTGAGCTCTTGTTAGAGTTGCTTTTTTTACTGGAACTAGAGCTTGAAGAAACAGTACCGGACACCTTTAATTTCTGCCCAGCACGAATTAAATCGCTGCTTAGTCCGTTTAATTTTTTCAGTTCCTGCACCGTCATTTTAAACTCATTTGCGATCAGCCAAAGTGAATCTCCGCTTTTCACTGTGTAAACAGAACTTCCGCTCTTCTTGGTTGTTGAGCTTGAAGTAGATGAAGAAGTGCTGGATTTGCTGCCTGGAATAGTAAGCGTCTGGCCGATCGACAGAACAGTAGTCGAAAGATGATTGGCGGATGTGAGGGCCGCCACACTTGTGTTATAGGTTTGGGCCAGTTTCCATAAAGAATCTCCGCTTTTGACCTTAATCGTTGCTGCTTCAGCTGGTGTCACTACTAAAGTTGTGCCGACAATCGCAGATGCTGTCAGCCCTGCTGCTAATTTCTTTTTCATCTTAGCTCTCCTTTTTCCCCCAATGATTTTGCATTTGCTGTTTCTTTTTTATATCGGCACATTTGTCTCATCGTTTTGCCTTTTTATAAAAATAGCCAAATTATCTTAACAATAAGGGGGAAAAAGGGCATAAAAAAAGAAGGAATCATGGATCTATTCCTTCATTTTTAAAAGCTTCATGATATCTTCCTTGTTTTTGACGAGGTCGCGCAGTGTATATTTGTCTAAAACCGCAAGATAGGCCAAAAGCGCTTCATTCAGCACATGTTTTAAGCCGCAAACCGGGGAAATAACGCAGAGATTCTTGTTCGCATCAAAACATTCAACAATATTAAAATCGTCCTCCGTTTTTCTGACAACCTCACCGATGTTGATGTCTTCAGGTTCCATGCCTAATCGTATGCCGCCGCCCCGTCCGCGTATCGTTTCTACGTAGCCGAGCTGGCCGAGCCTGTATATGACTTTCATGAGATGATTTTTTGAAATAGAATACGTTTCGGCAATCTGTTTTATATTTGAAAGTTCTCCGGGACGCTCTGCAGCCAGAAAAATCAACACTCTTAATGAATAATCTGTATAATTGGTTAACTTCATAATAAGACCTCAGAATAAGACATTTTCTATATCTTATCATAATCGATTGAAAAATGAAAAAAAAGGAATTAAAAAACATGCACCCAGCTGGGTGCATGTTTTTTGCTTACATGTCATTCGGCGGATTTTGGTTTTTACGGTTTTTTTCGATTTCTGTGTTTTGCATTTTGCGTTCAAATGTAGACAGATAACGTGATGCAAAATCCTTACCGCCAAGGCCGAAGGATAAACCGAAAGCGAGTGCGAAGCCGCTAAGAACGATGATGAACGCGGAATTGACGATTGTCGCAGCGACACCAAGCTGATCCAGGGCCATAAAGAAAGCAAGTGCGATAATCGTATATTTAGCAATAGGCGCTAAAGACTTGAATTCCTGGCCTTTTATCATGCTTGCGAGCACTTTTCTCACCAATTCTCCTGCGTAAAGGCCGAGTCCGAGAATGAATACTGCGACAAGGACATTCGGCAGATACGCGATGATGCCAGTGGCAATTTCTACGAGGAAGTGCAGCCGAACAATTTGAAGCGCCTCAGCTGTAAAGAGCAGAATGACAATGATTTGCGCAATCATACCGACAACTTGAGACAAGGACAGCTTTGCAGGCGTTCCGGCATCCATGCCCATTTTCCCTAAGACAGAATCAAAGCCTGCGCGATGGAGCAGTCCGGACACCATGGATTTCACCCATTTTCCTGCCCAGATACCCGCTAAAACAAGCACGATGGCAATCATGATGTTCGGAAGCATGTTTAAAATCGTATTCAGCATAGAGACAGCCGGTTTTGAAATGCCGGCGACATCCAGCTGATCAAGCGCTGAAATGACCACCGGAATAATAATCAGCACATAAGCGATTGTTCCGATGACTGCTGAAAGGCTTGTATCTTTTAAGTAAATTGATAAACCCATACGTGCCGCGAATCTTTCGGTGCCGATGCTTGCAAGGAAATTCGTAATGATATCACGAACAAGGCGGGCAACAAGCCAGCCGATTAATACGATAAGCGCCGCTGCAAATAATTTCGGCAGAAAAGCGAGCACGCTTTCCATCATATTTGTAAAAGGACCTGAAATGCCGCTGATTTTCAAAGAAGATAAGACCCCTGGCAGAAAAACAAGCAGCACGAGATAAAAGACAATTTGTGAAGCGGTATTGACAGCCTGGTGAATATCTTTTCCTTCAGACACCAAATTCCACTTGCGCAGTTTGTCACTCGTGTTCAGCTTCATCCCGATTTTTTTGACAAGGAAGCTCAAAACAGAGGCTGCAGCCCATCCTAACAGCAGAATGAGTCCAGCTTTCAGCACGCTTGGGATCGCGGCTGCAATCGCCGAAAGCATACTGACAAACGGCGATGCCACTGTTGTCAGGTGCAAAATGTTAAAGAATAAAATAAAGACGATGATCAGTGCGATAAAATAAACGACCTTGCTTATGACTTTTTCCGAGGAATAGCGTGAAGGCTTTTTCCCAGCAAAGAGCTTGTCGTCAATTTTTGTTTTGCTGAGTCCTTTGTATACCGCTTTTTCAATGATTTTAGCAATAGCCCAGCCGATTAATAAGACGAGTAAAGCAATGATTACGTTTGGCAGCTTACTGAGATAAGAAGAAAGCACGTCTGCTACATTCAATTGGTATCGCTCCTTTTTCGTAGTATGGTGTGTGTTTACCCACTGATCCAATAAGCAAACAGATGAATGTGCCGGGGGAATTTTTTCTTGCCCGAGTGAGACTATCATCTTTTGTCTGGCGGGCTCATACATTATAGATAAGTCCAAGTAGGGGGGATTCGGTTGAACGCGGAGGAGAAGAAGGGATTACAGCGGGCAATTGAGGAAATTACCGAAATTGCAAAAGGATTCGGCCTTGATTTCTACCCGATGAGATATGAAATCTGCCCGGCTGAAATTATTTATACATTTGGCGCGTACGGGATGCCGACAAGATTCAGCCACTGGAGCTTCGGCAAGCAGTTTCACAAGATGAAGCTGCACTATGATCTAGGGTTAAGTAAGATCTATGAGCTGGTCATTAACTCAGATCCATGCTACGCTTTTTTGCTGGACAGCAACTCACTGATCCAAAATAAATTGATTGTCGCACACGTTCTTGCCCATTGCGATTTCTTCAAAAACAACTGCCGTTTCCAAAACACGAAGCGCGATATGGTGGAAAGCATGGCGGCAACGGCTGAACGGATAAAACACTATGAGCAGGTTCACGGGATTAAAGAAGTCGAATCTTTTTTAGATGCGATCCTTTCGATTCAGGAGCATATCGATCCGTCGTTGGTCCGACCAAAGCTCCAATGGAGTGTGGATGATGAGGAAGAGGAGATTGAAGAGGCAGCCACGCCTTACGATGATCTATGGTCTTTAGATGAAAAGAAACCGAAAAAACAAGTGAAAAAATCGAAAAAACCGTTCCCGCCGCGGCCTGAAAAAGATATCCTGCTTTTTATCGAGGAGCATTCCCGGGAGCTGGAGCCATGGCAGCGCGATATATTAACGATGATGAGAGAGGAAATGCTTTATTTCTGGCCTCAGCTGGAAACCAAGATTATGAATGAGGGCTGGGCTTCCTATTGGCACCAGCGAATTATACGTGAGCTTGATTTAACCTCTGATGAAGCGATCGAGTTCGCCAAGCTGAATGCAGGTGTCGTTCAGCCGTCCAAAACAGGCATTAATCCTTATTATTTAGGGCTGAAAATATTTGAAGACATTGAAAAGAGGTACAACAACCCGACGGAGGAAATGAAGAAAATGGGCGTGCAGCCTGACTCCGGCCGGGAGAAAATGTTTGAGGTCAGGGAGATTGAATCCGATATCTCTTTCATCCGCAATTATTTAACCAAAGAATTAGTCATGCGCGAGGATCTTTATTTGTTTCAAAAACAGGGCCGAGATTATAAAATCATCGATAAACAGTGGAAGTCGGTACGCGACCAGCTCGTAAGCATGCGGGTAAATGGCGGATTTCCATATTTGACAGTAAACGACGGCGATTATATGAAAAATAACGAGCTCTATATTAAGCATTGGTATGAGGGAATAGAGCTGGATTTGAAATATTTGGAGAAAGTGCTTCCTTATTTATTCCAGCTTTGGGGAAGAAGCGTGCACATTGAGTCTGTGCTTGAGGATAAGGAAGTCATGTTTTCGTACGACGGAAAAGGTGTTCACCGCAGATATTTATAAAAAAGAGGATGCAGCGTTCTGCATCCTTTTTATTTTCCAGTTTTTAAAATCTTAAATATGATGTTTGCCTGGTCCGTATTGTTAATCAATCCGCGGAATTTTTCTTTTCCGGGGCCGTACGCGTATACCGGTACTTCTTCGCCGGTATGATCGGTACTCGTCCATCCGCTGTTGGAGCGGGTATTAAAAATCTTGATGATGGCTTTGTAGGCCCCTTTACTTTTGTCAGCCTGTGCAGCTGCTTCAACGCTTTTGATTTCTTCAGATGTGAATTTCAGATTGGCATAGCGGGCGAGCACATCTTTAACCGGCTTGCCTTCACTGATTTTTTTGGCCATGAATTCAGGTGTTTTCTTAGCGGAGAGAATCGGTTCTGCGTGCCAATTCTTTTCCCCGTTTGCGCCAATGGTAAAGCCGCCGGTTGTATGGTCAGCAGTTGCAATCACAAGTGTATGTTTGTCTTTTTTCGCAAATTCAATCGCGGCTTTATAGGCCTGTTCAAAATCTTTAACCTCGCTCATAGCTCCTACTGTATCATTGTCATGGGCCGCCCAGTCAATCTGGCTCCCTTCGACCATCAAGAAAAATCCTTTTTGATTTTGGTTCAGGCGATCAATTGCTGAAACAGTCATTTCTTTGAGAGACGGTGTTTTGCTGTCACGGTCGAGCGCCTTAGCAAGCCCTCCATCTGCGAAAAGCCCGAGCACCTGCTGATCTTTATTTTTCTTCAATGCTTGTTTAGTTGTTACATAGCTGTAGCCGGCTTGTTTGAATTCCTTTGTCAAGTTTCTGTCCTTGCGGTTAAAATAAGATTTTCCGCCGCCGAGCAGCACGTCTATTTTATGTTTGCCTTTTATTTTGTCATCCATATAGCTGTTGGCGATTTGGTCCATGTTTTTCCGTGATTCATTGTGGGCACCATATGCGGCTGGAGTGGCGTGGTTAATTTCAGACGTGGCGACAAGCCCTGTTGACTTGCCTTGCTGTTTGGCCTCTTCAAGTACTGATTTCACTTTTTTCCCGTTTTTATCGACGCCAATTGCATTGTTATATGTCTTAACGCCTGTCGCTAATGCTGTTCCGGCTGCTGCTGAATCTGTAATATTATAGTCAGGGTCATCCGGATGCGTCATCATCATGCCTGTCAGGTTCCGGTCAAATTCTGTTAACTTCGGGTTATTCGGTGTGTCACCGTTATTTTTCATGGAACGGTAGGCTCTTATGTAAGGCGTCCCCATGCCGTCGCCTATCATCACAATGACATTTCTGATCTCAGCTTTGTCTTGTTTTTTGGCGCTGGCCTTTTCTGTTTGCTGCAGCTCAACTCCGGCAAAGATTCCAGCTGTAAGGACAGAAACAGCGGCGATTGGCAGAAATTTTGATTTCATATTTTGAAATAAATTCATTTTCTCATGCCTCCTTTAATGTATTCCGTTTATCATGTTAGGGAAATTTTGTTAAATGCGGCTGTTGATCATGTAAACAATAAGTAAAGCCTTGTAAGGAAATGAAAAAACGCTTTTCGTTATCTTGCCTTATTTGATGTAAAGCATTCATTTTTCAGAAAAATCTTTACCTCTCTGTCTTTGCATGATATGTTTGTTTAAATAAAAAAACTGCGGATAACCGCAGCTCTCCTCGAATATTCTTTATCACTCATTTTTCCGGTATGTGAGCCGACCCCGAAAGTTTTTCATTTATTTCCTTTATGTTGAAAAACATCCCATAAAACATGACAAAAGCACTCGTTTTTTGTCACTTTTGCAACGAAAATGAAATATTTAATACCCTTAAAAACTTTTTTTTAGAACGAATAATTAAGAAATTTGTCACATGAAGTCAAGACTATTTCTGATGGGAATCTATCCTTATAATAGAAATCAATAAGATTAATTTAAAAAAAGAGATACATATATAGAGAGTTAACATTTGGGGAGGAAAATATGAAAAAGCAAATCATTACAGCTACGACAGCAGTTGTTTTAGGATCGACGTTATTTGCAGGAGCGGCATCTGCACAAAGCATTAAGGTGAAAAAAGGCGACACGTTATGGGATCTTTCAAGAAAATACGACACAACGATCAGTAAAATTAAATCAGAGAACCACCTTCGCTCAGACATTATTTATGTGGGACAAACTTTATCGATTAACGGCAAATCTACAAGTTCAAAAAGCAGCAGTTCTTCTTCCTCTTCTTCTACATACAAAGTAAAGAGCGGGGACAGCCTTTGGAAAATTTCAAAAAAATACGGCATGACAATCAATGAACTGAAGAAGCTGAATGGCTTAAAATCAGATTTGCTTCGTGTTGGACAAGTCCTGAAACTGAAAGGTTCAACTAGTTCAAGCAGCTCCAGCTCATCAAAAGTGTCATCGTCTTCAACTTCTACTTATAAAGTGAAGAGCGGAGACAGCCTTTCTAAAATTGCGAGCAAATACGGCACTACGGTTAGCAAATTAAAAAGCTTAAACGGCTTAAAATCAGATGTAATCTATGTCAACCAAGTATTGAAGGTGAAAGGAACAAGCACAAGCAGCTCAAAACCTGCTTCATCTTCATCATCTTCAAGCAGCAAAACGTCATCTACATCACTTAATGTGAGCAAACTGGTTTCTGATGCAAAAGCGTTAGTCGGAACGCCATATAAATGGGGCGGAACGACAACTTCCGGCTTTGACTGCAGCGGATTCATTTGGTACGTACTGAATAAACAAACAAGTGTGGGCAGAACAAGCACTGCAGGATACTGGAGTTCTATGAAGAGCATTGCCAGCCCGTCTGTTGGTGATTTCGTCTTCTTCACAACATATAAATCCGGCCCTTCTCACATGGGGATTTACATTGGAAACAACAGTTTCATTCATGCAGGATCTGACGGCGTACAAATCAGCAGCCTGAACAACAGCTACTGGAAGCCTCGTTACCTCGGTGCGAAAAGATTCTAAATTTTAGAGAAAACCCGTTCATTGGAACGGGTTTTTTTCATTAGACGGAGCACAGGCGTTTTGGTTGCTTCTAAAAATGAAAATGTGATAAAAAATCCAAGAATTTTTTTTCTTTCTTATTTTCATAAAGCGCAATCGCGTAAGCGCCGGCATAGGGCAGCTGTACAGACTGATAAGGAATTCTGATCATCTGTTTCTCTGCTAACTCACGCTTTACTGTAGATAAAGGCAGAAATGAAACTCCGAGTCCTTCCTTGATAAACCGTTTCGTTATATGTGTTTGAGTGACCTTCATTGTTCTCACAAATGGAAATGTCATTCTGACTTGACGGAGCAAGTCGTCCCAGTAATCAGGATGATTATGGGTCAAAAGCAGGTATTGTTCGAGCACCTCTTTGGCATCAATTTCGTTGTCTTCTATGAAACGCTTATCGGGCGGGGCAACAAGGACGACAGGGTCTTTGTATAAGCAGTGGCAGCTTAAAGAAGAAGACTGTACCTTTAAACAGCTTAGTCCGATATCTGCTTCCCCGGCTTTAATCAGTGACGCGATTTCCGCTGATTCGAAAATCGTAACCGCCATTTCTGTTTCCGTATTCATTGCTGTGTACCGTTTCATGACAGAAGGAAGCACAGTATCTGCAATAAGCGGAGAAACCGCGAGCTGTAAGGTTTGAGAGTAGCCTTGTCTCACTCTGTGAAGCTCTGCCATGCTGTTTTCATAATCATCAAGAAGCCTGAGCGCATACGGCAAATACGCCCTGCCTTCATCAGTCAGCTGGATTTGCCTGCCTTTACGCTCGAACAGCTTGCAGCTGATTTCTTTTTCTAATTGCTTGATATGTACGGTCACAGTAGGCTGAGATAAGAAAAGCGTTTCCGCCGTTTTTCGGAAGTTCTCATATTTTGCAGCGGTCACAAAGGTGTGAAGCCATTTGAAATCCATTTCTATTCTCCCTCTGATTAATATTTTTAATTAATTCCCTTTAAAATATTCATTATTTTTTAAATATTATATTTACTATAATAACAGAAAAGGATAGGGGGAATACAAATGGTACATTACGGATTAAAGGGAATTACATGTGTGGAAACATCCATCAGCCATATTGATGGTGAAAAAGGGCGTCTGATTTACAGAGGACATCATGCAAAAGACATCGCACTGAATCACAGCTTTGAAGAAGCGGCTTATTTGATTTTATTTGGAAAACTGCCTTCAACTGAAGAATTGCAGGTATTTAAAGATAAGCTGGCTGCGGAACGGAATCTTCCGGAACATATTGAGCGCTTGATTCAATCACTGCCAAACAACATGGACGATATGTCGGTGCTGAGAACGGTTGTTTCAGCATTGGGGGAAAATACGTACACATTCCATCCGAAAACAGAAGAAGCAATCCGGCTGATTGCAATCACGCCTTCCATCATTGCATACAGAAAAAGATGGACGCGCGGTGAACAAGCAATTGCACCTTCTTCCCAGTACGGACATGTCGAAAACTACTATTATATGCTCACAGGTGAACAGCCTTCAGAGGCAAAAAAGAAAGCGCTTGAAACCTATATGATTCTGGCCATGGAGCATGGCATGAACGCATCGACTTTTTCGGCACGGGTCACGTTATCTACAGAGAGTGATTTAGTGTCAGCCGTCACGGCTGCTCTCGGTACGATGAAAGGTCCGCTGCACGGAGGCGCTCCTTCTGCGGTGACAAAAATGCTTGAAGACATTGGAGAAAAAGAACATACTGAAGCATATCTGAAAGAAAAACTCGAAAAAGGAGAGCGCTTGATGGGATTCGGCCACAGGGTGTACAAAACAAAAGACCCGCGGGCAGAAGCTTTGAGACAGAAAGCAGAAGAGGTGGCCGGCAATGACCGTGATCTTGATCTTGCGCTGCATGTAGAAGCAGAAGCGATTCGTTTGCTAGAAATCTACAAACCGGGACGAAAGCTGTACACAAATGTTGAATTTTACGCGGCTGCAGTGATGAAGGCCATCGATTTTGACGATGAATTGTTTACTCCGACCTTTTCAGCAAGCCGAATGGTAGGGTGGTGCGCCCATGTGCTGGAACAGGCAGAAAACAACATGATTTTCCGCCCGTCAGCGAAATATACCGGTGCCATTCCCGAGGAAGTTCTTTCATAACATATTTTGGCGTTTATTCATTTCTTTCATGTGGTAACGTTCAGTATCAACCACATGTCTAGGAGTGATGAATGTGAACCCAATGGACAGACAAACAGAAGGACAAGAACCGCAGCATCAGGACAGACAGCCGGGCATTGAGTCAAAAATGAATCCGCTGCCGCTGTCAGAGGACGAGGATTATAGAGGAAGCGGAAAACTGAAAGGGAAAGTTGCGATCATTACTGGAGGCGACAGCGGAATAGGGAGAGCAGCAGCTATTGCCTTTGCTAAAGAGGGGGCTGATATCTCCATTCTATACTTAGACGAGCATTCGGACGCAGAGGAAACACGTAAACGGATCGAAAAGGAGAATGTCCGCTGCCTGCTTATCCCGGGAGATGTCGGGGACGAGAACCATTGTGAACAAGCTGTGCAGCAAACAGTCGACCATTTTGGTAAACTCGATATCTTAGTGAACAACGCCGCTGAACAGCATCCCCAGGACAGCATTCTCAATATTTCAACAGAACAGCTGGAAAAAACCTTTCGCACAAATATTTTTTCCATGTTTCATATGACGAAGAAAGCTTTGCCTCACCTGCAAGAGGGGAGTGCCATTATTAATACGACATCGATTACCGCTTATGAAGGGGATACGGCGTTAATTGATTATTCCAGCACAAAGGGTGCGATTGTTTCCTTTACGCGTTCCATGGCGAAGTCGCTTGCAGATAAAGGCATCAGAGTGAATGCGGTGGCGCCCGGTCCGATTTGGACACCGCTTATTCCGGCGACATTCCCTGAGGAAAAAGTGAAACAGCACGGCTTGGATACCCCAATGGGAAGACCGGGACAGCCGGTTGAGCATGCAGGCGCCTATGTTCTGCTGGCGTCTGACGAATCTTCCTATATGACAGGGCAGACCATTCATGTGAATGGCGGACGTTTTATTTCAACGTAATCAACGAAAAACCAGCTCAAGAGCTGGTTTTTTTTTGTGGGGTGAAAAATTTCAAAATAAAAAATTTGTCGATTTTTCTAACAATTTTGTTTTCATTTTTGCAATTTTATATATAATATTGAGTAGGAGAAAGGAATGATTCGCGACCAGTACAAATATAGTAGAAAAAAAGAAAAATGACCATTGTTGCTCGTGAATTCAGAAAATTCAAATAAAATATATAAAAATAGATGATCGGGAGTTGAAGGGGAATGAAAGGGAGCGTTTTTAGGAAGAAAAGCATTCAGGATTTAATCGCTGCGACGAGCGGGGAAAAGTCTTTAAAAAGAGAATTAGGGGCATTTGATTTAACGTTGCTTGGAATCGGCGCCATTATTGGCACAGGGATTTTTGTTCTGACGGGAACAGGCGCAGTCACGGCCGGTCCCGGGCTGACGATTTCATTTGTTGTGGCGGCGTTGGCTTGTTTATTCGCCGCCCTGTCTTACGCGGAATTTGCGTCAAGTGTGCCTGTTTCAGGTTCGGTGTATACATTCACTTATGCGACATTGGGAGAGCTTATGGCCTTTATTATCGGGTGGGATTTAATTTTAGAATACATGCTGGCGGTAAGTGCAGTGTCGGTCGGCTGGTCTGGTTATTTCCAATCGTTTTTATCAGGGCTCGGCATTCATCTTCCGGTTGCTTTAACAGCGGCACCGGGCGCAGTGAAAGGCACTTTTACCCTGTTTAATCTTCCTGCATTCGTCATTGTAATGGCGATCACATATTTGCTTTATTTAGGCATCAAAGAATCAAAAAGAGTCAACAATATCATGGTTATCTTGAAGATACTGGTTGTTCTGCTGTTTATCGCGGTGGCAGCCGTTTACGTGAAGCCGCACAACTGGCAGCCGTTTATGCCAATGGGCTTTGGCGGCGTGTTCAGTGCAGCGGCGCTCGTATTCTTTGCTTTTATCGGATTTGACGCTGTATCCTCTGCTGCGGAAGAAACGAAAAATCCCGCGAAGGATCTGCCTAAAGGCATTATTTTCTCTTTACTGGTCTGCACGATTTTATATGTCACAGTATCAGCAATCATGACTGGGGTTATCCCGTTTGCTCAATTTGCGGGTGTGGATCATCCGGTTTCTCTTGTTCTTCAAAGCGCAGGGCAAAATTGGGTGGCAGGCATCATTGATATTGGCGCCGTGCTGGGAATGACAACAGTTATGCTCGTGATGCTTTACGGGCAGACCCGCGTCATGTTTGCCATGTCGCGTGACGGACTTGTGCCGGGTTCACTTTCTAAAGTGCATCCAAAGCACAAAACACCTTATGTAGCCACTTGGTTTTTCGGAACGATGTCGGCGCTTCTCGGCTCACTTGTTCCGCTGGATGAACTTGCAAAGCTGGTAAACATCGGGACGTTGTCGGCATTTGTCCTGATTTCTGTGGCAGTTATCGTTTTGAGAAAGAAGCAACCGGATCTTCCGAGAGCCTTTAAATGCCCGGGAGTTCCGTTTATCCCAGGCCTGGCGATTCTGTTCTGCCTGTTCTTGATTTTAAATCTGGGATGGGTGACGATTGTCCGCTTCCTAGTGTGGCTGTTAATCGGCTTGGTAATTTATTTCCTGTATTCAAGAAAGCATTCAAAATTAAATCAATAAATAACCTTTTGATAAAGAGAGCGGTCATACAGGCCGCTCTCTTTTCTGTTCCTGGCAAATGAATCTATAGAAATGAAGACAAAAATAAGAGATAATATAGGCTGGAAAGGAAGTGACGTTTATTGTCTGAGCAAAAAACAGTCCAATGGGCTTCGAAAATTGGTTTCGTCATGGCAGCGGCCGGCTCGGCTATCGGCTTGGGCGCGATTTGGAAGTTCCCTTACGTAGCGGGGACCAATGGGGGAGGAGCCTTTTTTCTTATCTTCGTGTTATTTACCATCCTCTTAGGCTATCCGCTTTTGGTGGGGGAATTTATTTTTGGAAGACGGAACCAGACGAATGCCATTGATGCATATAAAAAAGAAGCGCCGCGATCAGCTTGGTTTCTTACGGGGTGGATCGGCGTAGCCGCGTGTTTCTTAGTGCTGTCGTTTTACAGTGTAATCGGGGGATGGATTTTGCTGTATATCGTAAAAACGGCGTCAGGCTCACTGTCCGGGCTTTCTCAAGCACAGTATGGCGCTCTTTTTGCTTCTATTATCCAAAATCCGGTGCAGACGCTCGCGGCTCAGCTTGTCTTTATGGTACTTACTGTCATCGTTGTCGCAAGAGGGGTTCAAAAAGGGATTGAACGGGTAAGCGCGGTGATGATGCCGATTTTGTTTTTATTGTTTATTCTGCTCGTTCTTCGGTCTCTTACGCTTAATGGTGCAATGGAGGGCGTAAAGTTTCTGCTTGTGCCTCATTTCGGCGATCTGACACCGGAATCCATATTATTCGCGCTGGGACAGGCCTTCTTTACGTTAACACTGGGGGTTTCGGTGATGGTGACCTACAGCTCCTATTTGCCGAAAACACAAAATATCCCTCGTTCGGCAGCCTCCATTGTCTTGATGAATATCATTGTGACACTCTTGGCAGGTTTGGCTATTTTTCCGGCGGTTTTTTCATTCGGTTTTCAGCCAAATGAAGGACCGACACTGCTGTTTACAGTGCTTCCGGCCGTTTTTGAACAGCTTCCGTTCGGCACGTTGTTTTTTATCGGTTTTCTCGTTGCGTTTTTATTTGCAGCCTTAACCTCAGCATTTTCGATGGTTGAAATTATCGTTGCCACAATCGGAAAAGGGGACGAAAAGAAGAGAAAAAAACTGTCATGGACGAGCGGGCTTTTGATCTTTTTGGTCGGAATCCCATGCTGCTTGTCTTATGGCGTTTTGAGTGATGTGCACCTATTTGGCAAAACGTTTTTTGATATTGCCGACTTTACCGTCAGCAATGTTTTGATGCCTTCAGGCGCTCTGTTAATTTCTCTATTTATCCCGCTGAAAATTTCGAAAAGCGAACTCTTGGCTGAAATGCGAAATGGATCAAATGCAGGTAAAGCATTCTTTTACACATGGTTTTATTTGCTTCGTTTTATCGTGCCGCTTGCCATTATTATCGTGTTCTTAAATTTAATCGGAATTTTATCATTTTAAAAAACAGGCTCCGTTTCCGGGGCCTGTTTTTTATTTAATAAGATGATATCAACGGTGCCCATGCCGTTTTCAGATTTTGGATGCCGAGCCTGATATCCTCTTCTGACAAACCGCCATAACCGATTAAGACAGAAGCAAAAGGCGTCTGTTCTTTATATGAGGGAGACACGGGATAGATGGTTACACCGTGGTCTGCGGCTGCTTGTATTGCTTCTTCCTCACTTGCTGGAAACAATAGTCGCAGCAGAATGTGAAGCCCCGAGTTTTTACCGAGAATCTCAACGGTGTTTCCTAGTTCAGAGCGGATGGCTTCTAACAGGACAGCGTGTTTTTTTCGGTATAAGCTTCTCATTCTATTTATGTGTTTTTGCCACTCTCCGGTTTCGATGAAGTCTGCCAGTGCCAATTGCGAGTGAACAGAGACGGTCTGCTTCATTAACTGAGCATTGTCTTTGATCGGTTCCATGAGTTCAGGGGGCACAATCATGAAGCTGAGCCGCAAGGAAGGCAGAAGTGACTTTGAAAAAGTGCCCAGATATATGACTCTGCCATTCGGATCAAGACCCTGTAAAGACGGAATGGGATGGCCGCTGTAGCGAAATTCTCCATCGTAATCATCTTCTATAATGAATGAATTTGTTTCTGCCGCCCATGCCAGCAGCTCCTGTCTGCGGGTAATCGTCATAATGGTCCCAATCGGAAACTGATGCGAAGGAGTCGTATACATGAGATAAGGATTCTGGCGGTAGGGCTCATCCGGCAGGACGCCTTCTGCATCAGAACAAATCGGAGTGACATCCATGTGATTTGCTTCAAACATCCTTCTTGAACGGTGAAAGCCCGGTTCTTCAAAGCCGATTTTTGTACCTTGCTTTAGCGAAAGGCAAAGAATTTGCAGAAGCACGGTGGTTCCTGCGCCGATGATAATCTGGCCGGGTTCGCAATTTACTCCCCGAGACAGCCTGACGAATCGGGCAATCATGTGCCTGAGTTCGTATTCTCCTTGAGGGTCGCCAGAGGTGTGAAACGATCTGGAATAGCGATCAAGACTTTTTACTATGCTTTTTCTCCATGCGTTAAAGGGAAAGAGGGTCGGATCAACGTTGCCCTGATGGAAGTCAATAGCAGGTGCGTTCTTTTCATGTAATCCCGGCTGTACAGACTGCTGAAAATGGTCAGGAGCTGTCGGGAATCCTTGTTCTACTTCCGCCGCGAACCAGCCGATTTTCGGCTTGCTTTTGACATAGCCCTCAGCAGTTAATTGCTCATAAGCCCGTTCTATAGTTGCCGTGCTGACATCGAGCAAGCTGGAGAGCCTGCGTTTTGACGGAAGTCTTGTTCCCTTTGTTATTCGCGCATGTGAAATTTCTTGTTTAAAAAAGGTATAAAGCTGCTCATACAGCGGTGTTTTGCTCTTTTTATCAAGAAACGGCGTAATATCCATCTCATGTCTCCTTTATATCTGGCATGGTCATTTTTTCTGATATTGGCTATTTGGCAAATGCCATTTATTAGCTATGATCATTGTAACGAAAGGAAAGGGGATTGAGAAGATGATCCATATGAAACAATTAACCTCGAAAGAAGAATGGGCTGAGTCGTATCCGATTATGAGTGAATTGAGAACAGAACTGGATATAGAGACGTATTTACAAAGGCTTGAAGCCTGTGTGCAGAAAGAATCGTATATGCTGTTTGCCTTATATGAAAATACAGCAATCAGAGCGCTGTGCGGGGCTCTGCCGAGAGTTTCCATTCATAAAGGAGAGCACTTGTGGATTGCGGATCTTGTTACAACGGCACCTTGCCGATCAAAGGGATACGGCAAAATGCTTTTGGATTATGCCTCAGACTGGGCGAGAAAAGCCGGACTTGGTTTTGTCAGTCTTTCATCTGGCCTTCAGCGTAAAGACGCACATCGATTTTATACAGATAAAATGGGTTTTACTATAGAAAGTTATTTGTTCCGAAAACCGGTGTAATGAAAAAAAGACGCCTGAAAAGGCGTCTTTTTTAAAAGCCAAACTGTAAATTCGTATCTACAGATACAATGGTATACACACAAATAATCACAAAGAGATTAAGGATGACGCCGAGCAGGCCTGGACCTGTGCGCCCTCTCTTGATGAAGAGTTCAACAACGCCGAACGGAACGGCAGCCATGGCGAACGGAAGCATTTGATAGGAATAAAACGTGACGTTGCTGATAATGGCCAAATTCAGCAACAGCAGGGACAGAACCGCTGTTCCGACAGAGATCCAGCCGAATACATTGTGTTCTTTAAAAATTCTTACCAGTTCCATAATTCCACCTCGCCGACATTCGCTGATTTTACAGATTTATTTTTCAGCATGCGCTGGATTTCCTTGGTTGGCCCTGTAACGACCGAACCGTATACATTGACACCGTTTTTCTCTACATAATCTAATCGGTTATCTACATTCAGGTCTTTCCGTTTTGAAATGACCTGAGCCCATTTTTCGTGTTTGGACATGAATTTCAGGGCGTTGATAAACTGATCGCCATTCGACTTGCCTTTTGTATTAAGGGCGGCCAAGAACTTTGAATCCTTTCCAGGATAGCCAAGAGGTTCTGTGGAAGCTGTCTTATTTGTGTTTTTCTCTGTTTCGATTGCGTTCCACAAAAAGCTCACATCATAGCCTTTGAATTTGTTATACACGTCTTTTGTCGGATATGCACGGTCATATGAAAGGTAGACCTCTGATACCGTTCCTTCAGGCAATGTGCTTAACGTTTTTTCTGCTTTTGCGGTCGTTTGTTCAGACTTGTTTGAAGGATGTGTAAAGTAATGGCCGGTTTTATTCACTTCTAAGTCATAGTAGTTTACTGCCGGCGCTTTTACTTTGTTATAAAACATTTCAACCCGTTCATTCCCTACGGCAGCCGTCTTCGTGCCAATCTGCTTTTGCAGCGGGAATTCCGTATTCATCCCAAATAGCTTCACTTGGCTTTTCAGTCCGGAAGTATCAACAAGAACATTCGGCATGGTCAGGGCTACAGTGACTGCGGCAGTTTCCATAAACTCATTGCCGGTGCTGTGTTTTCCACCCATTCCGTAATAGAGGTAGCTTCCCAGCGTACAAAGCGGCAAAATCATCAATGTCGAAATGACGGCAAGCACAGAAATTCGCAAATAAGACTTGCGTTTGCCGTAGGCTAAAATCGCTTTTTGTTTTTCAGGACTGATGCTGAGATCCCAATCGTTATCGTCCTCGAGTTCGCTTTCAATCAGTTCCTGATATACTTCGAGCTTCTCAAGTTCTTCCTCAAATGCAGTCATTTCCTGGTCGCTCATTTCCCCATTTTTATATTGATCAAAACGCTTTTTAAATTCTTCATTCATCATTAACACCTCTATTATAAAGTGCTTTCAGCCGCTGTCTGGCACGAAATAAAACACTTTTAAAATTCGCCTCTGAAATATTCATAATATGGGATGCTTCTTTGTAGTTTAACTCTTTTAAATAATATAGCGTTAAGGCCTCCCGATAATTATCGGGGAGCTCGGACATATAACCAGTCAGCACTTCCTTTATCTCTACCTGATGGGCAGGACTTTGAACAGCATTTTGAAAGAGGCTTCCGATTAAGTCATCAGAAATGGTTACTTCTTTCTTATGCTTTCTGACGTAATCAATGAAGGCGTTTCGCGCCACTTGAAAAAGCCAGGGCTTTACTTTGCTGTGATCATAGGAGTGAATGTGTATGTATGCCCGCATAAAGGTTTCCTGCAGCAAGTCTTCAGCAAGATGCTTGTCTTTTGTCATGGAGAGCAGGAACCTGTAAACATCATTCATGTACATTTGGTAAATTTCATCGATCGTCACTGCCTTTTCTCCCCTCTATGTTATACACGCATAAGAAAGGTTTAAAGTTGCACATTACATGCAAACGGCTTTTTTATACCTAATCAAACACCATTACTATATAGTACCCAAAAATGGCCGCAAAAGATAGTGCGGAGAAATGTTTAACATTTTTTCCAGAGGGGAAAAGATAGTGAAAAAGTGAAGGAGTGGCACAATGGAATATACCAGTATAGCAGATACAGGAATAGAAGCCTCCAGAATCGGCCTCGGCACATGGGCCATTGGCGGAACGATGTGGGGAGGCACTGATGAAAAAACATCGATTGAAACAATCCGAGCCGCTCTTGATCAGGGGATTACACTGATTGACACCGCGCCGGCTTACGGCTTCGGGCAGTCCGAGGAAATCGTCGGAAAGGCAATCAAAGAGTACGGCAAAAGAGACCAGGTGATTCTCGCAACGAAAACGGCTCTGGACTGGAAGAACAACCAGCTGTTTCGCCATGCGAACAGAGCGAGAATTGTAGAGGAAGTTGAGAATTCTTTGAAACGGCTTAAAACAGACTATATTGATCTTTATCAGGTGCATTGGCCCGATCCGCTTGTGCCAATTGAAGAAACGGCTGAAGTCATGAAGGAATTATATGATGCGGGAAAAATCCGGGCGATTGGCGTCAGCAATTTTTCAATTGAGCAAATGGATACATTTCGCGCCGTCGCACCTCTCCATACGATTCAGCCTCCATATAATCTGTTTGAAAGAGAGATGGAAGAGAGTGTTCTTCCTTATGCGAAAGATAACAAGATAACAACATTATTATACGGCAGTTTATGCAGAGGGCTGTTAACAGGCAAAATGACCGAAGAATATACATTTGAGGGCGATGATCTGCGTAATCACGATCCAAAATTCCAGAAGCCCCGCTTTAAAGAGTATCTTTCTGCTGTCAATCAATTGGATAAGCTGGCGAAGACACGTTATGGAAAATCAGTGATTCACTTGGCTGTCAGATGGATCTTAGATCAGCCGGGAGCGGATATCGCTCTTTGGGGGGCAAGAAAGCCTGAGCAGCTTGAGGCCCTATCTGAGATTACAGGCTGGACGCTGAACAGTGAAGATCAGAAAGATATCAATACTATATTGGAAAATACGATATCAGACCCTGTCGGACCGGAGTTTATGGCCCCGCCGACCAGAGAGGAAATATAACAAAAGCTGAGGGCGAATCCTCAGCTTTTTGGCGTTTTAACGGGAGAAATCTTAAAAATTAGTACCAGGTAATAAAAAATATTGTTATAATAGATGACAGAAAGAATCATTGATTACGACAAAGGAAGTGCGATATGTATAAGTTTTGTGCAAATGCTTTAAAAGTTATTCTTTCTCTTCGCGGAGGAGTGAAGGTGTATAACAAAGAAAACCTTCCGGCCGATTCAGGTTTTGTCATCGCGTGTACACATTCCGGCTGGGTTGATGTGATTACACTCGGAGTCGGGATTCTTCCTTATCAAATACACTACATGGCGAAAAAAGAGCTTTTTCAAAATAAATGGATCGGTTCGTTTCTGAAGAAAATTCATGCCTTTCCGGTAGATCGGGAAAATCCCGGGCCAAGCAGTATTAAAACGCCGATTAAGCTGCTGAAAGAAGGAGAGATCGTCGGTATCTTCCCAAGCGGAACAAGAACCTCTGAGGATGTGCCTTTGAAAAGAGGTGCGGTGACGATTGCGCAAATGGGGAAAGCGCCGCTTGTCCCCGCTGCATATCAGGGCCCTTCAAGCGGAAAAGAGTTATTCAAAAAAGGAAAAATGAAGCTGATTATCGGTGAGCCTCTTCACCAGGCTGATTTTGCCCACCTGCCTTCAAAGGAAAGACTTGCAGCAATGACAGAGGCTTTGAATCAGCGGATTAAAGAACTAGAGAATAAACTTGATCAGCTATAAGGCGTTCTGAGAGATTGCCCTGAAACTGTGAAAATAAGAAAAGCACCTTATACAAGGTGCTTTTCTTATTATGCTTCCTGCTGGTTAGCTGTCTCCAGAAGTTCTTCTTCTTGAAGCTTTTTCACTTCAATATATGCGACGTGGTGGCCGTCAATTTCATTAATGATGAATTCGCAGCCCTCTTCGATGATGGAATCATCTTTTTCAACATCGTATTTTTGAGTAAGGAACCAGCCGCCGATTGTATCGACTTCTTCGTTCTCTAAATGGATGCCTAGCAGGTCGTTTACTTGGTCAATTAACACTTTTCCGTCAAGAATATAATGGCCTTCGCCGATTTTGCGGATTTCGCTAATTTCATCAATATCAAATTCGTCGCGGATTTCACCGACAATTTCCTCAATGATGTCCTCAACCGTCACAAGCCCGGCAGTACCGCCGTATTCATCAGACAAAATGGCCATGTGGACCCTCTCTTTTTGCATTTTGACAAGCAGGTCTTGGATCGGCGCAGATTCAATGACATGAATGATCGGGTTGACGAATTGAGAAATGGTGGAATCAACAGATACCTCACCGCTGATGCAGGCGGTTAGCACTTCTTTAATGTTAATAACCCCGATAATGTTATCTTTATCGCCCTCTTCCACAGGGTAGCGGGTATATTTTTCAATCTGAATGATGTCCATCATTTCAGAAATCTTGATATCATGCGGAAGGCTGACAATTTCGGTCCGCGGAATCATAATTTCTTTCGCGAGCCTGTCGTCAAATTCAAAGATTTTATTTACATATTTAAACTCTGATTGGTTGATTTCACCGCTTTTATAGCTTTCAGACAAAATGATTCGCAGCTCTTCTTCTGAGTGAGCCAGTTCGTTTTCTGAAACGGTCTCCAGGCCAAATGCTTTGGTCAATAACCGTGCAGAATTGTTCAAAAGCCAAATGAATGGGAACGCGATGCGGTAAAACCAAATCAGCGGTTTCGCAAACAGCATAGACACTGCTTCCGCCTTTTGGATAGCGACTGTCTTAGGTGCAAGTTCTCCGACAACAACGTGTAAGAACGTGATAATGGCATACGCAAAAATAAACGATATGACATGTGAAAGGGAACCTGGTACGTTCATTTGTACGAAAAGCGGGTGAAGCAGCCTTTCGATCGTTGATTCACCTAAAACCCCTAATCCGATGGAAGTCAATGTAATTCCGAGCTGACACGCAGATAAATATTCATCAAGGTGCGTGGTCACTTTTTTTACGGCTATTGCTGCTTTATTTCCTTCCGCGATCAGCTGATCGATCCGTGAGCCTCTGATTCTGATAATGGCAAACTCAGATGCCACGAAAAATGCCGTCAGGGCGATTAAAACAGCAACTAAAATCAAATTCACTATGTCCAATTAGAACCTTCACTCTAGCAATGAGAATGAAGGTAACACCTCCTGTTAGATAAAATGGTTTTAACTTAACAGCAGCATAAATGATTGGAACACGGCGAGCTTTTCAGGCGGGAGTTTGCTTTTCAGCTTGTCACGATCCTCGGGCTTCAGCCGTTCAAACCGATGCAAGATTCCGGAGATGTTTTGATTCATATGATCAATTTCTAATGCCAGATTTCCAATTTCATCATCAAGTTTAGCTGAAGAGGGAAACTGGTTCTCCAGTCGATCTTTAATATCGGACAGGGCCAATCGCTGCTTCTTGCAATCTACAATAAATATAAGTCGTTTGAGTGCATTTTCGTCGTAGTAACGGTAATTTGAACAGGATCTGGCCGGCGTAAGCAGACCGAGATTCGTATAATAATCAACTGTCCGTTTCGTTACTCCGGCGAGTGCCGCTAGTTCACTGATGCGATAAGTCTCAGCCCCATCTATATCCCTCCCAACCATCACGTTATAGTTATGAGAATAGTTTAATATATGAACGGTGTCTTGCACAAGTTTATTGTTTTTTTCAGACCGGAATTGGAAGTTGTGGAATTCATCATCTGATTGAAGTAACATAGGAAGATAGAATTTTCAAATTTTTTATATGCGGAAGGGACAGATGAAATTGGCTGGGTTATCCCGGGAAGTTGAAGAAAACTTAAATAAAGGATCGTGGATTCGCAAGCTGTTTGATGAAGGTGCAAGGCTGAAGAAGGAGTTCGGGGAAGACCAGGTATTTGATTTTTCACTCGGCAACCCGATTGTTGAACCGCCTGAAGCTTTTAAGAGAGCGTTAATAGAGGAAGCTGAAAAAGGCAGCCACGGATACATACAAAACCAAGGGCTTCCTGCAGCGAGAGAAAAAGTCGCGCAATTTCTGGGGTCACGTTTTGAAGCTGATTTCTCAGCGGAGCGTATCGTCATGACGGTGGGCGCGGGAGGCGCTTTGAATGTTGCGTTAAAAAGCATCGTAAACCCTGGGGAAGAGGTCATTATTCTCGCACCTTATTTTGCAGAATATAAGTTGTATATTGAGAACTACGGGGGAAAGGCCGTCAGCTGCCCGTTGACAGGCCGGTTTGAGATCGACATTGATGCGGTAAGGCAATCGATCACTCCACAGACGAAAGGGCTGATCCTCAATACACCGCATAACCCCACAGGCACGGTTCTCAGCCAGAAAAATATAGACGATTTAGGCACTTTATTAAAAGAAATAGAAGAGAAGAGCGGCCAGAGGATTTATGTGCTGTTTGATGAACCGTACAGTCAATTAATCTATGATGAAGAGCTGGCAAATCTGTTTCAATCGTACCATCGTGTGATATTGGCTAGCTCATTCAGTAAAGATCTCGGCATAGCCGGGGAGCGGCTCGGATATATCGGATTGGACAGCCGAATGCCGGATGCGGACCTTTTGATCAACGCTTTTGTGTATTGTAATCGAACGCTTGGATTTGTGAATGCCCCTGTCATGATGCAGCGGGCTGTGGCACGAATGGATGATTTAAGAGTAGACGCGAGCGCTTATAAAGAGCGCCGGGATTTAATGGTAGACATTTTAAAAGAAGCCGGTTTTGAATTTGAAATGCCAAAGGGAGGTTTCTTTGTTTTTCCGAAATCGCCGATTGAAGATGAAGTTGCATTTTGCGTGCATGCCGCCCAAAAATACAAATTATTAATTGTGCCGAGCAGCGGTTTTGGAATGAGCGGGCATTTCCGATTATCCTTCAGTGTGCCGATCGAGCAGATTAAAAACTCACGGGACATTTTCATTTCTTTATATAAAGATTTTGCTTAAGAAGGCAAAGAAAAGAAAACAGTTTTCAAGGCTGTTTTCTTTTTATATCCGCAAAATCCTTCCTCTTCCAATCCAGACAGGCGCAGAATTGACAAGCAGGCATGCAGTTAAGGTTTTCTTCATGATAAAAGTCTAAAAATTAAAAATCATTTTTGGAATGAGTTGTGTTACAATAAAATATACAATTTATAATCAAACTTTGACTTTTGGAGGTGGTATGATGGGGCCCTCTGCTTAGGCAACAATACACCGCGTACCTCAATGTTAAGGAAAAATGATTATATCAGGAGGTGACTCCTTATCCTTTGTTGAGAGGATAGGGTTAAATGGACGATATTGACAGTCTGATTTTAATTGGCGTGCTCATTGCTTTAACCGCGTTTTTCGTTGCAAGCGAGTTTGCGATTGTTAGAGTGAGGAGATCCAGAATAGATCAGCTTATCACAGAAGGAAACAAACGGGCGATACTCGCAAGGCGTGTCATTACAGATTTGGATGAATATTTATCCGCATCCCAGCTAGGCATTACATTGACATCAATCGGGCTTGGCGTACTGGGTGAGCCGGCCTTTGAACGGCTGCTGCATCCACTGTTTGAACCGCTCGGCTTGCCGGACTCGGTTTCACATGCAGTCTCTTTTGCAGTCGCGTACGGCTTGATCACGTTCCTGCACGTTGTTGTAGGTGAACTGGCCCCGAAAACGGTCGCGATTCAAAAGGCAGAACAGCTGACTTTACTGATAGCGGGCCCTTTGCGTTTATTCTATTTGCTCCTGTTTCCGTTTATTTGGATCCTCAATGGATCGGCGCGGCTTTTATGCGGGATGTTCGGTTTGAAGCCTGCGTCAGAACATGATGGTTCCCATTCTGAGGAAGAACTCAGGATGCTGTTATCTGAGAGTTTAAAAAACGGAGAGATTAATCCGTCTGAATATAAATATGTGAATAAGATTTTTGAATTTGATAATCGGATCGCCAAAGAAATTATGATACCGCGGAAGGAAATGGCTGCTGTGTCAACTGAGATGACGATGGCCGAGATGCTTGAAGTCATGCTGAAGGAAAAATACACGCGCTGGCCAGTCACAGATGGAGACAAAGACAGTGTGATCGGTTTGGTCAATACGAAGCATTTGTTTTCTGATTTGCTGTTTATGACAGAAGAAGAACGAATGAAGATGACGATCCATCCGTATGTGAGGCCGGTCATCGAAGTGATTGAAACGATCCCGGTTCATGATTTGCTGATTAAAATGCAGCGCGAGCGCATTCATATGGCAATATTGTCGGATGAATACGGAGGAACCTCGGGACTTGTGACGACAGAGGATATTCTTGAGGAAATTGTCGGAGAGATCAGAGATGAATTTGATGAAGATGAACAGCCGCTGATCCAAAAGCTTGGCGACGGCCATTATGTGATGGATGGAAAGGTTCGGATCGATCAGGTGAACAGCCTTCTTGGCGCATCGATTCAAGAAGACGTCGATACGATCGGCGGGCTGATATTAAAAGAAAACATCGATATTGAGGCTGGTGAATCCATTCGCATCGGTTCATATACGATAAAGGTGCTGAAGATGGACGGCCGATTAATCAAGCAAATCGATATAAAAGAAGAAGCCGGCAACACAACCGGGATTACGGCGCACCACAAGCTGCCGCTGCCCGAGCCTGTGATGCTGAACAGTGCAACCTTGAGCGAGAAATAAGCTCAAGGTTTTTTTACATTGTGATTGTCCAGCCGCACCAAAATGCCAAAAGCGATCCGCAAAGTGTCAGGGCGATGTACAAGATGCTTTCTATTACACGTTTGGCCATAAGGAGTTGAATACTTTCAACGCTGAAGGTGGAAAAGGTCGTAAAGGCGCCAAAAAACCCCGTGCCGATGATAAGCGAGACCGAAGCATTTGCAACGTGAAGTCCTGTAAATATTCCGAGCCCGAGAGTTCCGAGAATATTGACTGTCAGTATGCCAATGGGCAGGCTGAGACCTTTGGTTTTGGCGGTTATGACATTGCCAAGCCAGAAGCGAAGCATTGCGCCAAGTCCGCCCCCTATGAAAATACCCGCTAGTGTCATCTTTCCTGCAGCCCCTTTCTTTGCTGAATGCCTGCTATGCGCCGTCCCGCAAAAACACCAATCAGTGCAAATATGATCCCTGATATCAATGAGGCTGCCACATATAAAAGAGCCAATGAGGGTTGTCCTTGCAAAAGCATCACTGTTTCCTTAGAAAACGTGGACATTGTTGTGAAGCCTCCGCAAAAGCCGGTGCCTAAAAAAGCCGACAGCAGAGGCCGTTTTGCCCCGATCATAAAAAATCCGGTCAAAATGCCTAATAGAAGGCTGCCTGCCGCATTTTCCAGCCAGGTTGCCGCCGGGAACTGACCGGTGTGTATCCATAAGTTTAATCCGTATCGGAGGCAGGCGCCAAGCGCGCCTCCGATAAAAACCGCGCTATATATTTTCATGTTTGCCATCCTTTATGATGAAATCCGGGTAATCTGTAACGATGCCGTCCACGCCCATGGCTTGTAATTTTGCCGCTGTCTTTTGATTGTTGACAGTCCATGCAAATATGTTTAAGCCATTTTTATGGACGGAGCCGATCATCAGACGGTTGAGCCGTGTGTATTTTATATTGACATAGTTTGCAAAAGAGCGGAAGGCCTTCATCTGATTTCTGGACAGCATGCCAAAGTTGGGCCTTGTAATGACCGCTGTCGGAATCGAAGGATAAAGCTCGCGGAACCTTTGGACGGAGCGGAACTGAAAGGATTGAACAATATTATTGATAGAAAAAGAAAATTGCCCTAATAGCTGTCCCACCTCTTCTTCAATTCCGACTTGAGACGGATGGCCTTTTAGTTCAATTAAAAGGCCGATTTTTTTGTGGTAGCGCTTGAGCACCGCTTCCAGGGTCGGAATACGCTCTCCTTGAAAAGCGGGGCCGTACCAGCTTCCTGCATCGAGTTTTTGCAATTCCTCCAAGGTAAAATCCTTAACAAAGCCCGATCCGTTTGTTGTTCGGTCAACCCTGTCATCGTGTATTACAACAATCTGCCTGTCTTTTGTAAGCTGGACATCCAGTTCAATCATATCTGCATTCATTTTCACCGCAAGGTCAAATGCGGCAATCGTATTTTCCGGAGCGTAGCCGGATGCTCCGCGATGGGCAATGATGTACAAGCTAAGTCAGCTCCTCGTATGGGCATTTCTGTTATTGTATCAAAACCATATATGCACCGCGATACAAACTGGTGAATTTTTTCTGCCATATCGGAATGGTCCGGGCTGAGGAATGCGTATAACTAAAAAAAGACACTCAGCGTATCAGAACACATTTCGTCAGAAAATTAGGTCTTTCGACATGTTCACAACAAAATATGATCCTTTATAATAGCAAAAAAGGAGGCGAGATCATGGGAAAAGGGAGAATCAGAGTGGAGGAAAGAATTAAAGCCGAAACGGATGCTGAAATGCAAAAAGCAACTCTCCTTGATCAGACACAAACGAAAAAAGGTAAGTGACTGTCCCTATTGAATCTGGCTGATAGATGAATCGAGAAATGACCCCGGCGTTTCGCCGGGGTTTTGTGCTGCAAAAGACATTTAAATGAACATCTTTACGAATATTTTAGTATAATAAACAATTGATTGGGATAGAGGGGAGACAGTCATGCCGGATTATCTGCAGCAGTATTTTACGCTTGATATCATCATTCAAATCGGCATCAGCTTGGCGATTTTGCTGGTGTTTCTTATACTTAGAAAATTATTCACAAGATATTTCTTTAACCTGCTTTTTAATTTGACAAACCGGCCGAAAACAGAAATTTTTAAACAGGTGGTTCTGGCGTTTGATAAGCCGGCCAGATGGTTTTTTGTTGCCCTTGGGCTGTTTTTAGCGATCCGGTATTCACCGTTTTTAGATGAGCAAATGCCGGTCATCAGCAAAATATACCGCTCACTGATTGTGGCGCTCTTGTGCTGGGGTCTTTGTAATTTGACCGCAACATCGTCGTTTATCTTCCATAAGGTGAATCAGCGCTTCGAGCTTGACATGGATGACATTCTGGCCCCGTTTTTATCCAAATTGCTCCGTTTTGTGATCATTGCGCTCAGTGTCAGTGTGATCGCTCAGGAATTCAATTATGATGTCAACGGATTTGTAGCGGGCCTAGGTCTTGGCGGGCTGGCTTTTGCGCTTGCCGCGAAGGATACCATCAGCAACTTCTTCGGCGGTATTATTATTATTACTGAAAAGCCGTTTACAATTGGTGACTGGGTGGAGACGTCAACAGTAACAGGATCAGTCGAGGATATTACCTTTAGGAGCACGAGATTCAGAACAGCACAGGGGGCGCTTGTAACGGTGCCGAACTCTACGCTGTCGATGGAAGCGATCACGAACTGGACAAGAATGACCAAACGCCAGATTACGTTTTCCATCCATGTGTCCTACGCTACGCCGATTGAGAACCTTGAACGCTCCATTCATTCTCTCAGAACAATGCTTTTAGAGCATGAGGGCGTTGATAATGAAACAATCATGGTCAACTTTGATACGTTTGCCGACAGCTACTACAATTTATTTTTTAACTTCTATACAATAACGACAGTTTGGGCTGAAAACCTTAATATTAGAGAGGATATCAACTATAAAATTATTGAGATTTTAGGTGCAGAAGGTGTCCAGTTTGCATATCCCGGCCAAATGGTTGTTGTCAAGCAAAAGCACGAAAGCGACCCATTCCAGGTGAATCTAAATAAAGAGGAAAAGGAACGGGCTTAAAAGAGAGACTTCGTCTGACAGAGGCGGAGTCTTTTTCATGGTAAAATAAGAGAAAAAGGCGGTGTTGAGTTGGAAGCATTCAAAAATATTCTACATGAAGCACAGAGAATTGTTGTGCTGACAGGAGCGGGAATGAGCACAGAATCAGGGATTCCCGACTTTCGTTCAGCAGGGGGCATTTGGACGGAAGATGCCTCAAGAATGGAAGCGATGAGCCTTGATTATTTCTCAAGTCATCCGCGTCTGTTTTGGCCCAAATTCAAAGAATTGTTCCAGATGAAAATGAGCGGCAGCTTTGAACCGAATGAAGGACATTTGCTTTTAGCTGAGCTGGAGAAGCAAGGGAAGCAGGTCGATATTTTTACGCAAAACATTGACGGTCTTCATAAAAAAGCGGGGAACAGGCATGTATACGAACTGCATGGTTCTATCCAGACAGCAGCTTGTCCGGCATGCGGCGCCCGATATGATCTTCCCCATTTGCTGGAGCGGGAGGTGCCGGAGTGCACGGCGGCCGGAAACAATGGGGACATTTGCGGAACGGTATTAAAAACCGATGTTGTTCTCTTTGGCGACGCCGTCATGCACTTTGACACCCTTTATGAAAAGCTGGATCAAGCAGATCTTTTATTGGTTATCGGCACGTCTCTCGAAGTGGCTCCGGCTAGATTTGTGCCTGAGGATGCAAGCCTGATTCCCGGCATGAAGAAAGTCATCATAAACCTTGAACCAACGTATTGCGACAGCTTGTTTGACATGGTCATCCATCAAAAAATCGGCGAGTTTGCCCGAAGTTTGGGCATAAAAAAGTGAGCCGCCTTATGCGCCTCACTTTTTTATTCATGAACAGGAACCATTGTGTCCTCTAACACTCCGAAGGAATATCCTTTTTCTTTTAATTTATTGATTAGTACCGGCAGCGCATTTACGGTAGCGGGAAGATCATGCATGAGAATCACATTCGGGCGGCCTGAAGAGCTTTGTTCCATATTTTCAAGCTGCTCTAACACGGCCGTCACATACTTTGAATTTCGGTATTTCCAGTCCATGCTGTCAATCGTCCAATCCCAGTACACAAAACCGTCTTTCTCAAGATTGCGGATTTGTGAGGGGGTTAGTGACGGCTTGCTTCCGTAGGGCGTTCTGACAAGAGCGGTTTTATATCCTGTAATGTCCTGCAGCGTGTCACGCGCCTCCTGCATTTCTTTTAACGGAGATGTCGGTGATTGATAGAACAATCTGTTATTGTGGGTAACGCCATGTAAACCGAGTGCGTGGCCTTCCTTTTCTGCTCTTTTCACAGCTTGTTTGAATTCGTTCATCCGCGGTGACAGCATAAAAAACGTCGCTTTTACATCAGCGCTTTTCAGTACATCGAGCAAGCGATTTGTAAAGGCTGACGGGCCGTCATCGAAGGTTAAGTAAACCGTTTTATCTCCCATGTCCTGCTTTGTCTGCAGATGTTTTATCAGCAGATCGGGGGAGTCGTTTTTCAGCTTAAGGCTTTCCTTCTCATCTCGAAGCTGTCCGTTAGTTGTGACAGTGACTTCCTTTGCTTTCGTTGAACTGTTAGAATAACCCAAAATCACCATAAGCAAAAGCAGCACACATAAAACTGCTAAACTTGCAAATTTAAAAGCAAGCGAAACTGCAGAAGGAGAAGCTTCTCCTCTCGTTTGTCGCATAACAATCTCTCCATTGGCATAAAATCTCTACATAATGCTGTACAGCAGGCAGCTTATGAAGATGCCTTATGTTTACAACCTATGTATTACCAATCAAGTATACAGGAATAAAACTGGAAAGCACATAGAAAATTTGTCGAAATGTCAGATTTTAAGGAAAAAATAAACTCCTTTCCGCTATAGATCTCTTGATCTTTCTGTTTTTCAGCTTGTCCAATATGGTAGAATTAGTGACAATGACAGCTTGAATGACATCAGGGACATCTCGAAAAGGGAGGGCTTTTATGAAGGTTTTAGTCAATGGCCGGCTGATTGGGCGCAGTGAAGCATCAATCGATTTGGAAGATCGCGGTTATCAGTTTGGTGACGGCATCTATGAAGTGATCAGGGTGTACAAAGGAGTATTGTTCGGCTTACGTGAGCATGCAGAGCGTTTTTTCAGAAGTGCTGCTGAAATTGGAATTTCACTTCCATTCAGTATAGAAGATCTCGAGTGGGACCTGCAAAAGCTTGTACAGGAAAATGCGGTCAGTGAGGGAGCGGTATACATTCAGACAACAAGAGGTGTGGCCCCGCGAAAACACCAGTATGAAGCCGGGCTTGAGCCGCAGACTACTGCTTATACGTTTACGGTGAAAAAACCGGAGCAAGAGCAGGCATACGGAGTGGCGGCCATTACAGATGAGGATCTTCGCTGGCTAAGATGTGATATCAAAAGTCTGAATTTACTGTATAATGTCATGACGAAGCAAAAGGCCTATGAAGCGGGAGCATTTGAAGCCATTTTACTTAGAGACGGCGTTGTTACGGAGGGTACTTCCTCTAACGTTTATGCCGTTATCAACGGCACGGTGCGAACACATCCGGCTAACCGGCTCATTCTCAATGGAATTACACGGATGAATATTTTAGGACTGATTGAAAAGAATGGGATCAAACTGGATGAGACTCCTGTCAGTGAAGAAGAGTTGAAACAGGCGGAAGAGATCTTTATTTCGTCAACGACGGCAGAAATTATTCCGGTCGTGACGCTCGATGGACAATCGGTCGGAAGCGGGAAACCCGGACCGGTGACCAAACAGCTTCAGGCTGCTTTTCAAGAAAGCATTCAACAGGCTGCTAGCATTTCATAAATGAACGAAGAAAAGAGCCCGCTTTTTACAGCGGGGCTCTTTTTATTTTTTAACAAATCCAATCAAAATGGAGATCATCGGCGATATATAGAGGAAGAACGTAAACGGGATGTAGTCTATGACTGGAACACCAAGTGCGCTCGCCATAAATGCGCCGCTGACGCCCCAAGGAATCAATGGGTTAATTAATGTTCCGCCGTCCTCTAATGATCTTGTCAGAAATTTTCGCTGGATGTTTTGTTTGTCATATAAGGATTTAAATGATTGTCCCGGTATTAATATCGATAAATACTGTTCGCCGGTTGCCAAGTTGACGCCGATGCTTGAGCAGACAGTTGCTGCAACAAGACGGCCTTTTGAGCGGATGCCTTTCATGACGCCTTCCAATAGTGCAGAAATCAATCCGATTTTCTCCATCAATCCCCCGAGTGCAAAAGCAATCATAATGAGAGAGACAGAGCCCATCATGGATTGCAGTCCGCCTCTGTTGATAATTTTAGCGGCTGCCTCATTGTCAGTTTCGAAAGTTGTGCCATTTTGCAAAGCTGTCATAAACGCCTGCAGGCTGCTGTCGGGTACAAAAATAGCAGTCAAAATTCCCGAGGAAATAATTCCGGCAGTCAGAACGGGGATTACTGATACCCGTTTAATTGCCAGCAAAACGACTAAGAGCGGAGAAAGAAGGGCCCACGGTGTCACGTTTGCGGCATCTTTTATTCCGGTTATGACCTGCTGAATATTATCGGTTGAAGCAGCGTCCGCTGACACTGATGAACCGAGAAAGTAAAACAGAACGACAGTGATGAGCAAAGCTGGAATGGTTGTGCCCATCATATGGCGAATGTGTTCAAAGATCGGTATTTCGCCTATTCCGGCTGCAAAGTTGGTTGTGTCCGACATCGGCGACATTTTATCACCAAAACAAGCGCCGCATATGACTGCGCCTGCTGTCCATTCAAGCGGAACGCCAGCCGCGCTCGCCACGCCGATCAGCGCTACCCCGATTGTGCTAACAGTTGTCAGGCTTGAGCCAACAAGTGTGCTGATGATCATACATGAAAACAAAGCAGTCAACAGAAGGTGGCTTGGTTCAATAAAGGATAGGGCATAAACTGTCACAGTCGGTATTGCGCCGCTGTACATCCAGGCGCCGATTAAGATGCCGATCAGCGCTAGAACAATAATCGGCTGTACGCCATTTTTGATCCCGTCTACAATCCCTTTTTCAATACTCTTCCAGGAAAATCCAAACCATAAAGCTGCTGCTGAAAGCATGACAACACTTAAAAACAGCGGGATATGAGGTTCTACATGAAGCAAGAATAAGCAAGAAATAATAATGCATAACATCAATATAAATAAACCGACGGCTAACGGAAACGTCAGCTTTTTTTGAGAATCCAAAATAACACCCCATATTTATCTTTAATGCTTTTGTGCTTTTGGGCACGAAAGCATTATAACAGAAAAAAACGAAAATCTATGTTTTTTCACAATTATGAATATAAAAGAAGTGAGCACAGGGCGTGCTCACTTTACAATCAGGACGGGTATATCCGATTTCGCTGAAAGCTTTTCACTTACACTTCCGAATATTAGCTTTTTCAGCCTGTTTTGGTCTCTGCTTCCGGTTACGATCATATCGGCAGAAATGCGGTTTGCATGCTCGATAATTGATTCAGCCGGATCGCCTTCTAATATATCGATATCTCCATCTGCCTGCTGTTCATTCAGCATCATTCTTGCTTCGGCGATGACTTCTTCCGTACGGTCTTCATAGATCATTGGCTCAGGTGATGTTACATCCGATATCAGCGGATCAGGAACACTTGTCATGCCTCCGCTGATATAGCTTGCCTCAGCTGCGGGTCTGGGCGGGTCGATGACGGTCTGATTGTCTTTCATATCATGTGAATGGGCGACGGTAATAGCGGCATTTACGGTTTTAGCAAGATCAATGGCTGTCTGAAGCGCTTTCTTACTATTTTCACTTCCGTCAAACGCAACAATGATACGGTCAGCATGGAACATCCTTCTCACCCTTTCAAAGCGTCTTACAACACTACTACCCGAATTTGAGCACAATTAACCTTTTCCTATTCAAGTAATGATTGACAATAAAAGGTTTTGTTTATATGATGATAAAAAGATGAAATCAGAATGGAAGGAGGGTTTGCTATGCCAAGGAATTTGCGTGTTTATCAAACAGTTTCATATTGGCGCGGCAAACCTTTTGTTCTGTTTTCGTGAACGGTTTTTTAGGTCGGACCGCGCGCTGAAAAGCGCTGTGCGTAACATATTGGTTAAAAAAGGCATGGAGCTGACGCTTCATGCCTTTTTTATATACAAAATCTAAGGAAAGACAGGTGTATGGGATGTGAAGACAAATACAGAGGCGAGGGCTGTTCGTGCCAAACTGGATGAAAAAAGCTGCAAGGAAAAAATAGAAGGCGGCTGATAAGGAGATGGGGATAGATGTTTTCAGTTTTGAAAAAGCTTGGCTGGTTTTTTAAGGCGTACTGGCTGCGCTATACGATTGCGATTGTCCTTTTATTAGCAGTCAATGTCATTGAAATGTTTCCGCCTAAGCTCTTGGGGAACGCCATAGATGATATGAAAGCAGGGGCATTTACTGCGGAAGGGCTGCTGTTTTATATCGGTATCTTTTTTGTGCTGACGGCGGCCGTGTATATCATGTCTTATTTTTGGATGCATCAGCTGTTTGGCGGAGCGAATCTGATGGAGAAAATTCTTCGTACGAAGCTGATGGGGCATTTGCTGACTATGTCGCCGCCGTTTTATGAAAAAAACCGGACAGGCGATTTAATGGCACGAGGGACAAATGATCTTCAGGCCGTCAGTTTAACGACAGGGTTTGGCATCTTGACGTTAGTCGATTCTACGATGTTTATGATGACGATCTTTTTGACGATGGGGTTTTTGATCAGCTGGAAGCTGACCTTCGCCGCCATTATCCCGCTTCCAGTCATGGCGATTGCAATCAGTCTATATGGAAGTAAAATTCATGAGCGGTTTACTGAGGCCCAAAACGCGTTCGGGGCGCTGAATGACAGAGTGCTGGAATCTGTTTCAGGCGTGCGGGTGATTCGCGCGTATGTTCAGGAAACAAACGATGTTCGCTGGTTTAATGAAATGACCGCTGATGTTTATCAGAAAAATATGAAAGTGGCTTTTATTGATTCACTGTTTGAGCCGACGGTGAAACTGCTTGTCGGCGCAAGCTATCTGATTGGGCTCGGCTACGGAGCGTTTCTTGTATTCCGGAACGAGCTGACGCTTGGAGAGTTAGTGTCCTTTAACGTTTATCTTGGCATGATGATTTGGCCGATGTTTGCAATCGGTGAACTCATTAACGTGATGCAGCGCGGCAATGCGTCATTAGACCGGGTAAATGAAACTCTTTCTTATGAAACGGATGTGACAGATCCAAAACAGCCCGCTGATCTTAAAGAGCCTGGAGATATCGTTTTCAGTCATGTCAGCTTTACATATCCAAGCTCAACAAGTGACAATCTTCAGGATATTTCATTTACGGTGCGAAAAGGGCAGACTGTCGGGATTGCAGGTAAAACCGGGAGCGGAAAAACGACAATTATTAAGCAGCTTTTGCGCCAGTACCCTCCAGGTGAAGGGAGCATTACATTTTCAGGCGTACCGATTCAGCAAATCCCTCTTGATCGGCTCCGCGGGTGGATCGGATATGTGCCGCAGGATCATTTACTGTTTTCACGGACTGTAAAAGAAAATATTTTATACGGAAAACAGGATGCAACTGATAAAGAGGTTCAGCAAGCGATTGCCGAAGCACATTTTGAAAAAGATTTGCACATGCTTCCGTCCGGGCTGGAGACAATGGTCGGTGAAAAAGGCGTGGCACTGTCAGGCGGGCAGAAACAAAGAATTTCGATTGCGAGAGCACTCATGGCGAATCCGGAAATCTTGATCCTGGATGATTCGCTTTCCGCTGTAGATGCCAAAACAGAGGCTGCAATTATCAAGAACATCAGAGAAAACCGCAAAGGAAAAACGACATTTATTTTGACGCACCGATTATCCGCGGTAGAGCACGCTGACCTGATCCTTGTGATGGACGGCGGCGTCATTGCTGAGAGTGGCACGCATCAAGAACTGCTGGCCAATAATGGGTGGTACCGGGAACAATATGAAAGACAGCAGCTGTTCACTGCGGAAGAAGGGGGAGCAGGGGCATGAAAATAGGAAAAACGTTATGGAGATACGCACTTCTTTATCGAAAATTGCTGATCACAGCCGTCCTTTTGCTAGCTGTTGCCGTCGGTGCAGAACTGACTGGGCCCTTTATTGGCAAAAAAATGATAGACGACCATATCCTCGGCATTGAGAAAACATGGTATGAAGCTGCGGAAAAAGATAAAAATGCCGTTCAGTTTCACGGCGTCTCATATGTCAGAGAGGACCGATTGCAGGAGCCTGCTTCAAAAGCAAAAGAAGCGCATATTTATCAAGTGGGAATGGCGTTCTATTTTGTTGATCAGGCTGTCAGCTTCGACGGGAATAGAACGGTTTCTGACGGGAAGCTGACGATCACAAACGGAGAAAAGAGCCGGGCATATGCTGCCGAAAAGCTGACTAAGCAGGAACTTTTCCAGTTCTATCAGCCGGAAATAAAGGGAATGGTGTTTCTGATCTGCCTGTATGGGGGCTTGCTTGTGTTTTCGGTATTCTTTCAATACGGACAGCATTATCTGCTGCAGATGAGCGCCAATCGGATTATTCAAAAGATGAGGCAGGACGTGTTTTCGCACATACAGAAAATGCCGATTCGCTATTTTGACAACCTTCCGGCCGGAAAAGTCGTTGCGCGGATTACCAATGATACGGAGGCTATCAGGGATTTATATGTCACAGTGCTTTCAACATTTGTGACAAGCGGAATCTATATGTTCGGGATATTCACGGCTTTGTTTCTGCTTGATGTGAAGCTTGCGTTTGTATGTCTGGCAATTGTGCCGATTATCTGGCTGTGGTCTGTCATATACCGGAGATATGCGTCGTATTACAACCAAAAAATCCGCTCGATCAACAGTGACATTAACGCAAAAATGAATGAATCAATTCAAGGCATGACCATTATTCAGGCTTTCCGCCATCAAAAGGAAACAATGAGAGAATTTGAGGAATTAAATGAATCACATTTTTATTTCCAAAACAGGATGCTGAATTTAAACTCCTTAATGTCCCATAATTTGGTCAATGTCATCCGCAATCTTGCGTTCGTCTGTCTGATCTGGCATTTTGGCGGTGCGAGCCTGAATGCGGCCGGGATTGTTTCTATCGGTGTGCTGTACGCGTTTGTCGATTATTTGAACCGGTTATTTCAGCCGATCACAGGCATCGTCAATCAGTTTTCAAAGCTGGAGCTTGCAAGGGTCTCCGCCGGGCGTGTTTTTGAACTGCTTGAAGAAAAGAATACGGAAGAAGCGGGTGAACCGGCGAAGGAGCGCGCGCTGGGGCGGGTTGAATTTCGTGATGTGTCATTTGCGTATCAAGAAGGTGAAGAGGTATTAAAGCATATTTCCTTTACTGCGCAAAAAGGCGAAACCGTAGCGCTCGTCGGCCATACCGGATCAGGAAAAAGCTCGATTTTGAATCTTCTGTTTCGTTTTTATGATGCGCAAAAAGGTGATGTCTTAATTGATGGAAAAAGCATTTACAACATGTCAAGACAGGAACTCAGATCCCATATGGGCATTGTGCTTCAGGACCCGTACTTATTCTCGGGTACAATCGGATCTAACGTAAGCCTGGATGACGAAAGAATGACTGAAGAAGAAATAAAAAATGCACTGCGGCAAGTCGGTGCTGAGCCTCTTCTTAAGAAGCTTCCTAAAGGCATTAATGAGCCCGTGATTGAAAAAGGTAGCACGCTATCCTCTGGAGAGCGGCAGTTAATTTCTTTCGCAAGAGCTTTGGCGTTTGATCCCGCGATCTTGATTTTAGATGAGGCAACGGCGCATATTGATACAGAGACAGAGGCCGTGATCCAGAAGGCGCTTGATGTCGTCAAACAAGGACGCACCACCTTCGTCATCGCTCACCGGCTTTCAACAATCAGAAATGCTGATCAGATTTTGGTTCTTGATAAAGGAGAAATTGTTGAGAGAGGGAACCACGAGGAACTGATGGCATTAGAAGGCCAATATTATCAAATGTATGAACTGCAAAAGGGACAGAAACATTCCATTGCATAACGCTCAAAAACCCAAAACAATCGTGTTTTGGGTTTTTGGTTTATGTAGTCAATAAGCCAGTCCGACACGGTTTCCGACATACTCACCTGTAACGAGCTCACGATATAAAAAGTCCGCAGTATCGCCGACCGAAATGCTTGTGCCGCCCTCAGGCAAAACGTTACGCTCCGTACGATAAACGCCGGTTGCTGTTCCGTCCGGGAGGTAAGTGGGGCAGATGATTGTCCAGTCTAATGATGATTCTTTAAGCATTTCGTATACTTTTGCATGCTCCTTGGCTGCGCGGGTCTGCTTTCGTTTCGATTCATTTGTTTCAAACCGGTATTTTCCCGGTTCATATCGGGAATCTAGGATCCCTGCGGTGCCGATCGTAATAAGCCGTTTGATATGCTGTTCCTCCATAACGGAGAGAATGTGTGCCATAGCAGTTGACAAGGTATCATCACCATCTGTGCCTAGACAGCTGATCACGATTTCAGCATTCTCCATTATTTTTTTCACATCTTCTAAGCGGCGGGCGTTCCCCATGACGGTTCTGTCTTTTGAAAGGGGAAGATCAGCATGTTGAGATCTGGTCAGAGCGAAAATATCAAATCTTTCATCTGCTGCAGCTTGTGTTAAAAAGGCTTGTCCGACGCGGCCGCTGGCTCCTAATAAAGCGATTTTCATCAAAAAACCTCCTCGCCTTTCATTATAAAAGGATGTTCTCAGTTTGAACAGCGCGGGAAAGAATACCTGTACAAATAAACAGAACGATGGGAAACATATTCATGAATCATGGATACACTTACGAACTGAACCAGCTCCCAATTCACAATGGTGATGAATGACACCCCGATTCCCTCCCTTTTTTTCTAGGATATGTGGAGCAGGAAAAAAGGGTGACAAAATAAAGAGAGCGCGGAAACCGCGCCCTCTATAGCCATATATTGAATTGTTATTGAACTCTGCCGCCCATTTGCTGTTGAGCGAAAGATACTAAACGTTTTGTAATTTCTCCTCCGACAGAACCGTTAGCGCGAGAAGTTGTGTCCGCTCCAAGGTTAACGCCGAATTCAGAAGCGATTTCAAGTTTCATTTGATCGATAGCCTGAGCTGCGCCAGGAACTAGTAAGTCATTTGAAGAGTTTTGGTTAGCCATGTGTAAAATCTCCTTTTTTGTTTAGTATGGTTGGGTTAACTGGAGTTGCACCAATCTGTGAACCCTTCTCGGGTGTCACTGCCGCCTCGGCGTAACCCAATGCTTTGCCGGCTTGTTACTACGTATTATGTTAAAATGTCCGGAAACTCATGCGGAGAATTGTGTGGTAAATCTTGAGAAAGAAAAAAAGCTTAGCCGTTTAGGCTAAGCTAGTCATAAATATGAAAAAGCATCAGTTCATGTATCTCGTTTGTAAGAGCAGGCTCGTCAGCGCGGGCGGGAAACAAGTCCCCCCATTCAATCTCACCGCTCTTATGATAGATGCCTTCATAATGGGTCCCTTTATAATAAAATGAAATTTTCCATCCGGGCAGCTTTTCTTTTGGGAATAAAGGTTTCCAGCTGAAATGAGAAATCATTACGGCCACGCTCCTTACATTTGGTATCAATTGACCTGAATATAAACGGCTTATGTTCATTGTATCATTGTTCCAAAACATCATTGAAGAGGCCTTCATATGCAGTTTGTCCCAGCCTTGGATAAAGATAAGCCCGCTTTATTAAAAAAGCGGACAGGTTACGAAGGCCACAATGCTTCAGGAGATATGATTGCCTTCTCAGATAAATATGACGCGTATTCAAAGCTTCTTCGTTTTGTAAGAGAATCAACATGATGCAAATTTGGATGAGAAAAAATGCTTCGGCCCGGGCGCGAATTCGCTTCAAACATCCATACTTTACCGTTCTGATCAATGCCAAAATCGAAACCGATCTCCCCGATAAACCCCTCGATATGATCATGAAGGACATGGCTTGCCGTCAGTGCCGCTGCAGAAAGCTTTTTAATGACCTCAACTCTTTCAGCGGGATCATCGTATACTTCCGCAAGTGTCTTTACAGTGCCGCCGTTAGAAAGATGTGTTGTAATGCTGTTCTTTCCGGAAATTTTTACGGCGATTGCTGTCACTGTCCATTTTCCTTTTCTGTTTTTATTGGTATGGACACGGAAATCCGCTGGTTTGCCTTGAAATTCGATGAGATCAACACCTTGCTGAATGAGAAAGTCGGACGAGTTGTGCTGTTTTTGAAATTCTGCAAGGAATGAGGCGGCATCGGAATAATCAATCGAAGTAAATGTTTTGGCGTCATTCGTATGCTTTACCGTCAGGCCGTCATCTGTTCTTGTCAGCTGATAAATGCCGGTGCCGAGTGCTCCATTTGCCGGTTTGATATAGACTTTTTTGTATGCGCCACAGAGCTCATCTATCAGCTCCACAGACGGTGTCAGCTCGGATCTAGGCAAAAAAGGTGCCGTTCTCGGATCTTTTTCGAGCAATTGATGAACGTTCCATTTATTGAAAAACGTTTTATTAAACCATGGGATCTGATATTCATCGATCAGCCTCTTTTTTGTATGTTGCAAGAGAAGTGAATCTTCAATTTTTCGGTTCGGCAAACGGTCATAAACGACGTTCGGCAATGGAACGATTTTTTTCTCCCAGCCGTTTTCCCTGTAAAGGAGGCCTTCAATCGTGCCTTCCTCCCAATTGATTTGGTGCGCGCCAAAAACGAAGCAGTAGCCCCCGGCTTGCTCGTGTAACGTGACAAGTTTAGAAAAAAAGAGGGAACGATCCTTAAATGGACGTTCAAGAGATACAGTAAACCCTGCCGTAAAGATGCCGACTAACGGCCCGATATGCACTGTATGATCATGAATCAGTATATCAGCCCTGCTTCGGTGGGGAAGCAAAAGCTCATGAAACAGATTTTCAGAGAGCAGCACGGTTTGTTCCAGATGCCGTCTGTAAGCAACGTGGCATCTGACAACCTTCGTTCCGAATGCGGCATGCAAAAGTCCGTCTTGCTTCAGCGAAGAGGGCAGAAACAGGGTGTTTTCACTGGTTTTGTCTATGCCGATCAAAAACCGTTTAGGATTCACGCGGAAGAACTCCTTTCTGGCTTTGCTCAGAAAACAGATATTGGCAGCGCTTTAGGGGACAAGTGTACAGCTGTTCTTTTTGCTCGGGAGAGACACGCAGGATTGACTTCCTGCCTGGTTTGGAATTGATATCTAAAATCCAAATTCTCCCGTCCTTTGCAAGACATATATCAAGACCGAGTTCAAACAACGGCCCATAGCGCTCGTCAAGATAATACGGAACCGATTGGGTAATTGAAAACACATCATCTAGTAAAACCACTTGCTGTTTTTTCGGTATATCTTCAAACCAGGAGTCAAATGTCAGCGCATCAGATCCGCCTGACAAATTGGCCAGCAGCCCGTGTTTGTATCCGCGTCTTACTGCCTTTCCGACTGTATTCCATTCACCTGCTTCGTTTTTTTCCATAAACAGACGAATATCACAAGGGTATTGTTCCTTATCTTGAATGTTTAAGTAAGGCTGAAGCAAATATTGATGCTGAAGCACTTTTTTGCACCATGTCTTAAAAGAAGTTTGGTTGGAAAACGTTTTTGTCTGCTTATCCTTTCCGATGTGATAAGTAGCAGTGATGTTTTTCTTGCCCAGCTTCAAAAGAATCACGCCTCTGCCTCCCGCGCCGAATGCCGGTTTAAGGATGCAGGCTTTTTCTTTGGATAAAAAGGAGTGAATTTGTTCGTAGCGGCTCACCTTTATCGTTTCGGGAATATAGGGATTGATTACAGAGTGCTGCTGCAAATCGTGAAGGACGGTCCACTTATCGGGAAGACCCCGCCCGATAAATTCCGTTTTCGGATATTTTTTGAGCCACTCAACGATTGGTTTTGCTTTTTGGGAATGTGAATCCTTGCCGTAAAAACAGCGATCATAAATATAATCTGGAATCGCCATTTCAGTTTCGTTCCATGTGCTGCTGGCCGAATGATAGACCGATGCTTTGACACGCAAAGTGTCAGGTGAAATATCAAATGGTGTAAACCGGATGAAACGTATGCCGAATTCGGGTGCTCTTTTGGCCAGTTCTGCGGAATAATCCGCTTCATGCTGGCGGGATAAGGACATAAAACCGAGTGTTATCATGGTGAGACTCCCCCTTTTATTCAAAAGCTGCCGGCGAGTGTCCGCAGCTTTACGCTAAATACATGTAAGACGAACGCAGCTGACGGTATTCTACTTTACAGAATACGATTCTCCACCTTGCCCTATTCCAAAAGAACAAGCTGATTTTCTAAGAACAGGAATTTGTCTCCTCGTTTGCTAAGTGATTGCATGAGCCTCTATAATACGTATAGGTACATAATCTATATGAAAAAAGCTGAAGCACAGATGGAGGAAGATGAATAGGAATGGGTATTGCAGGAACCTTTATTTTTATGATCGTGATCGGCGCTGCCATTGGAGCGGTGACCAATCATTTAGCAATTCAAATGCTGTTTAGGCCGTATAAAGCGTACTATTTGTTTGGGAAACGAGTTCCTTTTACGCCCGGGCTGATTCCGAGACGGCGAGATGAACTTGCAAAACAAATGGGACTGATGGTAGTCAATCATCTCTTAACCCCTGAAGGCATTAAAAAGCGGCTCGTCTCTGATGCAGCCAAAACGCAGGCTCTTCGAGTGGGGGAACAGCTGATTCAAAAGCTGTCACTTTCTGAAGTGACAGTAAAAGAAGCGCTTGAAAAAGCCGGGATGAAGCGCCCCGAAAAAGCTGCTGATGCATGGATCAGCAGCTGGACGGATGATAAGCTGAATGAGCTTTTCCGCCAATACGGGCACCAATCGTTAAAAGAGCTGGTGCCTATAGAGGTGCAGGAAAAGCTAGAGGAAAAGATTCCGATGATTTCAGGATATATATTGTCACGGAGTGTCCGTTATTTTGAAAGTGATGAAGGAAAAATCCGTCTTGGCAATATGATTGATGACTTTTTAAAAGAGCGCGGCATGCTTGGAAGCATGGTGCAAATGTTTCTTGGCAATTCAAGCCTTGCGGATCGCGTGCTGCCGGAGCTGCTGAAATTCTTGCGGAATGAGGAAACAAATAAATTGCTTTCTGATCTCTTAAAAAACGAATGGGGCAAGCTGAGGGAGTATACGTTTAATGAAGCAGATGAAAAATGGAATGCAAAGGCGCTCATTTTCAGTTTGAAACGAAGAGTGCTGCAAGCATTTTCGACTGCCCCTTTCTTCGACAATACGATTGGCACGCTTACCGTCCGCTATGAATCTGAGCTGACCCAGCAAATGCTGCCGGCACTGTTAGACAAATTGCTTGAAGGGATTTCGTCCAACCTTGAAAGTGTCTTAAAACGGTTGCGTCTTGAGGAAATCGTCAAGGAGCAGGTGGATCAGTTCCCGGTGGAGCGTCTTGAAGAAATGGTGCTGTCCATTTCAAAAAAAGAATTTAAAATGATTACCTATTTGGGGGGCCTTCTCGGCGGAATTATAGGCGCGATTCAAGCACTGTTTGTCATCCTTTTTTAAGAAGAAATGGTTTTTGATTAATGAAAGGAGCTCCATAGTCTGTTATAGTGGAGTGGTATGTCAAACGGCAAAACGGCAATGATGAAAGGAGCTATTTACAATGGCTGTTAATTTTTATGATGTAGCGTATGATCTGGAAAATGCATTACGCGGGAGCGAAGAGTTTACCCGTTTAAAAAACCTTTACGACGAAGTTAACGCAGATGAATCAGCGAAGCGCATGTTCGAAAACTTCCGTGATGTACAGCTTAGACTCCAGCAAAAACAAATGGCAGGAGAAGAGATTACACAAGAAGAAGTGACGCAGGCTCAAAAAACAGTAGCGCTTGTACAGCAGCACGAAAAAATTTCTCAGCTGATGGAAGCGGAGCAGCGCATGAGCATGCTGATTGGTGAATTGAACAAAATCATTATGAAGCCTTTGGAAGAGCTTTACGGCAGTGTTGAAGGCTAATCAGCAAAATCCCTTCTTGGATAAGAAGGGATTTTTTATTCATTCAGCAAACTTGGAAATCCAATGAATCTTTTACCTCTCCATTGATGATCACTGATAATGTATGAATACCTTTGTAATGCTTTCTGGTGGTTAAATCCTTAAAGGATTGGATTCTTGTGTATAACTTTGTTTCGTTTTTTCGTATATTTGTTTCAGTTATTTTAAATACTTTCTGATGACGCTGGCCTCTTGCTTTTACAAAATCAATTGCGTACTCAATTCTTACTTTTTGATCCCTGTCTGAATGAATATAGAAAGAAAATTCAAGGCTTTCGCCAATAACTATACGTTTGGGCTGGCATGTTAAATCATGTAGTTGTATCGAATCAGCATTTTCATAACCAAAAAGCGCTAAGGCCTGTTTATCACCCTTTTTTAATAAGGTCCGATAGGCGTGTTTGATAATCCAGTCTGTATGGGGATGTGTTCCGTACCATTGATCTGCGACTTTTCTCAGTAAATGAGGATGCGTTTTTGATATATCATTAAGGTTGTTGGCCACGCTTTTCCTTACATATAAGGACTCGTCCTGCATCAGCTTTTCAAGGATCGGCAATACGGGGGAAGGGTCCGATTTCAAAGCCGGTATCGATTTTCCCCATGGCAGGCGGGGCCTGCTGCCTTCGCTCGCAAGTCTTCTCACGTGTTCATTTTTATGCTCAGACCATGCAAGCAATTGTGCAACCATCTTTTCTTGATCTAACAGCAAAAAAGGCCTTACAGCAAATTCTGAGGTCGAATATTGCGTAAAGTATTCCAATGCCTTTATTGATTCATCCCAATGCGCTAACCCGTACTGTTCCACATAATCTGGAAATAAAATTCCGCTGAGTCCTTTAAAATGAGGGGCTGTATCCCGTAAAATTGCGAGCGCTTCAACGTATTGTTTTGGCAAAGTTTCGTATAAAGAAACTGTCACGCGGCGCATCCGCTCTTTTAAAGTGAGTTCAGGCCAGTCCTCCAGCCGTAATGTATCCAAGAATCTGTTTTTGTTAAAATCAGGATAGGATGACCTTACATGATGGATCAACTGAGATATCAGTTCTTCATTATATATTTCTTTTAAATCAGCCATATAAACACCGCTTTTTCGTTTATTATTTATATTGTATGGGAATGTACGTTCTGGATCAAGTGTATGGTCCTAAAAATTAACAACTGATCCTACCACGGATATACAAAAGTTGGTTACTTTTTTTAGTTAAAAAAACCCTTGTCATCGGTAAGGAAAACTGAGATAATAGCATTGAAAGCGCCTACACTTACCTATTTCAAATGGATACGGTCGCATATCATGCCGTTATATAGAGGGGATAAGCAACAGAGAGTAAGTGTTCGGAGCGCATCATTGGTCAAACAAGGGGTTCCTGATACATGATTTTTCGCAAATCGAAATAACGATATTAGGGAGAATGGCTGCTTCGATCGTATCCTATCAACAAGCCATTATAAAGTCTGCTGAGCCAGGCTTTTTTTGCTTTAAGAAAAGGTTGTTCTAAACACAGAGACAGGGTCATATCCTATACACAAGTACAGTCATCAAGGAGGGGGACATCTCTGTGTCAAAACAATTGCTTGCCTTAAATATAGATGGAGCGCTGCTTCGGTCGAACGGGAAGATTCATCAGGCAACGAAAGACGCGATTGAATATGTAAAGAAAAAAGGGATTTACGTCACACTCGTGACCAACCGTCATTTTCGTTCAGCACAGAAAATTGCGAAATCGCTAAAGCTTGATGCCAAGCTGATCACCCATAGCGGGGCATATATCGCTGAGAAAATTGACGCCCCGTTTTTTGAAAAAAGAATTTCTGATGATCATACCTTTAACATTGTTCAAGTGCTGGAGAGCTATCAATGCAATATTCGGCTTCTTCACGAAAAGTATTCCATCGGAAACAAGAAAAAGGTGAATTCGAATTTATTGGGGAAAGCACTCATTCATCCGTCTGACCCGATCTTTTATCCAGTCCAGTTCGTTGAATCATTAAGCGATCTCCTCATGGATGAGCCGGTGAGTGCACCCGTCATCGAGGTGTACACGGAGCACGACATTCAGCATGACATTACAGAAACGATTACAAAAGCCTTCCCTGCGGTGGATGTGATTCGCGTAAACGATGAGAAGCTGAATATCGTCCCGAAAGGTGTCTCGAAGGAAGCGGGTTTGGCCCTCGTCGCTTCAGAGCTGGGCCTGAGTATGGATGATGTCGTGGCCATTGGGCATCAGTATGACGATCTGCCGATGATCGAACTTGCCGGTCTTGGGGTAGCGATGGGGAATGCCGTTCCGGAAATTAAGAGAAAGGCAGATTGGGTTACAAGGTCCAATGACGAGCAAGGTGTCGCTTATATGATGAAGGAATATTTCCGAATGCAGCAGCGAAAAGGATTTCTTGATAAGTTCCACATGAAACGTGTGTAAAAAAGCCGCTCGCACCCTGACAGGTGCGGCGGCTTTTTTGCCGGATTGATTTTAGCAGTTTATTTCTGTACACTAAAGAAAGTTTTGAATCTGATAAATTAGGTGATGAAGTTGCAAATTAAAATAGAAGGCATACATGATGACCGCCTGCATCGGCCTCTGCAAAATATTGCAAATTTGTTTTATGAAGAGTGCGAGCTTGCGTATGGCGGAGAGGAGCCCGCAGATTTTGTCATTTCTTTAGCGTTGTCACAAACGGATGAGCATGTGACGGTTTCGGGAGAAGTGAAGGGAACTGGCATAAAGGAACAGCATACAAAATTCTTTTCTCCCGGCATGAATGAAAAAGAAGCTTTTAAGCAAGTGAAAAACACAATTTCTTATGTGTATCTCAATCTTCTTCAGGCGCATACGGGCATTACGCAGAAGTGGGGAATCCTCACAGGAATCCGGCCCACAAAGCTGCTTCATAAAAAACTGCAAAGCGGAATGTCCAAGGAGCAAGCGCATGCTGAGTTGAAAAAAGACTATTTAATTCATGATGAAAAAATCATGCTAATGCAGGAAATTGTTGACCGTCAGCTGGCGGCAGTTCCGGATTTGTACCGAGTAAAGGATGAAGTCAGCATTTATATCGGCATTCCGTTCTGCCCGACAAAATGCGCGTATTGCACATTCCCTGCGTACGCCATCCAAGGACAGGCAGGCAGAGTCGGCTCATTCCTATGGGGACTGCATTACGAAATGCAGAAAATCGGTGAATGGCTGAAGGAGCATGATGTTAAGGTTACAACCATTTACTTTGGCGGCGGGACACCGACAAGCATTACAGCGGAGGAGATGGATCTGCTGTATGAAGAAATGGTCCGCTCCTTCCCGGATGTGAAAAACATTCGTGAGATTACGGTGGAGGCCGGTCGTCCTGACACGATTACAGAAGAAAAACTCGCCGTTTTAAACAAATATGACATTGATCGGATCAGCATCAATCCGCAATCCTATGAAAACGAAACGCTAAAGGCGATCGGGCGGCACCATACGGTTGAAGAGACCATTGAGAAATATCATCTGTCACGCCAGCACGGCATGAATAATATCAACATGGACTTGATTATTGGTTTGCCTGGGGAAGGCGTGAAGGAGTTCAGGCACAGTCTTTCAGAAACAGAAAAACTGATGCCGGAATCCCTTACCGTTCATACTCTTTCATTTAAACGGGCGTCAGAAATGACGAGAAACAAGCATAAGTACAAAGTTGCCGGCAGGGAAGAGGTTTCTCAAATGATGGAAGACGCGGTAGCCTGGACGAAAGAGCATGGGTACGTGCCTTATTATTTATACCGCCAGAAAAACATTCTTGGAAACCTTGAAAACGTCGGATACTCTTTGCCGGGACAAGAAAGCATCTACAACATTATGATTATGGAAGAGGTGCAGACGATTATTGGCATCGGCTGCGGCGCTGCTAGTAAATTTATTGATCGGGATACAGGGAAAATTACGCATTTTGCGAATCCGAAAGATCCGAAATCGTACAATGAGCGCTTCGAGCACTACACGGACGAAAAAATCAAATATTTAGAGCAGATTTTTGAGAAAACGACAAAGCAGCACTGATCACAGTGCTGCTTTTTTTATCCCTGTTTTTTTGCGGGCTGGACATCAGGCTTCCATTTAAATACCTTGTTCAGCAAGCGGTAAATTCGTTTTGATTCCTTTGTTACAAGCGGTCCCAAAATCGCCAGAATGAGTACATATAATGCGGCAAACGGCTTTAATGTGGCTGACAGTCCGCCGGCTATCCCGAGATTCGCAACGATAATCGAAAATTCTCCCCGCGATACGATCGTCAGCCCGATATTCGATGAAGCCTTATGAGAAAGCCCTGCGCGTCGTCCTGCCACCATTCCGGCGATAAAATTTCCCAGAATGGTCAAAATCACTGCACCCAACGCAAGCCAAACCGCTTCACCGAGCGAAAACGGATCGATGCTGAGGCCGAAGCTGAAAAAGAACATCGCACCGAAGAAGTCGCGAAACGGAACGACGAGGTGTTCAATCCTATCGGAATGCTCTGTTTCTGAAAAGACCAAACCGAGCAGCAGCGCGCCGATTGCTTCTGCTACATGAATCGTCTCGGAAAACCCGGCGATAAAAAAGAGCGCTGCGAAAATGACGATAATAAACACTTCGTTTGAGCGAATGTCCAACAGTTTGTTCAACAGCGGCGGGAGTTTTCTTGCTGCGATAAAAAACAGCAGCATATAACCGAAGGCGATCAAAATGGACAAGAGCGCACTCCCTACGGATGTCGCATCACCTAGCACAAGGCCGGAAACAACGGACAGATATACGGCAAGGAAAATATCTTCAAACATGATGATGCCGAGAATCAATTCGGTTTCCGGATTGGCGGTTCTTTTTAAATCAACGAGCACTTTTGCGACAATCGCACTTGACGAGATTGTGATGACGCCTGCGAGGATGAGGACTTCCAGAAAGGAAAATCCGGTGATAAACCCGTAAAGCAGTCCGAGACTGAAGTTAATCAAAATATAAATCGTCCCGCCGACCGCGATTGATTTTCCTGATTTGATTAACTTCCCGACAGAGAATTCGAGTCCGAGATAGAAGAGGAGGAACAGTACGCCCATTCGCCCGAAAAACTCAATGATTTCACTGCTTTGAATAAATGTTAGATCAATAATCCCTATTTTCGGCGCGTGCGGTCCAACAAGCATTCCCAGCACAATCAGAAACGGAATAATCGAAAATTTAATTTTATTGGCGATCACACTGGCGATTGCCACAAGCACAAGTGCAGTTCCGACTTCAAATACAAGATGGTCCATCGGGGCTCACACGCCCTCTCCAGAAAGAAAATCGTGAATCAGTTTCTTCAGATGCTTTCTCTCACCTGAGAGGACAAGGGTGTCATTTTCTTCAATAATCGAATCGGCTCCGGGATTTAGGAGCTTTTCCTGGTTGTGTTTGATAATGGCAATTACAGTGACATCGTAATTCTGGCGAACATCAAGCTCTCCGAGTGTGCGCCCGATCGATTTGGCGCCTTTTTCAACCTTAAACCATTCAATAATAAGATCGCTGAAGGCCATTTCGATGGACTCCAGAGCTTGCGGTTTATAGACCATGCCCCCGAGAATAGCTGCAATTTGCCTTGCTTCAGAATCATCCAATGAAATATTTGAAAGAAGCTCATCCGGGTCCCGGTCATTAAACCGGTAAATTTCCCTTCTTCCGTCATCATGAATGATAATCGTCATTTTTTCGTGGCTTCTTGTTTCGATTTCAAACTTTTTGCCGATGCCCGGCAGATCGTTTTCTTTAATATTCAATGAAAATCCCTCCGAATGTAGTGTTGGCAGTATGGGGTGAGTTACAAATAAAACTTGAGCAAATTATATTCGGAGGTAATTAGACTGGTATTTGACAGGGACGGCACAAGCCTTTTCCAGACTGTTTATCAGCGGTTCGTCAAGTGGTTTGACAGAGAGCTGCCTGACAGACTGCGCCAGCGGGCTGTACTCTTTGATCAGCTCAGCCGGGTGCATGCTGCCCGGCGCCGGCGTTTTTGCCGATTGTGTTTCCTGCGGATATGAGGACATAGGCACATAGCTGTCAGTGCTTGCTTCAAACTGGGAAGGCAGAACCACGTCCGAAGGGGGAAAGTACACCATAAATAAACTTAACAGAAAACTGATCAGCAATTTATCCATGTTCCTTTCCTCCCTTCTCGTCAAGATATCCCTTCTTTTTCACTATATAAAACTTTATGTTTCCATTCAAACAATATGCATTTTTCAGTATCTATTGACCTTGAAAAATAAAAAGGTTTATTTGAGGATGGCGAGGAATGTATAGGAGAAAGAAAAAAGCAAGCGCATACATGGAGGTGCTTTATATGGAGTTTGTTCAATATGCATGTAATGGGGCCGTTGCAGAGATTATCCTGAATCGGCCTGATGCCCATCACGCCCTGAATGAACAGATGCTGTCTGAATTGAAGGAGGCAGTCGAAATGGCGGCTGCAAGCGAGGCGCTCATCGTTCTCCTGAGAGGAAGCGGGAAAGGCTTTTCGGCCGGCGGTGATATCAGGATGATGACATCAGAGCATGACTCTGATCAATTTAAACGGCTGATGGATACGATTGAGGCTGTCACCCTGAATTTATATCAGATGAAGAAAGTGACAATTGCAGCCATTCATGGCGCTGCTGCGGGACTGGGCCTGAGTTTGGCGCTTTGTGCGGACATTGTGCTCGCTGAAAAAAACGCCGTTCTCGCGATGAATTTTATCGGCATTGGGCTTGTTCCGGACGGCGGAGGACATTATTTGCTGAAGAAAAGAATCGGTGAAGCAAAAGCGAAAAAACTGATTTGGAGCGGAAAAAAACTATCTGCCTCGGAAGCTGCCGATATGGGGCTTCTTGATGGGACATTTGCTGGAGACCCTGCCGAAGGCGCAAGACCCATTATCGAAACCTTGTTGGCCTCCCCTCTTTTGGCGATGATCGAAACGAAAGCTATTTTTCAAAGCCTCCAGATTGAAGAACTGAAAAAAGTGCTATCCCTTGAGCGCAGCGCCCAAGAGAGAATGAGAAGGACCAAGGATCACCAAGAAGGAATCCGTGCCTTTTTAGAAAAACGGGAGCCGAAGTTTCAAGCGTAACAGATCAGCCGGAAAGCTGATCATCTGTGAAACAAAATCAGCTTTCCGGCTGCATTGACTAAACGATGAGTATGACTATGAAGCTCTTTTTCTTTTAAGAGGGCTTCACCATGAGTTTTTGCCGCTTCTTCATGTTCTGCCTCGAATCGCTCGTTTACCAGCGTGTTCCCCGAAGGATCAAATACGGTAAGGAAATAATCAGCCATCAGGTTTCTCCTCCATTTTAAGGTTTATCAGTCTTTCTTCATTTATATTCTAAAAAGGAAATCAAAATCCTTTATTATGCTTTATCCAAAATTAGTATATAATGGGTCAGGGAAGGAGGAGATTCAGTGCTTACAATTGATCACGTAACGAAGACATTTGGAGATTATAAAGCCGTTGACGGATTGGACTTAGATATTCCGGAACAGCAAATGTTCGGTTTATTAGGCGCAAACGGAGCGGGAAAAACAACGACGTTTCGCATGATCCTAGGATTATTAAGCATTACGGAGGGCTCAATCAGCTGGAAGGGCCGTCCTGTGAATTATCATATCAGCAACAAAATCGGTTATTTGCCGGAAGAGCGGGGCCTTTATCCGAAAATGAAGGTAAGGGATCAGCTCGTCTATCTTGCCAGATTAAAAGGGATGGAGAAGCGAGAGGCTGTAAAAGAGCTCGGGACATGGCTTGAACGCTTCAATATTACAGATTACGAGAATAAGAAGGTGGAAGAGCTTTCGAAGGGGAATCAGCAGAAAATCCAATTCATTTCGGCAGTTTTGCATAAGCCGGAGCTCCTGATTCTTGATGAACCATTCAGCGGCTTGGACCCTGTCAATGTTGAGCTGTTAAAAGAGGCTGTGATCTCGCTGAAAAACAGCGGTGTTTCTATTTTATTTTCAAGCCATCGGATGGAACATGTGGAGGAGCTTTGTGAGAACCTTTGCATATTGCAGAAAGGAAAACCGGTTGTACAAGGCAAGCTGAAGGAGATCAAGCGTTCTTTCGGTAAAAAGAATGTTACCATTCACTCCGATGACGATCTGCGCTTTTTGCAGTCCCATGAAGGCATTCTTCAATGGAAGGAAACGGCAGACGGTGTCAAGCTGCAGATTGCCAATGAAGACATTTCTCAAGAGATTTTTGCTATGCTCCAAGGAAAAGGGTTTATCAGAAAGTTTGAGCTTGAAGAGCCGTCACTGCATGATATTTTTATAGAAAAGGTGGGGGCCGTCTATGAATAAATTTTGGATCATGCTTTCTCATACATACAAAAATAAGATTATGGCAAAATCCTTTATTATTTCGACTGTCATCACGGTGCTGCTTGTTTTAGTTGTAACAAATCTGGAGTCGATCATTTCTTTGTTTCAAGGTGACGATGCGAAAGAAAAAATCGCCGTTGTTGATGAAACAAACGAATTATATCCGGTTTTTTCTAAGCAGCTGAAAGCGGTGGATACAGACGGCGATCTTGATGTGAAGCTGTCGAAGCAATCGGAGGATGAGGTCACAAAGCAAGTCAAAGATGAATCACTCGATGGCATGCTCATCATCAAACGAGATGAAAAAGGGACCATTTCAGGAACATATAAAGCGTTAACGATTTCTGATGAAAGCACGTATCAAACGCTGCAGCAGGCGCTGACGCAAACCAAAACAGCTGTCGGAACAGCGGAGCTCGGCGTGTCGCAGGAAACGATTAGCAGCCTTTATGCGCCTGTTACTGTGGGGCAGAAGGCGCTGAAAGAAGGGGCAAAGTCTGAGGAAGAGCTTGGCCAGACGGTAGGGCTTGTTTACATTATGCTGTTCGTCATTTATTTCTCGGTGATTATGTATGCCAGCATGATAGCGATGGAGGTCGCAACCGAAAAATCTTCGCGAGTTATGGAAATCCTGATCTCAAGTATGCCGCCGATCCAGCAAATGTTTGCAAAGCTGCTTGGTATCGGGCTTGTCGGGATCACACAGCTTGCTATTATTATAGGAGCAGGCTCTCTGTCGCTTAAGCTGAACCAAAAGAGCGAAACGGCTTCATCTGTCGGCGGGTTCCTTAATTTGACCGACGTATCTGCAACTACTGTCATCTATGCTGTCATTTTCTTTTTGCTCGGATACTTTTTGTACGCGACACTTGCCGCGTTTCTCGGCAGTGTCGTCAGCAGAATAGAGGACGTGCAGCAAACGATCACGCCGATGACGCTTTTGGTTGTCGCCGGTTTTATGATCGCGATGTTCGGTTTGAATGCGCCTGACGCAGGATTTATTACGGTAACTTCGTTTATTCCGTTCTTTACGCCAATGATTATGTTCCTGCGCGTCGGCATGCTTGATATTCCGTTCTGGCAGGCGGCTGTCGGAATCGGAATCACACTGCTCACCATTGTCATACTGGCCGTTATCGGCGCCAGAATTTATAAAGGCGGTGTATTAATTTACGGCAATTCAAGCGCGTTCAAAGCGATCAAACAAGCGCTTCGTTTAGCGAAAAACTGATTGGAAAACAGCCTGGGATTCTCAGGCTGTTTCTTTATTGACAGAACGTGCATTCGCAAGAATTCGGTGCTAAAATAAGGGTACTTCATCCTGGAAAGGAGCAGAATGTTGACTGATCTAACCTTTATTCATGCGGCAGATCTTCATCTTGACAGCCCGTTTTACGGGATATCGCATCTGCCGGAGCCGATTTTTGCCCGGATTAAAGAAAGCACGTTTGCAAGCGTGAGACATATGATAGACGCCGCAGTGAGAGAGCACGTTGATTTCATTTTGCTTGCGGGAGATCTGTTTGATGAAGCCAATCGAAGCTTAAAGGCTCAGCTCTTTTTGAAAAAACAGTTTGAAAGACTCAGAGAGTGCGGAATTTCGGTATACGTCATCTTTGGGAATCACGATCATCTTGGCGGGGAGTGGACTCCGATTGAATGGCCTGAGAATGTCCATATTTTTTCGTCCGCTGTTCCAGAAGAAAAATCGTTTTTTAAAGAAGGCAGGCGCATAGCAAGCATTTACGGCTTCAGCTATCAAGCCAGAGCAGTGACGGAAAACCAAGCCGCCCGCTATCGGAGATCAACTGACGCACCGTTTCATATCGGCATGCTCCACGGCACGCTGTCAGGATCTGAAGGACACGATCCGTATTGCCCGTTTACACATGACGACCTCGTGAAAAGCGGGATGGATTATTGGGCGCTTGGCCATATACATAAACGCCAGGTTCTATCTGCCGAGCATCCGGCAGTCATTTACCCGGGAAACACGCAAGCACGCCATATGAAGGAGACGGGAGATAAAGGCTATTATCTCGTTCATGTGACAAACGGAGATATATCTTATGAATTTCAGAGAGCGCATGATGTCCTGTGGGAAAAAGCGGCGGTTGATGTGACGGAGGCAAAGAATATGACCGTCCTCTTCCAAATGGTGGAGAACACGTTTTCGAAGCTGCGGAAAAAGGGGAGCCCTGTTTGTGTAAGGCTTGTTTTACAAGGGACGGCGCCGGAATGGCTGCTGGAGGCGCCAAAAGGCACCTTGGATGAGTTTCTTGAAGCTCTTCAGGAGCAAGAAGCGGAGGAAGAACGTTTCGTTTGGCCTCTTAGATTGGACGATGAGACAGAAAACGAAGCAAACCTAACAAACCTTGATCCTTTTTTTGGCGGTTTATTTGAAGACATTGATCGCAGCGATCTGTCAGACGTGCTGGAAGGGCTTGAGCGGCATCCAGTGTATAGAAGGCACGCGGACCGGTTTAGCCAAGAGGAGGTAAAGGAAATAAAAGAACAGGCACAGATTTTATTGAAAAAGCAGCTTAAGGTGCTTGATACATGAGGCGGTGACAGCTTTGCGAATTATATCCTTACATATCTACCAATACGGAAAATTTTCCAATCGGACCTTTCACTTTTCCGCCTCTCCTGTCCAAGTCATCTACGGATTAAATGAGGCAGGAAAAACGACGATGATGTCATTTATTGAAAGTATGCTGTTCGGTTTTCCAAAAACAAAAAAATATGAACCGAAAACAGGCGGTGTCTACGGCGGTGTTCTTGAAGCTGAACATCCTGAATATGGGGTGCTGAAGATCGAACGGACGAAAGGGACTGCCGAAAAACTAAGCGTGTACACAGAAAAGGGCGAAGTAAAGCAGGGAGATGTTTTAAAGCAGCTGTTCCAGGGCACAGACAGGTCGTTGTACAAAGCCATATATTCGTTTGACGTATTCGGGCTGCAGGAAATTCACGCCTTTAATCGGGATAAGATAGGGGAATTTTTGCTCTTTTCCAGCTTGTTTGGTGCTGAAGCCGTATCAAAGCTTGATTCAAGGCTGACGAAGGAAAGCGAAAGGCTCTATAAACCAAATGGGCGAAACCCTCAATTGAATCAGGAGCTGGAAACGCTTAAGCAGCTGGCAGTGAAGCTAAAACAGGCTGAAGCAGAGGAAGCGGGCTATCATCAGCTTCTCGGGGAAAAACGAACGCTTGAAGCCCGCCTTGCAGCCGCGGAAACCGAATTGAAAGAGACGGCGGGACATATCCGAATGATTGAGGGAGCGATTGAGCGAAAACCATTGCTAAATGAAAAAGCGACACTCGAACAGGTGATTGCAGAATTTCCGGAACATGTAGGACAATTTCCTGCTGACGGACTGCATCAGCTGGAAAAATATGAATCCCATCTGCACCCGAAATCAGCACAGCTTGAGGCGCTTCGGGTGAAGATGGCGGAGTTGGACAAACAGAGGCAAAAGCTTATCCCCAATAAAGAACTATTGGCGAAAGAAACGCTGATACAAGAGCTTTCGGCAGCGTTTCATATGTACCAATCCTGGGGAGAACAGCTGGCAGCCATTCAGGCACAGCTGCGCCAGACGTCTGCGCAGACAGCGGCAGGACTGGAACAGCTTAATAAAACGGATGAAAATGAGCTCCTGAATATGAACACCTCATATGATTATGAATGGCAGCTTCAGCAAGCGGTGCAGCAATATGTACAGGCAAGAGACAGAAAACGGCAGCTTGACGAGACGTTTGAACTTGCCCGGCAAGAGCTGGAAGACGCGGAAAAGGCCGTTCGTGCCGCTTCGTCCGCGATTCTTGAAAACAGCCAAAGAAAAGATAAAGAAGCAGCTCTTAGAGCATATGATGAAACACAGGGGCAGCACCAAGAGCAAGCGAAGCTCAGAGAACAGCTAACGTTTTTTGAAAGACAGCAGGCTAAACAGAAAAAGACTGTCATTGCAGCTGGTATGTTGTTCATCGTTCTCTTTTCTCTGCTGCAGCAATGGATTCCCGCCATAAGTTTCGGCGCTGCACTTATTGTGTATTGGCTTGTATCAGGAAAACCGTCTTTTCGAAACAGCCGAGAGACAAGACAGCCCATGACGGATATTTCACCAGCAGAAGCTGAAATGCTTAGAGGAGCGTTATGGGAGGATGACCGCAATAAGCAGCACCTTCTCACACAGCGTGCAGCGCTCCAGCAAAAAGAGGCGGCGTATGAAAGGGTCATCCAGCAGTTTGAACAGTGGGAAGCCGAAATGGCGCCGTCCTTTACACAGGTTGAGCGTTTTATGAATGAGCTCGGATTTAAGGAAGATCCATCATTTTTGCTTGATGCATACAGCTTAATGAAGGATGTTAAAAAAGAAGTGAAGAAAAAGCATGAGCTGACCATTGAAGCAGGCAGGCTGAAAAAGCACCGGAGAACATTCGAAGAACGCGTCAGTATGCTTCGTCCCGTGAATCAGAGTCAGGATATCTCCATTTCGGACGCCCTTCACACATTGCGGAAAAACATTGAACGTGAAAAAGAAATTGAGAAGCAAAAAAAGGAAATTGAAACAGATATTCATTATACAAAGGAACAGATGCTTGAACTTGAGCAAGAAATACAGTATTTCCACGCACAGATCGAACAGTTATTTGCCGCGGCTGCTGCAAAAGACAGAGATGCGTTTTTTGCCATAGCCGACATCAGCAGGCAATTGAAGGATACGGAGAACAAGCTTCATCACGTAAACGCACAGCTTCAAGGCGGGCACCCGGAGGAACTTGAACTGGCGGATTCCAATACGCTTTCTGAATTGAAAGATAAGCAATTTGTTGAGAATGAAAGAAAAGAGCGGCTGACTGAGGAGATCGAGCAGCTCCGCAGCCAAATCGCACTGCTCTCAGTCAAACAGGAACAATTAGAGGCTTCGGGATTGGTCTCAGACCTCAAGCTTCAAACCGAAATGCAAAAAGAACGTGTAAAAGAAACGGCTAAAAAATGGGCCTCGATACAAATGATCAAACAGGTGATCAGAAACAAATTGGAGCGGCATAAAAAAGTCGAGCTTCCGCGCCTTCTGGAGACGGCAGGAGAATTCTTCCGCCCCCTGACTGACGGAAGCTACCAAACCATTTATTTTTCCGAATCGGATGATTCGATCATGGTTATGCATGGCGATGGAACTGTCTATCATGCGGAAGAGCTGTCACAAGGGACATGTGAACAGCTGTATACAGCGATCCGATTTGCTTTGGCCGTTACGCGCCAGGATGGGTCAATGCTTCCTTTCCAGCTTGACGACAGTTTTGTTCATTTTGATCAGGAAAGGCTGAAACGTGTATTACATGTTCTGTATGATTTATCCAAAGGCGGTAGGCAGATTTTGTATTTTACATGCCATGAGCACGTAAAAGATGCATTTCATAGCAGCCAAATCATCCATTTGGTGTCATAAAAGAGGTTCTATAGCTGAAAATCGGTATGTGATATACTGGTATTATGTAAGATACGGAGGGAGCTTTAATAGAATGGCTAAAGGGATTATGCTACATGAGGTTGGCGAACAGGTGGACCAGTATCTATTGATTAAATCCTCGACGAAAGGGATTGCAAGCAATGGAAAACCGTTTTTGACGCTGATGCTGCAAGACCAGTCAGGCGATATTGAAGCGAAGCTGTGGGATGCCAAGCAAAGTGATGAAGTGACTTATGCGCCGCAGACGATTGTCAAGGTCGTGGGGGATGTTCACCATTATCGCGGGCGCACCCAGCTAAAGCTAAGAAATATCAGACCGGTAAGCGAGCAAGAGAACGTCAATATTGATGATTTTTTAGAAACCGCGCCGATTCCGAAAAATGAAATGATGGACACCATCACTCAATATATATTTGAAATGAAAAATCCGAATATCCAGCGAATCACAAGGTTTTTGGTTAAAAAACACGAAGCTGAGTTTATGGATTATCCGGCGGCTACGAAAAACCACCATGAGTTTGTCTCAGGTTTGGCGTATCATGTTGTCTCTATGCTGAACCTGGCGAAAGCAATAGCAGATTTATATCCATCTCTTGATCGTGATCTGCTTTATGCCGGTGTTATCCTGCATGATCTTGGAAAAGTGAAAGAGCTGTCCGGCCCTGTTTCCACTTCATACACGGTGGAAGGCAATTTGCTCGGCCATATTTCGATTATGGTGACAGAGCTTTCAAAAGCGGCTGAGGAGCTTCAAATCGATTCTGAAGAGGTGTTAATTCTTCAGCACTTGATTTTGAGTCACCACGGGAAAGCGGAATGGGGCAGCCCGAAACCGCCGATGGTGAAAGAAGCGGAAATTCTTCACTATATAGACAATCTGGATGCAAAAATGAATATGATGGACAGAGCGCTTGAGCGCGTGAAGCCGGGCGAGTACACTGAACGTGTATTTGCGCTGGAAAACCGTTCCTTTTATAAACCGACATTTCATAAATAACGTAAAAAGGACTGATGCTGACATATTCAGATCAGTCCTTTTTGATGTGTCTTTCCCGCTCATAACTCGTCTCATTCCCGCATATGGTTAAGAATAAAGAATCTATGCAAAGGGGGAGGAGCCCGTGTTATTTTTTCCGTGGTGGGTGTATCTTTGTATTGTAGGCATTATTTTCAGCGCATATAAACTTGTGGCGGCAGCCAAAGAAGAAGAAAAAGTAGACCAGGCTTTTATTGAAAAAGAAGGGCAGATTTATATGGAGAGGATGGAAAAGGAGCGAGAACGCCGTGGTTCTCAGCAGCATGAAGAAGAAAATCAAAACCATTCCATCGCATAAAAAAACTGTGCGGCTCGATGAGCCTGCACAGCTTTTTTATTATTTAGAACTGCTTGAAGGTGAAGAAGTGCTGTTGCTTGTTGAAGATGTATTAAATGTGTCTTTCAGATCTTTATCTTTTACTTCGATGTCAGCTTTCTTCATGACTTTTTGAACAGCTTCCTGAACAGCTGCGTTGTCATTTAATTTTTGTTCAAGCACTTCAGATTTCAATTCTTTTTTCATATCATCGTATTTGCCGCGTTCTTCTGTCTTTTTAATGATATGGTAGCCGTATTGCGTTTTGACTGGGTCACTGACTTCACCTGTTTTTAATTTGAATGCAGCTTTGCTGAATGTTTCGTCCATTTGGCCTTCTTTTGCAAACCAGCCTAGATCTCCGCCTTGTGAAGCAGAGCTGTCTGTTGAGTATTCTTTCGCAAGGTCTTCAAACTTCTCGCCTTTTTTCAGCTTTTTCTCTACTTCTTCAGCTGTCTTTTTATCAGCGACAAGGATGTGGCTTGCACGGATTTTGCCTTTTAAGCCTTCCCAGTACTCTTTGATATCGGCGTCTGTTACTTTGATGTTATCTTTAGCCGCTTTTTGTGTCAGCAATTCATATTTTACTTGTTCTTTCAGGTAATCCTTGCCATATTGCTTTTCGAGGGCAGTATATTGATCGCCAAGCTGCGTTTTGTATTCTTTCAGCTTGTTGTCAATTTCTTTATCCGAAACTTTATACTTCTTGTCCAATACTTTTTCTTGCACTAGCTGTGTCAGTACGCTTGCGCCAGCTGTTTTCTTCATGTTTGTGTAAAGCTCGCCTTTTGTGACATCGCCTGCGTCTGTTTTTGCGATGACTTCTTTGTCGCCGCTGCTGCAAGCACTGAGAGCGAGGATGCTTGTAGCAGTGATAGCTGCTATTGCGATTTTCTTCATTGTTTTCAAACACTCCTAATCATTCCAAATTAAATTACCTATGCGTATCATAACATATTGTGGCTTTCTGTAAAAAGATTTTAAATAAAGGGCATTCGTCTAGTCAAACTTTTGTTGATGACATACTTATATATTGATCAAGAAAAGGAGGTATGTAACATGAGCGGAGGATACTCTAACGGATTCGCGTTGCTCGTAGTACTGTTCATTTTGCTTATCATCGTAGGTGCAGCTTACATCTACTAAGCAGCCCGAGGATCGCTTGCAACATAAGCGATCCTTTATTTTCACTAGCGCCTAATCGTTTCAAACATGAATTGCATAACATGTAATTGGTAAATAAAGCTTATTACAGGAGGTGCTTTTTAAGATGGGTGAAGTATTTGCAGGCGGATTCGCTTTATTGGTTGTGTTATTTATTTTATTGATTATCATCGGCGCTTCTTGGCTGTACTAATCAACATAAAAAAGCATAGCTGCTTAATCAGCAGCTATGCCTTTCGTATTTACACTGTAAAGGAGATCTCCACAAACGAAGAGATCAGTAAAATTAATATAGATACATTAATAAACCGGAATACCTTATCTTGCCGCTCTTCAGGAATCTCTCTGACAAGGCATAATGTATTGGTGAGCCTGTTTATGAAATATAAAATAAACACGGCAGCCACGATAAAATAGAATAAAATGATGGGAGATTCCCCCTCTCTCTGAACTGTCCCATATTACATTACCAAATATTTATTAAAAAAGATAGAATGCAAATTGAAAAATCGCCACCAGCACCAGGGTTTGACTACTTTTCAACAAGAATATCCAAGCTGTCTGCTTCCTGATCAATAAAAGCGGTTTTCGGTGCTTTTATCAGCTTGAGAGCCAGCAGGAAATCAGGCAGACAGTAGCCGGCGTGAATGCCCGAGATCATGCAGAAATAATGAGCATGATTCGGAAATGCCAGTGCTGCGTAAAACAATACCGGTGTAATCAGCAAGAACGGGCTTACCAGTGAAATCAGCATTGTTGTTTTTGGTATACGTTTCCATGTGCGCATGCGCAATATGTAAAACTTTTTTTCTATTTTTCTTTTTTTGCAGATGATTGGCAGGACATGGATGACTTTATGTACAAATAAAATAACGACGAGCAAACCGCCGAATAAAGATACATATTCATCGCTTAAGCTTGTGCCAGGCCGCAGCAGCTCAAAAGCTAAAAAGGTAGATATAAAAACCAAAATCATAAAACATACAGCAGTTAATATTATGCGAACGGCGCCATAATCCTTCATGAGATTTATGGTCTTCCAGCAATTCATCAAAGTCATCCTTCCGTACATCTTGAATAGAATCTCAAAATAATTTACTCCTCCGAAGAGAAAAAATCAATGCTTTTTTAAGAAAAAATATCATCCGGCAGGTATTTTTTTGAAACAAGCAAACAAACTGCGAAATATGGGGTTAGAACTTTCTTCTCAGTGAATTATCAGCTAAAATAAGATTAAAGATAGAAAGAAGTGGTGTGGATGGATTCGATGGATCATCGCATTGAGCGATTAGAATATTACATACAATTATTAGTGAAAACAGTAGATATGGACAGGTACCCCTTCTATGCGCTTCTCATTGATAAAGGGCTGAGCAAGGAAGAAGGGGAAGCGGTTATGAGGATATGCGATGAATTGTCGGAAGAGCTGGCAACACAAAAAGCGCAAGGATTTGTAACCTTTGATAAGCTCCTTGCGCTTTTTGCCGGACAGCTGAATGAAAAATTAGATGTTCATGAAACGATTTTTGCCCTGTATGAGCAAGGGCTTTATCAAGAGCTGATGGAAGTCTTTATTGACATCATGAAGCATTTTGATTAACTGTTTACAGGTTCGAGCTCTTCTGCCGGTTCATCCGCCGCACTGTCCTTTGTTTTTTTCTTCAGTTTTCCGTTTACGCTTTCAAAGTCATTGTCAATATTGGTGAGTGACGTTTCGAAAATTTCCATAAAATCATCGCCGTAGATATGGCGTATCATACACATCATTTCTGCCACTTCAGGAAATTTTCCGAATAAATGATACAAAGGCTGTGACCCTTTAAAAACAGCGTTGCGTGTCGGATCAAATTCCTCAAGCAAGCTCCAGAATACCTCGGTACCTTCCTCAGTCAATTGGACATATGTGTTCCGTTTATCATTCAGCCGTTTGGAGAACCTTAAATATCCCCGTTCTTCCAGCTTTTTTGAAAAGTTGAATGCGGTTGATACGTGCATGACCCCGAATTTCGCGATTTCAGAAATGGAAGCTCCATTCAATTGATACGCAATCCATAAAATATGATGCTCATTAATATTCAGGTCATACGGTTTGAGCCATTGCTGCCAATCCTTCTCGATCGATTTCCAAAGAGCCTTGCTAAGCTGAGCCATTTTCTGGGTGAAGACCAGAGCTTCTTTCACATCATAGGGCGGTTCCACTCGATTCATTACGTCACCTGCTTCTCTTTTTCTTTTTCTCTATTATGCCAATAAAATAAAGATTAATAAAGATGAAAATGTAAGAATTTTTTAATAAATTCACAAACCATTGCGGCGGAAGGGTTTTTCGGCCAAAAAAAATACGGGTCCAATTTTGGCCCGCATTTTTTTCTTTTGAATAGGATATTAGTTTTGTAAGGTTTTCTCCAGCTGTCTGATTTTCTCTTCGATTTCGGCAATTTCTTTTTGCAGATCCTGCTGGTGAGGCTTGATCTCTTCCTGCCATTTTTTAATTGACGTTTGGAGCTCGCCGCCCACGTCTTTAATAACATCCGTGCTTTCTTTTGCCGCTTTGATCAGCTGGTCTTTTAATGCAAGCCCGTCTGATTTTAAGCGTTTGATTGTTTCTTCAAAAGAATCATAATTGGTTTTCATTTTTTCACGCAGCTGCTTTCCTGAGGAAGGTGCAGTAAGAAGAACCGCTGCTCCTCCGATGATGCCGCCTACGAATAGTCCTGTTAATAGAGAACGTCCGCTCGCCATTACAATCACCCCGTCTTTTTCTTCAAAATAGGATTCATTCAGCATTTTTCATTTTTGTTGAAAGCCTGAACTTCTATACATAGCTTGCTTTATTTTAGCATATTTTTTAAGTGAAAAGGAGGGAGAAGGTTGTCTGTCTTTTTGATTGTATTATCCTGCATCACACTTGCCTTCGCTTCAGGCGCTGTTTACTATATCAGACTTCTCAGCCAGGCTGCTTCTTATCCGCCCAAGAGGGTTATCCGGCAGAAAGCGCTTGTTTGTTCAACCGGAACCGCCTTTACACTATGTCTTATCTTTTTCACAAAACTCCTCGCTTAAAACATGCTGACATGCTGCAGGCGCTCTGTTCAAAAAAACCTCTCCCGGAAGCGGAAGAGGTTTTGTGTGACAATTATTTAGCAGCTTCCATAAAGCTCGAACGTCTTAAAATGGTTTGCACAATCGGATAAATAATGATCATTGAGATTGTATTCAGCACAGCGGCCGGCAGAACAACAGCCGCGAACAATGCGGCGAAACCGCCCGGCAAACCGACGATCAATAAAGCTGACGATAGAAACACAATTCCCGATAAGATGGTCCCGATCACTGTCAGCACAGCGGCTGCACCTGTTTTCCGGCTCTTTCTGAACAAGAGAAACAGGGAGAAGAACAGAAACGCTGATACAGGTTTGTCGATGATGTTAGGGATCTGTCCGGCTGGAAACGCGGTTGTAAGCGCGGAAATGATTCCGGTCACGATCCCGATGACGAGTACATTTTGCACCCGCGGGAACAGCAGAATGCCCATGAACATCATGATCAGCATCATATCTGGTTTCATGCCGCCTAAAAAGGGCGGAATAATGGAATGAAGCGCTGCGCCGATAGCGGCAAACAGAGCCATAATGACTAACTCTTTTGTTTTCATAACTATGCTCTCCTCTGCTAAGCTTTTTGCCCTCCAATAATATGCTCATCATTTATTGCGAAGGCTTTACAGAATGTGTTATGCAAACAGTATACCAAACGGACGGTTTGCATAGCCAGACTTTTTACTCATTTTCCTGCTGGAATTTCTTCATGAACGCAGCTAATTTTTCACAGTCTTCGAGAGAGACCGCGTTATAAATAGAAGCGCGGCAGCCTCCCACCGAACGGTGTCCACCAAGGCCGATCATCTTCGCATCTTTTGCTTTCTGAACGAATGTTTTCGTTAATTCGTCATCCCGAAGCGTGAAGGTGACATTCATGCGTGAGCGGCTGTCCTTTCTGGCATGTCCTTTATAGAAGCCGTTGCTTTCATCAATACAGCTGTAGAGAACCTGCGCTTTTTGTTCATTGCGCTGTTCAACAGCTTCCACACCGCCGTTTTCCTTTAGCCATTCCAGAACAAGGCTCAGCATATAAATCGCAAATGTCGGCGGAGTGTTGTAGAGTGAATCCGCTTTGACATGCGTGGAATATTTCAAGATTTTTGGGACGTTCGCATTTTCATTTTGCAGCCAGCTTTTTTTCATGATAACTACAGTCACGCCGGAAGGGCCGAGGTTCTTTTGGGCGCCTCCGTAGATCACGTCAAATTTGGACACATCGATTTTTCTGCTTAAAATATCGCTGGACATGTCGGCGACGAGCGGAATTGGAGAATTCGGGAACTCCTGCCACTGAGTGCCGAAAATCGTATTGTTGGATGTGATGTGTAAATATGCGCCGTCTTTTACATCCGTAAGGTCAACCTCTGGAATATAGCTGTAATTGTCTGTTTCACTTGTAGCGGTGATAGACGTGTTCCCGAACAGTTTCGTTTCTGCCAGTGCTTTTTCAGACCAAGCGCCTGTCATGACAAAATGCGCGGTTTTTTCAGGTGTTAAAAAGTTCATCGGAAGCATTGAGAATTGAAGGCTTGCCCCGCCTTGAAGAAACAAGATATCGTAATCTTCTGGAATGCCCATCAGTTCGATTAAGAGGCTTTTCGCTTTTTGGTGCACCGCTTCATACTCTTTGCTGCGGTGGGAAAGCTCCATAACAGACATGCCGGATTCGTTAAAATTAATAAATTCTTTCTGTGCTTTTTGCAGAACTTCCAGTGGCAGCGCTGCAGGACCTGCGTTAAAATTCGTTGTACGTTCCATTATGATCTCTCCCTGTTTTCCACGTTAATGTATAAAATAATACAATTATCCTATCACAAAAATTCAGTTTTTTGATAAAAAATTAGAATTATCAAAAGAAATTGACGGATGTTTGCGAAATGTTCACAAAATAAAATAACCTCATCTTATGATGAGGCCAGGCGTTTTGCGATAGAGGAAGAGATGTTCTGCAGATCCTCCGGTTTATAATCATCAGCATGCGTTTTCCAAACCGCTCCGAATCCATCTCCTTTTCCGTAGCGAGGGATAATATGCATATGGTAGTGGAACACAGATTGTCCAGCTTTTTCGCCGTTATTGTTCAACGTATTTAAGCCGATCGGTTCAAATTCATCCCGGATAGCGCGGGCGATTTTCGGAACAGCATGAAAATATTGTTTTGCTAATTCATCTGTAAATTCATATACATTCTCAATATGTGTTTTCGGAATGACAAGCGTATGGCCTTTTGTCACTTGGCTGATATCAAGAAAGGCAAGTACATGTTCATCTTCATACACCTTCGCGGATGGAATGTCGCCGGCAATAATTTTACAAAAGATACAATTCTCTGCACAATGCATGAGGGTTCCTCCTTATGAAATCGTTTAGTATGTATACACTCATCGTACCACAGAAATGCAGAAAATAGAAAACAGGATGAACGGCTAGCGTTCACCCTGAATGCAGAGGAAGAGCTTATATGAAGAAAATGTGTTATGCCTTTGGTAAGCACCTCATTTGTCAATAAAATGAAGACTTGTTTAATGCCTAACGATTCCTGCGATAAACACCTCATTTGACAATTTGCTTCATACATGAAGAATTCATCAATTCAGTGAAGAGAAATGGTTTGAGCATTGGACATGTTTATTTTCTATCCAACTGTTTCTAAGACGTCTTTGACAAACACCTCATTTTTCAGTTGATATGCTTTTCCTCTACAACTATTATGATGTCCAGAACCCTGTCTCTTTATGACAGCAAATTCATCATTTGTTAAAAGGGAATTGTTTCAAATCAGGCCTTGTTTTTGGTACTATGAAGAAAAACACTATAAGGGGAGAAACTATGTCTCTGCTATCGGTAAAAGACTTAACCGGCGGATATACAAGAAATCCGGTTTTAAAAAACGTATCATTCACCCTTGAACCGAATCAAATTGTCGGCTTAATCGGGCTGAATGGTGCTGGTAAAAGTACAACAATCAGACACATCATCGGGCTGATGGACCCGCATAAAGGTTCAATCGAATTAAACGGTAAAACGTTTGCTGAGGATCCGGAAGGCTACCGTTCACAATTTACCTATATACCTGAAACACCTGTTTTATATGAAGAATTGACGCTGATGGAGCATCTTGAACTAACAGCCATGGCATATGGGCTGTCAAAAGAAACGATGGAGAAAAGGCTGCCTCCGCTTTTAAAGGAATTCCGAATGGAAAAGAGGCTGAAGTGGTTCCCGGCCCATTTTTCTAAAGGAATGAAGCAGAAGGTTATGATTATGTGCGCATTTTTGGCAGAGCCTGCGCTCTACATTATTGATGAGCCTTTTCTAGGGCTTGATCCGCTTGCCATTAACGCGCTGCTTGAACGGATGAATGAAGCGAAAAAAGGCGGGGCGAGCGTGCTGATGTCAACACACATTTTGGCAACGGCAGAACGCTATTGCGATTCGTTTATTATTTTACATAACGGCGAGGTGCGGGCGCGCGGCACGCTGTCAGAGCTCAGAGAGCAGTTTGGAATGAAGGACGCGGCGCTGGACGATTTGTATCTTGAGCTTACAAAGGAAGACGCTGGCCATGAATAATATGCTTGATATTTGGCAGTCGCGGCTGCAGGAGCATATCAAAGAAACAAGAACATACATGAAATATATGCTCAACGATCACCTCGTCATTGTTTTGATCTTTTTTCTAGCGGGCGCTGCAAGCTGGTACAGCAAATGGATACGGGACATTCCCGCTCACTTTCCGTCCTTTTGGGTGATGGCCGTGCTGTTTTCACTAGTGTTGACAAGCTCTTATGTGCGAACGCTTTTGAAGGAGGCTGACCTTGTTTTCTTATTGCCTCTAGAAGCAAAAATGGAGCCTTACTTGAAGCAGGCGTTTGTCTATAGCTATGTGTCTCAGCTGTTTCCGCTGATTGCGCTGAGCATCGTTGCGATGCCGCTTTATTTCGCAGTCACACCGGGGGCTTCGCTCGTATCGTATGCCGCGGTCTTTGTCCAACTGTTGCTGCTGAAAGCGTGGAATCAGGTAATGGAATGGCGCACGACTTTCCAAAACGACCGCAGCATGAAACGGATGGACGTCATCATTCGCTTTGCGGCGAATACACTCGTTCTTTATTTTGTTTTCCAATCTGTTTATATGTATGCGCTTCTCGTCTATGTCATTATGGCTGTTCTTTATCTGTATATGTCTTCCGCAGCAAAACGGAAAACATTTAAATGGGAGAGCCATATTGAGTCCGAATTGAGACGAAAGCAGCGTTTCTATCGGATTGCCAACCTGTTTACTGATGTGCCGCATTTGCGAAAGCAAGCCAAACGCAGAGCTTATCTCGACTTTTTGCTGCGGCTTGTGCCGTTTGAACAGCGCAAAACATTTGCCTATATGTTCACCCGCGCCTTTTTGCGTTCGAGTGATTATTTGGGCATTATTGTCAGATTAACGATCGTTTTCGCGCTGATCATTATGTATGTCTCAGCTAGCCCGCTGATTGCCGCGGTTTTGACTGTGTTTGCCATTTTCATTACGGGCATTCAGCTTCTGCCGCTCTTCGGCCACTTTGACCATCTGGCTCTTCAAGAGCTGTACCCTGTGAAAAAAGAAACAAAGCTGAAAAGCTATTTCTCTCTATTAAAAACTGCACTTAGTATTCAAGCGCTGCTGATGTCTGTTGCATCTGCCTATGCAGCTGGCTTGACCGGTTTTCTGTACGCGCTGATCGGTTCTGCCGTTCTGATTTTTGTTGTTTTGCCTTCTTATATGACAACCAGGCTGAAAAAGCACGGAAAGCTGTGAACTGAAAAGGGGTAATCAAATGACAGATAATCAGCTGCTGATGCAGGAAGCGTTGCAATGGAAAATGCATTTTTTGCGAAAGGATTCCATGTTTGAACGCTTTTCGAAGCGTGTGCAGACGAAGGTGAATGAACGGATTCCTGAAAAAATCCATACGGTCGTCACCGAGAGTGTGAAAAAAATGGTAGAAGCGACAATGGCCGGCTCCAATATCATCACTTATAAAAAGGATACAAGTGCACTGTCGCTCAGTGAAAAAAACGAATTGGCGAAAAAAACGATTGTTTCTTATCAGAAAGTGGCAGCTGCTGAGGGAGTCGGTACCGGAGCGGGCGGCATTTTTTTAGGCATTGCTGATTTTCCGCTGCTGCTTTCAATTAAGATGAAGTGTTTATTTACCTTGTCTTCCATTTACGGCTTTAATGTCAAGGATGCACAAGAAAGGATGTTTTTGCTGCTCGTGTTTCAGCTTGCGTTTTCGAGTGATGATGGCCGTAAATCGCTTTTTTCTGTCATCGAAAATTGGGAGACGGAGAAAAAGAGCATCGACTGGAGAGTGTTCCAGCAGGAATATCGCGATTATATCGACGTCGTGAAGCTTTTTCAGCTTTTGCCGGGCGTAGGAGCGGCAGTCGGCGGAATTGCCAATTATAAGCTGCTTGCTCAGCTTGGAGAAACGGCAAGACATGTTTTTCATCTGAGGATATTAAAGGAAACAGCCGGAGAATAAACACTCCGGCTGTTTTTTTATAGCTGATGATAGGTGATCGCAGCGCCGGCAAGGACCTTGGCCGCTGTCAGCATGGCTTTTTCGTTGATATCAAATTTCGGATGGTGGTGGGAATAAACTCGGTCTGGCTGTTCGGGAGCGGCACCTGTAAAGAAAAAAGTGCCTTTCACGTTTTGTAGGTAATAAGCAAAATCCTCGCCGCCCATTTGCGGTTCACCGTCAATGACCTGCTGAACGCCCTCGGTATTCTTTGCGGTGCTCACCAAGTGGTTCGTTTCTGCAGGATGGTTCACAACCGCTGGATAACCCTGTTCATAGGTGTACTCATAGGACGCGCCGTGCATGCTGCATATTCCTTTTACAACCGCTTCAATTTCTTTCTCCAGAATGTCCCGGACATTTTCATCAAAAGAACGCGCTGTGCCGATGAGTACTGCTTGGTCTGCGATGACATTAAACGGATTGTCGGCGATGAAGGAGCCTGTCGAAATGACGGCGGATTGAATCGGATTGACTTTGCGGCTGACAATGTGCTGCAAAGAGGAAACGATTTGCGAACCGATCAGGACGGCGTCTTTTGTATCATGCGGATGAGCGCCGTGGCCGCCCTTTCCGAAAACTTTAATCGTAAATCGGTCCGCCGCCGCCATTACGGCGCCGGGGCGGCAGAGAATAGTTCCGAGCGGCTCAGTTGCCCAAAGATGAGTGCCGAATATCACATCCGCGTTTTCGAGACAGCCGTCATCAATCATTGGCTTTGCGCCTCCCGGATAATATTCTTCTGCATGCTGGTGGATCATCACAAATGTTCCCTTCAGTTCATGTTTGTTTTGGTGAAGGACCTTGGCCACTGCGAGAAGAGCTGCGGTGTGGCCGTCGTGGCCGCATGCATGCATGACACCAGGCACTTTGGAGGCGTAAGGGACATCTTTTTCATCTTGAATGGGGAGAGCGTCAAAGTCGGCCCGCAAAGCGACTGTAGGGCCTGGTTCGCTTCCTTCTATATATGCTAAAACCCCTCTGCCGCCGACGTTCGTGCGGATTGGGACTCCTAACGATTCATAATAGGAAGCAATAAATGCGGCGGTTTTTTCTTCTTGAAATGAGAGCTCAGGATACATATGAAAATGGCGCCTGATCTCAACCATTTCTTCAAAACAGCCGTCGAGCTGTTTGTTTATCTCTTTCTGCAGTGTGGATATGGACAAAGCCGCTTCCCCCTTTTCTATGCTTTTCCATGATTGTATAGAAAAAGTCTGAATATTTCAACTCATGCTGTTTCAAAGCATCATCACAGCTGCGAGGGTTGTCACCAAAAGGCCAATCGCGACTGGAATGAAGTTTTTTCTGGCAAGCTCAAAAGGATCAACTTTGCAAATGGCCGCGGCGGGAATCAACGCCCATGGGACCAGTGTGCCTCCGCCCACCCAGATGGCAGAGATTTGTCCGAGCGCGGTCAGAACGGCGGGATCGGCATGGAGAGCGGACGAAAAGAGCTTTGCGATGGAGCCGGCGAGAGAAATGCCAGAAAATCCTGAGCCGTCAAGGCCTGTTATGGCTCCAGCGGCAGTTAATGCAGCGGCGGCAAGCTCCTTTGACATAGGCATCATATGGGATAAAGCAATGCCAAGATCGTTGACAATGCCGTGGGAACCTTTAGGGAGTGAAGTGCCCAGTATGCTCTCATAGCCTGAGTCGCCAAGATAAAAGAAAGCGGCAATCGGGATGACGGGGCCGAAAACCTTAAAACCGAACTTAAATCCGTCAATAAAATAGCCGGTGATTTTTTCAAGCCCTTTATGCTTATACACGAAAAAATGAACGGTAAGGAGGATACAGATTGCAGACCCGCCAATTAACGCGGTGGCATCATTTCCTTGTAGGTTAAACAAGAGCATGCAGGAAATATCTGCAAGAAAGGCAAGCGGAATCAAAAAAGCCAGTATGGACCGCAGGCGTTTTGGCAAGTACAGCGAGTTGTCTTGTTCGCCGGAAAGAATGGGGGAAAAAGAAGCGGGATGCTCCTGCTTTTTGCGTTCGCGCTGAATCATGATAAAGGCAGCGGTTGTTGTTGTCACACCCATAATCAGCACAAGCGGAATGCTGGCCGAGACGACATCACCGACTGGAATGCCTGCTGCATCCGCAGTCAGCTTTGGCGCCGCCTGAATGACAAAGTCTCCTGACAGGGCAAAACCGTGTCCGAATAAGTTCATGGCCATGGCCGCGGCAAGAGGCGTCAAACCGGCACGTGCGGCTGCGGGGAGCAGGACGGCGCCGATTAAAGCGACACCCGGAGAAGGCCAGAAGAAGAGAGAAATGGCGAACATCAGGCCTCCAATCAGCCAATAGGCAGTCACAGGCCCTCTCACAAGGCTTGCAAAGGGAGAAATCATCGCTTCATTTATCCCTGTTTTTGTTAACAAATCACTCATTGAAACGATAAAGCAAATGATGAAAATCGTGGGCAGCAGTTCGCCGGCCGCATAGATAAAGCTGTGGAATAAACTGCTGACAGAAGCTGAAAGTGAATGGCTGGCCCATAGCGATATGATAAAAATGCCGAATAGAGAAATAAATGTCGTGTCTTTTCTCAGCAGCATAAATAAGATAATTGCACCGATAAAAAACACATACAGAACATGGACAGACAAAATCCCGACTTCCATCATCGATCACTCCTTCCGCTTACAGATTATTCATAGGCGGGCGGAAGGTGCCGGGACAGAGGGGAGGGTTATGATGGAAGATGAACATTGATCTGTTTCAGCTGCTCAATCAGATGAAGCCTTAACACTCTATTCGCTTTTTGCAGATGTTTTGGGAAGCATTCAGGAGAAAAAATGACGCACCCATCAGCAAGCCAGTTTTTTCTATAGGCGATGATGCTTTCCGATGGCTCTAAATATGAATCATCCTCGTGCTGCATCTCGTAATCATCAAATCCGAACTGAAAACCGCAGCACGGGCAGATTTCATGAGAATGATTGCCTTCATGATCATATGGCGGCTCAGCCAATCCCTTAAACCCGCAGACTGGGCAAGTATGCTTCATTTTGCTTTCCTCCCAATAAAATAAGCTGCCGGACATGCCGGCAGCTATTCGACAGCGAAATATGTGGTGACATAGGAAGGCCGGGAGAAGATCGACGTTGTGTCAATTCCGGCAGATGTATCGCGTTTTTTGTGGGCTTCTTTGTAAGAACCGGACTGCTGCCAGTCTTGAAAGGCGCTTTCCGTTTCCCACAAGGTCAGAATGACATAGGTGTCACTGTCAAGCGGACGGAGCACTCGAATTGCTTCAAAGCCAGGCTCATTTTCGACTTTTCCCGCTCTGTTTTTAAATCTGTTTTCAAACAGCGGACGCCCTTCCTGAGTGACGGCAATATTGTTCAATACTGCAAAACCGGGATGCTTGATCTCTCCGACTTGGTCAATGACTTCATAAGCGTGTGGTGCCTGGAAAACGGTTTCTCCGTTTGTTTCATGAATCAAAATGGCGTTTTCCTGCCCCTGCATCAAAAGGATATTTTCTGAGGGATACTTTTCTACGATTGTTTTTAAAAAATCGGCTGTCCCATATGTAATATAAACCTTCATATCAGCCACCTCCTGCTTGCTAGTATATCAAAACAATGGTATAAGTTTCTATTGGCGAGTGCTTCGAACATAATTCCAAACAATTTTTCCCATACTACCTTTAGAAAGGCGAGGTGAGTTCATGTTTAAGATAAAGAAAAAGAAACTTTTTATACCTATCATTATTTTAGTGTTAACTGCTTTTCTCGCTTTAATAGGATATATTTCAATTATTTTTCTCGGCCATTATGTCATAGATGAAAAAAAGCTTATTCTTCATGCTTCTTCAAAAATTGTTGATCAAAACGGAGATGAGGTTGCAAGCCTGTATACAGAAAATCGCGAGCCGGTCTCGATCAATGAGATTCCAAAGCAGGTCAGAGAAGCGTTTATCGCTGTTGAGGATAAAAGATTCTATGAGCATCACGGCATTGATGCAAAATCTGTCGGAAGGGCAGTGTACCGCGATATATTAGCAGGCGGAAAGGTGGAAGGCGGAAGCACAATCACCCAGCAGCTTGCCAAAAATATTTTTCTGACACATGACAAAACGTTTCTAAGAAAAACAAAAGAAGTGATCATTGCGATCAATCTTGAACGGGATTACAGCAAGGACAAGCTGCTGGAAATGTATTTGAACCAGCTTTACTTCGGACATGGGGTTTACGGCATACAAGCGGCGTCCCACTATTATTTTAATAAAGAAGTAAAAGATTTGACTGTATCTGAAGGCGCTGTTTTGGCCGCTATTCCGAAGGCGCCTTCTACGTACTCTCCGATTTTGCATCCTGATAAAAATAAGGAGCGGCGTGATACAATTCTAGGTATGATGAATGACCAAGGCTATATCAGTGCGAAAGAGGCTGTCACCGCGCAGGGCCGGACGCTTGGATTGCACGTGAAGAAACAGTCGGAAACACCTTGGTTTGACAGCTACATTGACCTTGTGATCAAAGAGGCGGAGGACAAGTATTCCATTTCCGGAGAGCAGCTTCTTCAAGGAGGATACACGATCAAGGTGCCGCTCGATTCGAAGCTGCAGAAGACGGCTTACCAGGTGATGAAAGAGGGTAGCTATTATCCCGGAACAGATCAGAATGCCGAGGGAAGCGCGGTCTTTATTAATAACAAGACAGGCGGTGTAGAAGCGGCCATCGGCGGAAGGGATTACACATCCAAAGGATATAACCGTGTCACAGCTGTCCGCCAGCCGGGTTCCACATTTAAGCCGCTTGCCGTATACGGACCGGCGATGCAGGAAAAGAAATTTAAGCCATATTCCCTATTGAAGGATGAGTTGCAGTCCTACGGAGATTATACGCCGAAAAACTACGACAGCAGGTATGAGGGCGAAGTCACTATGTCTGACGCCATTACGTACAGCAAAAACGCGCCGGCTGTCTGGACGCTGAATGAGATCGGCGTCGAAACAGGAAAATCTTATTTGAAAGCAAACGGCATTGATATCCCTGATGAAGGCCTTGCTCTTGCTCTAGGCGGCTTGGAAAAAGGCGTTTCACCGCTCCAGCTTGCCGGCGCGTTTCATACATTTGCCGCGAATGGAACGTATACTGAACCCTTCTTTATCTCGAGCATAATAGATGAAGACGGAGAAACAATAGCCGATCATAAAGAAGAAGGAAAGCGGGTATTCAGCAAGCAGACGTCTTGGAATATGACGAGAATGCTGCAGCAGGTAGTCAAAAAGGGAACGGCTACGTCCGGCACCTATCACGGCGACCTGGCGGGAAAAACAGGTTCTACATCTTATACAGGCGTCTCCGGCGCGACAAAGGACGCCTGGTTTGCAGGCTATACGCCGAAAATAACCGGGGCAGTCTGGATGGGCTATGACAAAACGGATCAAAGCCATTATTTGAAAGCCGGGAGCTCATACCCGACGCGGCTGTTTAAGGATATTTTGACACAGGCAGGAGAAACCGGTCATGTGTTCACAAAGCCTAAAAACGTTAAAGAACTGGAAAGCCCGATTGAGCTGAAGCCGGTCAAAACACTCACAGCCGATTACACATTTAAAGCAGCGGGGCTCTTTACTATTGAATTAAAGTGGGACGCTCAAGAGGATGATCGGGCCGTATACAGAATTTATGTAAACAAGGACGGCAAGGAGACGCTTCTTGATTCGGTTGAAGGGAAGGGAAGCTATGAAATTCCTTATGCCAACTTATTTTCGGGCGCGTCTTATAAAATTGTGCCTTATAATACACAGACAAAAAGAGAAGGGGAAGGAACCGATTACGTTCAGCCAAAATTGTTTTCCTCTTAATGGAATTCGGCGATTTTTTGAACTTTGAGCTACATTTCTATACCATTTGCCTAAAACAAGGTATAGTGTAATAAGTCAAGAAATACGAACGTATGGTTGCCGTATGAAAGGTGGAAATCAGATGAGTAAACGAGAAACGTTTAACGAGACGTTTTTAAAAGCTGCGCGGGGAGAAAAAGCGGATCACACGCCTGTGTGGTATATGAGGCAAGCAGGGCGCTCACAGCCGGAATACCGCAAGCTGAAGGAAAAGTACGGATTGTTTGAGATCACACATCAGCCCGAACTTTGTGCGTATGTCACAAGACTGCCGGTTGAGCAATACGGAGTCGATGCTGCAATCCTTTATAAAGATATCATGACGCCGCTGCCGTCAATCGGTGTGGATGTTGAAATCAAAAACGGGATCGGTCCTGTGATTGATCAGCCAATCCGGTCTCTGGCGGACATTGAAAAACTCGGCCAAATTGATCCGGAACAGGACGTGCCGTACGTGCTTGAGACAATTAAACTGCTTGTCAATGAGCAGCTGAACGTCCCGCTCATCGGTTTCTCAGGTGCGCCTTTTACGCTTGCAAGCTATATGATCGAAGGCGGCCCGTCGAAAAACTACAATAAAACAAAAGCCTTCATGTACAGCATGCCGGATGCATGGAATCTGCTGATGTCCAAGCTTGCCGACATGATCATCGTGTACGTGAAAGCGCAGATTAAGGCAGGCGCAAAAGCGATTCAAATCTTTGATTCGTGGGTCGGCGCATTGAATCAGGCAGATTACAGAACATACATTAAACCCGTAATGAACCGGATTTTTTCAGAGCTCGCAAAGGAGAATGTGCCGCTGATCATGTTTGGCGTCGGCGCGAGTCATCTCGCAAATGATTGGCATGACCTTCCTCTCGATGTTGTCGGGCTTGACTGGAGACTCGGCATTGATGAAGCCAGATCAAAAGGAATCACTAAAACAGTGCAGGGCAACCTGGACCCGTCCATTTTGCTTGCGCCATGGGAAGTCATTGAGAAGAAAACGAAGGAAATACTTGATCAGGGTATGAAATCAGATGGCTTCATTTTCAATCTTGGCCATGGGGTATTTCCTGATGTCAGTCCCGAGGTTTTGAAAAAACTGACAGCGTTTGTCCATGAATATTCACAAAACAAAAAAATGGGTCAATATTCCTAAGCATATCTTTTGGTATCTTAATGATATCCTGTCAAAATGTTTGTATCAGATCATTAAAGAGGGTGTAAACAGTGAGTAGAAAGAAAATGGGGCTTCTCGTTATGGCGTATGGCACGCCTTATAAGGAAGAAGATATTGAACGTTATTATACACATATCAGAAGAGGCAGAAAGCCTGAACCTGAAATGCTTCAAGATTTGAAAGACAGATACGAAGCGATTGGCGGCATTTCACCGCTTGCCAAAATCACAGAAGAGCAGGCGCATAGTCTGGAACAGCATTTGAATGAAATTCAGGACGAGATTACGTTTAAAGCGTATATCGGACTGAAGCATATCGAGCCGTTTATTGAAGACGCCGTAGCAGAGATGCATAAGGATGGCATTACAGAAGCAGTCAGCATCGTGCTGGCGCCGCATTTCTCCACGTTCAGCGTTCAGTCCTACAACAAACGTGCCAAAGAAGAGGCTGAAAAACTCGGCGGCTTAACGATTACGTCAGTTGAAAGCTGGTACGATGAACCGAAGTTCGTGAAATATTGGGTTGACCGAGTGAAGGAAACATATGCGTCAATGCCTGAGGATGAAAGAGAAAACGCGATGCTCATCGTATCCGCACACAGCCTGCCGGAAAAAATCAAAGAATTTGGAGACCCGTATCCGGACCAGCTGCATGAATCGGCGAAATTGATTGCTGAAGGCGCAGGCGTTTCCGAATATGCTGTCGGCTGGCAAAGTGAAGGGAACACGCCTGATCCTTGGCTCGGACCCGACGTTCAGGATTTAACACGTGATTTATTCGAACAAAAAGGCTATCAAGCATTTGTATATGTTCCTGTTGGATTTGTCGCGGATCACTTAGAAGTGCTTTATGATAATGATTATGAATGCAAAGTGGTTACTGACGATATCGGCGCAAGCTATTACCGGCCGGAAATGCCAAATGCCAAGCCTGAATTTATTGATGCTTTGGCAACAGTCGTATTAAAAAAATTAGGACGTTAAAGAAGGCGATGAACATGAGTGACGGCAAAAAACATGTAGTCATCATCGGCGGCGGCATTACCGGTTTAGCCGCCGCCTTCTATATGGAAAAAGAAATCAAAGAAAAGAATCTGCCGCTTGAGCTGACACTTGTTGAGGCAAGTCCGAGAGTCGGCGGGAAAATCCAGACTGTCAAGAAAGACGGCTATATCATCGAAAGAGGGCCAGACTCATTTCTGGAACGAAAGAAAAGCGCCCCGCAGCTTGTTAAAGACTTAGGTCTTGAGCATTTGCTTGTCAACAATGCGACCGGACAATCCTATGTGCTTGTAAACCGCACCCTGCATCCAATGCCGAAGGGCGCTGTAATGGGGATACCGACAAAAATTGCGCCGTTTGTTTCTACGGGTCTGTTTTCTTTGTCTGGGAAGGCGAGAGCTGCTATGGATTTCATCCTGCCTGCTAGCAAAACAAAGGATGATCAGTCATTGGGAGAATTCTTCCGCAGACGTGTCGGAGATGAAGTGGTCGAGAACTTAATCGAGCCGCTTCTATCAGGGATCTACGCAGGCGACATTGACAAGCTCAGCCTGATGTCGACATTCCCGCAATTTTACCAGACGGAACAAAAGCATAGAAGCCTGATTCTCGGCATGAAAAAAACAAGGCCTCAAGGCTCAGGCCAGCAGCTGACGGCAAAAAAACAAGGGCAGTTCCAGACTCTGTCAACCGGTTTGCAGACCCTTGTAGAAGAGATCGAAAAGCAGTTAAAGCTGACGAAGGTGTATAAAGGCACAAAAGTGACCAAGCTCAGCCGTGGCGGCTCTGGCTATTCGCTCGAACTGGATAACGGCGTCACACTTGATGCAGATTCAGTAATTGTGACTGCTCCGCATAAAGCGGCTGCGGGAATGCTTTCTGAGCTTCCTGCCATTTCTCATTTGAAAAATATGCACTCCACATCCGTGGCAAACGTCGCTTTAGGCTTCCCTGAAGGCTCCGTCCAAATGGAGCATGAGGGCACGGGTTTTGTCATTTCAAGAAACAGTGACTTTGCGATCACTGCCTGTACGTGGACGAATAAAAAATGGCCGCACGCAGCGCCGGAAGGCAAAACGCTGCTTCGGGCATATGTCGGAAAAGCCGGAGACGAATCCATTGTCGATCTATCAGATAATGACATTATCAATATTGTGTTAGAAGACTTAAAGAAAGTCATGAACATAAACGGCGAGCCGGAAATGACATGTGTCACCCGATGGCATGAAAGCATGCCGCAGTACCATGTCGGCCATAAGCAGCGTATCAAGGAGCTGCGTGAAGCATTTGCATCTGCATATCCGGGTGTTTATATGACAGGCGCTTCTTTTGAAGGTGTCGGCATTCCCGACTGCATTGATCAAGGAAAAGCTGCCGTGTCTGACGCGCTTACCTATTTATTCAGCTAAAACCTCCGCTTTATGGCGGAGGTTTTTTTGATGTGCAATGGCAATACTGTGTAAAAAAATGATTGAATTGAACAGCAGGTTATGATACATTTGCATATGTACTTAATGACTAAAATGTTCAAACGGTCAGTTTTGAGGTGAATACAATGTCAATAGATCGAAAAAAGCTCATTTTGGAGGCGGCTACAAAGTCTTTCACGCAGTTCGGGTATAAAGCGACGACAATGGATCTTGTCGCAAAACTTGCGAACGTGGGGAAGGGAACTATTTATACTTTTTTCAAAAACAAAGAAGAGCTGTTTGACGAGATTTTCACTACTTTATTAAAGGAAATGAAGCAAAAAGCGGATGAAGCGATGGAGCCGAACCTTCCGTTCCATGAAAATGTGCACAGAGCGCTGTTTGCCATTCTGGAGTTCAGGAAAACACATCAGCTGACGATTAAAATTTTCCAAGAGAATGCCGAGATTGGTACAATGGCTGTTCAGGAAGTGATCCAGAAAATGGAGCGAGCCATACTGTCTTATATCAAAAGTAAAATTGAAGACGGGATCAAAAGCGGCGCAATCAAGCCGTGCGACCCTGAGCTGACAGCCTTTGTGATGCTGAAGCTTTATATCGCGCTCATTTTTGACTGGGAAAAACAACACCCCCCGCTTGATAAAGAGACAATTGCGGGACTGCTTGAATTGTATGTTGTCAAAGGATTGTCAGCGAACTAGATAATCCTTTCTCTTTGCAAGAAAATGACCATTTTTCATGATGAGTCAGTTTTAGAATGGAGGCATCAGGATGAACACAATACGAAGTCAGTGGAAAGACATCGTAACAAGTAAAAAATTATTGATTCCCATCATCGCCATTTTGTTTGTCCCGCTTATTTACAGCGGCGTATTCTTAAAGGCTTATTGGGACCCGTACGGCACAGTTGACCAGCTGCCTGTCGTTGTCGTCAACCAAGACAAGGGAGCAACGTATGAAGGAGAAAAACTTCAAATCGGTGATGATCTGGTCAAAGAATTAAAGGGTAATAACAACTTTGATTGGCATTTTTCCAATGATCTCGACCAATCGTTAAAGGACTTATTGAATCAAAAATATTATTTAGTTGTCGAGATTCCTGAGGATTTTTCTAAGAATGCCAGCACTGTATTAGACAAAAATCCGAAAAAATTGGATCTGAAATACCATACAAATGCAGGGTCCAACTATGTAGGGGCAACGATCGGCGAAAAAGCGATTGATAAACTGAAAGCCTCTGTTTCAAAAGAAGTGACCGAGCAATATACGAAAGTTATTTTTGATAACTTTAAAGATATCGCAAAAGGTTTGAGCGACGCGAGCAGCGGCGCGAAAAAAATTGATGACGGAACAAAGGATGCGAAAAACGGAAGCGCCCAGCTGAAAGAAAATCTGGCGAAGCTGAAGGAAAGCACCGCTACCATCAGTGACAAAACAGCGCAGCTTGCAGATGGAGCGGCTCAGGTGACGAGCGGCATCCAATCGCTTGACAGCTCGCTTGGAAAATTCCAGGACAGCAGCAACCAGATTTATGATAAATCTAGTCAACTTGCAGCAGGATCAGGCGAGCTGACAAGCAAGATGAATGAACTTCTTGCCGGACTTCAAAACGTGCAGAAGGGTACGCCTAATCTTACTAACGGGCTGGATCAGCTCAACAGTAAAGCCCAAGAAGCTTCTGAGAAAGCAGCAAAAGCGGAAAAGCTCATTAATGCGCTCGATTTAACGAAGCTTGAAACTGCTGTAAACAATCTGGAAAAGTCAGAAACTGCAATGAAGGAATTCAAAAAACAGCTGACTGACTTTGAAAACAGTTTGAAAAACCGTGATCAGACATTTAAAAATGTCATCAATTCGAGTGATTTCTTAACAGCAGAGCAAAAAAGCCAGCTGATTAATTCTGTTGAGAAAAAGCTTCCGCAAGTTGATGCGCCTGATTTTGATCAAATATTAAGCCAGCTACCTGCAGCTGATCAGCTGCCTGACATCGCAACGATAAAAAGCTCTCTTGAAGACGTGAAAGCGCAGGTGGCGCAGGTGAAAGCCATGCCGGAAGCTACATCTAAGCTTTATAACGGCGCAAAAACAATCCAAGATGCAATTGACAGATTAACTGAGGGAGCTGATAAGATATACAATGGTTCACAGAAGCTGACAGATGGCCAAACTAAACTGACAGCGGGCATCGGTGAATATAATAAGCAGTTCGCAAAAGCAAAAGCGGGCTCAGAGCAATTGGTGACAGGAAGCAGCCAAGTATCCGGCGGATTGTTTAAGCTGTTAGACGGGTCTAAACAGGTCCAAAGCGGATCATCAAAACTTGCAGACGGATCTGCATCACTTGATACAGGTTTAGGCAAGCTGTTGGACGGCACAGGCGAGCTGTCTAGTAAGCTGAAGGATGCGGCTGACCAAACAGGAGATATCGATGCTGATGATCAAACATATGGCATGTTTGCAGATCCAGTTAAAACCAAAGATGATGCCATTCATTCCGTTCCTAACTACGGTACAGGGCTGACACCTTATATCCTGTCAATGGGCTTATATGTCGGCGGCATCATGCTGACGGTTGTCTTCCCGCTGAAGGAGGCGTCAGGACGTCCGAGAAACGGTTTTGAGTGGTTCTTCAGCAAATTCAATGTCATGATGCTTGTAGGAATCATTCAATCATTGATTGTGGCGACGGTTCTTCTATTGGGAATTGGTCTCGAGGTAGAGAGCACGTGGAGATTTTACGTGTTTACGATCATTACGAGTCTAGCTTTTCTAGCGATAATTCAATTTTTGGCTACAACGATGGGCAACCCGGGACGATTTATCGCAGTCATTATTTTAGTGCTGCAGCTGGGAGCGAGCGGAGGAACCTTCCCGCTTGAATTGCTTCCGAATTTCTATCAAGTCATCCACGGCGCATTGCCGATGACCTACAGCATTAACGGATTCAGAGCGGTCATTTCAAACGGTGACTTTGGCTACATGTGGCAGATGGCCGGCGTCTTAATCGGCATCGCCCTCGTCATGATTGCACTAAGCATTACTTACTTTACAATGTTAAGCCGGAAGGAAGAAACATCAGAAGAACAGCCGGCTTCATAAAGAAAAAGAACTTGTTTCCTTGGAAACAAGTTCTTTTTTTGTTACATTCCCCATTTAATAAGCAATCCTGTATAGGTTAATCCGCCGCCAAACCCGAAAAGCAAAACGATTTGATCTTTTTTCAGCTTCCCGGCTTTCACTGCGAGATCGAGCGCCAAAACAATTGAAACCGAGGACGTGTTTCCATAATGCTCAACACTAGTGAGCGTTTTTTCAATCGGGAACGGTGTTTTTTCACAAATTGACTCGATCATGCGCAAGTTGGCGCTGTGAGGAACAAACCAATCGAGATCATCAGAGCTGAGTCCTGCTTTATGTAAAAGCCTTTCAAATTCGCCAGGGACGGTTCTTGCGGCCCATTTATATACCTCGCGTCCGTTTTGCACCATTTTTCCAGAACCGACGAGCTGCACACCGTTTATTTCATTTCGCAGTCCGGCACGATACAAAATATCGCCGCCGTTCCCGCTTGTTCCTTGTACAGACGCAAGAAATCCCGGCGTCTCTTCATCTCGTTCCACTAACAGCGCACCTGTGGCATCGCCGAACAGAACGCATGTCGTTCGATCGGTATAATCCGTTACCTTTGATAACGTCTCTCCGGCGATGACGAGAATTTTTTGATGAAGGCCTGATGTGATCAATCCATTTGCCAAATGGAGGCCGTAAGTCAGCCCGGCGCATGTCGCATTAATATCCAGCGCGCCGGTGCTTTCCCAGCCGAAATATTCCTGTACGCGGCATGCCGTACTCGGAAAGGCGTAATCGGATGTGGTTGTGGCAACGAGGATCATATCGACATCATCAAGTGTTCCTTTATAACGGCTCTTGAGATTCTTCACCGCTTCTATGCATAAATCAGAGGTAAATTGATGTTCATCCGCAATCCGGCGTTCTCTCATTCCTGTGCGCTGAACGATCCATTCATCAGAGGTATCAACGATCTTTTCTAAATCTGCATTGGTTAAACGTCTGCTCGGCGCATAGGTGCCGATAGCTGTAATTTTTGCTTTTGACATATGAATCACTCCTTATGGTCAGATTATAACACTAGATATTAGTATCTGGTACTAAAAAGAAGGTTTTTTTACAAAAAAAGAGAAGTGTAGAATAGGGAATCTATGAAAAAGAAAAAGGAGGCTGAAAAATGGTCAGTCAAGAAGCAGTAGTCTTTTTGGCATTATCCGGGGCTATTGCGTTTCTGTTGCCAATCGGGCTGATTGTATGGTTTAAGCGAAAGTATGGCGCCTCGCTTAAAGTGTTTTTTATTGGCGCTCTCACGTTTTTTGTCTTCGCTCAGCTGCTGGAAGGCGGCGTTCATGTTTATGTACTGCAAGTGAATGAAATGACGAAAGAAGCGATGCAACATCCATTATGGTATGGCATTTACGGCTGCTTGATGGCCGGCATTTTTGAGGAGTGCGGAAGGTATATGATGATGCGATTTTTTATGAAGCGCCATCATACTTGGGCAGATGGTCTGGCTTTCGGGGCAGGCCATGGCGGGCTTGAAGCCATCTTGATTACAGGCTTGTCCTCTATCTCACTTATTGTATATGCATTTGCAATCAATAGCGGGACGTTTGAACAGCTTTTGGTCAATGGCGACGTCAAACAGGCGCTTTTGCCGATACAGGAGCAGCTGCTGCATACTCCTTCGTATGAATGGCTGCTGGGCGGAATAGAAAGAATCAGTGCCATTGCCGTCCAGATTGGTCTGTCTCTGCTTGTTTTGTACGCGGTTAAAAGCCGCCGGCCGCTGTTTTTGTTGTATTCTATTCTTTTACATGCACTGTTTAATGTACCGGCGGTTTTATATCAGAGAGGAATCATAGAGCATGCTGCAGCTGTTGAAATCATTGTTGCTCTTATAGCGGCTTTATCAGTTTATTGGATTGTAGAAGCAAAAAGGGTGTTTCAATAAAAGGTCCAAGCAGCAGCAATGCCCGCTTGGAAAAATGTGAACTGGAAATATTCATTAAGCATGGGTCATCAGAATATTTCTGATTCAGTCTTTAGCAATGACAGCAAGAATGTCTGTGTTTTTTACAAGAGAAACAATGGTGTTTCTTTTTCTTCTTCTCGCAAGGGTCATGGCATTCTTTCTTTTTCTTGCAATGGTCGTGGAAATCTTTATCGAACCACTCGTCAAAGAACCAAAAATCATCGAACCAATCGTGACAACGACATTTCTGTTCATGTGAATGACGACAGCACATAGAAATCCCTCCTCTTCCCATGCTCTCTACAGCATATGAGAGATTGATAGGAAAAGATTGGACGGGTCCCTCGGGAAAAGAGTATATTTTAAGTAGAAAATAAAAGGAGGAATGCCCTATGACGTCCGTACGTAAAACGATGGAGCTCATTAAAGAACTTGTATCGATCCCAAGCCCGACAGGAAATACATATGAGGTGATCAATTATATTGAAAGCCTTTTAAAAGAATGGAAGGTAGAAACGGTTCGGAACCACAAGGGCGGCTTAATTGCAACGCTTCCAGGACGCGACACATCCCGGCATCGCATGCTGACAGCGCACGTTGACACCCTCGGTGCTATGGTGAAGGAGATTAAAGCGGACGGCCGGCTGAAAATCGACTTAATCGGCGGGTTTCGCTACAACTCAATTGAGGGGGAGTATTGCCAAATTGAAACCGCCTCGGGAAAAACGTACACAGGCACAATTTTAATGCATCAAACGTCTGTGCACGTATACAAAGACGCGGGAAAGGCTGAGCGGAATCAAGAGAATATGGAGATCCGCCTAGATGAACCAGTTCACTGCCGGAAAGATACGGAGGAGCTTGGCATTGGTGTCGGAGATTTTGTGTCGTTTGATCCCCGTGTCGAGATCACATCAAGCGGATTTATTAAATCGCGCCATTTGGATGACAAAGCAAGCGTCGCCTTATTGCTCCGCTTAATTCATCAAATTCAAACGGAAGACATTGAGCTGCCGTATACAACCCATTTTCTTATTTCCAATAATGAAGAAATCGGATACGGCGGGAATTCGAATATTCCTCCAGAAACAGTTGAATATTTGGCGGTTGATATGGGGGCTATCGGTGACGGGCAGGCGACTGATGAATATTCAGTATCAATCTGTGTGAAGGATGCGAGCGGGCCGTATCATTATCAGCTCAGAAAGCATTTAGTTCAATTAGCCGAGAAGCATCATATCGACTATAAGCTTGATATATATCCGTACTACGGGTCTGATGCGTCAGCAGCGATCAAATCCGGGCATGATATTGTGCATGGCCTCATAGGGCCGGGAATTGACGCTTCCCATGCATTTGAACGCACCCATAAATCATCTCTTCGCCATACCGCTAAGCTTCTGTATTACTATGTACAGTCACCAATGGTATAAGGGGGAGGGCCAATGAAGATTTATAAGCTGAAAAGCACATTCGGCTGGGAAGGTGATGACGGGTTGGGAGAACAGCTGATTCAGCAGATCCTTGCCGGAGAAAAAACCGCCACGTGCGCGCCGAAATCATTGTATTCAAAAGATGAATTGAGGGACGTTTATCAAACAGCGGGTCAGCTTGTTACCGTTTATGATAAACATGACAATCCAAGATGCAATATAAAAGTAACAGATGTCTTTGAAACCATCTTTGGTGCGCCTGATATGAGGTTAGTCAAAGGAGAGGGCAATGGAGACCGAATTGAGGAGTTTCAAGAGGATCATCGGATGGCATGGGCGGAACTGATCAAAAGCGGTGAACTGGAGCTGAATGAGGATACTGTTTTGATTACAGAGCTGTTTGTGCTTGTTAAAGATTAAAAAAGCCTGCGGGGCAAGAACCCCGCAGGCTTTTCATTAACCAGAAATGGTTGCGTTTTGTTCTGTTTTCGATTGGGACATAACAGTTTCTGCTTTCGCAGGATTAAACATGCCTTCCCATTTAGACATCACAACGGCAGCAAGCGCGTTACCAGTCAGGTTGACAACTGTACGTGCCATATCCATGATGCGGTCTACGCCGGCAATAAAGGCAAGTCCTTCAGCCGGAACGCCGATGGTGCCAAGCGTTGCAAGCAAGACAACAAAAGAAGTACCAGGCACGGCAGCCATCCCTTTAGATGTCACCATTAAGACGAGCACAAGCGTAATTTGGTGCCAAATCGTCAAATCAATGCCATATACCTGTGCTAAAAAGAGTGCGGCAATAGATTGATAGAGAACGGAACCGTCTAAGTTAAACGTGTAACCGATCGGAATGACAAATGAAACAATGCCTTTCGGACATCCGATTTTCTCCATTTTTTCCATGATGCGCGGAAGAACCGTTTCAGAGCTGGACGTACTGAACGCCAGTAAGATTTCGTCCTTCATGTAAGCAAGGAACTTGAAGATGCTGATGCCGGCAATTTTTGCGACAATCCCGAAAATAACAATTAAGAAGAAAGCAAGCGCGACATAAACCAATCCGACGAGCTTTCCGAGAGAGATAAGAGAACCGAGTCCGAATTTAGACACAGTCACTCCGATAAGAGCGAAAACGCCGAATGGCGCCACTTTCATCACAAGGTTTACAACGTGGAACATGGCATGGGATACACCTTCAAAAAAGGCTAATACAGGCTTGCCTCTTTCACCGATTGCGGAAATACCCAATGCAAATAGTACTGTAAAGCAAATGATGGCTAGAAGATCCCCTTCGACCAATGACTGGAAGAAGTTTGTCGGCACAATATGGAGGAACGTTTCTGCCACTGATTTATTACTTTGTTCTTTTTCAGTTTCAACATATTGACTGATGTCCGATTTTTGAGCTTCGTGTATATTAACTCCTGTACCCGGATGGAAGATGTTTGCAAGGGCTAGTCCGAGAATAATGGCAAAAGTCGTGATGATCTCGAAGTACAGAATCGTTCTGAAGCCTAATTTACCGACTTGCTTTCCATTTCCTGCACCGGCTACACCGATGATTAAGCTGGAGACAACAATAGGAATCACTATCATTTTGATTAAGCGTAAAAAGAGATCCCCGATTGGCTGCAGGTAAGTAGGCAATGCTGGGTTGCCATACCAAATGACGCCAACAATGACACCTAGAATAAGTCCAACGAATATTTGTGTGGCTAATCCAAACTTAATTCTTTTCATAGATTACCTCCCAAAAAACAAAGTATCAACATATATCATGAATAGACATATATTTAATCTCACTATTAGATCAAATTATAATAGATAAGAAATCAATTCGTCTATAGTAAATTATATTTCGAAAATAAAGAATATTCAATGACATTATGATAATCACCAGAATTATCTAAAAACAGGTGAGCTTTGACCTAACCTGACTATTATTTCAAAATTAAGAGATATGTGAAAAAATAAGAAAATCCCACGCGTAAGGCGCGGGATTTTCGCTCATTACAAATCGTTTACTTTTATACAGTCATTGCAGATATTACCATAGCACTCATGCTGCTCTTCTATCTTTTTTCCGCATTCCGCACACTTTTTCGAAGGCAGGTTTCTAAAAAATTCTGTGATTTTCCCCAGCATAACCAATCCCTCTTTCCCCTTTGTAGTGATTTCATTGTAATATAACAGATTGCAAAAATCAATAACTGTTTTGATACAATGTTTAAAACATGCTTTTTTCAAGAAAAATGGGTATATTGAAGGAGGATCAATTTTTTTGAAAAGATAGGAGGACATTATGAAAGTTACAGTTATCGGATGCTATGGCGGTTTTCCGGCCGCAAATGAAGCGACGTCAGGCTATTTGTTTCAGTCAGGTGATTACTCTCTGCTTGTTGATTGCGGCAGTGCCGTTTTGTCTAAGCTGTTCGGATATGTGCCGGCGGAAAAGCTGGATGCGGTCGTTCTGTCTCATTATCACCATGACCATATCGCTGATATCGGGCCGCTGCAATTTGCCAAGCAAGTCGGTTCGTTTCTCGGCAAAGGAGAGCATACGCTTCCGATTTACGGACATGATGCTGATATAGAACAGTTTCAAAAGCTTACATATAAAACACATACAAAAGGGATCGCCTATCAGCCGGATCAGCCGCTGACTGCCGGTCCGTTTACGATCACCTTTTTAAAAACGATTCACCCGGTGACGTGCTATGCCATGCGGATTACTGACGGCAGCCACACTGTCGTTTATACTGCTGATTCCAGCTACCAGGATTCATTTATACCGTTTTCGAAAGATGCTGATTTATTGATCTCGGAATGCAATTTTTATGCCGATCAAGACGGAACAAGTGCAGGCCATATGAACAGCCTGGAAGCCGGGCGCATTGCAAAAGAAGCCGGAGCGGGAGAACTGCTGCTGACACATTTGCCGCATTTTGGCGTGCATGACAATCTTCGCAAAGAAGCGAAAACCGTTTTTAACGGAGAAGTGAATATTGCGAAATCAGGTTTTGTGTGGGAAGGATAAAGGAGGAGCACCATGTTATTTATAGACAATCAAAATATCAATGATCCGCGGATCAATCTTGCTATCGAGGAGTACTGTGTAAAGCATTTAGACCCTGAACAGCAATATTTGCTCTTTTATGTGAATCAACCGTCTATTATCATTGGGAAAAACCAAAATACAATAGAAGAAATCAATACAAAATATGTAGAGGAAAACGGGATTATCGTCGTCCGCCGTTTATCAGGCGGGGGCGCTGTGTACCATGATCTGGGGAACTTGAACTTCAGCTTTATTACCAAGGATGACGGGGACAGCTTTCATAACTTTAAAAAATTCACTGAGCCGGTGATTCAGGCGTTACATCAGCTTGGGGTTGAAGCCGAATTAAGCGGCCGGAACGACATTGTAGTGGATGGCCGGAAAATATCCGGAAACGCTCAGTTTGCAACGAAAGGCCGTATTTTCAGCCACGGCACCCTCATGTTTGATTCAGCCATTGATCATGTTGTATCAGCATTAAAGGTGAAAAAGGATAAAATTGAATCAAAAGGCATCAAATCGATCAGAAGCCGAGTAGCAAACATCAGTGAGTTTCTCGATGATAAAATGACCACCGAAGAATTCCGCAGCCATTTGCTTCGCCATATTTTTAACACAAACGACATTGGAAACGTGCCGGAGTATAAGCTGACGGAAAAAGATTGGGAGACCATTCATCAAATTTCGAAAGAGCGCTATCAGAATTGGGATTGGAACTACGGCCGCTCGCCGAAATTTAACCTTAATCATTCGAAACGTTATCCGGTTGGATCGATCGATTTGCGCCTAGAGGTCAAGAAAGGCAAAATCGAGGACTGCAAAATCTTCGGAGATTTCTTCGGTGTCGGTGATGTATCTGAAATTGAAAACCTGCTGGTCGGAAAACAATACGAACGCAGCGTCATCGCTGATGTGCTCGAAGGTGTGAATCTCAAGCATTACTTTGGGAACATTACGAAAGAGGATTTCCTTGATCTGATTTATTAAGGCAAAACACATCGTTTGAAAGAGCGGTTGTGTTTTTGAAATAATGGAGGCAGGAGGGATTCACATGAAAGTGTTTTTAATCGGAGCGAACGGACAAATCGGGCAAAGACTCGTCTCTTTATTCCAAGATAATCCTGATCATTCCATCAGAGCGATGGTCAGAAAAGAAGAACAGAAAGCGTCTCTTGAAGCTGCCGGTGCAGAAGCTGTGCTTGCGAATCTGGAGGGCAGCCCGGAAGAAATCGCCGCTGCGGCAAAAGGCTGTGACGCGATCATTTTCACAGCCGGTTCCGGCGGCAGCACAGGCTATGATAAAACGCTGCTGGTGGATCTTGATGGAGCGGCAAAAGCCATTGAAGCTGCGGACATTGCCGGAATCAAACGGTTTATTATGGTCAGCGCCCTGCAAGCCCATAACCGTGAAAATTGGAATGAGGCACTCAAACCTTATTATGTGGCCAAGCATTATGCTGATAAAATTCTGGAAGCGAGCGGTTTAACCTATACGATTATCCGTCCGGGAGGCCTTCGCAATGAGCCTGGAACGGGAACTGTTTCAGCAGCGAAGGATCTGGAGCGGGGATTTATTTCCCGTGAGGACGTTGCAAAAACGGTCATTGCCTCTTTAGATGAGAAGAATACGGAAAATCGGGCCTTTGATCTGACAGAAGGAGATACGCCGATTGCCGAAGCATTGAAGAAACTATGACAGTACTGACACTCAGGGCTTTTTGCTCTTGAGTGTTTTTTTCTGTTTCTCTATAATGGAGGAGAAAGCTTGGCTTCAATAATGAATGACTATTCATTCACTTTAAGGGGTGGGAGAATGAATCTTGTTTCAAAATTGGAAGAAACAGCATCTGAGAAGCCCGACAGCATCGCATGCAGGTTTAAAGATCACATGATGACGTATCAAGAGCTGAATGAACATATTCAGCGATTTGCGGACGGCCTTCAGGAAGCCGGTATGGAGAAAGGGGACCATCTAGCTTTGCTGCTTGGCAATTCGCCTGATTTTATCATCGCGTTTTTTGGCGCTTTAAAAGCTGGGATCGTGGTTGTTCCCATCAATCCGTTGTACACGCCGACAGAAATTGGTTATATGCTGACAAATGGTGATGTAAAGGCAATCGTAGGCGTTAGCCAGCTTTTGCCGCTTTATGAGAGCATGCATGAATCGCTGCCAAAGGTTGAGCTCGTCATTTTATGCCAGACGGGGGAGGCCGAGCCGGAAGCCGCGGACCCAGAGGTCAGGATGAAAATGACAACGTTTGCAAAAATATTGCGGCCGACATCTGCCGCTAAACAAAACCAAGAACTTGTCCCTGATGATACCGCGGTTATTTTATATACGTCAGGAACGACTGGAAAACCGAAAGGCGCGATGCTGACTCATCAGAATTTGTACAGCAATGCCAACGATGTCGCAGGCTATTTGGGAATGGATGAGAAGGACAATGTAGTCTGCGCTCTTCCCATGTTTCACGTGTTTTGTTTAACCGTCTGCATGAATGCACCGCTGATGAGCGGCGCAACTGTCTTGATTGAGCCTCAATTCAGTCCGGCATCTGTTTTTAAGCTTGTTAAGCAGCAGCAGGCGACCATTTTTGCCGGTGTACCTACGATGTATAATTACTTGTTTCAGCATGAAAACGGAAAGAAAGATGATTTTTCTTCCATCCGGCTGTGCATTTCGGGAGGCGCGGCAATGCCAGTCGCGTTGCTGACGGCGTTTGAAGAAAAATTCGGCGTTACCATTTTGGAAGGCTACGGGCTCTCGGAAGCATCACCCGTTACGTGCTTTAACCCGTTTGACAGGGGCAGGAAGCCGGGCTCCATCGGGACAAGTATCTTACATGTCGAAAACAAGGTCGTAGATCCGCTCGGACGCGAGCTGCCCGCTCACCAGGTCGGCGAATTGATCGTGAAAGGCCCCAATGTGATGAAGGGCTATTATAAAATGCCGATGGAAACAGAGCATGCATTAAAAGACGGGTGGCTTTATACGGGGGACTTGGCAAGACGGGATGAGGACGGCTATTTTTACATTGTTGACCGGAAAAAAGACATGATCATTGTAGGAGGATACAATGTGTATCCGCGGGAGGTAGAGGAGGTGCTTTACAGCCATCCGGACGTCAAGGAGGCGGTTGTCATCGGCGTGCCGGACCCCCAAAGCGGGGAAGCGGTAAAGGGATATGTGGTGCCGAAACGCTCTGGGGTAACAGAAGAGGACATCATGCAGCACTGTGAAAAGCATCTGGCAAAATACAAGCGGCCTGCCGCCATTACGTTTCTTGACGATATTCCGAAAAATGCGACGGGGAAAATGCTCAGACGGGCACTGAGAGATATTTTGCCCCAATAAAATGAAAAAGCGAAGCGGTTAGCTTCGCTTTTTCATTTTCAATCCTTTGCTTCTTTTTTAATAATATTTAGCAGCGCCTTTGTATCATTTTTGCTTAATTTGTAGTATGTGCCATCCTTCAAAAAAACGGCTTGCTGGCTTCCGTCAATCCATAGTCTGAATGAGTCATACCGGTCTTTATGAAACTTGATTGTCCCTTCGTAATCAGGGGCTGATGTTTTTTCTGTCTTCACCTGTTTTCCCTGATTCATAATATCCAGCATATCTTTGACGTGCTGTCTTTTTTCAATCTCGATATCTTCCTGGCCGCTTGAAGACAGTGTGATCAAATCCGCGTCTACCGATTGATACACATCGCCTGATCGGCTGTAAAGATAAAAAAATGCTATAAACACAAGACCGATTACCACGATGGCTGCCACTATTTTTTTCATTTGCATCACTCCAAACATTGTTAGTTTTCCCAGCGATCGGGTTTTCCATGCTTAAAAGGATGGAAAAGTGCGGAACACAGCTTGGTTCTAAGAATTTGAATTTATGATTACAATAGAAGTAACGGGTTGATGTGAGGAGTGAGGCGTTATGCGCAAGTGGATTGCGGCAGCAGGACTTGCTTACGTGCTGTACGGGCTGTTTTTTTATTGGTATTTTTTCCTGTCGGGTGATTCTGCAATACCGGAAGCCGTGAAAGGGACGCAGGCTGATCCGGCTTCTTTCATGAAGCCGTCTGAGTTGGCAGTGGCCGAGCAGTATTCGAATGTCAAGAATTTTTTATTTTTTATCGGGGTACCACTTGATTGGTTTCTGTTTTTTGTTCTGCTGGTCAGCGGTGTTTCAAAGAAAATCAAGAAATGGATGGAAGCGGCCGTGCCTTTTCGCTTTTTGCAGACCGTTGGTTTTGTGTTTGTGCTTTCGCTGATTACAACATTGGTGACGCTGCCTTTAGATTGGATAGGCTATCAAGTATCGCTTGACTATAACATTTCCACACAGACAACGGCCAGCTGGGCTAAGGATCAGGTTATCAGCTTTTGGATCAGCTTTCCGATCTTTACGCTTTGTGTTCTCGTTTTTTATTGGCTGATCAAAAGGCATGAAAAAAAATGGTGGTTATACGCCTGGCTGTTAACAGTGCCGTTTTCGCTGTTTCTGTTTTTTATTCAGCCGGTCATTATCGATCCTTTATACAATGATTTTTATCCGCTGAAAAACAAAGAGCTTGAAAGCAAAATTTTAGAGCTGGCAGATGAAGCCAATATTCCGGCTGACCATGTATATGAAGTGAACATGTCAGAAAAAACAAATGCGCTGAATGCCTATGTTACAGGAATCGGGGCCAACAAACGGATTGTATTGTGGGATACGACGCTGAACAAACTTGACGATTCAGAAATTCTGTTTATTATGGGCCACGAAATGGGCCATTATGTCATGAAGCACGTTTACATCGGTCTGGCTGGCTATTTGCTCGTGTCGCTCGCCGGATTTTATGTCATTGATAAGCTTTACAAGCGGACGGTTCGCCTAACCCGCAGCATGTTTCATTTAGAAGGGCGGCATGATCTTGCGGCACTTCCGCTGTTATTGCTTTTGTTTTCTGTTTTGAGCTTTGCGGTGACGCCTTTTTCTAATGCTGTCTCGCGTTATCAGGAGAATAAGGCTGACCAGTATGGGATCGAGTTGACAGAGAACAGAGAAGCCGCTGTTAAAACGTTTCAGGATTTGGCCGTGACGGGGCTGAGCCAGGTTGATCCTCCGGTGCTTGTGAAGATTTTCAGAGGCAGCCATCCGTCGATCATGGAACGGATTCAACATGCGGAGAAAGAAGAGAATGCGCCGGAACATCAGGATGCTGACAAATAAAAAGAAGCAGGTATGGAGGAACCTGCTTCTTTTTACTATTATTGTGCAGCTGCTTGTACGTTGATTAACCCTTTTCCATAGTAGAAAGAGTTTCCAAGATATGTTGCAGTGCTTTCTAAACGATCACGGACTTGCGCGTTTGTCCAAGTCGGGTGCTTAGAAAGAATTAACGCTGCTGCTCCGGCAACGTGAGGAGTCGCCATGGACGTGCCGTTGTAAGCACCGTAAGTGCCTCCAGGAAGTGTGCTTTGGATGGATACGCCAGGAGCCATCACATCAAGCTCAGAACCTGCGCTTGAGAATGAAGCTCTTTGGTTGCTGCTGTTTACCGCACCTACCGCAATAGTAGAAGGATATTTTGCAGGATAGCCGACTGTGCTTGAGCTTCCGGACGAACCTTCGTTTCCGGCAGCGGCAGCAACGACGATACCGCTGGAAACGGCTTTATCAACGACTGTTTTCAGCGCTGTAGAACCAGTAGGTCCGCCGAGGCTCATGTTGATAACATCCATATTGTTGGAAATGGCCCACTCAATGCCGTTAATAATCCAGCTATATTGGCCGCTTCCTGTTGAATCAAGCACTTTTACTGCATATAATGATGCGCTTGGCGCTACGCCCAGAACACCGATTGAGTTATTAAGAGCGGCAATCGTACCGGCTACATGCGTACCGTGAGAACTGCCGTCCTGGTATGGGTTTGTTTCAGAAGGTACGAAGCTTGCTCCGCCTCTGACGTTTAAGTCAGGATGAGAAGAGTCAATTCCGCTGTCAATAACAGCTACTTTTACGTTAGAGCCTGTGTAGCCTTGAGAGTGAAGAGCCGGCGCTTTAATTTGAGAAATGCCATAAGGAACAGATTGCGCATATTCATGTGCAATATGATCTTCTTCCACATATGCAACGCTCGGATCTTTTTTCAATTCTTTTACAGCTTTTTCATCCAATGTTGCTGCGGCCGCGTTAACATACTTAAATTGCTTTTGAACCTTTCCGCCTTTTTCAGAAATAACATCCTTTTTCTTGGCGGAACTCATGGCACTCATTGTCTGTTTAAATCCGACAATGTATTTCTTTTCTGTACTGCTTTTTCCGGCAGCCTGCGCAGACATGTTGCTGAACGCCATCGTAAAGATTAACGTTAACGCAAACAACAAGCTGATCCACAATTTTTTGCTTCTCACTCTTTACCCTCTCCTTTTAAAAAATTCAGAGTAGACTTACTTAAAAGACTATTCTGTGAATTTATTGTAATAGATGGAATAATATTTTAGTAGACCCATTTTTTTGAGATGATTTTATCTCTATTTAGGTATATCATCTCTCGCTATTTCCGTAGAGACTCGAAATAACTATTTTCATACAGAAAAGAACGAAAATAGACATGAGTAAATGTTCATTATGCTGAAATGTCATGCTTTTTTAGGTTAAATGCTCCTGAGTCCCTGCAAATTCCTGTCGAAAAAATTCGTTCAAATGACCTGCATATGTTTCCGTGAGAACAATGGATATTATCGTGATATTTTTTCAAAGCATGATGATAAAAGTATTCTGAAAAATAAACTTTACAGAAAAGGGATAGAATGAAAAAATTATTGAGAGGGAGGAAGAAATAAGATGAACATTCGCCAAGCAAAGACATCAGATGCGGCCGCCATTGCGCCGTTGTTTAACCAATATCGGGAATTTTATAGACAGGCATCCGATTTGCAAGGGGCGGAGGCTTTTTTGAAAGCTCGTTTGAAAAATCACGAGTCTGTTATTTTGATAGCAGAAGAAAATGGAGAATTCATAGGCTTTACCCAGCTCTATCCAACGTTTTCTTCTGTGTCAATGAAAAGGATCTACATATTAAATGACTTATTTGTCGTTCCTCATGCGCGTACAAAGGGAGCCGGCGGCCGGCTGCTTTCTGCCGCAAAGGATTATGCAGAGGAAAACGGGGCAAAATGTTTAACGCTTCAGACTGAGCACCACAACCGGAAGGCAAGAAGCTTGTATGAGCAAAACGGCTATGAAGAGGATACCGGATTTGTCCATTATCGTCTGAATGTGCCGGCGAAGTGAAAATGGCGGCTTGATGATTTGGTTTTTTGAACGTTCTTCGGTTACGATATAAATGAAAAGGAGTGTGCCGAATGTCAACGTTATTTCAAGCATTGCAGGCAGAAAAAAATGCCGATGATGTTTCAGTCCATGTGAAAACCATATCAACAGAGGATTTGCCGAAGGATGGTGTCCTGATTAAAGTTGCTTATTCCGGCATCAATTACAAAGATGGTCTGGCCGGAAAAGCAGGAGGCAATATCGTCAGAGAGTATCCGCTTATTTTAGGCATCGATGCTGCGGGTACGGTCGTCTCTTCCAATGATCCGCGTTTTGCGGAGGGGGATGAGGTGATCGCGACAAGCTATGAGCTCGGTGTCTCCCGTGATGGCGGATTAAGTGAATACGCTTCGGTGCCTGGTGACTGGCTGGTGCCTTTGCCGCAGAATCTTTCATTAGAAGAAGCGATGGTGTACGGAACGGCGGGATTTACTGCGGCGTTATCAGTTCATCGGCTTGAACAGAACGGTCTGTCTCCGGAAAAAGGCAGCGTGCTAGTCACAGGAGCAACCGGCGGTGTCGGCGGAATTGCGGTATCGATGCTGAACAAGCGGGGCTATGATGTTGTGGCAAGCACCGGAAACCGGGAGGCGGCTGATTATTTGAAACAGCTCGGTGCAAGCGAAGTAATCAGCAGGGAAGATGTCTATGAAGGAACGCTTAAGGCGCTGTCCAAGCAGCAATGGCAGGGAGCGGTTGATCCAGTCGGCGGAAAACAGCTTGCCTCGCTTTTAAGCAAAATTCAATACGGCGGATCTGTCGCAGTGAGCGGCTTAACCGGCGGAGGAGAAGTTCCGGCAACGGTGTATCCTTTTATTCTTCGCGGAGTAAGCCTGCTCGGAATCGATTCAGTATACTGTCCGATGGACGTCAGAGCCGCTGTTTGGGAGCGCATGTCTTCTGATCTCAAGCCTGATCAGCTGCTGACCATCGTGGACAGGGAAGTATCATTGGAAGAAACGCCGGGTGCGTTAAAAGATATTTTGCAAAATCGCATTCAAGGAAGAGTGATTGTGAAGCTTTAACAGGATCAGCTTGCAGAGAATGTTATTTTTCTGCAAGCTTTTTTGTGGACAGGATGATCAGCTGCTGAACTGCTGTGTCGCGAAACAAGATTTTCCTGTAAGCCGAACTTTCTCTTCTCATTTTAAAAATAATTGGTGATAATGATTCTCATTCCGTGTTATACTACTCTTGGACATCTTAACCATAGAAACTACCAACCAACAGGAGAGACTGGAACATATGAAAAAAACACTGATTATTCTTACAGTTTTACTTCTTTCTGTCTTAACGGCTGCTTGCTCGTCTTCAAGCGGCAATCAAAACAGTAAAGAACATAAAGTGGCGGTAACACATGATTTAGGGAAGACAAATGTGCCTGAGCATTCGAAGCGGGTTGTTGTTCTTGAGCTTGGTTTTATTGATACACTGCTTGATCTCGGCATTACGCCTGTCGGGGTTGCCGATGATAACAAAGCGAAGCAGCTGATCAACAAGGATGTGCTGAAGAAAATTGACGGCTACAAATCTGTCGGCACTCGCTCACAGCCAAGCATGGAAAAAATCGCTTCATTAAAACCCGATTTAATTATTGCTGACACGACCCGGCATAAGAAGGTGTACGATCAGCTGAAAAAAATAGCGCCGACGATTGCGCTTAATAATTTAAATGCTGATTATCAGGATACAATTGACGCTTCAGTTACGATTGCAAAAGCAGTCGGCAAGGAGAAGGAAATGGAGAAAAAGCTGACGGCGCATGAAGAAAAGCTTAGCGAGACAAAGCAGAAAATCAGCGCGAACAGCCAGTCCGTGCTTTTGATCGGAAATACAAATGATACGATTATGGCCAGGGATGAAAACTTCTTTACATCAAGACTTTTAACACAGGTCGGCTATCGATATGCAATCAGTACGTCAGGCAATAGCGATTCAAGCAATGGCGGCGACTCTGTGAATATGAAAATGACACTGGAGCAGCTTCTGAAAACAGATCCGGATGTGATCATCCTGATGACAGGAAAAACAGATGACCTCGACGCCGACGGTAAACGCCCGATCGAAAAGAATGTCCTTTGGAAAGAACTGAAGGCAGTGAAAAACGGGCATGTATACCACGTGGACCGTGCGGTGTGGTCTCTGCGCCGCAGTGTAGACGGGGCGAATGCCATTTTGGACGAGCTTCAAAAAGAGATGCCGGCTGCTAAGAAATAAAAGAAAAGACAGGCAAACGCCTGTCTTTTTCTTATTTGATAAAGCCGGATAAGTGGCTGTTGATATTATAGTCTTTTATCCGCCATTTTTCTTCTGCAAATTCAATGTTGCTGAGGCAAGCGTTGACGAGGCGCGTGCTTTGAAGCTCCGGGTCACCGCCCGATATTTCCGTCAGCAGTGCGTGAATTGCCGCACCGTGCGCTACGATCAGCACCTTCTTGTTTGGGTACGCCTGGTTCACTTTTGCCAAACCGCCCATCAGCCTGTCAGTGAGTTCTTCTAACGTTTCCATATTCGGATAGATGTTATCCGGATAGCGCTTTGTCCGTTCCTCCAGCGGCATGCCCTCCGCGTCGCCGTAATCGCGCTCCTTAAAATCATCCATCTCGACAATCGGAAGATGCAGATATTCATTAATAATTTCCGCGGTTCTTTTCGCTCTTTTCAGCGGGCTCGTCACAATAATATCCCAAGAAAAGTCCTTTACATATTCTCCGGTTTCTCTTGCTTGGCGTTCACCTGTTGCGTTTAGCGGGATATCGGTTTTGCCTTGGCATTTTTGCTGCAGGTTCCAATCGGTTTCTCCATGTCTTACTAAACAAACGGCTGTCATAAAATCCCCTTCCTGACTTTATTCATATCGCTATTATACTAAATCGAAAGCGTGTGTCCTATGAAAAAGCCTATGCAAGAACTTCAAATAATAAAGCCAGTCCAATTCCGCCGCCGCTTCCGATGGCTGCAACCACATATTGACAGTCTGTCCGTCTTTTCGCTTCATAAAACAATCTGGTTACCAGAGCTGCACCTGATGCACCGTACGGATGGCCAAGAGCTAATGCGCCGCCGCGCACATTGATTTTTGAAAAGGGAATGCCGAGTTCTTGCGAGCAGACACAAATTTTGACGGCAAAGGCTTCATTGATTTCAAATAAATCGATATCATCAGGTGTTACATCGTGTGTATGTAAGAGCTGACGAATCGCGACAACCGGTGCCGCGGGCGGATAGTTGGGGTGAATCCCGCTGACTGCGCTGCCGATAAACCGGAGAACAGGCTTAAGTCCGAGGGCTGCCGCTTTTTCTTCTTCCATTACCAAAAGAGCGGCTGCTCCGTCTGCTATGCCACTGCTGTTGGCTGCTGTGACTGTTCCGGAGCTGGTGTCGAAAACCGGCTTTGCACGGGGAATAATCGCTTCTATCGGACGTGTTTTCAAAAATGCTTCGTCTGTCTCCAATTCCCCGAGAGCAACAATTTCTTCACGGTAAAATCCTTCATCATGCGCGTTCCTGCTGCGTTGATGGCTGAGAAGCGCGTACTCATCCTGCATGCTTCTGCTGATGGAATAGCGTGCAGCCGTATATTCTGCCGCAATGCCCATGTCTGGATCGCCGATCGCATCTGGAGAAAAGCGGGCTCGTTCTGAAAAAGGGGATTGGCTGCTGCTTTCTGAGCCGCCCGCGATATACATCGTGCCGGCTCCCGTTTGAATGAGGCTGCAGGCATAGCGTACGGCTTCAAGGCCGGAGCCGCACTGTCTGTCAATTGTCATCCCGGGAACTGATAAAGGCAGTCCGGCTTGAAGGGCTGACAGTCTGGCCAGGTTGCCGCCTCTGCCAGTAGCGTTTCCGAGAATGACCTCATCAATTTGATCCTCCAGCTTTCGGCTGAGACAGCGGATGATGGGAGCTGACAAATCCTCCGGCAGGAAGGGCTTCAGCAGTCCGTTTTGATTTCCAAAGATCGTTCGTTTTGCATCAACAATAACCGCATTCATTTATACTGTACACCCTTTTCCAGCCATTTTTTCACTCTGGAACGGGCAATTTTTCCGCTGCTCGTTTCCGGCAAGCTGTCTGCAAACACCCATTTTTTCGGAATTTTATAGGAGGCTAATTTCTGTTTACACCAGGCTTTCAGTGTTCTGGCATTAGCGTTTCCAAGAATGACAGCTACAGCGATTTCTCCCCAATACTCGTCGGGAATGCCAACGACAGCCGCGCTTTCAACCTCTGGGCAGGCGAGAAGCACACGTTCAATTTCTTCTGGGAAAATATTTAATCCTCCGTACACGATCATCCCGTTTTCTCTTCCTGATATGTATAGAAAGCCCTCTTCATCAACGTAGCCCATATCATCCACTGTCATCCATTCATCTGGTGTGCTGCCGTTCACATAGCCGGAAAACCGCATCGGGCTTTTGACAAATATTTTTCCGACTTCCCCTGGCTGACAGCGCTCTCCTCCAGCGTTGCGGATTTCGATCCGGACATTATGAAAAGGGCGGCCCGCTGAATGCGGCTTCCGTTTGCTGTCTTCCGGTGAAGAAAACGTCACAAAACTAAGCTCTGAGGTGCCGTAAAAATCGTACAGCTTGAGATGAGGCCATGCAGCGGCAAGCTTCTCCTTGGATTCTGCCGGCCAGTCTGCGCCGGATGAAATGATTTTGACGGGACTGTCGGGAAAACCCTCAATCCTTGTGAGGGCGTCTGTCATCGTCGGTACGGTATAGAGAACACTGATGGATTCGCGGCAAAGCCATTCCTTCGCTTTGGCAGGAGAGAATTTTTTCAGCAAACAAACGGTTCCTCCAAGAAACAAGGTGCTGACAGCCCCATATAGGAAGTGAGAGGACATTAACGTTCCGGGAATCAGAACCTTATCATCTGATGAAATCGAAAAATCTGTTTCTGTACAGGTAAAGCTCTCTATCCATGAGCGGTGAGATCGCGTAAAGGCCTTCGGTTTTCCTGTCGAGCCCGACGTAAATCCCATATAAAAAGGGTGCTCCGGATCAATGGTAGGCAAGGGATCAGCGGTTGCTTCAGAAATATCTGCCATACAGTTATCCAGCAAAACAACAGGTGTCTGGCTATCTGTCAGTTTGTTTTTGAAAAAGGCTAAAGTAACCACAAGATCCGCATTGCTTATGGACAGCCGCTCCTTACATTCAGCCGGGCTCCAGCGTGTGTCGATGGGAATGGCTGTGCATCCAGCCGCTGCGGCTCCGGCAAACAGCTGTAAAAACGCCAGACTATTTGGGAGCAGGATCGCTACACGCTTCGGCATGCTCGGCTGTGACCGCAGCCAATTTGCGGTTTGAGAGACAAGCCGATCCCAATCCTGGTACGTGATTTGCTCCGATTCAGTCTGGATCGCTACACGCCCGGGCGATGTTTCGGCAGTAGATGAATAGGTATGAGTAATTGTCATGTAGTATCATCCTCCTTTTGTAAACATCGTATCAGAAAGAGACAAGGCTTGAGTGATTTTTATCGCCAGAAATGCAGATACAGCCGCTTTTATCAAATCACCAGGCACATATGCAAGGCTCATGAAGGCGGCCTGTGACAAATCAATATGCATGATAAAAGCTTGTACCGGTATACCAAGCAGATAAATAAAGATGATGCCGAATACGATATGAGTGAAAAAGAGACGCAATACTGTCACCTTCCGCAGCCTGTTAGCGGCTAAACTGATCAGCCATGAAGCGAGGGGATAAGCAATCAAAAAGCCTGCGCTCGGTCCGAAAAACACACCAAAACCGCCTCGTCCGCCGGGCAACAGCGGCGCTCCGAAGGCGACGAGCAGCAAAAAGACAAGCTGGCTTAAGAAAGCAGACTTTGGCCTGAGGATGCTGCCTGCCAGCATGACACCAAGCGTTTGCAATGTAATCGGAACAGGTGTAAAGGATAAGAAGAGAGGGGGCATAAAGCCGAGCACTGCCATCAGCGCGGTGAAAATAGCAATATGCATCATGTCGATTAATTTCAGCATGTGAAATCCTCCAAACAGTAATCAAATATGGTTATACAATAAATGCAGGTAAATATTATGTCAACTTATTTTTAAATTAAGTTTACATAATGAACGCGAAAAAACCGGCCGTATCGCAGACCGGTTTTTGATGGTTATTCTTCTGTCAGGATGACAAGCGAATCAACGGAAGCGGCCACATGGGAAACGGCGCGGCTGACTTCCTGAAGCCCTCCAAGAAAGGCTTGCAGATCGACGTCGATTTTGCCTGATTGCTCTTTGCTGATTTTCATGCTGTGGACGATTTCATCGAATAAGCGGTTAATTTGCGTCATTTTTTCTTTACTTTCGCTGACTAGCTCATTCACGTCTTTGATATGCTTGGATACAATGTTGATTTGTGTATTCGTATTGTTCACAAGCTCAGAAACAGTAGAGACGGTTTTTTTCGTGTCCTCAGAAAGCTTCCGCACTTCATTTGCCACGACAGCAAAGCCTTTGCCGTGTTCTCCGGCGCGGGCGGATTCAATAGAAGCATTGAGCGAGAGAAGGTTTGTTTGTTCAGCTATGCCTGTGACGATGCCGAAGATTTTTTCAATTTGCTGCGCGATTTCATCCAGCTTGACCATTTCTTTTTCGATTTGGACAAGGCTTGTGTCAATTTTGTTCATCTGTTTTTGCTGGACTTCTAGCTCTTTTTTTCCGCCGATCGACTTTTCTTCAACAGTGCTGGATGTTACAGTGCCGGCTTTGGATGCTTGAGAAATGCCTTCAGATTTGTCCACAAGCTCTTGAACTGATCTGCTTGTTTCTGAAAACAGATTGGCAATCGATCCAGAGGTTTCTTGAATTTTCTGATGAAGAAGGTTTTTCTTTTCTTCTTGTTCATCACGGGTTTGGTTGTACTCGCTTTGAAATGCTTCAAGGACAAGCTGCTGTTCTAAGTTCAAGATTTTTGTTGTCGCTTTAATGGCTTTCAGCAGTTCTTGCTGATTTGTAATGGATGTTTCGTAAATGTTAATCATTGACAAAAGAAGCTCTTGAAACGCGCCCATATACCATTTTGGCAGAAGGCCGATTTTTAAATGGATAGAGGCAATTCGGTTTCGCTTTTCAATGAATTCATCATCGATAACGCCTGCAAACATTTCCTGAATATGCCGTTTTAAGGTTTGTTTTAAACGGTCAACTGAGCTGTGATCATTAATGATATCCATCAATGAGCTTTCATGGTCAAGGTTTTTATAAAACGCATCGACGATGTATACGATATTTTCTTGAATGAGTGGCTGTAGCTGCTCTAACACGTAAAGCTCAGCATCTCCCAACCTGACCATTTTGAGCTGTTTTTTGACATCTGCATGTTTGTTTGTGAGCTGAATGCGGTTTTTTTGTTGCCCGTTTGAATCTGAAAAGTAAGCTGTTTCTTGTTTTCTGTCTTTTTTAAATAACAATACAATGATCCCCCTTGGGAAAAATATAATTTTTACTTTTTGGCTTTTTAAGCCTTTTTCTTTTTTATCGGCCAAGGGAAACATGAATGAAGCTGCAGATGAAAAATATTTGAAAAACCGTTCATTAAAATGAACGGTTTAATCGAGATCTATTTGTTTTAATGGTTTAATGGCCGGACCCTCTACAACTTCGCCAGATGGCTTAAAGCGTGATCCGTGGCACGGACAATCCCACGTATGCTCACTGTCATTCCACTCGACCTCGCAGCCTAAATGGGTACAAGTCGTATCAACGAGATGGAGGCAGCCTGTCTCATCCCGAAATGCTCCCGCTCGCCTGCCGTTTATGGTGACGGCTTTCCCTTCTCCTGGCGAAATGTCTTCAAATTGGACATCAGGCTTTTCAAGCTTTCCTTTAATCAAATGCTTGGCGACATCGGCATTGTAGGAAATCACTTTCTGCAACCCGGGATTCAGATGGAAACGGGACGGAGTGAAAATGCTTTCGTATGGATTGTCTTTTTTCTCCACAAGGTCTGACAATAGAGTGGCTGCGACTGCTGAGGACGTCATGCCCCATTTTTTGAACCCGGTCGCTACTAGAATATTGTCCTCATTTTCCGACATCGGCCCGATAAACGGGATTTTGTCGATCGTCACTAGATCTTGGGTGGACCAATAATATGGAATGCTTTCGATGCCGATGGTGCTTTCGGCCAGTTGTCTCAGTGTTTCATAATGTGTAGACATGGCTTTTCCCTGGCCTGTTTTATGGCTTACTCCGCTGAAGAGAATCAGCTTTTCACCGTTTACAACCGTATAGCGGAGCGCCACTGACGGCTGATCGATACTCAAATACATGCCCTCGGGATACTCGATCTTCGGCTTGATGGCAAGGACATAAGATCTGTCGGAGTACATTCTCGCAGCATATAATCCGCCTCCGTCATAAAAAGGGAAGTGGGAACAGCATATGATAAAGCGGCTCTTAATGGCGTGCCGGCTTTTTGTTACCACTTGGGGCCTTTCGCCTTTTTTGATATCAAGCGCAACGGTCTCTTCATAAATTCGGCCGCCTTTTTGAACAATTTGCTCCAGAAGCGCTTTTAAGTATTGAAGGGGATGAAATTGAGCTTGATTCTTCATGACAAGCGCCAGCTTAGAACCTAAGGGAATTGGAAGATCCTTGATAAGGTCTCTTTCAATTCCGAGCTTTGTGTATGCCTCATGCTCGGTGCGGATTTTTTGAACAGCGTTTTCATTTGCCGTATAAAGATATGCGTCTTGCTCGACCCATTCACAATCAATTTGATGTTCATCCACAATGCCTTTTATGTAATCAATTGCGTTTTGGTTTGCTTCATAATAAAGCCTCGCATGGTTTAATCCGAAATGGCGGATAAATTCGTCGTATATCATGTCATGCTGTGCGGTAACTTTAGCAGTTGTATGCGCAGTGGTTCCGTTAAGAACCTGATTTGCTTCAATCAAAACGACACGGAAGCCTCTCTTCGTAAGTTCATATGCCGTTGTGATTCCTGTAATCCCGCCTCCGATAATGGTGACGTCACATTCAGTGTCCTCTTGAAGCGCAGGAAAAGAAGGCAGGTCAGTTGATGTTTTCCAGTATGTTTCAGGTGCTTCCTTTGCAAAATGTTGATTAGCCAAGCCGTTATACCTCCAATCAGATTTATTCTTAATTTTTCCATATTCTATCTTTTCATACATAGGAAGCAGGCATTGTTCATAACATAATAAGGTTGAAAAGGAGTGATTTCATTGGCGAATCAAAAAAAGAAAACATTACCGCCTCAGCACCAGAACCAGCAGCCTGGTTTTGAATATCTCATGGACCCGCGTCCGGTTTTTGATAAGCCGAAGAAAGCGAAAAAATTAGAGGGCAAAACCGCTATTATTACTGGAGGAGACAGCGGGATTGGACGCGCTGTCTCGGTGTTATTCGCAAAAGAAGGGGCTAATGTGGTCATTGTGTATTTGAATGAACATCAGGACGCCGAGGAAACAAAGCAGTATGTAGAAAAGGAAGGGGTAAAATGCCTGCTGATTGCAGGAGATGTCGGGGATGAAGCGTTTTGCAATGATGTGGTCGGGCAGGCAAGCCAAGTGTTTCCATCCATTGATATATTGGTTAACAATGCAGCTGAGCAGCATGTCCAGCCCAGCATTGAAAAAATCACCAGCCACCAGCTGATCAGAACCTTCCAAACAAACATTTTTTCCATGTTTTACTTAACAAAGGCAGTGCTGCCTCATTTAAAAAAAGGGAGCTCTATCATTAATACCGCCTCAATTACCGCCTATAAAGGCAATAAAACGCTGATCGATTATTCAGCGACAAAAGGCGCGATCGTTACGTTTACAAGGTCCCTTTCCCAGTCGCTTGTTCAGCAGGGCATACGGGTCAATGCAGTGGCACCGGGTCCCATTTGGACACCGCTTATCCCGGCCAGCTTTGCCGCAAAAGACGTGGAAGTGTTTGGTTCAGACGTGCCGATGGAACGCCCGGGACAGCCGGTCGAAGTGGCGCCAAGCTATCTATACCTTGCCAGCGACGATTCCACATACGTCACAGGGCAGACGATTCACGTCAATGGCGGAACAATTGTGAACGGATAATAAAAAGCCAATCCTTGAAGGATTGGCTTATTCGCTCTGCTTGAGCGCTGCATATTCTTTAGAGAGCGTAAGAAACGCATCTTTATCTTTTTCGTCCAAGGCTTTGTTAATTTGGTCCGTCAGCATGGCAAGCCGACGGTTATACAAGGATTCATCGAGCACCATTTGAATGTAAATATCCGTCATTGTTACATCGAATTCTTTTGTTTTTTGCGTGTTGCGGGACTTCATGAGCTCAGTGTACGATTTTTTCTCTTTCATAAAGAATCCCCCCAATGCCTTTTTTATAGTATATGGATAACGGTCGAAAAAATCAATAAATTTTTATAATTTTTAGACAACTAATACTTGGCAATCTATCGACATATCCTGCAAAATGCCGTAAACCGGCAAGTCTTATGAAAGTAAAATCGGTTTATTACTAGTCATTTAGTACCATTAAATATCATTAAAAGATGATTTTATCTTAAATGTTAAAAAAACCTGTCGTTTTACAAAAACAGATGATAGATTATTAGTATAAATTTTGCAGAAAAAGGATGGAGGCCATAATATGAGTCAGAAAACAGACGCACCTTTAGAATCGTATGAAGTGAACGGCGCAACAATTGCCGTGCTGCCAGAAGAAATAGACGGCAAAATCTGTTCCAAAATTATTGAAAAAGATTGCGTGTTTTATGTCAACATGAAGCCGCTGCAAATTGTCGACAGAAGCTGCCGATTTTTTGGATCAAGCTATGCGGGAAGAAAAGCAGGAACTTATGAAGTGACAAAAATTTCACACAAGCCGCCAATCATGGTGGACCCTTCGAACCAAATTTTTTTATTCCCTACACTTTCTTCGACAAGACCCCAATGCGGCTGGATTTCCCATGTGCATGTAAAAGAATTCAAAGCGACTGAATTCGACGATACGGAAGTGACGTTTTCAAATGGGAAAACGATGGAGCTGCCGATCTCTTATAATTCGTTCGAGAACCAGGTATACCGAACAGCGTGGCTCAGAACCAAATTCCAAGACAGAATCGACCACCGCGTTCCGAAAAGGCAGGAATTTATGCTGTACCCGAAAGAAGAGCGGACGAAGATGATTTATGATTTTATTTTGCGTGAGCTCGGGGAGCGGTATTAGAAAAATAGGAAGGAGCTGACCGAACAGGGCAGCTCCTTTCATAAAGCTATGCCGTCGGAATTCCTCCGGTGATGCCATATACCTGAGATGTCACATAGCTTGAATTCTCTGAAGCTAGAAATACATAAACATCGGCCAATTCCACTGGCTGCCCAGCGCGATGTAATGGAGCTGGCGGCGTGCCTTGTCCGAATTTCGGGATGTTTTCCGTCGGCTGTCCGCCGGAAATTTGCAGCGGTGTCCAAATTGGTCCGGGTGCAACTGAATTTACTCTGATGCCTTTGGAAGCAAGCTGTTTTCCCAGTCCGACGGTAAAGCCGATAATGGCGTTTTTCGTTGCTGCGTAATCTAACAGCATCGGGCTTGGATTATAGCCTTCAACTGAGGTAGTTGTGATAATTGAAGCTCCCTCCGGCAAATACGGAAGCGCCGCTTTTACAACCCAGTAAAGGGAAAAGACGTTCACTTCAAAGGTTTTATAGATTTGTTCAGTAGGCAGATCTTCGATGTTTTCGACCGCTTGCTGTTTGCCTGCAACGAGCGCTAGCACATCAAGTCCGCCGAGTTCGTGATGCGACTGTTTGACTAGATCTTGGCAAAAGGATTCGTCGCTCAAGTCTCCGGGGATCAGCACTGCTTTTCGGCCTTCTGCTTCAATCAGCTCTTTTACCTCTTCAGCATCTGGCTGTTCCTCGGGCAAGTAGTTAATGGCCACATCGGCACCTTCTCTGGCGTAAGCAATCGCAGCAGCGCGGCCGATACCGGAATCGCCGCCCGTGACAAGCGCTTTTCGACCCGTTAGTTTACCGGATCCTTTGTAGCTTTTTTCTCCGCAATCAGGGACAGGCTTCATGTTCTTTTGCAGGCCTGGCGGCTCTTGATATTGTTCGGGAAATTCATCATGAAAAAATGCTTTTACAGGATTCGTAAGTTTTGAATCAGACATCAGAAACGCTCCTTTTCTGTTTGGTGTACATTCGTATGTGTACCCCTGAGCATAAGCAGAAAAACATGTTTTGGCAGTTTGAATAGTGAAGGAAAAAGAAAACGAGAAAAAACAAACCCTTCTTCCATATTTATCTTGTCAAATAAGACTATATGAATTATGATAAATTCGAGCTATAAATCAACTAAATATTGGGTGTTGGGGGAGTGAATCGTCATGAAAAAAGCGGCGGCGGTTTTGCTGTCACTCGGTCTCGTTTTCGGTTTTTCATACGGAGCTGACCATGTGGCGGAAGCCAAAACAAAGGTGAAGGTCTATAAGAACTGCAAGGAGTTAAACAAAGTATACAAAGGCGGAGTGGCTCGCACTTCGAAGGCGAAAAACAAAGGCGGAAAAACAAAGTACAAGCCTTACGTCTCTAAGGACCTTTATGATGCCAATAAAAAGAAAGACCGCGATAAAGATCTTATCGCCTGTGAACGTTAAACAAGAAAAAGCAATCTGATGACCAGATTGCTTTTTCTATTGCTTAGGCCGCCTGATCGGCCGCAGCGCTTTTCGCCTTCCTTGTCATAAGGCTGACTGCCATCATGACCGTGATATTCAAAAGCAGGGCGACGATGCCTACATTCAAGTCTTTTGCGGCTTGCGGCAGAGCCGGAAATAAAGTGCCGATCGTCGTTTCCGTCATTGTAATATAAGTAACTGCTCCGACACCTGCAATAATGCCGGCGAAGGCTCCTTGCTTTGTCACCATATTATGCTTGAACAGGCTGAACAAAAGGGCGGGGAATAGCTGTGTGACAAGGCTGTAGCCCATCAAAAGCAACGTAACGATGGTATTCCCGCCTTTGAAGGTAAAATACACCGAAATCAGCGCAATCACTGGCACTAAAAACTTAGCAAGAGCTGATACTTGCTGTTCTGTCGTGCGGGGCGCAATTACCTTGTACACATTTTTTGCAAACAGCGTGGAGGCGGACATTAAGATCATAGACCCTGGCACAAGTGCTGTCAGCAGTCCGGCAGCACCGATAATTCCGACAAACCAAGGGTCAAATGCTTGCAGAGACAGTCTCAAAAGCGATAGATCCCCGTCTGCGCCTTTCAGATCTGGAACTTGCAGGATAGCCGCGAAGCCGACGAAAAGGACAAAGAGCAGGACCAGCTGGTACAAAGGCATGATGATGGCGTTTTTACGAAACACTTTTGGGTTTTCGGCTGAATACGAAGCGGAAAACGTGTGAGGCCACATGTAAAACCCGAGCGCTGTCAAGAGTACGGTTGAACTGAACCAGGCCACACTTTGTCCCGATTCGGGGAGCGTAAGAAAGCCAGGCTTTGCCGTTTCAATCTGCTGAAACATGTCTTGAAATCCGCCGTAGTAATGAATTGGCAAATACACACCTAAAAACAGAACGACAACCAGAATCATGATGTCCTTCACAACCGATATCCAGGCAGACCCGTGAATGCCTGAAACCATAACATAAACCGTGATGGAAACAGCGCCGATCCAGATGGCGGCGGTCGGGGTGATTTTGCCGTACGAGGTTTCCGATACAATCAGCCCGAGGCCTTTCAGCTGCAGTACAAGATAGGGAATGAGTGCGGCGATGCCGACCAGTGAAACGAGAATGCCAAGCAGCGGACTGTTGTATTTTTTTGTGAAAAAATCAGACTGCGACATCAGTTTATGCTGTTTCGCGTACGTCCAAACTGCTGGAAGAAGCCAGTAAGAAAGGATGTAGGCCAGACATCCGTAGGCGATGATATAAAAGGCTGGACCGCCCTTTCCGTAGGCCCAGCCGCTGCCGCCGAGAAACGTAAAAGTAGTATAAATTTCGCCTGCCATCAAAAGGAAGACGAAAACAGTTCCGAAGCCGCGCCCTCCGACCGTCCACTGCTCCAGGTTCATGTCTTTTCCTTTTTGGGCGCGTATACCGAGAAAAATACTCAAAAGCAGGACACCGAAAATGATGATGAGAGCTGCATTCATTCTGCTTCCTCCTTTTTATTTTCCTTGTCGAGGACATACACAATCGCCATCAGCGCAGAGGTCAAAAGAGCCCACATCACAATATAGGCAAGAATAAACGGCATGCCGAACACATAGGGGGTCACCTTATTTGCAAAAGGGATGCCGAGTAAGATTCCGATAAAGGGCAAAGCGGCAAGAACGTGAATCAGTTTCATAGAATCCTCCTTCTATTTAGGATTGGGGTGTACAAGCCCAAGCGTACTGAAAATGATGGCGCAGATATGGCAGCACATGTCATTTGTTGGCGTGAAAGGCTGTGGTTCGAATTATAAATAAATTTATTTTGTTTGTATAGTGTGAATTGTCTGAAATTAATGCTCTGAATCGCCCGAAGAGGGAACGGGCAGTATGATTCAAAAGGCTCAGAGTCTGTCTGGGGCAAATAGATAGTATGTTAATAATTCGCTGACCTGCTCACGGATTCGCGGATTAAAATAGCGGTGGTTTTCTTCATAACCGTCGATGACAAATACATAGAGCGTAAAGGCCTCATCGCGTTCCACCTCGCGGATCGCAATTTTCCTTTTCCTCAGTTCTTTTCTGACCTCCATCAAATCCTTTTGTGCTATTTTTAATGATTCGCCGATAAGCTGTTTATAAGGATGCTTCAATTTTAAGGTGCTTTTTTCAATTCCGGCGAGATCACGGTTAAAAATCGTAATGGCCATAGGCAAAAAGAGAGCCCGTTCAATTAAATCGTATATTTCCTCCTGCAGATTCTGCATGTTGACTCCTTCTTTCCGAGGGAACGTTTGTTCTATTTGTATTCTATATCGGCTGGTGAAATGTTTCAAGACAGAAAAAATCACCAAAACTTTTTAGTTTTTTGCTGATAATGTGTAGAATAAGGATAGACAAACCCGGTAAGGAGTATAAATGTTGGAGCATTTTTTATCCTATTTGACACAAGAACATTTAACTGAATTATTTCAAAGCTATAGGGCTTTCGGCCCGATCATAGCTGTGCTGCTTCCTTTAATTGAAGCGTTTCTCCCGTTTTTGCCGCTGATCGTGTTTGTGGTGGCGAATACGAACTCGTTTGGCTTGTGGGAAGGATTCATTCTGTCTTGGGCAGGATCAACTGCTGGTTCCATTCTCGTATTTTTGATTGTCCGTCAATACGGACAGAGAAAATTGCTTGGATTTATCCGCAGTCATCCGTCTGTCAGAAAGCTGATGTTATGGGTGGAAAGACACGGCTTCGGTCCCATGTTTCTTCTGCTTTGTTTTCCATTTACACCGTCAGCCGCGGTGAATGTTGTTGCCGGTTTGTCAAGGATCGGAACGCGGCCGTTTATTTTGGCGGCAGCCTCGGGGAAGCTTGTCATGATTTTTATGATCAGCTTCATCGGATATGATCTGCACGCGCTGATTACACAGCCGATTCGAACGGTCATCGCCGTATTGGTGATCACTGTCTTATGGTATGTCGGCAAAAAGGTGGAGCGGTATCTGCATGTAAGAGCCAGTCAGCGTGAGCATGATGGAGGGAGACAGTAACATGAAAAAACGGTTTTGGTTTCTTGCCGGTGTAGTGTCCGTTGTTCTCGCCATTCAGGTTAAAAATGCTGTCTTTATTGATTACAAGGTAGAAGGCGTCAGTATGAACCCGACCTTCCAGGAAGGAAACGAATTGTTGGTCAATAAATTTTCGCATCGATTTAAAACCATCCATCGTTTTGACATCGTCCTTTTTAAAGGCCCTGATCATAAAGTGCTGATTAAACGGGTAATCGGCTTGCCCGGTGAAACGATCAAATATAAAGATGATCAGCTGTATGTGAACGGAAAGCAGGTTGCTGAGCCATTTTTGAAGCATTTGAAATCTGTTTCTGCCGGCAGCCATGTAACGGGTGATTTTTCTTTGAAAGATGTGACGGGAACAAGCAAGGTGCCGAAAGGAAAATATTTTGTCGTTGGAGATAATCGCATATACAGCTTCGACAGCCGGCATTTTGGTCCGATAAGAGAAAAAAATATTGTCGGTGTGATTTCTGATGCCGAATAAAAAGACGCTAATGGAAGAGGCGTCTTTTTGTATGCCGTTTGGAAAAATGTGTTGAAGAAAAATTTGTAAGGAGCTATAATCAAAATTGTTACCTGTGTAACAAAATTTATATATTTTTTTGATTGGAGGGCCGTTTTTATTGGTTTTTGTTCGTTTTTCATGAAACAAAAGGAGTGGTGAATGATGATGAAATATGAAGCAGTGATTATAGGAGGAGGGCCGGTTGGATTTATGCTGGCTTCTGAGCTTGCGATGGCCGGAGTGAAGGCATGTGTAATTGAACGGCTTGAAAAACCTGTTCCGCATTCCAAAGCGTTGACGCTGCATCCCCGAACGCTGGAGCTCCTTGAGATGAGAGGGATTTTAGAGCGGTTCGTATCCAAGGGAAGCAAGATACCTTCCGGACATTTTTCAATGCTGGATACCCGTCTGGATTTTTCAGGCTTGGATACGAGCTGTCCTTACACGCTTTTGCTCCCGCAGTCCAAAACAGAAAAGCTTCTTGAAGATCATGCACGAAGTCTGGGAACAGAGGTGTTTCGGGGTGCAGAGGCGCTGTCGGTTACGCAAAACGGGGAAGCGGTCCAAACGATTTTTAAGGATCGGGACGGCAGTGTACGGACGATCACAAGCAAGTTTGCCGTTGGGGCAGATGGCGCCGGAAGTACCGTCCGGAAACAGGCGAAAATTGAGTTTCCGGGAACAGACAGCACTGTCACCGCTGCGCTTGGGGATGTTGTGCTCCTTTCTCCGCCGCCGTCAGGCGTGCTGTCCCTTTGCACAAAAGAGGGCGGTGTTATGATTGTTCCGTTATCTTCAGACCGATATCGTGTCGTTGTGATCAGCCCTTATCGCACGCAAACGCCGAAAGATGTGCCTGTGACTGAGGAAGAGCTGAAAGCTGACCTCCTGCGAATTTGCGGAACTGACTTTGGTTTAACCGACCCTTCGTGGATGTCGCGGTTCGGGAACGCCGCGCGCCAAGCGAAACGGTATCGGGACGGCAGAATCTTTCTTGCGGGTGATGCCGCGCATATTCATTTTCCGGCGGGCGGGCAAGGACTGAATGTCGGCCTTCAGGATGCAATGAACCTCGGGTGGAAACTGGCGGCGGCCATCAAAGGCTCTGCGCCTTCGTGGCTTTTGGACAGCTACCATGACGAGCGGCACCCGGCAGCTGAAGGGCTCCTCAGAAACACAGAGGCACAGACAAAGCTGATCGATTTCAGTCAAGCAGGCCTCCATTTGCGAAGCATGATGTCGGAGCTGCTGGCCTTCCCTGATGTGAATCGATATGTAGCAGGGCAAATTTCTGCACTCGATGTCAGATATGAAGCTGATCGTACCATGCCGCCGAATTGTTTGAACGGGGCACGGCTCCCTGACATGAAGCTGATTCTTTCCGACGGCAGTTCGGAATGGCTGTACAGCTTTCTCCAAAACGGGTCATTCGTTTTGCTGTCATTGAGGCAGGAAGCTGATGAGCATATCGAAGTGAAAGGCTTACGTACGGTAACCGCCTCGCTTGCCGAACCGAATGAAAAGTTGCGGGATGTGCATACCATATTGATTCGTCCCGATGGACATGTAGCCTGGGCGGTGGATGCATCAGCGCCCGATTGTGCCGAGGTGATTCAAAAAGGGATCAGCCGCTGGTTTTCCGTCACCAGCCGAATATAATTCAATTCGATTGTTTCATCTGTAACAAAACGGTATGATAGAAGAAACAATCGAATGAAAAAGGATGGAAAACCCGATGAACACAGATCATACGAAACGCAATCTTTTTGAATTGTATGCGGAGCTCATTCATCAGCAGGAGAAATGGGAGGGTCTTATTAAAGTCTTTTTATCTGACGAATTGAGGAAGCTGGATGTAGAGCACGGGAGTAAATCTCAATTGACGATGACAGAAATTCATGTTCTATCCTGTGTCGGGGACAATGAACCAATTAATGTCACGTCGATAGCAGAAAAAATGAATACGACAAAAGCGACTGTATCACGCATCAGCACAAAATTGCTCGGCGCAGGCTTCCTTCACAGAACACAGCTCAGCGATAATAAAAAGGAGGTCTACTTCCGATTGACGCCTGCTGGAAAAAAGCTGCACAGTCTGCACAAATATTATCATCAGAAGGCTGAACAGCGTTTTCTGTCATTTTTTGACCGCTATACCGAGGAAGAGATTCTTTTTGCGGAACGGCTGTTTCGGGATCTGGTGACAAAATGGTATCCATCGTCAGAAGAAATTGAAGGGGGTCTCCCGAGCATTTTTAAATAAAAAACACGCACTGCGGTGCGTGTTTTTCGCTTTTTTCTATCTTTTTCAAGGCTGTAACGTAAATCAGATTTCCTCTTGAAGAATGAAATTCAAGATGTTCAGGAATTTGCACTGCATTTACGATATGTCTATTAGTATCTTTATTTTATACGTTTTTTACTGTGTTTTTGATGCTTTGTTTTCAAGTGAAATAGGGTCTTCTGTTTTAGTTCTCCTAATCTTTACAGAAATACCTACTAGAATGACCGCCATAGTTGTAAATATTCCCATGGTTAATAAGATCGTATCCTGATTTAAACTCCATCCAATTAAGAAAGAGATGATCGCTCCTCCGAAACTTGCCGAGGCAATAAATAAACTTGTAACTTCGTCAACGTACTTCTGAATAATGATTGATGCTAGTGTTAAAGCAATGGGAAATATCCCCGCTATACTTAGGCCAATCAAAAATGTACCACTCAATTGAAGTATTGGGTTACTTATATAAGAGAAGGCAATCAACAAAACAATTAAACAACTACAGCTAAAAAGAAGGTATTTGGAAAAATCAAGCCTTCTACTTACGAAACCAATCAATATTCTTCCTATGATGATCCCTACCCAGAAAAAGGAGACACTTATAAGACTAATTTGTTCATTGTCTTGGTTTATCATGATTGAAGGTAAAAAGTTGGCAAAATTTGTTTCAATTCCAGCATATAGGAAAGCAAAAAATACAAAAAAGCCTAATTGCTTTGATTTTTTTCTATCTCCTATAAAGTATTGAAATGCTCCTCCGTCTGGAAAGGTCACTTGTTGGTTAGCATTCTTAGCGTACTTTCGGTTCTTGGACAAGAAAATGAACCACCCTACGAATAGGACGAATAAAAAGGTGAATATACAGTAATACGGTAAAAACCAGTTATTGATATCTATGAAGGAATTAATTAATAATGGGAAAGATAAAGCGCCTAATCCAAAGAGAACTTCCAGCTTACTCATTTTTTCTGCATTACTTTCGAAATTAGCTATAACAAATGAACCAACTGTCGTTTCTAATGTGCCTGCCCCATATCCTAAGAGAAAAGCCATTACAATAATATAATACCAATCCTTAGTTAGAAAAAAGATACTTAACGCTGCAAGCATTATTGTCAAAGCTAAAGTAAGTGTCCTAAAATGACTGTATTTCTTAATCATTAACGGTGCGATTAATACTCCGCTTAGAAATCCGGTAAACTGAAAAAAGATTATGACTGAAATATCATCTGTTGTCTTGTTAAAAGCCTCTAATAGAAATGGTGTCAAACTCCCTGTTGATATATGGATAATACCTACTGTAAAAAAGAAAGCATATCCAAATAAATATGTCCCTCTTAACATTCATTTCACCCCTATATGAAAAAGCAGGAAAATAAATTCCTGCTTTTTTAGTAACTTCTCTCTTTGAAATACTAGTTGACTGCTGAAACAGACATTGGTTGAGAGTTGCTGTCTTTCTCAAAGAACATTTCTAACACTTCCTGAGATCTAAAACCATCACTAAAAGAAGGGATCTCAACCCAATCATTCTGAGTTGATGCAATCCAATTGATTAACTCGCTTCTAAAAGAATCAGCCCATCCATAAAACTCGTTTGGCGGATCGTTTAATAGGCTTTGCGGTACTGGGCAGTCTACCACGTTCAAGCCATCTATGAGCTTGTAAACGTGAGGATTACTTGTGTGGTATTTAAACTCTTTTTTGTGTCCAACTACCTCAATGCTAAAACCACAGTCTTCAGGTACAGAACATTTTGATGTGATGATATTTACAAATACCTTGTTCTTCAGCTGGCCATAAATTTCTGCATAGTCATCTACAAGTACCTGTTTATCCTCTTTTGTTTTTACATTTGTGTTCATTTTTGCCCTTACTGATTCTGTGATGAAATCACTCTCAAACAAATACCATACCATGTCAATAAGGTGAATACCCAGATCCCCCAATGATCCACTCGTCTTCTTACTGTTAGCGTCATCTCTCCAAGTAAACTTCTTACGCCTAAGTGCACTATTTTTCTTGAAGTGTACTTTTATGGACAGTATGTTACCTAGTTCATTATTGATAATTAAGCTTTTTAAGATATTTACGTAAGATAAATATCTATAATTAAATCCCATACTGGCTCTTACGCTCAACCTTTCAGCAGTATCTTTCATTATGCTTGCTTCTTCAAGAGAAATAGCCATAGGCTTTTCACACAAAACATGCTTATGTTTTCCTAATGCTTGCAAAGCATGTTCTTTATGGCAAAAGTTTGGTGATGCTACAATTAAACCTTCTGAGGCATCAATTAGTTCATCTACGTTTTCAAATGACTTCCCGCCGAAAGTTTTCACAAAGCTTTCTGCATTTTGTTGATTTATGTCATATACCCCTACTAACTCTGCATTTTTTATTGTAGATAAAGCAGTTGCATGCGCTCTTGCAATACCACCTGCACCTATGATGCCGATCTTCTTCATTTTTATTTCCTCCTCATGATCCAATTAATTTTTTTAAGGTATTAGTAATTCCTTTTGAGTACTCACTATCAGTTATAAGGTGGTGCAAGTTTTTGGCTTCCTGTGTTGCATTTTTGAGCAGATATCCATTCCCTACTGTCTGTAGCATACGAACATCATTTCCACTATCCCCAAATGCGATAGCTCTTTCGGTATTTAGGTTGTATTTCTCTAACATAAACGTTACAATTTCATTCTTTCCTGTCCCTGTGGGGATAAAATCTACATCATAGCTGTCTTCTGGATCGCCTGCTAAGGGATTACACCGATTTATATTTACTGAAACGCCGTATTCCTCGCAGATTTTTTCAATTGCTAATAGGTTTTTCTTGTCGTTTATTTCATCTTGTTCCTGATAGTAGAAGTTATGCTTATACCGTGACTTTCCTAATTGAGTTTGAGGATTCAAAAGAATGTTATGATTTTCATGTAGCTGTTGCACAAGTTTTTCAACCTTTTCTTTACTAAACCCTTCATTTATGCGACTGTTCCACTTATTATCTTGCTGTCCGAAGTTATGCTCAGAAAAGTACGTAATTTCAGTTCCAAGATCACTAGCTATAAAATGCGGAAAATATCTAAATTTTCCTCGTCCCATTTTATCGAGAATAGATTCTATACTGCTTCCAGTAACCCATCCGATTATTAGCTCCCCATCTTTACTTTTTTGTTCTAGATAGTCTTCGAGTTCATAGATGTCTTGTTGCTTTTGTTCGTCGATTGTATGCGGAAAATACGTTTCATCAAAATCACAAAAAACAATATACTGAGGATGTTCAACTGTGGATAACGTTTTATACTCCGATTTCTTGCTTAATAACATGAAACAGTCCCTCCATTACTCTGTCTTGTTCTTCTAAAGTAAATGACGGATATAAAGGCAAATGCAGTACCTGACTATGAGCCTTTTCCGTATGAACCAATTGGAGTCCTGCATACTTGTCCTGTACTAAAGGAGTTTTTTGCATATGAGACAGTATTGGATAATATACATCTGTTTGAACACCAAAATCTTCATTTAATTTAGTCATGATATCTGCCCTATCTTCTGTTCTTACCTTAATAGGAAACAGATGCCATACATGATCTTCACTTAATTCTGGTAATTCAATATAGCCTTTATTCTGCAACTCTGCTAATTGGGTAATATATCTATCCGCCAAGAACAGTCTTTTGAAGTTGTTTAATGAAAGGTACTTCATTCTCTCTAAACCAATTGCTGCCTGTAAATTGTCCATTTTTGAATTAAATCCAAAATTGATGACTTTCTTATTTTTCACATTTACTTCAAAACCATGATAACTAAATTGAATGCATTTTTTAGCGAGTTCTTCATTATCAGTTGCTATTGCTCCAGCCTTGCCACATACACCAAAATTCTTATAGGGATTAAAACTTAATGTAGTGATGTCTGCATACTTTCCTAAGTCTGTCAGGCCAATTCCTTGGCAGGCATCTTCAATTACTTTTAATTTATAACGATTTGCGATTTGACGGATATGCTGCATGTCTGAATGTTTTCCGTATAAATGCACAGGTAGAATAAACTTTGTATAAGGAGTTATTGCTTCTTCAATTTTGTCAGGATCGATGCAGAATGTTTGCGGGTTAATATCTACATAGATAGGAACGCCTCCTAAAGCTAACACAGCATTTTCAGTAGCTGAAAAGCTATTAGCCGGCATGATAACTTCATCCCCTGGGTTTAACCCTAAAGCCAATAAACCTATCATAATAGCATCGGTTCCACTGCTGGTTGCAATTACATACCTTTTATGTAAATATGTAGATAAAACGTTTTCGAATTGCTCTAAATAGGAACCACTCGTAAATTTTCCAGTTGGCAAAACTTCAGTTAATGTATTTAAGATATCTTCCACTTCATCATTGGTTATTAATCTGTCTACAGGCAAAAAAGGGACTTTACTGATTTCACGATTTTTTTGATAGTTGAAAAGATCATGTTCAATATCTATCTTTTCTTTTAATACTTGTTTCCACCGCTCGTTTACAATACTGTCTTCAATAACAAGTTCTTTTCCTTGTACGTCACCTTTTAAGTGTTTTAATAGTGACATGTTTTCTTTGCTTTTACCTGAAATCTTAACCTGTTTTTGCATGAACAGTACCTCCAATGATTTTATAATCTAAAAATTTATTACAAATTTATCCTAATTTCTGAAATCGGTAACATGTCAACAACTTTTTTAAGGAAGGGAAAATATGCCTACAATTGATGAAATAGCAAAATTATGCAACGTGTCTAAAACCACAGTGTCAAGAGTATTGAATAATCATCCGTATGTGTCGAAAGAAAAAAGAGATATGATCTTAAAGGCAATTAACGATCTTGACTACACTCCCAATTATTTAGCTCGGAATTTTAGGAGAAATAAGACACAAACGATAGCTTTATCGGTTCCGAGTATTGACCATCCATTTTTTGCTCAATTAATAAAAGGGGTCTCACATGAAGCACTGTTTAAGAATTACAAGGTAATTGTATTTCAGACCTTTTATGACAAACAGACAGAGCTAGAATTGTTAGAGTTATTGAAGCATAAAGAAGTGGATGGTATTATTCTTGGAACTTTAGAAAATGAATGGGATCAGATATCCCCTTTTTTAAAGTATGGTCCTATCTTATTATGTAATGAATATCATCACTCAGCGGACATCACGATAATTGGGTATGATGAATTTGAAGCTACATACATGGGGGTAGTACATTTAATTGAAAGAGGGCATAAAAAAATTGGGTTTTGTTTTGATACTCCATATAGCGAAGCTCAATGTCAGAGGAAAGAGGGTTACTTGAAAGCTTTACAAGATTACAATTTACATCATAGAAGCGAATGGATATTCGGCGAAATGTTTAATATCGAGGATGGCTTTCGTGTTTTTCATAAGATAAAGGATCTAAAGGACAGACCCTCAGCAATATTTACAGGAAATGATCAAGTCGCCGCAGGGATTATTAAACAGGCAATGAAAAATGGCTTTAAAGTTCCAGAAGACTTAGCTGTAATTGGTTTTGACAACCAATTGATTTGCCAAGTCGTTACTCCGACCATAACAACAATTGATATTCCCGTAATAGAATTAGGCCAACAGGCTGTGTTGAAAATCATCGAGTCCATTTCGGGTAATGCCTCTTTAAACAGAAGAATTATTAAACTGCCAACAAAGCTTATTATAAGAGAATCAACGTAACGATAGATTTCCCTTTATCATTTTATATCTTTATATAAGAAAAAGAGGTTATTCATTTTAACCTCTTTTTCAATAGTAAGTCGTCAATTATTTCTTTCACTTCACCCTCTGGCAGCACTCACTTCAAATCTGATCCATTAACAACGAAATATCCACTTATATTTCCCCATCTCGATGGTTTGCGAATTAAAAGTTCTTGAACCCTTTTTTTAACTAGGCATTACTGCCGCTAATCGAGCTCTTTTTGTCTTTTTTTTCACCATGAAGATGGTGAAGCAGGCGATAAAACGGCGGCAGCAGGGCAATAACCAGAATGACGCGAATGACCTGAACCGCAACGACAAAGGTGGAATCAGCATGTAAGGTAACAGACGTCGTCGCCATCTCTGCAATCCCGCCGGGCGCAAATGCCAGAACAGAAGTGATAAGCGAAATTCCTGTCAGCTCGGAAACGATCACGGCGCTCAAAAACATTGCTGCGATTAAACCGACGGACGAGACAAACCCGACGATGATAATACGGGTGACGCCGGCAAACATGCTTTTGTACATCTTAGAGCCGATCGTTGCCCCGAGAAATACTTGTGATACATGGTTAGCTTGTGACGGCCACCATGCCATCATGTCGTGCCCTGTCACCGCAGCTCCGCCAACATGTACAATTGCTACACCGAGCATGCTGCCGAGCAGCCATGGAGCTGGAAATTTTAAAAATTTCGCAGCTTTGCAAGCTCCCCAGGCAGCGAGAATAAGAATGACGGTCCACAAAACGGGAGCGAGCCTAAAATCTGTCGTTGCAGAAGAAATCGTCTCTGCTGCGGCACTTGCGGTACGATCTTGTTTTGTATAGATCAGAATGACTAAAAACGGAATGGAAAGCACCACGAGCAGCACACGCATCATTTGAACGAGGCTGACTATAGCGGTATTGGCGCCTACTTCCTGTGCGATGCTCGGCATGGCGGAAAGCCCGCCGGGAGCGGTGCCGACAAAGCTAGTCATCATATCCGTTTTGCTGAAACGCCAAAGCACATATCCTGACAGCATGGCCAGCAGGATAGACAATATCAGCATAACGCCGACTGAAAACCAATGGTCTTTGAGAACAGAGAGAACGGATAAATTCAGCTTTTGGCCCAATTCGATGCCGAGGATCATCTGCCCGAGGGCGAGCCATCGTCGGTTAATTCCTTTTTGGTCTGGTGCCATCATCAGCCATGCCGGCCGTATCATGGCGAGGCAGCAGGCGACAATCAGTGTTCCGATCATCCATCCAATTGATATTCCGGTTAATGAAAGAATAAACCCCCCGGCTGCACTGATTGCGATAAACCATAGATCTTTGAGGAGATTTTCGTCTTTCTTCAATGTAAAACCCTTCTTCCTTTTTCACGTAACACTCCAATTGTTCACGTAGTGAATGTATTTATTACTATAGTATATTTTTGTTGATAAAGAAATTATGAATTATTTTCTATAAGCGATTCACTTTTCTTATGACCTTGTGTTCGAGCTTCTCTATTGTGTAAGTCAGAGATAAACCCGCTGTCAGCAGACATACGGCAAGAGCGTAAAAAATCACTTCTCCGCCAAATGATGTCAGGATCAGCCCGCCTGCCAGCGGTCCGATTGAGCGGGATATATCCCAATGCAGACCATAGACAGCATAAAACCGGCCCAGCAAATGAGGCGGCGCCAATTTCGATATGAAGGTCTGGATGTGGGTTAGCCCGATGCTTTCGCCAACCGTCATCACCGCTGCCGTCACTAAAAGCATTGTCAGAGAGGTTGAGCATGCAAAGCCGGCTGCCGCAAGGGAGTAGCAAATATAAGTAATGAAGAGGATCGTTTTCATTGAAAGCTTTTCGGTCCCTTTGACAAGAGGTACTTGGAGAACACAGCTGAATAAAGCTTTTGCTGCTGAATAGATGGTCAGCATGGACAGATAATCAGAAAACATGTTTTTGCTGAACAGTCTGTATGTTGTTTCTGTTTGTGCATATAACATGCTGATGGGGAGAGAGAGCAGCAAAAGAAGCAGGACAGGCCTGTATATCGTAAAGCTCGCGGACATTTTCGGGGTAACAGCTGGGTGTAGCGGCTTTGTCTCTGGCAGTTTCAGTGCAGCGATCAGAAAGTAGATAAACAATGCTGCAGCATCTAATGCGAATATCCACACGGGGTTATGATTGTACAGAAGCAGCCCCACTAGCGGTCCTGCCGTCAGACCCGCTGAATAGATCGCATTGATGACCGCAAACACTTCCGAACGTCTGCTTTCCGGCGTGCTTTCGGCGATTTGGGCGCGGGAAGCAGGAATGTACAACGACCTTCCGATGCCATTCATGACATAGAGAATAGCGATAACATACGCATGCTCAGCAAATACAAACCCAGTCATTGCCGCTGATTGAAGAAGCAATGCGGTCAAAATCGCTGTGCGCCGCCCAATCCGGTCCGCCGCCTTTCCTACAGCGAGCGTCAGGAAAATATCAGCAAATGGCTGAAGGCTAATGATCAGCATTGGCATCATGATACTGCCGTTTAATTGTTCATGCAGATACAGCACCATAAAAGGTCCCATCATTGCACCTGTCAGGCTTGTCAGCAATTCGCCGAAAAAGCGGAGCCGAACGGGAGCGGTATATCTCGATTTTATAGAGTGAAAACTGGCCAACATGTGATCGCCGCCTTTCGCTGTTTGATATAGTAGTAGTGTATAGAAGGGGCGGCGGCCCAAAAAGTGAAGAAAAGAAGAGATAAAAGTTCCCCTTTTGTCGGGAGGTGCGGGGATTGAAGCTGATAGAGCACTACGTGGCGCTTGTAAAAACAGGCTGCGCCGAGTATGGGCAAATGAACGAAATGACGCTTACTGAGATTGCCGACTGTTTATTTTGTACAGAAAGAAATGCAAAGCTCATTTTACATAAGCTGGAGAACAGCAATTGGATTATCCGGGAAAGCGGGGCGGGGCGCGGCCGCAAATCTAAAATCGCGTTTCTTCGGAGGCCTGAGGAACTGCTTCTTCAAACTGCAAAGGAATATACCATGTCAGGAAAGCTTAAAAAGGCAAAGGAGCTGCTTCAGCAGTATCAGTCCGCGTTTCCGGGGCTTCAAAACGAATATAACATGTGGCTTTCAGAGGTATTCGGATTTGTGACGGAGACAGGCGAGAATGGGGCGAAGGATGTCCTGCGGCTGTTCATCACGCCTGAATCTGTCAGCAGTTTGGATCCATGCCAAATATTTTTGCGGTCTGAGGGCCATTTCGTCAAACAGATATTTGATACACTCTTCACGTTTGATTCGGATATGCAGGAGCCGAAGCCTCATTTGGTTCATGGATGGGAAGAGGTCGGAAAAAAACAATGGAGATTTTTTCTTCGAAAAGGTGTGTCATTTCATAATGGACAGCCGCTGACATCGCGGGACGTTGCGTTTACATTTCAGCGCTTTTTGGAACTGGGTGACAACCCGTATAAATGGCTTCTGCACGGAGTGAAACAAGTCTTAGAAAAGAGCCCTTATTGTGTGGAACTCATACTCGATAAGCCGAATGCGCTTTTGCCGTATGCTCTTTGTGATGAACGGCTGTCCATACTGCCGGCAGAACAGGGCGGCGGGAAAAATGGAACAGGGCCTTTTCAGATGAATCAGCAACACAGCGGGATGCTTGTGCTTGAAGCCAATGAGCGCTACTTCAAGGGACGCCCCTATTTGGATCGCGTTGAGTTTGTGTTTTCTGAGCAAGCCGGAGAGATGAACGGTTTTACCATTCAAGAAAAACAAACATGTCCTGAGCAGCAAACTGTTTTTGATGAGCGGCATGTTCAGTATTTGTCGCTCAATCTGAAAAAGAAGGGGCCTCTTCAACACCGAAGCTTTAGAAAAGCGCTCCGGCTGCTAATTTCCTCTGAACGGCTCGTTCGTGAAGCGGGAGGGCACCGAAGTATCCCGGTTACGTCCTTTTTGCATCCGAGTTCTTTTGAGTGGGAGGGCGTTTCACCATCTGAATTGTTGAAGAAAAGCGGATACGAGGGCGAAACAATCGTGCTTTATACCTTTTCGGAAACGGATCATCGTGAGGACGCCGAATGGATTCAAAATATTTGCGCCCAGCACGGTATCAGGCTTACACTTCAATTCTGTGATTCTGCTGATCTGCGACGGCCGGAAATCTTGCAGATGGCGGATATCATTCATGACAGTGCGACGTTTTATCAAGACAGCGAGCTTGGTTTTCTGCATTTGCTGCTGTCGGAGAACAGTTTCTTGTATCAGCATCTATCTGAAAAGCTGACACAGATATGCTCAGGAATGACGGAGCAGATGTTTTCCATGCCTGACCGCTGTTCGAGAATCGACATCCTGCGTGACATTGACCGGCAGATGATACAGGAGCTGAATGCGATTCCGCTGTATCAAAATGTGCTCCAGGTGACATCAAGTAAAAATGTAAAAGGCCTGGTGCTTGATGAAGAGGGATGGATTGATTTGTACTCCGTATGGCTGTCCAAATAAAAAGAGGGTTCTTTTTTGAACCCTCTTTTTTACGCTGCCATGCTGCGACATTGTTCAGCACAGGTGAAGCAGGCTTTCGCACATGCTTGGCAATGATCATGATCGTGTTTTCCGCATTCAGTGCCGCATGCTTCACAAATATCGGCGCAAAGTGCACAAATTTCTTTCATAAACGGGCTGTCCGTTTGCATGGCTTTGACCGCCAGCGCGCAAATATCCGCGCATTCCCTGTCAAGCCGGATGCATCCGCTGAGATGATGCTGCATGCTTTCTTCCAAGCATTTAGTAAAACAATGATTGCAAGCCTTCATACAATCGCTGCAAGCCTCAATACAAGCTTCAGAATATTGCTCCATGGTTGATTCCCCCTGTATGACAGTATATGGTTTTATGTTTCCCGGCTGCATTTGAAAAAAACAGGGGAGTGTGTTTTTAGCTGAGGTGATATGTACATATACCCTGAACGGGTATATCTAACGTTCCATCAGATAGTATAGGAACCAGACAGCGTGATTTTGTTCATCACGTGCTGCGCGTGTAAAGACGCCTTTCGCTTTTAAGTTTGACGTTTCCTCGGCCGCACGCAAGTAAAAGTCGACGGTTTCTTGTTCATCTTTAAAAGCGGCGTCCAGTCCTCTTGTGAAATTGTCCGGGCATTCTTCCGTTTGTTTCGGCATGATGTGTTTGCCGGTAATTGAACCATACAGTGTGGAAAATTCACGGAGGTGGCGAATCTCGTCACGCCTGATTTCTTCAATCTGTTTTCTGACCTCATCGCTGTGGGCGAGTTCGGCAAGCTTGCGGTAGCATTGAATTGCACTGAATTCTCCGTTGATGGCCTTCTGCAAATTCCGAATCAAAACAGGATCTTCCCTGTATGGCACCGGATAGGGATAGTAGCTGTAATGCAAGGGGATTCAACTCCATTCTTAGGAATTGGGCTTCTGTAAAAGCATATGTTGGGCAGGGAGAGATGTGCGGAGATAATCAGCTTTTTATATGTGAAAAGGCCGTTTTTACCAATAGATCAGATTGGTCATTTTCGTCAACATTCGATAAAATATATAGAGATAAAAAGAGAGGGGTCTTCTAATTTGGGAGCAGAGTTTTTAGTAGGCAGGTCCGGGAGTGGAAAAACGAAGCTGATCATCAACAGCATTCAGGATGAATTGCGCCGGGCTCCATTCGGGAAGCCGATCATTTTTCTAGTCCCGGATCAAATGACGTTTTTAATGGAATACGAGCTTGCTAAAACGCCAGATATGGGCGGGATGATACGCGCTCAAGTGTTCAGTTTTTCACGATTGGCCTGGCGCGTCCTCCAGCATACGGGAGGAATGAGCAGGCCGTTTCTGACGAGCACCGGCGTACAAATGCTCCTGCGGAAGCTCATTGAGGAGCATAAACAGGAGTTCAAAGTCTATCAAAAAGCGAGTGACAAAAGCGGGTTTACCGCACAGGTTGAGCGGATGCTGACAGAGTTTAAGCGCTATTGTCTGGAACCGGAGGATATCCGCCGGATGGCAGAAAGCGGAACGGCTTCCGAGTATCGCGGAGAACGTGTTTTATCTGAAAAGCTCCATGACTTATCAATTCTGTATCAGCAAATGGAAAAAAGCCTCGCAGACCAATATCTTCACTCTGAGGATTATTTGACATTGCTGGCAGAGCATATCCCGCTTGCGGAAGATATAAAAGGCGCCCATATCTATGTGGATGGCTTTTATCAGTTTACACCGCAGGAATTCAGGGTGTTGGAGCAGCTTATGGTTCATGCGGAGCATATCACGTTTGCGCTCACAGCGGACAAGCCGTCATATGAGCGGGAGCCGCATGAACTGGAATTGTTCAGAATGACGGGGAAAACCTATTACCGCCTGCATCAGAAGGCGAAGGAACTGAATTTGGACATTACGTATAAAGAGCTGAGCGGGACTGAGCGGCATACAAAGACGCCGGAATTGGCGCATCTAGAGGCACAGTATGAAGCGCGTCCGGCCGTTCCATACGCAGAAAAACAAGAAGCCCTTACTGTGATGCAGGCCGCAAACAGACGAGCTGAGCTGGAAGGCATTGCCCGGGAAATTCACGCCCTAGTCAGAGAGAAGGGATATCGCTATAAGGATGTAGCAATTCTTGCGCGCCAGCCGGAAGACTACAAGGATATGGTGAAGGAAGTTTTCGCAGATTACGAGATTCCTTATTTCATTGACGGAAAAGCATCTATGCTGAACCACCCGTTAATCGAATTTATCCGGTCAAGCCTTGATGTTCTGAAAGGGAATTGGCGTTATGAAGCGGTGTTTCGCTGCGTGAAAACCGAACTGCTATTCCCGCTCAATGAACCGAAGGCCAAAGTGAGAGAACAGGTCGATCAGCTCGAAAATTACTGTATCGCCTATGGTATTAAAGGCGACCGCTGGACAAAGGGCGATCGTTTCCAATACAGGCGTTTTGTGTCATTGGATGATGATTTTGCACAGACTGATCAGGAAATCGAAATGGAAAACATGTTGAATGACACCCGCGATTGGATTGTTCCGCCGCTTTTTCAGCTTCAAAAACGCATGAAAAAAGCAAAGACGGTTCAAGAGAAGGCAGAGGCGCTCTATCGTTATTTAGAAGAGACGGATGTGCCGCTGAAGCTGGATCAGGAAAGGCAGCGTGCTGAGGATGACGGCAGAATCATTGAAGCGCAGCAGCATCAGCAGGCGTGGGACGCAGTCATTCAGCTGCTTGAGGAGTTTGTTGAAATGATGGGAGATGATGAGATTTCTCTTGATTTGTTTCAGCAAATGATAGAAGCCGGCGCGGAGTCGCTTACATTTTCTCTAATTCCGCCTGCGCTTGACCAGGTGTTTGTCGGCAATATGGATTTGTCCAGAATGTATGGCACCTCCTGCACCTTTGTGCTCGGGGCAAACGACGGCGTTCTGCCGGCACGCCCTGATGAAAACGGGGTCCTGTCGGATGACGACCGGGAATGGCTGAAAACGATTGGGATTGAGCTATCCTCAGGCGGACGAGAGCGTTTGCTTGATGAGCACTTCCTCATCTACATGGCGTTTTCAAGTCCGTCTGACCGGCTTTACGTATCGTATCCGATTGCTGATGCGGAAGGAAAAACGCTTTTGCCGTCGATGATCGTTAAGCGGCTGGAAGAACTGTTTCCGCATCATAAGGAGCGCCTGTTAACAAATGAACCTGAACAGGTCAGCGATGAGGAACAGCTGATGTATGTTGTGAATAAAAGCGTGGCACAGTCCTTTACCGCGAGCCAGCTCAGGTTATGGACTCGGAAATACGACATCAGCGACGTCTGGTGGAGCACGTACAATGTGCTGATGAGTGAGCCGGACAGGCTGCAATCGAAAAAGCTGTTCTCAAGCCTGTTTTTCCGGAATGAAGTGAAGCAGCTTGAACGCAGCGTGTCGAGACAGCTCTATGGTGAACGCATTCAGGGCAGTGTCTCAAGAATGGAAACCTTTAACGCGTGTCCGTTTTCCCATTTTGCGTCACACGGGCTGCATCTGAAGGAACGGCAATTCTTCAAGCTTGAAGCACCGGATATCGGCCAGCTGTTTCATTCCAGCTTAAAGCTGATTTCAGACAGGCTGCGTGAGCAAAAGCTGGATTGGCGCGATTTAACGAAAGAGCAGTGCGAGCTGTTTTCCTATGATGCGGTAGAGCGGCTGGCACCGAAACTGCAAAAGGAAATTCTGCTCAGCTCAAACCGGCATTATTATGTGAAGGAAAAACTGCAAAAAATTGTGACACGTGTGTCCGGCATTTTAAGCGAGCATGCGAAAGCGAGCGGATTCGTACCGATCGGGCTTGAACTGGGATTTGGAGGAAAAGGGCCGCTTCCGCCGCTGACCTTTCAACTGAAAAACGGCTGTACGATGGAACTCGTCGGGCGAATAGACCGTGTTGATAAGGCTGAAAGCTCAAAAGGCCTGCTCCTCAGGATTGTCGATTATAAATCAAGCGACAAAGGCCTTGACTTAGCGGAAGTATATTACGGATTGGCACTGCAAATGCTGACGTACCTTGATTTATCGATTACACATTCAGCTGACTGGCTCGGGATGAGGGCGACGCCTGCCGGAGTGCTGTATTTCCATATTCATGACCCGATGATTCAATCTAATCTCCCGCTTGGGCTTGACGAGATTGAACAGGAGATCTTTAAGAAATTTAAAATGAAGGGCTTGCTCCTCGGTGATCAGGAAGTGGTTCGCCTCATGGATACAACCCTTCAAGAGGGACGTTCAAATATCATAAACGCCGGCTTGAAAAAAGACGGATCTCTTAGATCAGACTCGGCAGCAGTCGGTGAAAAGGAATTTGATTTTTTGACAAAGCATGTGCGCCGCACCTTCCAGGAAGCGGGCGAACAAATCACCGACGGGCACGTATCCATTGAGCCGTACAAAATGAAGAACAAGACGCCGTGCACATACTGTGCGTTCAAATCAGTATGCCAATTTGATGAATCACTGGAAGAAAACGAGTATCGCCCATTAAAGGCTGAAAAGGACAAGACAATACTTGAGTGGATAAAAAAGGAGGCGGATGGCAATGAACATTCCTAAACCGGCAGACAGCACATGGACAGATGACCAATGGAATGCCATTGTTTCAACCGGCCAGGATATTCTTGTGGCAGCGGCTGCGGGCTCTGGTAAAACCGCTGTGCTCGTTGAACGAATGATTCGGAAAATCACCGCGGAGGAAAACCCAATAGATGTAGACCGTCTTCTCGTTGTGACATTTACAAACGCCTCAGCGGCAGAGATGAAGCACCGAATCGCAGAAGCCTTGGAAAAAGAGCTTGTACAGCGCCCCGGCTCGCTGCATATCAGACGCCAGCTTTCTCTTTTGAACCGGGCCAGCATTTCGACGCTCCATTCCTTTTGCCTGCAAGTGCTGAAGAAATATTACTACTTGATCGATCTTGATCCGGGCTTTCGGATAGCTGATCAGACGGAAGGTGAGCTACTGGGGGATGAAGTGCTTGACGAGCTGTTTGAAGACGAATACGCAAAGGGCGAAAAGGCGTTTTTTGAGCTTGTTGACCGCTATACGACAGACCGGCATGATCTGGATCTGCAATTTCTCGTTAAACAGGTGTACGAGTATTCCCGATCCCATCCCAACCCGGAGGCGTGGCTGGAAAGTTTTGTTCATTTGTATGATGTATCAGAAAAGAGCGCCATCGAGGAGCTGCCGTTTTATCAATATGTCAAAGAAGATATTGCAATGGTACTTAACGGGGCGAAGGAAAAGCTCTTGCGCGCGCTTGAGCTGACGAAAGCGCCGGGCGGCCCGGCGCCGCGTGCTGACAATTTTCTTGATGATCTTGCGCAGATTGATGAACTGATTCAGCATCAGGACGATTTCAGTGAACTATATAAGCGGGTGCCCGCCGTCTCTTTTAAGCGTGCCAAAGCAGTAAAAGGGGATGAGTTCGATCCAGCGCTCCTTGATGAGGCGACAGATTTGAGAAACGGCGCAAAAAAACTGCTTGAAAAGCTCAAAACCGACTACTTCACGCGAAGTCCTGAACAGCACTTGAAAAGCCTAGCCGAGATGAAGCCTGTCATTGAAACGCTCGTACAGCTTGTCATCAGCTATAGAAAACGATTCGAAGCTGCGAAACAGGAGAAATCAATCATCGATTTTTCTGATTTGGAGCATTACTGTTTAGCGATTTTGACAGCTGAGAATGACAAAGGTGAATGTGAGCCGAGCGAGGCTGCAAGGTTTTATCAGGAACAGTTTCATGAAGTGCTCGTTGACGAATATCAGGATACCAACCTCGTGCAGGAATCGATTCTGCAGCTCGTCACAAGCGGGCCGGAGGAGACTGGCAACCTGTTTATGGTAGGAGATGTCAAACAGTCGATTTATCGATTCAGGCTTGCGGAGCCGCTTCTTTTCCTCTCTAAATACAAACGGTTTACAGAGAGTGGAGAAGGCACGGGGCGGAAAATCGATTTAAATAAAAATTTCCGAAGCCGGGCTGATATTTTAGACAGCACCAACTTTTTATTTAAACAGCTGATGGGCGGCAAAATCGGTGAGGTCGATTATGACGAGCAGGCTGAGCTGAAGCTTGGTGCAGCGTATCCGGACAATGAAGAGACGGAAACAGAGCTGCTGCTGATCGACAACGCAGAAGATACGGATGCAAGCGAGGAAGCAGAAGAGCTTGAAACGGTGCAGTTTGAGGCAAAAGCCATCGCTAAGGAAATTCGCAAGCTGATTTCATCGCCATTTAAGGTGTATGACGGAAAAAAGAAAACACATCGCAATATTCAATACCGAGATATCGTGATTTTGCTCCGTTCGATGCCGTGGGCTCCGCAAATCATGGAGGAGCTGAGAGCACAGGGCATACCGGTTTACGCCAATTTAACGTCAGGCTATTTTGAAGCGGTCGAAGTCGCCGTCGCGCTTTCTGTGCTGAAGGTGATTGATAATCCGTATCAGGATATACCGCTTGCCTCTGTGCTGCGCTCACCGATTGTCGGAGCAGATGAAAACGAGCTGTCTTTGATCCGGCTTGAAAATAAAAAAGCGCCGTACTATGAGGCAATGAAAGACTACCTGGCTGCTGGTGACCGGAATGATGAGCTTTATCAAAAGCTAAATACGTTTTACGGACATCTGCAAAAATGGCGCGCGTTTTCGAAAAACCACTCAGTATCTGAGCTGATTTGGGAAGTGTACCGCGACACCAAATATATGGATTATGTCGGCGGGATGCCGGGCGGAAAACAGCGCCAGGCCAATTTGCGTGTTCTTTATGACAGGGCGCGTCAATATGAATCAACGGCATTTCGCGGCTTGTTCCGTTTCCTGCGGTTTATCGAACGCATGCAGGAACGGGGCGATGATCTTGGTACGGCGAGAGCGCTCAGCGAGCAGGAGGATGTTGTCCGCTTAATGACGATCCACAGCAGCAAAGGGCTCGAATTTCCAGTCGTGTTTGCAGCAGGTCTCGGCCGGAATTTCAACATGATGGATTTGAACAAATCGTACCTGCTGGATAAGGAGCTCGGATTTGGCACGAAGTATATTCATCCGCAATTACGCATCAGCTATCCGACACTTCCGCTCATTGCGATGAAGAAAAAAATGCGCAGGGAGCTGCTGTCAGAGGAATTGCGTGTTCTCTATGTTGCATTAACGAGAGCGAAGGAAAAGCTGTTTCTGATTGGCTCATGTAAGGATCATCAGAAACAGCTTGCAAAATGGCAGGCATCCGCGTCCCAAACTGATTGGCTTCTGCCAGAATTTGACCGCTATCAGGCGAAAACGTATCTAGATTTCATCGGGCCGGCTCTTGCCAGGCACAGAGACTTGGAGGATTTGGCTGGTGTGCCAGCACACGCTGACATCTCAGATCACCCGGCTCGTTTTGCCGTTCAAATGATCCATTCCTATGATTTGCTTGATGATGATCTGGAAGAAAGAATGGAAGAAAAAAGCGAGCGCCTAGAAGCGATCCGCCGAGGTGAACCAGTTCCCGGCTCGTTTGCGTTTGATGAAAAAGCCCGCGAGCAGCTGAGCTGGACATACCCGCATCACGAGGTGACGCAAATTCGGACAAAGCAATCGGTTTCTGAGATCAAAAGAAAAAGAGAGTACGAGGATGAATACAGCGGCAGGGCCCCTGTAAAACCGGCTGATGGAAGCATTCTGTACAGACGTCCCGCTTTTATGATGAAAAAAGGCCTGACAGCGGCAGAGAAAGGGACTGCTATGCATACGGTTATGCAGCATATCCCGCTGTCACATGTGCCGTCGATAGAAGAAGCTGAGCAGACGGTTCACAGGCTTTATGAAAAAGAGCTTCTCACTGAAGAACAAAAAGACGCTATTGATATAGAAGAAATCGTGCAATTTTTCCATACAGAAATCGGCGGACAGCTGATCGGCGCAAAGTGGAAGGACAGGGAAATACCATTCAGCTTAGCGCTTCCGGCCAAGGAGATCTATCCTGATGCACAGGAGGCAGATGAGCCGCTTTTAGTGCAGGGTATCATTGACTGTCTCTATGAAACTGAGGACGGATTATATCTATTGGATTATAAGTCGGACCGGATTGAGGGCAAATTCCAGCATGGATTTGAAGGAGCGGCCCCGATCTTGAAGAAACGATATGAAACGCAAATTCAGCTGTACACGAAGGCAGTGGAGCAAATTGCAAAAACTAAGGTAAAGGGATGTGCGCTTTATTTCTTTGACGGAGGGCACATTCTGACATTATAGCGAGATCCATAAGCTCCGGAATTTCAGGCGGAGCGGGTCTCGTTTTCTATATAAAAGAGAGGTGAAAGCATTTGCGGATTTTACATACGGCTGACTGGCATCTTGGAAAAACGCTTGAAGGAAGAAGCAGGCTGAGTGAACAGGCCGATGTGCTGGATGAAATGAATACGATTGTAAAGGATGAGCAGATCGATGCCATTGTAATGGCGGGGGATGCATTTGACACCGTAAACCCGCCAGCTTTAGCCGAGCAGCTGTTTTATGAAAGCCTGTCTGCGCTTAGCGACAGAGGAAAGCGCCCGATCGTAGTCATTGCCGGAAACCACGATAATCCTGACCGTTTGTCAGCCGCTTCACCGCTGACACATGAAAACGGCATTCATTTAATCGGTTATCCGACAACAGAGCCGATTCATATTGAAGTGCCTTCAGCAGGAGAGCTTTTGGCGGTTGGAGCGCTGGCGTACCCATCTGAAGCAAGGTTAAATGAAGTGCTATCCGATACGTTTGATGAAAAGCTGCTCCGTGATCACTATGATGTGAAAATCAGGCAGGCGTTTGAGCATATGACAAGCCGGTTCCGGAACGATGCAGTGAAGATTGCCGCAAGCCATATTTATGTGGCAGGCGGAAACCAAACCGATTCAGAGCGGCCGATTGAAGTCGGCGGTGCATACACGGTGGCTGCTGAAAGCCTGCCGGCAGATGCCGCTTACGTTGCGCTCGGCCATTTGCATCGCCCGCAAACGATCAAGCGGGCGCGGACGCTTGCGCGTTATTCAGGATCTCCGCTCGCCTACAGCTTTTCTGAAGCGGGCTACGCAAAATCAGTGACGATTGTGGACGCAAAGCCTGGGGAAGAGGCCACTTGGCAAGAGGTGTTATTATCAAGCGGCAAGCCCCTTGTGAAGTGGAAAGCGGCAAATGGATTAAGTGAGGTGTACAGCTGGCTGGATGAAGGCAGAGATCAGAATGCTTGGATTGACCTGGAAATCCGTGTCACAGACCAGCTGTCACTTGAAGAGATTCACAGGCTGCGGAAGGCGCACCCGGGCTTTATCCATATCAGGCCGGTTTTTGAAGAACAGAACAAAGACCGGGAACGGATCGAGGTTAAACATGTCTCAATCGAGGACCGCTTTAAGAAATTTTATGAAAAACAAACTGGCGGTGCGGTGCCGGATGAAGAAATGGTGAAGCTATTTTTAGAGCTTGCATCAGGCGTTGAAGAGGAGGATGTGAAATGAAGCCGATCGCCTTAAGCATTAAGGGGCTCCACAGCTTTAGAGAGGAGCAGACGATAGATTTTGAAGGCCTTTCCGGTGCGGGTGTTTTCGGCATTTTCGGCCCGACAGGAAGCGGTAAATCCTCTATTCTCGACGCAATGACGCTTGCTTTATACGGAAAGGTGGAACGGGCGGCGAATAATACGCACGGTATCTTAAACCAGGCGGAAGATACGCTGTCTGTTTCCTTTACCTTTGCGCTTCAGACGAATCACCAAATCTCATACAAAGTCGAGCGTGTGTTTAAGAGAACGGATGAAATGAAGGTAAAAACGGCACTTTGCCGCTTCATCGAAATCAAGGATGAGCATACCGTACTGGCTGATAAAGCCAGCGAAGTGAATAAAAGAGTGGAGGAGCTCTTGGGGCTGACGATCGACGATTTTACGAGAGCGGTGGTGCTGCCCCAAGGGAAGTTTGCTGAATTTCTGTCTTTAAAAGGGGCAGAGCGCAGGCATATGCTTCAGCGTTTATTTAATTTGGAGCAATATGGAGACAGGCTTGTGAAAAAGCTGAGACGGCAGGCGCAGGAAGCTAATGCGAGAAAAAATGAAATGCTTGCTGAACAGTCCGGTCTTGGTGAGGCGAGTTCAGAGGCAGTTGAGCAGGCTGAAAAGGCTCTCGAACAAGCTGAAGCCCGGCTGGAAGCGATGAGGAAGAACCGTGATCAGGCGAAGGAGCAGTTTACAGAGCATCAGGAGATTTGGAATGTCCAAAAGGAAAAATCCGCTTATGAAGCAGAGGAAAAACGTCTCGCAGAAGAACAGCCGCATATAGACAGCATGCAAAAACGCCTGCTGGAAGCAGAAACAGCAGCAGCCCTTAAGCCCTATGCGGACCGGTACGCAGAAGCGATCCAGCATGAGGAGCAAGCTGAAAAGGAACAAACGCTAGCCCAAAAGGATTTAGCAGACCGGACAGCTTTCTTTCAGCAAAAACATGAAGAGTATGAAGCGTGGCGCCAGCATAAAAGCGAGAAAGAGCCTGAGCTTTTAGCCAAACAGGAACAGCTTTCACGCTTGCAGGAAATCGAAATCAAACTGAGTGAGGCCAAGCAAGAGGAAGAGCGCAAAAAGGCTGACCTCCGGCAGAAAGAAGAGGCTCTTCAATCTGTCATGAATGAATTGGAGACCGTAACAGACCGCCTGACACGAGGGCAAAACAGACAGACAGAATTGAAGCAGCAGCTCAAATCCCTGCAGGTGACATCCGATGAGCGAAAAAGCTGCCAGCAGGCCGCAGAAATGGCATTGCGCATCAGACAAACCGAGGAGCAAATCAAAAAAGAGAAAAAACGAAGTGACGAATTGAACCTCGTGCTTCAGAAGATGAATGAAGAGAAGAATACACTCGTTCAAAAGACGGAAGCGGAAGAAAACAACATCATTCAGGCATATGAGGCAGTGCAAACTGTGTACCATTTGGTGTGCGAAACGGAACGCTCATTAACACGTATGACGGAAGAGGCTAGAAAGAGTCAACACACGCTTCACTTACAGCGTGAAAAAGCAAGGGTGGCACTGCTGACAAAAGAGTTAGCCCAAAAGCTGACTGCCGGTAAGCCTTGCCCGGTATGCGGTTCAACCGATCATGATCCATCTGCCTCAGTACATGAAACATATGAAGCCGACAGCCATCTTGAAGAGGACATTAAACAGACAGATGTATTATTGACGGAAGCTGCAGCTCTCAGCCAGGAGATTCTTTCAGCCAAAATTACGCTTGAAGAACAGTCCGCGCGCTTTATTGAACAGTGTCCGTTTTTGCAGACAATTCAAGCGCAGAACCTTGAAGCGGCAGCTTCCTTCGAAAATCAGCCGGTGTATGAAGCATTTGAAACTGCCAAATTTGAATGGAAACGAATCAAGCAGGACATTCTTTCTGTTAAGACACGAATGGCACAAATGATCGGCGCCTATCAGGAGTCTTTAAAAAAGGCCGAGCAGCTTAATGAAAAAATCGGTTTTGAAAAAAGAGAAGCTGACCGTATTGAAAGCATCATCACCGAGCTTCAATCCTCAATGGACAGCAGTCTGAACATGTTTAAAGAAGCATTTCAGAATCAATCTGTGGACGAAGCAGAAAAATGGCAGCAAGCCATTGAAGAAAAGGACCGGGCTGCAGAAGAATGTGAAAAACGAATTGAGAAGAGTATCGCGTTTCTTGCTGAGCATGAAGCACAAAAGGAAAAACTGCGGGAATCGGGACACCGGCTTGAGCGGGAAAAGCTGGAGCTTCATTATGCGGCTGAACGCATAAAGAGCGTGATAGCTGATTATGAGCACGAACTCGGAGATTATGCAAAAGGAGATTCGATTCAAATCAAACTCCGCTCTGTCCAGCAGGATCTAAAGCTGTTAAAGGAAAAAGAACAATCTTTATATGAAGAACTGCAAAGCGCCCAAATGAAGCTCAACCAGGCGAAAAGCCGCGCTTCTGCAAGCGAGCTCACTCTTCAAGAGGCGAAGGGCAGATTGGAAAAAGCAAAAGCTGCTTGGCTTGAGCATACAAAAAACACCTCCATTACCCGGACTGAGGAGGTTGAACAAAGTCTCATCCCAGCTGATGAACTTGAAAAGATGAAAACCGGCATAGACCAGTTTATGGATAAACTGAAGCAAAATGCTGCAAACTTAAAACGAGTAGCAGAGATACTTGCCGGCAGAGCATTATCAGAGAGCGAATGGAACGAAACCGTTGCAGCATTACAAAAAGCTGAGGAAGCATTTGGCGCTGCTATAGAGGAAAAAGGCGCGGCAGCAAAAGCACTGGCTGTCATTCGCGACCATCATAAACGGTTTAATGAAATTGAAGCTGAACTGAAAAAATGGCAGACGCATATCGACAGGCTGGACAAGCTGCAAGCTGTGTTTAAAGGCAATACCTTCGTCGAATTTTTAGCTGAGGAGCAGCTTGAAAGCGTTGCGAGGGACGCCTCAGCAAGACTCAGTATGCTGACAAGACAGCGCTATGCCATCGAAGTAGATTCAGAAGGCGGCTTCGTGATGCGGGATGACGCGAATGGAGGCGTAAGACGCCCGGTTTCCAGTTTGTCTGGAGGAGAGACCTTCCTCACCTCGCTTTCACTTGCTCTTGCGCTGTCTGCGCAGATCCAGCTTCGCGGGGAATACCCGCTTCAGTTCTTTTTCTTAGATGAAGGCTTCGGCACACTGGATCAAGATCTGCTTGATACGGTTGTCACGGCCTTGGAAAAACTTCAGTCAGACAATCTGGCTGTCGGTGTCATCAGCCATGTGCAGGAGCTGCGTGCACGGCTTCCGAAAAAGCTGATCGTCCATCCGGCTGAACCGAGCGGCCGCGGTACGCGGGTATCACTTGAGTTGATGTAAGGGAGGAGCGGATATGGCAAAGCAGACTGCCGGAATATGTGAGCTGTGCGGCCGGAGCGATGTCCAGCTGACAGAGCATCATCTCACACCGAAAGAGGAAGGCGGAGCGTTTTTGCCGACAGCGATGCTCTGTATTCCTTGCCATAAACAGATTCATGCCTTATATACCAATCAAGAGCTCGCTGTACGTTTAAACGGAATGGCTGAACTCAGAAGCGATCCAGAGCTTGCCCGGTTTGTCAAATGGATCAGAAAACAGCCGCCTGAGAAGCTGATCAAAACAAAGAAATCAAATGAACGAAAAAAGAAAAAATGACTAAAAAGCAGCCCTCTCTTTGCAGAGCGGCTGCTTTTATCCGTTTCCAACCATATCCTGATCGTTGACATCGGGGTCTATATAATTTGTCGCGTTGACTGCATTATTTAATAGAAGGAAATCTCCCGTGTTTCCTGCTCCCGAACCGAGCGCAGATTTTGAAGAGCTTTTCGGAGAAAGGTAAAAGGAATCACCAAAGTTTACGACTCCGCCCGATATGGAATTGATAGCTATAGGCCCGACAATTGCTGGCATAAACGACACCCTTTATCGAAGTCTCTGTTTATTATATGTTCTTGGCGGGCGATTGTGAGCGCGGAGACTGAATCTGTCTGATATGTTTGATTCTCGCATCACCGCGGATAAGCGAAGCTGAACCAGCATGTAAAACAGAAGAGGCGGAAACCCCTTGAATTTTGATGCTGCGAACATAAATAGCCGGCACCTCGTGGCAAAATGCGCTTTGTACACCTGTTTCGCGAATCGGCTTCACTGCCTGCTGCTGAAAGATTTGGTACTCCTTTTTGTTAAATGAGCCTTCATTATTGTAAAACGTGGACCGAGAACGCTGAACAGCAAATACTTTTACACTCATATCGATTTCATTTGTGTCGCCAACTTGAAACACACTTGCGATCCCGAGGGAATTAAACTTAACTAGTCTGATGCGTGATATGCGTTTAAGCATTATTCTGGCGCAATCGGAGCAAACGGCCCGATGATAAGAGATTCAGGCGGTGTATCAAAAATAGAAGACAGGTAGATGGATTCAGTGTCTCCGATGTGGAAAACGGAGGAACTGGACACACCGTTCATCCGGATGTCCCCGACTTCCAAGCTGCGGTTGATGACTGTAAAGATCATGCTTGCTCATCTCCTTTCATTTCTGATGGAATATGCTCCAGAAAGTGTTCTACAGCGCGGATGACATCACGCTTCACATGCTCAGCGATATGTTCTGCATATTGTGCAGGCGGTGTATTTTCTTCTTTTTTGATATGGGACATATAATAGTGAATCCGGCTGTCCATTTGTTTTCTGATGTCTTCAATAACATGGTGTCTGTTTGTATCGTCAAGTCTGCTGTCATATTGGTTTTCAAGCTGTTCCAAAATATCTGGGATTTCCTCAGTTAAGTACATGTCGACATTCTGGCGGATCTGCTGCATGAGCTGAGCGCTCTCTTCCTGCTGCATCATCCCGATTTGCGGTGTCGACTGGCTGACTTCAAAGTTTTGGACGCTGTTCGGGTCAGTCGGATTTAAGCCGATATTCAAAGTCCCGTCGAGCCTTTCGATTTTCAGCTGATCAAATTTATACTCCACACGCTCAATGGTAGTGGCCGGCCGCTGTTTCATCGTATTCATTTCAGTTTGAATCTCTTTCAGCTGACGTTCGAGCTGCTGAATGTGAATCGCCTGCTGCTGAACGAAGGAATTCAAGTTTTGCAGGTAAGAGGAAACAGATTGATCATACATGTTCTTCACCTCTTTCATATGATTAACGGCCAGGAGGCTGGAGCGGGACCAATGAACCTGTGTCGGGCTCCTGCAGCTGGAGCGGTTGCCCTGAGCCAGAAACTTCTGGTGCCGGTTCTACATAACTCCCTGTATTATACAAATTTGACAGTGACTTGATTGATCCGGCGCTCCCGATTTGCAGAATGGAGGAGTTGCTGATTGATTCCAGCCGGAGATAGTTGATTTGAATGGTTTGATTAATATAAAAGTTCATGAGCCTCACTCCTTTTACGCATTGGCCACGATCGGCTGATCAACCGCATCATTGTCATACACATTCGTCGCGTTTTGATAATTCATCACCTTGAGGCTGTCGCCGGTATTAAAGCTGCCAGCACCGGCAAACGTTCTGACCTGAGCCTGAGGAGAAATCGTAATGCAGTCCCCGATGTGAACGACTCCGCTCGTACCAATCGCATTAATTTTAAACGCTCCGACAATGGCCGGCATACGAGCACATCCTTTGTTGAAAAATTAAAAAAAGACAGGTAAAGTGAAATGACAATTCTGATTTCAATTGGGCTATTCACGATAGCTTATGACAAACGCACATATGTGTGAGAGAAATTTAAAGGGGACATATCGGCTCTTGATGAAAGCGTTTTATTTTTTCGGGCCGTTATGTTTAAACATGGCAAAAGAGGATGTTGGGTATAAATTGAGCGGAAATGCGGCGAAGGATGCCGCTATCCGCCTATGGTGATTTTTGTTTATTTCTTTGGTGTTTTTGCGTGTAGAATGCTTTTTGGAGTATGTCGTGCTGCGGTATTCGATTTTTGGGCGGGCACATTCTCGCCCTGAGGTATATCCCAGAAGTGCTGAGCAAAAAGCGGAGTTACATGTGGTGTATTCTAATTGTTATAGAAAATGATTTACATACGGGAGTTTTCAAGATATCTCCCAAAAATCATTTCTTCTTTAATCCGGGTATTCAGCAGGATATCCAGCTCTTGGCTGCATTGAATCGTTTCTTTTGAATTCATGCCATATTTTTGTGCGGTTTCAATTAGTGTGATCCTCATTTCTTCAATTTTACTGTTCATTACGCTATCTCCAATTCTAGATTTTATTTTGATATAAATACAGGATATCGTTAGTATAACCTATTTTGGCTCAAAAGGTTGCCTTTCGTCAATTTGACTAAAAAAGCGACAATTTTTGCTGCGGCCTTTTTTAATGGAGAAAGGACTAAAGTCTTGCTAAGTGTGCTTGCAAAAAGTCCTGCCGTTCCTCAATTTCTCTAAGTATGTTTGTCTGCTCCTTTTCGATCTGAAAGGGGCTTTTTTTGATAAAAGGATCATCAGCAGCACTTTGACAAATGTCAAGGTGCCATTCGTTGATGAGAGGAGATAATCGTTCAATAGTAAACGACCGCTTCAGCACGTTTTTCATTAATGTGTGATATTGCGACCGGAAGGCGGGAATGGATAGAAGCCTTGACGAAAGCGTCTTTCCTTTTGTCAGAAGCGGGTCTTCGTCATACCATTCTTGTACGGCAAGCGATCTTGTCTCTATCGGGGAAACGTAAAGCCGGCCGGATTCGTTTAAACAAAATGTGTAGTAAAAGCCTTGATTGGTGCAGGCGTTGCCGATCAGCCACAAAAAAAACAGCTTGACATCCAGATACAATTTAATCCTTTCAGCCAATTCGTCATCTCCGGCTGTGCGGATCAGTTTGAAAAATTCATGTAAGAATGCCGAGGAATCATTGTTAAAAAGGGAAAACGGAACCCTTGGATCGGCCGTCTTCACTCCGTAACTCGTTTTACTGGCTGGCTGATGGTTCTTGATGTTCAAATAAATGCCTTCAGGCTGGCCATTGATGGTCAGAAAGCTGTACGAGGCAGCGGGAGCAGGTACGCCGATCTGGTCAAAAAAACAATAGGCGAGTCTGCGCCGCATCAGGGACGGATCATCCTGTTCTGCATTCAAAAAAAGTGTCCTTTCACCAAGCAGAGACTTTTCCCAGCTGATTTCGTAGGATGCCTTTTCCGCTCTGTCACGCTGTGTGAGAAGAATGGGAGAAACAGATCGATCTGTTACGAAAAGCCCCTTGGCAGTACCTTTCCTTTTCAGCTGCTCCCGATGAAAAAATAAATGCACGCGCTCCATATTCTTTCCTCCTTCTCAAAACGACATTTGTATGATATGTAGAGCAAGCCCGTCCTGAAACGAAATGAAAACGGAATTGAGAAAAAGGGATTTCAGCATTCGACAGAGAATACATGAAGGAGCATTCTGATTTAAAAGATGATGGAGGAATAACATGAAATTTGCGACAGGGGAACTTTACAACCGAATGTTTGTCGGCCTGATCATTGACGATGAGAAAATTATGGATTTGCAAAAGGCTGAAAAAAAACTGTTTGAACTTGAGACGATTCCGGGATCGCTGATTGAATGTATCGCAGAAGGGGATAAATTCGTTGCGCATGCAAGGCAGCTGGCCGAGTGGGCAAAGAAACCGAATGATGAGCTGGGATCATTTATGTATTCATTATCTGAGGTGAAGCTCCATGCACCCATTCCGAAGCCATCAAAAAATATCATCTGCATCGGCAAAAACTACCGGGATCACGCGATTGAAATGGGAAGCGAGGCTGATATTCCGGAGCATCCGATGGTATTTACAAAATCGCCGGTAACGGTTACGGGGCATGGTGATATCGTAAAGAGCCATGAAGAGGTTACCTCTCAGCTTGATTATGAGGGAGAACTTGCTGTCGTGATCGGAAAAAGCGGGACCCGCATTTCAAAAGAAGATGCATATGACCATGTTTTCGGATATACGATTGTGAATGATATCACGGCGCGTGATCTGCAAAAAAGGCATAAGCAGTTTTTTATTGGAAAAAGCTTGGATACGACATGTCCGATGGGGCCCGTGCTTGTACATAAATCATCGATTCAGGAGCCAGAGCGCCTCAAGGTTGAAACAAGAGTCAACGGCGAGCTGCGCCAATCCGGTTCAACAAGCGATATGATCTTTTCCATTCCGGAATTAATTGAAACCCTCTCAAAGGGGATGACGCTTGAAGCGGGCGACATCATTGCCACCGGTACCCCGTCTGGTGTCGGTAAGGGGTTTACGCCTCCAAAATTCTTGCGGTCAGGTGACAAAATTGATATTACAATTGACCCGATCGGAACGCTGTCAAACCAAATTGGCTGAATAAAACTGGAGGGCGGACCCGGACCCGCCCGTTTTTTCTGATAATCATCTTTGTGGCAGAGGACAAGTTCATGGTACTATAAGTGGGGTAATTTATCTGATAGGGGGAACATATATGACACACCTACATATTACGACATGGGTGGTAGCGCTGATTCTGCTTTTCGTCAGCTACTCGCTGTATTCGTCAGGAAGTGCAAAGGGCGCAAAAATCACTCATATGATTCTGCGGTTATTCTATATCCTTATTATTTTGACAGGAGCTGAGCTGTTTGTCCGTTTCGCCAACTGGAACGGAGAATACGCCGGCAAAATGATTCTGGGCATTATCACCATCGGCCTGATGGAAATGCTCCTCATCCGCAAGAAAAAAGAAAAATCAACAGGAGGCCTGTGGATCGGCTTCGTCATTGTCCTTTTGCTGACAGTGCTGCTCGGTCTGCATTTGCCAATTGGTTTTCAGTTGTTTTAATAGAAAAACCTATGAACCCGGCTCTTTGATAGAGTTGGGTTTTTTTATATCTATCCCCTTATATTCCAAATCATTTAAAATAACCTTAAAATTACCTGTAAGCGGTATCTCGTCCTATGAAATTATGATACCTTCAAGGAGATTCATTATTTTGCAGGAGGGATAACATGAAACGCAGAAAATTCAGCTCGTTTGTGGCGGCAGTGCTTATTTTTGCACTGATTTTCAGCCTTTTTTCTCCGGGAACCAAAGCTGCAGCGGCCGGCGCGATCGATCAGGCGGCTGCTCTGGAAAACGGCAAAGAGCAGACAGGCGCCATGAAGGAGCCGGAACAGGTGAAATGGTACAAAGTGACCCCGGGAGCAACGGATATTCAGAAACACTCACATATGGCACTGACCGTAAAGAGTGATTCAGTACTGAATGTATCTGTATATCCAAGTAGGGAAAAAGCGCTTAAAGATGAAACGTTTGAGATGTACCGTTCTTTCACAGCGGAGGATGGAAAAAGCGAAGTCATTTTTCCATACGCGTGGAGCGGCCCTTACTATGTAAAAGTTGAATACCTCGGAGAAGAAGAGCCAGAGGACGGCGGAACGGCAGAAGCAGCTGCAGAAGCCAAGTATACGATTGGGTATAAAGGCACCAAAAAACAGCCGTCAGATTTAGAAGAGGAAGAAGCTTGTCCGGTTGAAATGAGTGTCGATCAGAAGAAATCAGGAAAAGGCATCCTAGATAAGTTGAGAGCGATTCGTGATGAGCAGCTGAGCCAAACAGCAGAAGGCAAAGAACTGACAAGCCTTTATTACAAAGCAGCACCGTTTATCGTTGCAAAGCTCGCACTCAATAAAACAGCAAGAAATGAAATCTATCAGGATCTTGTGACATTAAAGCCGTTATTTGACGATGTGTCAGAAAACGGAGCATCATCTTCGTATAAGGTCACTGAAAAGGATCAAAAAGCAATCAACCGGCTATATGATAAAGCTTTACAATCAGTCCCGTCATTCCTTAAAGAGGAGATAAAGAAACAAGCGGACCGACTAAATATGAAGCAGCTGCAAGGCAAAACAGCCGGAGCCATTTTAACAGAAAACAATATTGCAGCAAAAAGTGAAATTCAGACAACAAAGGTTATTTTCAAGGTGAAGGACAATAAAAGCCTCTCATCCGTACATAATGAAATGAAGGGCTTTTCTGCAAGCGCGCAATCGAAAAAAGACATATCTAATGTGAAAAAGGCAAAGAAATTGTTTGACAATCTGTATTCATTTGAACTTCCGAAAGATGAGAAACAGAACGGCGCATATACGGCAAGCGCCAAAAGGGTCAAAAGCGCTGCTGCGACACTATCCAAGATGTCCAATGTAGAGTTTGCGGAACCCGTGCAGGAATACAAAAGCCTGGCAAACGATATTCAGTACCCTTATCAATGGCCGCTTAAAAACAACGGTGAAAACGGCGGTGTCAAAAATGCGGATATGAAATATGAGCCTGCCAACACATTGCTGTCCAAACGCAAGCTTAACGATACACTCATTGCAGTAGTAGACACAGGCGTAGACAGCACGCTTGCTGATTTAAAAGGAAAAGTAAGAACAGATCTCGGACACAATTTTGTCGGACGAAATAACGATGCAATGGATGATCAGGGGCATGGGACGCATGTCGCAGGCATTATTGCGGCCCAAAGCGATAACGGCTATTCAATGACTGGATTGAATGCCAAAGCAAAAATCATCCCTGTAAAAGTGCTTGATTCCGCAGGTTCCGGAGATACTGAACAAATTGCTCTCGGCATCAAATATGCTGCTGACAAAGGAGCAAAGGTGATTAATTTAAGTTTAGGCGGAGGCTACAGCCGCGTGCTTGAATTTGCTTTGAAGTACGCGGCTGACAAAAATGTGTTGATTGCCGCAGCCAGCGGGAATGATGGAGAAAATGCCTTATCTTATCCTGCATCTTCTAAATATGTGATGTCAGTCGGCGCAACGAACCGCATGGATATGACCGCTGATTTCTCTAACTATGGAAAAGGTCTGGACATCTCTGCTCCAGGGTCGGATATCCCGAGTTTAGTGCCGAACGGAAATGTCACGTACATGAGCGGAACGTCTATGGCGACGCCGTATGCTGCCGCTGCTGCAGGATTGCTGTTTGCTCAAAATCCTAAGCTGAAAAGAACAGAAGTTGAGGATATGTTGAAAAAGACGGCAGATGATATTTCCTTTGAAAGTGTCGATGGCGGAGAAGAAGAGTTGTATGACGATTATGGCGATCCGATTGAAATTCCGAAGACACCTGGTGTAGACTGGCATTCAGGCTACGGGCGGCTGAATGTCATGAAGGCTGTCAGCGCAGCTGATTTACAGCTTAAGGTCAACAAGCTGGAAAGCACTCAAACAGCTGTCAGAGGGAACGCGAAGGAAGGCACACTTATCGAGGTGATGAACGGCAAAAAGAAACTCGGCAGCGCCAAAGCCGGAAAAGACAATGCGTTCAAGGTTAATATCGCGACTCAAAAACAGGATCAAGTACTGTATGTGAAAGCAACAAAAGGCGATGCGAAAACATCGTATAAAGTTGTTGTCGTCAAAGGAAAACCTTCCGGCACACCGAAAGTAAACGCGGTGAAAACGAAGGATACGGCAGTAAAAGGGAAGGCAAACAGCAAAGCGATGATCAGAGTGAAAAACAAATCAAAGAAGGTCATTGCTTCTGCCAAAGCTGACGCAAAAGGAACGTTTTCGGTGAAAATCAAAAAACAAAAAGCCGGAACGGTGCTGTACGTCACGGCTGCGGATACAGATAAAAAAGAAAGCAAGGAAGCAAAAGTTGTTGTTGAAAAGTAACCAAAAAGCGGTGCTCGATGCACCGCTTTTTTATTTGCCCCCCCGTTGGACTGCTGAATACATAATGGATCGCTTTCCGTTTGAAGCCGTCCATTCAAAACGGTCTCCTGTCCCTTCGCTGCTGTAGTGATGCTGCATCGCGCATTGGGCGGTGTCATTTGAAAAGTGATAAAAGGACACACCCTGCTCCGCCGAAGAATTCGAAAAGACTCCTTTATTATAAGAAAAGACGCAATCGAATACCGATAAGCCGAAGCTGTGCAAGTGCTGCAGAAACGCGATAAAGGTTTCGTCGTCAAGAGAATCCAAAAGCGCCATGAGCGGCCGCTTGACTGATTTCTCATAGCGGATGCGTTCTCCGCCGGAAAGGGAGATGTTTTCTGCACCGCATGCCAAAACCAACTTGTCCTGAAAGCCGGCTTGCTCCCACTTTCCTTTATGATGGATCCAGATTGGGCTGTGTTGGAGACTGTCCGCCAGCAGTATATCGCCTTCTCCGTTTTCGATTAAACAGATGCCGTCTTCGATGAGGATGGTGCCGTATTCCCATTTTCGTTCCCCTGTATATATCAATTGTTTCCGTTTCATCCATGCTGTCTCCTTTTTCTTCATTCCTCTCTTTTCTTTCCAATTCAAGCCTGTCCCATACAACTCTTTTATGGACAAATCAACTATCTGCCTATAGATGCATAAACTTACTAAGGTGCTGAAAGAAACGAAATTGTTACGAAAGAAACGGGATTGGAGCTGATGTCACATGTGTGGAATTACGGGTTGGGTCGATTTTAAAAAGCAGCTCGTCCAGGAAAAACAAACGATGGACAGAATGACAGACACTCTTTCCAAACGAGGGCCTGATGATTCAAACGTTTGGGGGGAGCACCATGTTTTATTCGGACATAAAAGACTTGCGGTTGTTGATATTGAAGGCGGACGCCAGCCGATGGCGTGTACCTATAAAGGGGATACGTACACCATTATTTACAATGGCGAGCTTTATAACACGGAAGATTTGCGCAAAGAATTGCGGGCGCGGGGCCATCAATTCGAGCGTACGTCAGATACCGAGGTGCTTCTGCACAGCTACATCGAATGGCAGGAAGACTGTGTCGACCATCTCAATGGCATATTCGCTTTCGCTGTGTGGGATGAAAAGCGAAATTTGCTGTTTGCCGCGAGAGACCGTCTCGGCGTAAAGCCGTTTTTTTACACGAAGGAAGGCTCTTCATTTCTCTTCGGTTCGGAAATCAAAGCAATCCTCGCGCACCCTGATATAAAAGCGCGAGTGGACAGAACGGGACTTTCTGAAATTTTCGGTCTTGGACCGTCCAGAACCCCGGGCACTGGCATATTTAAAGGCATAAAAGAAATCCGCCCGGCTCACGCGCTGACATTTTCCAAAGACGGACTTAATATTTGGCGTTATTGGAATGTTGAAAGCGAAAAACATACGGACAGTTTTGATGACACGGTTGCCAATGTCAGATCGTTATTTCAGGACGCGGTGACGCGGCAGCTTGTGTCGGATGTGCCGGTTTGCACATTCCTATCAGGCGGTCTGGACTCAAGCGCAATTACAGCGATTGCGGCGGGCCATTTTGAAAAGGAAGGAAAAGCACCGCTTCATACTTATTCGATTGATTACGAAGAGAACGATAAATTTTTTCAAGCAAGCGCTTTTCAGCCGAATGATGACGGACCATGGATTGAAAAAATGACAGAGGCTTTCGGCACAACGCACCACAAATGCGTCATCAGCCAAAAAGATCTCGTTGATCATTTGGAGGAAGCTGTACTGGTCAAAGACTTGCCGGGAATGGCGGATGTCGACTCATCCCTGCTGTGGTTTTGCCGGGAAATCAAAAAGGACTTTGTCGTCAGCCTATCGGGAGAGTGCGCGGATGAGATTTTCGGCGGGTACCCGTGGTTCCATACGGCAGATGTTGAGTCTGGCTTTCCATGGATGAGATCAACGGAGGAGCGGATCAAGCTGCTTTCTGACTCATGGCAGAAAAAATTGAATCTGAAAGAATACGTAAATGCCAAATATGAAGAAACCTTGGCAGAAACGCCATTATTAGACGGAGAAACGGGTGTGGATAAAGCAAGAAGACAGCTGTTCTATTTAAATATGCTTTGGTTTATGACGAACCTTTTGGATCGGAAGGATCGCATGAGCATGGGGGCGAGCCTGGAAGTGCGGGTGCCGTTCGCCGATCACCGGCTTGTGGAATATGTTTGGAATATTCCGTGGGAAATGAAAATGCATGATAATCGGGAAAAAGGCATTTTACGCAAAGCGCTTGAGGGCATTTTGCCTGATGACATTCTGTATCGCAAAAAAAGCCCGTATCCGAAAACACACCATCCGGAATATACAAAAGGCGTCAGCGAATGGCTGAAAACGATCAGAAGCCAAAAGGACTCCGTGCTCCATACCTTGCTGGACAGAAAACAATTAGATCAGCTTTTAGAAACGGAAGGCTCCTCCTTCAAGGTGCCGTGGTTCGGGCAGCTCATGAAGGGGCCTCAGCTGATCGCCCATCTTGCTCAAATTCATACATGGTTTGAAGCGTATCGCATTGATATTGATGAAGGATAAAGAAAAAGCCGATTCTGCTCAAAGGAATCGGCTTTTTCTTCATATACAATTGCGAGAAAACATAATAGACTTGAAGAAGCAGTGATACATAGGAGTGAAAAGAAATGAAAGAGATAAAAGAAGCCTATCAGCAATGCGGCCAGATCGTCAGCGCCCGCGAACCAGCCTGTTACAAAGCATTTTCGTTTCTTCCGCTGAAGCAAAGGCAGGCAGCTTGGGCGGTTATGGCGTTTTGCCATACGGCAGCCAATGCGGATGAGAAGGCGTTATCTGCCATTAAAGCTGAGGCGGAAGATGTTTTTTCCGGTACGTATAACGGGAATCATTTTTTGTGGAAGGCTTTCGGCCATGCCTACCAGACATTTACACTGGACAGCGAGCCATTCCGTGAGTTCATTGCCGCACAGAAAGCGGAAGATAAACCGTTTGGAAACCTTGATGAATTGCTCATGCACGCATACCAGACAGGCGGGGCAGCCGGATTGATGCTTCTCCCGATTATGGCGCGCCGGCATCAGAAACAGCTGACACATGCAGCCGGTTCTCTCGGTTTAGCGATTCAGCTGATTCGGATTCTGAGAGATATCGGCACTGGCCAACAGCAAAAAAGCCGTATCCCTCGGGAAGTGATGCAGCAATTTGGATATACAGAGGACGACCTTCAAAAGGGCGTCGTGAATAAGGCGTTCACAATGACGTGGGAGTATATCGCTTTTGAAGCAGAAGCCTACCTTGAAGAGTGTCAGGATGCCTTGCCGCTATTTCCGCAGTATTCTCAAAAACCGGTGAAAGCCGTTCTTCTTTTGCACCGGGCTGTTTTAGAAAAAATCCGGGTGAAGCAGCACGATGTATTTCAACATCACTTCGCTCTCACAGAGACCGAAGTGAAGCAGATTCTCTCTGATATCTAAAAAACCCGGCCTTGATTGAGCCGGGTGTTACGCCATACCTTTTTGAATCCAGATACGTGAGCGCCATCTTCTGTACATTAAGATTCCCCGGACCCATTCATCCGCGATAAAAGAAATCCAAATGCCGGCAAGACCGAAACCGAGGTGGATGCCGAAAAGATAAGCAAGCGGGAGACCAATGCCCCACATTGAAATCATTGCCATGTAAACCGGGAATTTCGCATCCCCCGCGGCCCGCAGAGAGTTAATGATAATGACATTAAACGAGCGGCCTGGTTCAAGGATAATGGTCATGGCAATCAATAGGCTTGCAGTTGCTATAATGTCAGGGCTTTGTGTGAAGAGTCCGATCAGGTCTTTTGAAAAGATCGTCATCAAAACAGATGTAGCCGCAGCAATTCCGAGTGCCCAATATAAGCTCTTCATGCAGCGCTCATAAGCGGCATCAAATTGTTTGCCGCCGATATAACGGCCGATTAAGATTTGTGTACCCTGGCTGATCGCAGTGCCGAACAGCAAAATAAACATCGTAATATTTTGCGTATACACTTTTGTTGTCAACGCCTGCGCGCCCATGATGGCGATAAAATACGTGACAATCATTTGCGAAAGGTTGTATGAAAGCTGCTCTCCCGCAGAAGGAATGCCGATTTTCAGCAGCTTGCGCAAATGCTCTTTATGCATATGAAAGACTTTTTTCAGCGACATCTTCAGCTGAATGCGTTTGTTGACAATCACAATCATCGCGATTAATCCGATGACGCGGGCGATAGATGTGGACATGGCCACACCGGCAACGCCGAGAACAGGAAAGCCGAACAAACCAAAAATCACAACAAAGTTTCCGGCAATGTTTAAAATGTTCATGCCGATAGTGACAAACATTGTATCTTTTGTGTAGCCGTAGCTTTTTAAGATCGCGCTGAATGTCATGATTAAAGCCTGAATAAAGGACAGACCTCCGACAACTTGTAAAAAGACTTTCGCATCAGGCATCAGTGCGTTTGATAATCCCATCATATGAAGCAGAGGGACAGCCGTGAAAAAGACGACGGCGCTGATGGCCAGGCTGATGAAGAAGTTGGCGCCGATTGACACATAAGCGACTTCCATGGCTTCTTTCTTTTGCCGTGAGCCTAGAAATTGCGAAATGATAACGGTCGTTCCTGTTGCGATAAAGCTGAACATCACGATAATTAAATTTAAAATCTGGTTGCTGACGCCGACTGCTGCCACGCTGTTATCCGAGTATTGGCTGAGCATCAGTGTATCGGCATTACCCATAAACATATATAATGAGACCTCAATGAAGATCGGCCAAGTAAGCGAAAATAATGAGAACGTTTTGTCAGCGGGTTTTTTCAAAGCAGTTGATTTGAAGACAGCTTGTTTCATAGTGTCTAACCCCTTTCGTAAATAAAATCAACGTTTTAAAGTGTACCTCCATTTCCTTATAATAAAAAGGGATAGAAACGATACTTCTTGTAAAAATCCGACTTAAAAAGGAGGATGATTCAAATGCCTCGCATCCTGTTTACAGTCCCGCCTTTTCCGGTATTTATCGCAGCTGGGGAAGGGGTTTTTAAGAAAGGAGAAACCCATGTGAAACGTGTATTCTCCGTGTTTGATCTGATATATGTCAAACAGGGAACGTTATATATAACGGAAAATGAAACATCGTTTTCTGTTGAAGGCGGCGAGTACATCTTGCTTTCTCCCGGTCTTGAACACTACGGGACGAAGGGCAGTGATGAAGCAACCTCCTACTATTGGCTTCACTTCGATGAACATCGATATGAATTTACGGCAAAGGGAGGCAGCAACTGGTCTGAGCTTCAGCAGGAAAAAGGGAGCTTCGAAGAGCCGGCCCGCTACGGATTGGCCTTGCCGAGAAAAGGCAAGGTGCAGCGCCCGCAGTTTATGGCGCAGCAGTTTGAAAAGCTGATCGATTACTCCGCGGAAAACTCTGATTTGCCGCTCAGAAAGCAAATCTTATTTGAGGAACTGATGCTGCATCTTCAAAAAGAAGCGTTCCAAATACCGTCTGCGAAAGAGCGGGTTGCCTGGGAGGCGGCCCGGTACTTACAGGAGCACTATAAGGAAAAGACGACAATCAAGGATCTGTCGCTCGCCCTTCACTATCATCAGGATTATGTGAGCCGCTGCATGCAGCAGGTGCTCGGCGTAACTCCGGCACAATACACGAACCGGGTGAGAATGACGGAAGCGAAGCGTCTTTTATCCTCTACAAATGATAAAATGGGCGTTATTGCGGAAACGGTCGGAATGGAAGATCCGACATACTTTTCAAAACTCTTTAAGCAGATAGAAGGCATTTCACCAATTGAATACCGGAAAATTGTCAGCCGGAAAGTTCAATAACCAGACGAGGGATGAACATGAAAACAACAATTTACGATGTGGCAAAGGCGGCGGGTGTCTCGATCACAACTGTGTCGCGTGTGATTAACAATACGGGGAGAATCAGCGGCAAAACACGGCAGAAGGTCATGAATGTCATGAATGAAATGGCATACACGCCCAATGTCCACGCCGCGGCGTTAACGGGAAAACGAACGAATATGATCGCTCTTGTGGCGCCTGATATTTCAAATCCGTTTTACGGCGAACTGGCTAAAAGCATTGAGGAAAGAGCGGATGAACTCGGTTTTCAAATCTTGATTTGCAGCACCGATTACGATCCGAAAAAAGAAACAAAGTATTTTTCTGTGCTGAAGCAGAAAAAGGTGGATGGCATTATTTTTGCAACAGGGATTGAAAGCCATGACAGTATGTCTGCTTTGGAGGAAATCGCCAGTGAACAAATTCCGATTGCCATGATTTCTCAGGATAAGCCGCTTCTTCCGATGGATATTGTTGTGATAGATGACGTTCGTGGCGGATATGTGGCTGCCAAGCATCTTCTGTCACTCGGCCACACGAACATCGCCTGCATTATCGGAGACGGGTCAACGACAGGCGAAAAAAATAGAATCAAAGGCTTCCGTCAGGCGATGGAGGAAGCGGGCGTGCCCATTGATGAATCACTTATCATCCAGACGCGGTTTTCCTTGGAAAGCGGCAAGGAAGAAGCGGGAAAATTGCTCGACAGGAACGCTCCGACTGCTATTTTTGCCTTCAACGACGTATTGGCCTGTGCCGCCATACAAGCTGCGAGAATAAGAGGCATAAAAGTGCCGGATGATCTTTCTATCATTGGTTTTGATAATACGATACTCGCAGAAATGGCGGCTCCGCCCCTGACAACCGTAGCCCAGCCGATAAAAGAGATGGGGAGGAGCGTCATCGAACTGCTGGCAGAAGCAATAGAGGGAAAACGAAAGGCGAAACAAAAAATAGTGCTCCCGCCTGAACTTGTAGTCAGACATTCTACATCACCGCTCAACACATGAGCCCGCTAATGAGCGGGTTTTTTCATTATGACAGTTGAAGCCAAAAAAACATATTGCGTGTAAACCAAAGGCAGTGTAAAATAAAACCATCTTTTGAGAAAGCGCTTGCGCAAAATGGTAGAGCGGATAGAACCGCTGTTTTTTAGCTGTTAAGAGAAAGCGCTTTCTTAAAGCGATCCTGAAATGAGAAAAAGGAGAGGATGGGACGTGGAACATCAAGTAAGATGTGCAGTATTGGGATTAGGAAGGCTCGGTTATTATCATGCGAAAAATCTCGTCACCAGTGTGCCGGGGGCAAAGCTGGTTAGTGTCGGTGATCCGTTAAAAGGGAGAGCGGAGCAGGTTGCCAGAGAACTCGGTATTGAAAAATGGTCAGAGGACCCGTATGAAGTGTTAGAAGATCCTGGCATTGATGCTGTCATTATCGTAACGCCGACAAGCACACATGGTGAAATGATCATCAAAGCAGCCGAGAACGGCAAACAGATCTTCGTTGAAAAACCGCTGACATTAAGCCTTGAGGAATCTAGAGCAGTTTCTGAAAAAGTGCAGGAGACAGGTGTCATTTGCCAAGTAGGCTTTATGAGACGATTCGATCCTGCATACGCAGATGCCAAGCGGCGGATTGACGCAGGTGAAATCGGCAAACCTATCTATTATAAAGGCTTTACGCGCGATCAAGGCGCGCCACCCGCAGAGTTTATCAAACACAGCGGTGGGATTTTTATTGACTGCTCCATTCATGACTATGATATTGCCCGTTATTTGATAGGGTCGGAAATCACTTCTGTTTCAGGGCACGGCAGGATTCTGAACAATCCGTTTATGGAGCAGTACGGCGATGTGGATCAGGCGCTGACGTATATTGAATTTGACTCCGGCGCAGCGGGGGACGTCGAGGCAAGCAGAACCTCTCCATACGGACATGACATCCGGGCGGAGGTGATCGGGACAGAGGGCAGTATTTTCATAGGGACATTGAGACATCAACATGTGACCATCCTATCGGCTAAAGGGAGCAGTTTTGATATCATTCCAGACTTTCAAACTCGTTTTCATGAAGCCTACTGCTTGGAGCTTCAGCATTTCGCCGAGTGTGTCCGGAATGGAAAAACACCGATTGTGACTGATATTGATGCGACGATCAATTTAGAAGTGGGCATCGCCGCAACCAATTCCTTTCGAAGCGGCAGGCCGGTACAGCTAGATGTGAAGCGCGCTTATACAGGTATGTAAAAGCTAATATGTTGCATTTGAGGCTTTCCGCAAAAAAAAGCAAGGACATTTTAGCCCTTGCTTTCTCTTTTCTCATATAACTCATATAAATAGTACATATAATCAGTAGGTATGCCTGAATGGCCCAGCTGTCTCAGCATGGCGGTTACGTTCCCTCTATGGTAAGTCCCGTGATTGACGACATGCAGGATGGTGTCTGCATAGGTTGATTCCAGTGTACCTAGTTTCGGATGCTGCATTGTGAAGGTCTGTTCTAAGTCCGTCTGGCGGCTGAAGAAATCATGATACTGTGACTCCAGCTCGGCAGCGTGCTGTTTAATCGCTGCCATATTACCTTGCGCGGACTCTAATTTGCCTGCGCTGTCTATAATCTCTTGGTAGGCCACTCCCGAAAGAACATTCAGCCAAATGTAGTCAGCCCTGCACATATGAAGCAGCACGTCGCTGACAGAAGGAAATACGCTCTTTACTTCTTGATAGGCAGTTTCCTCCGGCAGGTTTTCGATATGGTTAAATATTTTCTTGTTTGCCCAAGAATGATAGTCATAAAACTGTTTTGCATTAGTCATCAGCATGCCTCCTTTTCTAAGAAATTCGTTTTTTTCATTTGTTTCTCCTTCAATTGCAAAAGAGTGACACCCCAAAATATCCTGCCGCTGCCCACATTACCGCTGCAGAGCATTTGTTTACGATCAGCATAAGCCTGCCGCTCGTATCTATCGTCTGAAACAACCGGCCCGCTATTGCAAGGCTGATAAACCAAATCCAAGACACAGCGATGCAGGCGGCCATAAAGAGCCATTTCTCAAGCCCCGAATATTGAAGAGAGCTCGTGCCGATGACGCCGATCGTGTCCAGAATGGCATGCGGGTTTAAAAGAGAAACAGCGGCCGCAAACGCAACTTGCTTTTTTGGTGTGAACGTATGTTTCTCATTTTGGCTTGTGTTCGGACGGCTGTTCCAAGTCACCCAGCCCATATAGAGCAAAAATAAAAATCCGCTGGCTATCATGACTGTCTCAAACACAGGCAGCTCCTGCACAATGACAGATACGCCCGCAACGGCTAATATGATTAACAGGGTATCGCAGACTGAAGCACTGATGACAGCTGGGAGAGCCCGCCAAATATGCTTTTGCCACGCGCCTTGCTGAAAAATAAACACATTCTGCACTCCCAGCGGCAAAATTAAGCCAAACGCGAGCACAATTCCGTGAATGATTGCATTCATGCTGAAAAAGCTCCCTTCACATTTTTTTTAATCATAAGAGAGATTGTCACTAAAGTCTCCAGCCATTTGGTTGGGTTAGAAACCAGCCAAATGTATAATGTGTAAAAAAGGGGGGCATGACCTTGTCTCAATGGCAGCCAAGCCGAAAGTCGGATGTTCCGCTGCATCGGCAGATCGAACAATATATGAAAGACAAGATTCTTCACGGAGAGTGGGCTGTAGGAACGAAAATCCCCTCACAGAGAACGCTGGCCGACATGTTTCAAGTCAACCGCAGCACAGTCACAGCAGCCATAGATGAACTCACGTCTCAAGGCTTGTTAGAGGGAAGAAGAGGCGGCGGTACGAAGGTTGTAAACAGTACTTGGAGCGTGCTGGCGGCTGAGTCTCCGCTTGATTGGAGCGATTACGTCCGTTCGGGCATTCATCGCCCCAATTCTTCCATCATCCAAGCTATTAATCAGAACGAACCAAGAGCGGATATCATCAGATTAGGAACAGGAGAACTATCACCGGATCTGCTGCCTGCTGACACAATGAGCCGGATGTTTCAGCAAATCAATCCGGGCGCCCTGTCTTTAGGATATGAGCAGCCGAAAGGAAACCGTCTGCTGCGGGAGGCAGTGGCCGACCATTTAAAAGGAAATAATATCCATGTGTCACCGTCTGCAATTTTAATTGTGTCCGGTGCACTTCAGGCACTTCAGCTCATCTCAATTGGACTTTTAAAACGAGATTCTGTCATTTTGACGGAGAAGCCGTCCTACCTTCAATCCTTGCATGTATTTCAATCAGCGGGGATGCGGCTTCGCGGCTTGCCGATGGATGGTGAAGGGGTCAAAGCGGGGCTTGTTTCTTCTTATCGAAAACAATATGGCGGACAGCTGCTTTACACGATTCCGTCGTTTCATAATCCGACAGGCACAGTCATGTCAGAGCAGCGAAGGAAAGAGATCATCAGCCTGTCAAAAAAAGAGCAGCTGCCCATCATTGAGGATGATGCGTACGGTGATTTATGGTTTGAAGAAAAACCGCCGCAGCCGTTGAAAGCAATGGATCATGAGGGCAATATTCTGTATCTGGGCACGTTTTCAAAAACGGTTAGCCCCGGTCTGCGAATCGGCTGGCTTGCCGGTCCGGAGCCGGTTATTGAAAGGCTGGCGGACATTAAAATGCAGACAGACTACGGATCAAGCGGCCTGTCCCAGTGGGCGGCTGCCGAGTGGCTGTCACAGGGATATTATGAAGAGCATCTGACTTGGGTACGCAGGAAGCTTAAAGAAAGGAGAGACGCCGCCGTTCATTTTCTCGAGCGGTATGCCGGGGACATTGCCACGTGGCGGATTCCCGCAGGCGGCTTTTATATTTGGGTGACATTTCACAAAAACCTGCCTGTCAGCCGTTTCTTTTATGGATTGCTGAAACGGCAGGTGCTTGTGAATCCCGGCTACATTTATGACGGTGAAGACCGAAACAGCATCAGGCTGTCATATTCCTATGCATCTCTTGGAGATTTGGAAACTGGCATTAAAGCGGCAGCTGAAACAGCACGCCGCCTGATGATGTCCTAGGCTTTGGTTATACGATGACAGCTCCCAGTGCCCTGGCGAAGGCAATCGCGTGCTCAGGTGCGATTTTGCAGCCTTTCAATTTGTCGAGGGAGACATGAAGCTGTTCAAAACGGCACGTGCTGATGTCCATGTTTTGAAGGGACGTGCCGGTAAAGCTGGCGCCTTCCAATTCGCACCTGTCAAAGTGTGTCTGATGGAGCACCGTATTGCTGCATTCACTTTGCATAAGAGCACAGTGATCAAATCGAACTTGTTTCATATTTGAGTACGAAAATGAGCTGAAATGTCCGTGGCATTCCTCGAATGAAACATTCCGCAGCGTTGCTTCCGCCACATTCATTCCAACCATTTTTGACTGCTTAACTGAAGTTCTGTGAATGACAGCCCCGCTGAAATCGGCGTTTGATAAATCACATTTTTCAAAGATCACATCGGTCAGTTCAATATGCCGAAAAGACACATCGATAAAGACGACATTTCTGAATACCGTTTTTTCTACACAGAGTCTTTCGATATCTTCGCCGCAGATGGTACAATCTTCAAACAAATGCATGCTGATTACATCATCCTGCGTCACGGCATCATGAAAATCTGCGGTTTGCAGGTTTTCCGGTATGTTCGGTTTTTGAATTGCGATTTTATTCATGTGATGACATCCTTTGCTGCCCGGAAAACAGAGGCTTCCGGGTTCAATTTAATAGATCGTTAAGGAAATTGATACATATAGTAAATCGTGAAGAGCCTTTTCTTGGTACAGCAGCCCGCTTGTTTTGTAAGCATAAATGGAAAGCTTCCTATACGTCAAGGCGTTTACAGGCCGAAAAAGCCAAAGGGAACAGGAGGAATGCGTAATGGGGCATTACGTCAAAACCGAGGAGCATGTGACACTGTTTGTAGAGGATATCGGACATGGAAGGCCGATCATCTTTTTGCACGGGTGGCCGTTGAATCATAAGATGTTTGAATATCAAATGAATGAGCTTCCGAAAAGGGGATTTCGTTTTATCGGCGTTGATTTGCGGGGATATGGGCAATCTGACCGCCCTTGGGAAGGCTACGATTATGACACGATGGCCGATGATGTGAAAGCAGTCATTTATACGCTGCAGCTTGAGAATGCGATTCTTGCCGGTTTTTCAATGGGCGGCGCCATTGCAATCCGTTATATGGCAAGGCATGAAGGAGCCGATGTTGATAAGCTGATTTTACTGTCTGCAGCGGCCCCCGCGTTTACAAAACGCCCGGGTTATCCGTATGGGATGAGGAAGCAGGATATTGACGATATGATTGAATTGTTCAAAGCTGATCGGCCCAAAACACTGGCTGATTTAGGGGAACAGTTTTTTGAGAAAAAAGTGTCTCCAGAGCTTAGGCAGTGGTTTCTCAATCTGATGCTGGAGGCTTCCTCCTACGGGACGATCCACTCAGGCATCGCATTAAGAGACGAAGATCTCAGAAAGGAACTTGCTGCAATCAAGGTGCCGACGCTGATCCTGCACGGGAGAAAGGATAAAATTGCGCCGTTTGATTTTGCGAAAGAATTGAAGCGCGGTATCAAACAGTCGGAATTGGTTCCGTTTGCAAACAGCGGGCACGGAGGATTTTATGAGGAAAAAGAGAAGATCAACAGTTTGATTGCGCAGTTCTCCAACTCATAAGAAAAAACCCGACATTGATCGGGTTTTTTATATAATTCCTCTGTTTTGCAGTGCGTTAATGATGAGATCAGCTCCATCGGAAATAGAGGTCTGGTCTGACTCAATGATGAAATCGGGTGAAAGCGGCGCTTCATACGGAGAATCGATCCCGGTGAAATGTTTGATCTCTCCGTTTCGCGCTTTTTTATAAAGCCCTTTTGGATCGCGCTGTTCACAAACATGCAGCGGGCACTTCACATAAATTTCGAAGAACTCACCTTTAGGAAAGAGTGCTCTAACCATGTCCCGATCCTCTCTGAATGGAGAAATAAAAGCCGTTAAAATCATTTGCCCGCTGTCGACAAACAGCTTCGCCACTTCTCCGATCCGGCGGATGTTTTCAATCCTGTCACCAGTCTGAAATCCAAGGTCTTTGTTTAAGCCGTGGCGGATATTATCACCGTCAAGCACGTAGCTCTGAATGCCCTTGCGGTAAAGCTTTTCATCGACAGCATTGGCCAGCACCGATTTTCCGGAGCCGGACAAACCTGTAAACCAAAGGACGCAGCTTTTGTGTCCGTTTAAGGACTGTCTGTCAGACTTTGAGATGGCAGCGGGATGCCAAATGATGTTCGGATTGTGTGTCATTGCAATTCCCCGCTGTTTTGCTTGATGGCAACAGGCTGTTGGTGAAGTCCCTTGATCAGCACGGCTGCGACCTCAGGCCGGCTGAATTCTTTAGGCGGCTTTTTGCCTTGGCGGAGAAGCTCTCTCACTTTTGTGCCTGATAAGTGGATGTGGTCTCTCGGGCTGTGCGGACATGTTTTGGAGGTGCCCATGTTTCCGCATTTTCGGCAATAAAAGCTGTGCTCAAAAAACAGCGGCTTGATGCCCAGCTCTTCCTCTGTGAATGATTGAAAAATATTTTGGGCGTCGTATGTTCCATAGTAGCTGCCGACACCCGCGTGATCACGGCCTACAATAAAATGGGTGCAACCGTAATTTTTTCGGACGAGCGCATGGAAAATCGCTTCCCGCGGACCTGCATAACGCATGGCGGCAGGGAAAACCGATAACATGACACGATCCTTTGGATAATAGTGATTAAGCAAAGCCTGATAGCTCTCCATTCTGATATCGCTTGGGATATCGTCTGACTTTGTTTCTCCGACAAGCGGGTGAAGCAGCAGACCGTCGACCGTTTCTAACGCTGTTTTTTGAATGTATTCATGCGCTCTGTGAACAGGGTTCCTGGTTTGAAAGCCGACAATCGTTTTCCAGCCGAGCTTTTGAAAGGCCGCTCTTGTTTCTGCGGGCGTTGCATAAAACTGTTCGAAAGATTTGTCAGGCAGGCGGCTGACCGTGATAGGCCCTCCGATATAGTAATCCGGGCGCGCCAGCAATTTTTTTACGCCTGGGTGGGCAGGATCGTTTGTTTTAAAAACAGACAGTGCTTCTTGTGTTTTATCAGGCTGGTATATATCGGTGACTGTGATCATGCCGTAGGTAACACCGTCTTTCACAAGCTTGACGTGATCTCCGGCAGACAGCTGTTTTGCTGTTTTTTCTCCGACAGGCAGCGTAATCGGCAGGCTCCACGGCAAGCCGTTTGCCAGCCTCATTTCCTTCACAACACGATGATAATCTTTTTCTCCCAAAAAACCTGTTAACGGGCTGTAGCCGCCGATCGCAATAAGCTCCAGGTCGCTCAGTGCAAGCTGATCCAGCTCAGCTTGGCACGTGCACCCTTCAAAATGGCATGCGTGATCACAGCGGTTGATTAATACCCCTCCGTGGGGTTCGTTTCCATTCAACGTGTTCAACCTCCATTTATACGTTTCCTTGTTTTCTTTGCTGCAGTTAATGAAAGTTTGACATCAGCGCCTCAACATCATTTCGACTCTCATAGCCAGAACCTGCCGTCCGCTATTCTTGATGCAGGCCGCATTCTGTTTTCTCCCGTCCGGCCCATCTTCCAGCCCTCTCATCGTTCGGGTCCGGGGAAGGCAATGTACACATTTCACAGCCTATGCTCGGGTAATGTTGATCGTGCAGTTTGTTATAAGGCAAATTGTGCAGGCGGATGTACGTCCAAACGTCATCCCATGTCCAGTGGATGAGCGGGCAAATTTTGATGAGCTCAAACTTCTGGTCCAGGTTTACGTATTGAATATGCTTTCTCGTTGGTGACTGATCCCGGCGCAGTCCTGAAATCCAAGCTGTCATGCCGGACAGGTGCTTTTTGAGCGGTTCGATTTTCCGCAATTGGCAGCAGAGGTTCGGGTTATGCTTCCACAGCTCTCCGCCGTACTTCGTCCCCTGTTCTGTTAAGCTCAGCTCGGGTTCGAGCATCTGGATTGCAAATCCCGGATATCGTTCTTTGACGGTCTCGATCAGCTCATATGTTTCCTGAAAATGAAGCCCGGTATCCAAAAAGATGATGTGTGCATTTTTGTTGATTTTTGATATTAAGTCGAGAAGCACCATTCCTTCTGCGCCAAAGCTGCAGGCGTACACAATCTTTTCTCCGTACATTCGGTAAGCCCATTTCAACACATCGAGCTCATCGATCAATTGATCCGTTATCCGTTTGGACAGCATGTCGTTCCATGTGTCATATGTGATGGTTTCGTTCAATGTTTTCCCCCCGTTTGCATCTGCTTTTTTTATCTATTGATCGAGTTATAGGCAGACTATTCATTTTTTGCATAAAGGTTCAGGGTTTTTAGGGGCTGCGCCCGCCTAAAATGAGGTGCGGAACCATTAAGAGCCCGGCTGAATATGCTTTTTAGCAAAATGGTTTTATGCCCAAGGAGAGGTAGTATGCCGATTGCCATTTATCAGGGGCATCATCATTCGCTTGCCCCGGCTGATATTAACATCGTCATTGATGTCATCAGAGCCTTTACGGTCGCCCATTATGCGTTTATCGGCGGGGCGAAAGAGATTTTGTTGGTCCGGACAGCTGATGAAGCCTTTGCGCTGAAAGACACCTATCCGGATTATGTATTGACGGGAGAGGAAAAGGGGGTCGGTATCAGCGGATTTGATTTAGATAATTCTCCAAAACGCATGGCGGGACAGGATATGGCGGATAAGCGCCTGATCCAGAAAACAACAAACGGCGTCACAGCAGCATTGGGGGCGCTGAACGCAAAGCATCTGTTCGTAACTGGATTTTCCAATGCCAAAACAACGGCACAGCATGTGAAAAAGCTCGCCGCAAACGATTGTGTCATAAACATTGTGGCTTCCCATCCATCCGGTGATGACGATATGGCATGTGCGGAGTATATCAAAGGCATCATTGAAGGGACAAATGCGATAATGGCTGCGGAGGCGATTGAAAGAATAAAACGCTCTTCTGTTGCGGAGAAGTTTTTTGACAGCCGCCAGCCATTATTTGATTCGGAAGACATCGTTTACTGTACAAAAGAACTGACGGGCGATTTTGTGATGAAAGTGAAACAAGATGGAGAAGTTCCAACGATAGAGAGGGTCATAATATGAATGATTTTTCACTAGAATTGCCAGTGAGAACAAACAAGCCGAGAGAAACCGGGCAGTCCATTTTAATTGATAACGGCTATCCCTTGCAATTTTTCAAAGATGTCATATCTGGAGCGTCCGACTATATTGATTTTGTGAAATTCGGCTGGGGCACATCATTACTTACGAAAGATCTTGAAGAAAAAATCAGCACACTGAAAGAACATGACATTACATTTTTCTTTGGCGGCACACTGTTTGAGAAGTACGTAAGCCAGAAAAAAGTGAATGAATTTCATCGGTACTGCACCTATTTCGGCTGTGAATATATTGAGATTTCAAACGGTACGCTCCCGATGACAAATAAAGAGAAAGCGGCTTACATTGCCGATTTTTCTGATGAATTTCTTGTCCTCAGTGAGGTGGGCAGCAAGGATGCGGAATTAGCAAGCCGGCAAAGCTCTGAGGAATGGCTTGAATATATCGTTGAGGATATGGAAGCGGGCGCGGAAAAAGTGATTACAGAAGCCAGAGAAAGCGGAACGGGAGGGATCTGTTCCAGCAGCGGCGATGTCAGGTTTCAAATTGTTGACGACATCATTTCCTCGGATATTGATATCAACAGGCTGATTTTTGAAGCGCCTAACAAAACGCTTCAGCAAGGTTTTATTCAAAAAATCGGGCCGAATGTGAATCTGGCCAATATTCCATTTCATGATGCCATCGCTTTGGAGACGCTGCGTTTAGGGCTAAGATCCGATACCTTTTTTCTGTAAAACAGCGGCTGCGGGGCTCTCGTCGTGAAGAGAGCCTCTGCCTATTATTTTTTATGGCGGTACATAGGCGTGAGATAGGGAAGTGAGGTCAGACGGATGTTGTAGATGAAGTCGATGACTCTTGTCGATATCACTTGGCATATCAGGGCTTGAATGACAATGCCCCAGTCAATAATAGACGCGGTGACCATAAAAATGATGCAATTCATGATGAGCAGGATCGTACCAGGATTCCCGCCGCGGTAGATAGAAATCATCAGAGCAAGGGCTCCGAATCCTCCGTTCGAAATTTTATATTTGTATAAAAGTCCGATGCCGAGTCCCAATAACACTGCGCCGCTTGCCAGATCAAGCCACAGATTAGATGTGATATCCGGAAAAACCGCATCAAAGATCAATACCGAGACAGAGGTGACGGTGATAGAAGCGAGGGTGCCGGTGAATGTTCTCATCTCCAGCCATTTTAAAGCGGTAAAAAGCATTGATACATTCACAGCCCACACTGAAAATCCGTGGGGGATTTGAAACAGATAATGCAATAGCACCGCAATACCTGCTGCACCGCCTGTCGGAATATCATGCGGAAATAAAAACAAGGACATGCCGAGTCCTTGTAGTACGCCGCCTACGACAATCATAAACGTAAGTTTTGCTTTCATCAGCAGTTCAGCCATTAAGTCATTTGCTCCTTTATGAAAAGACTTGTCCGCTGTTTTCATTTTATGAGGCTGTCCATGATTTATGTCTCAAAATAAAGAAATGGCCCAGCTTAATATGCTGAGCCATCCCACTTGTAGCGATTGACGATCTCCTTATTGATCTCTGTTCCAATGCCTTTTCCTTTCGGGATATGGACCATTCCTTTTGAAGGCTGCAGGCTGACGAGATCTGTAAAAGGATTCTCCATGACGTCCCACTCGATCGGTTCAATGTGATCGTTCTTCATTTTAGACCATGGGGGCAGACAGGCTTGTGCAAATAAAGCATAGAGCCGTGAGAGCGATCCGTCATATGCATGGGCGGATGCTCTGACGCCAAAATAACGCGCGAGCTGGAGGCAGTCCCGAAACTCATCAATTCCGTTGACATGCATGACATCGGGCTGAATGATATCCAAACAGCGCTGTGAAAGGAGAGGCACATATTGCGCCGGGCCTTTCATGTTTTCTCCGCCGGCAACAGGAACAGACAAACGGCTTCGAAGCATAGCGTAATCCTGCGGCTGATCAAAGGGCAAAGGCTCTTCAAGCCAGCCAATGTTCGTCCATTCGGAGAAATAGCGCTCCCATTTAAAAGCCGCAGCGGCATCGTAGCTTTGGTTTGCGTCCAGAATCATCGTAATGGAGCTGCCTGCTGTATGCTGCAATGCATTGATGTGCCGGACATCCTCCTTGAATGAAGTCCCGCCAATTTTGACTTTGATTTGCTCAAACCCTTTTTTCAACTGGGCTTCAACATTGGAGACTGAGCGGCTGATCCATTGCGGGGAGTCTGAGTACGATTGAAAAGACGCGTACACAGGAATCTCCTCTCTGTATCGCCCGCCCCATAATTCGCATACCGAACAATCCGCAGCTTTGGCTGCAATCTCTGTCAGCGCCATGCTTACAGCGGAGGCCGCCCGCTGGTGCCATTTTTGAATCGTGCGCACTAATGACAGGCGGCTGCCAGCCTGTTTTCCTAATAGAAACGGGATGATCCGTTTCGTAAAACCGACATGGAGAGCAGGGAGCCAATCAACGCATTCTCCCCAGCCGTCTATCCCGCTTTCGGTGATAATCCTGATGAGATAATAAGTCCGATATCGTTTAAACCCATTGGCATCTCCGTATGGCTTTTCTAATCGGTGAAATAGCGGAAAGGTTTCAATCCGTACAATTTTCACACTGGGTGCTACCTTTCCTCAGCGGGCTGTAGCCGATTTCCAGCCATTTTAGGGTCTTCTTTTTCTTTTGTTTCTTCATTGTTTTGCTTCACATGGATGAGCATCATCACAAGAAACCCGACAACGAGAGTCAATCCCGCGATGCTTAAAAACATGCCGGGTCTAGACCATTGCATCAGGCGGCCGAAAATCGGAGGACCGATCGCTACCCCTAAGAAACGTACAGAGCCGTACAGCGAGGTGACAAATCCCCGTCTTTCTTTGCCGACAGCCCCGGTAATAAAACTGTTCACACAAGGAAGGACAAGACCTGAGCCTATACTGCTCAGTACAAGAACACTGATAAAAAGGACAAGATTTTCAATGAATGACAGTGCCGCGTAGGATACGGTCATGAACGCCAATCCAAGTACGATCAGCTTTTTCATTAACGATTGCTTTTGCCCGATTTTGCTTCCTGTTGTATAGGACGTCACACACATAACCAAAAGCGGGATCGCTAAAATCAAGCCTTTTTTCACGCCGTCGGTGTCGTATGTTTTTTCAAGAACATCTGAGAGATAAAACAGGATGCCGAATAAAGTAAACAAACAGGTCGCACCGGCTAAATAAGCGGTAAACAGCCATCTGCCTTCATGTTTAAAGACACTTAACAGCCCTTTTGCATATTTTCCGATTGGTGGCGGTTCTTTTTCCTTTTTCTTTTCTTTAATAAAAATCCAAGTCAGTACGATCGAAATGATACAAAACACAGGAAAGGCAAAAAACGCGCCATACCAGACGAGCAGGGCGATCAGCGAGCCAATGATCGGCGATAGCACTTTCCCCATGCCGTTTGAAGCTTCAACAAGGCCGAGCACCTTGCTCTCCTGGGCGCCTTTAAACAGATCTCCCGTCAGTGCCATGGCAATTGGGCCGGTTCCGGCTGCCCCGATTCCCTGTAACGCTCGTCCTGCCATGACCCAAGGGTATGCATTGTCAAAAAAACCTGCCGCAAACCCGGCTAACAAACCGCCGGCACCATACAAAATTAAGCAGGGAATAATGATGACTTTCCTTGAGAATCGGTCTGCGAGATAACCGACAATCGGAATCGCAAATGCTGCAATCAAGGAAAATACTGTGATCACGAGACTGACTTGAAATTGTGATAAATGAAGTTCAGATTTCATTTTTGGCAAAATCGGAATAAGCATCGAGTTTCCTAGGGTTAATATTAAAGGGATTGAACCGATTGCTACAATCGTCATTCCGTTATTTTGTTTTGATGATTCCATCTCAAAGCACACTCCTTTTCTTCTGCTTAGAATGTCCCTGATGGCTTCGTTTATTCAGCGATCAGACAGCAAAAAACCGAACAGAAGATACCTGTTCGGGAAAAAAGAGGGTTAACCGAGAGCCTGGGAAATCAAAGCATATAAGTGTCCATTTTGAATAGGCGCTTTTTTCTGATAGAACAAAAGCGGAGGTTCATCATCTTTAAGAAATCCCATTTCTATCAGGCTGTCATGCAGAGACGTGTGTTCACTCGGTATATCAATTCGCATCGGCCCTTGTTTGCCGGCCGCCAGCCTGTTAATTATCTGTGCTGCAACATCTGGGGATGGAGCGATGATGGGGCCGAATTTCAAATTGGCCGGTGTCTGTACAGAAAGTCCGTAGCCAATTAGCTGTCCGTCCTGATTTCGGGCGATGATACATTCGCATGAAGCAGAAATAAGCTGCTGCAAAAGGTTTGATCGATCTCCGCCAAAGGCAGCCAGATCCGCCGCGGTTAAGTCGTGAAAGTCTTGTTCTCTAAAGGATGTCAGTTCAGCATCAAGCTTTTTTGTATAAGGTTGAAAACTGTGACAGCTGTACTTTCGCACTGAACCAGCCGTATGAAAACCTGCTTTTTCATAAAGCGGCAAACCTTCTTTTGTGGCGCAAAGCCTGATGGCGGTGTTTTCATCCGTTTGGGTGATACAGGCGTTTACCATACGCCGGCCGAGACCGAGCCGTTGATATTCCTTGTCAACGATAACGAGGCCGATAGAAGCAAGACTGCCAAACAAAAACAAGCCGATGCAGGAAATAATATCACCGCTGACATTTTGATAGCCGAAAAAGCGTCCTTGCTGGACAAGCAGTGCCAGCTCTTGTTCGCCGTAATCCGGCCACCCGGCTTGCCTGCAAAGCCGCAATAGACTAGGGGTATGTTCTTCATGAAGCTTAATTAGCTTATCGATTACCCTCATACAGATCACCTGCTTGTTTCGAGTTTTTTATACATGATGATATGTGTGCCTATGCCGGGAATCTCAAACGGTTCGCCGAGTTCTTCCCAGCCAAGTTTTGAATAGTAGCCTTTCACATGGCTTCTGGCATTGCACCAGACTGCCTGAACGCCGTTCTCCGCCAGTTTCTCTTCCGCGTGTTTGACCAGCGTGCTCCCGCCTTTTTGATCGCGATATCCTTCAAGCGTTGCCATGCCTCTCAGCCGATATGCTGGGGATTCTGTTATTAATGGCTGAATTTGCGGGGAAAAAGAAGCGATGCTGATCAGCTTTCCTTCAAAAAACGCGCCGAGATGAAAGGAGCCTTTTGCATGATCCTCTTCATATTTGCATTGTTCAATGGATTGATGGGGACGCAGAATGCGGTGCCGGATTTCATACGTATCTTCCGCGGAAATGGTTTTGACTTCGAGCATAATGTTCCTCCTCATGACTGTTTTTCTATATCGTAACACGAATCCCGTTGAAAAAGACCGCCCGATTGGATCAGACAGTCTTTTAAGGGATTAATGCAAAAAGATATTTTGGCGCTGCTCATCTTTTTGCTGAATATATGAAGTAAGCTCAGCGGTTAAGTCAGATCTGAGGAAAGGCGTTATCAAGTAGATGCCGTTAAACAGCTCGCATGCCGTATCCAGCAGGGAGCGGGCAATCGCAAGGCCTTCCGCCTTTTGCTTTTCTTTATCTTCACCGGCATGGGCCATTTTTTCTCGAATCGTATCAGACAGCTTAATGCCGGGAATTTCGTTATGGATGAATTCGGCATTCCGGCTGCTTGTCAGCGGCATGATGCCGATATAGATCGGCGTCTTCAGATGTTTTGTTTCGTTATGGATATCGACAAGCTGCTGCTCGGAATAGACAGGCTGAGAAACAAAATAATCTGCGCCGCAATCTATTTTTTTCTCAAGCCGTTTTACCGCTTTATCCAGATGGCGGACGTTAGGATTAAATGCAGCGGCAACTGAGAAATTTGTTTTCTTGCCGAGCGGTTTTCCAGACAGAGACAGACCTTCATTGAATTGTTTGATCAGCCTGATTAAATCAAAAGATGTTAAATCATATACAGACGTCGCACCAGGAAAATCCCCGATTTTAGAAGGGTCGCCTGTAATCGCAAGCACGTCATTCAGCCCTAACGTATCAAGGCCCATTAAATGTGACTGTAAGCCGATAATGTTACGGTCACGGCACGTAATATGGACAAGGGAACGCATATCGAGCTGCTGCTTGACAAGAGCGCCGCAGGCAACATTGCTGATCCGCGGGGTCGCCAGAGAATTGTCGGCGAGTGTCAGGGCATCGATTCCCGCTTCTTTTAATTCAGCAGCCGCCGATAGAAATTTGTCAAAGCTTAGTTTTTTCGGCGGGTCCAGTTCTACGATAATAGAGCGTTTTTTCGCCGCGATCTCATCCAGGCCGGGCTCGGTTCGCTCGTGATGAACAGAAATGAATTCTTTTGCCCGGGTTTTGACTTCTTTTTCCGTAATCGGAGCCAGCCCGCCAACCGCTTCCGCCATCGCCCTGATGTGATTCGGCGTTGTGCCGCAGCAGCCGCCGATAATCCGCGCACCTTGCTTACGGAATTCTGACGCGCTGTTTTGAAAATACGTGTCGTCTGTTTCATAGACGAGCCGTCCCTCTTCAAGCGAAGGAAGGCTGCTGTTCGGATAAACGGATAAGAATACGTCATCAAAAATCGGCACTTCGCTGAGCGCTTCAATCATGTGATAAGGGCCGAGGCGGCAGTTAATGCCGACAATATCAGCTCCGAGATCCGCAATCGAGCGCAATGCGTCAGAAAGCGGCGTTCCGTCCTGCAATACGCCTTGCTCGTGCATGGAGACATTGAGCATAATCGGAAGATCAGTCTCTTTGCGCGCGATTTTCAGCACTTCACGGGCTTCTTCCAAATCATAATACGTTTCTAACAGCAAGCCATCCGGCTCTTCATGCAGCAGCAGGTAAAGCTGCTCGCGGAAGCTGCGCTTAATTTCGTCAAGACTGTACGCGTTTTTATTAAATGTGCGTATGCCGCCCATCGTTCCAAGCACGTATGCATCGCCTGCTGAAGCCCGCGCGATCTTTACGGCCTCCTGATTCATTTTTTTGATGTCATCCTCAAGCCCGTGTCTGGATAATTTAATATAGTTGGCCCCGTACGTATTCGTTTGAATAATGTTGGCTCCCGCTTCAACGTACGCTTTATGTATGCGCTGAATTTCCTCCGGCTTTGAAATATTGAGCTCCTCAAAACACCTGTCAATGCCATAGGAGTAGAGGAGCGTCCCCATGGCGCCGTCACCGATTAACACCTGTCTTTGCAAATCTTCTAAAAGTCCCATTGTCTGCCTCCTTTATTCACATCAGCAAGGAAAAAAGAGAAATAAAAAAAGTCCTCTTAAGAAGAAGACTTTGTCAGTGATTTTGTCTCTTCTTATCTTCCAAGCTGTTCGAGCTTGCTGGATTTAGCACCTTGGTCATGGCTGATCGCCATTACACCGGTTGCTGAAGCTTCGTCGGGCCAGTCCCTCTGCTTCTCTTGATAAGAACGGATATGAAATTTTCGTGTCAGGAAGTGCCAAAAGATACCTGGCGTTTTTCCCTTTCTCCAAATTTACCGAAAATAAAGACAATAATCAATAGGAATCAGAAAATTTATCTGAAATTTATAAATTGAACGTCAACTGGTAAATCTGCTCCCCGCACAGCTGAGATAATCTGCTGCAGGTCATCTTTGTTTTTTCCGGTGACACGCACTTGATCATCCTGCACCTGAGACTTTACTTTCAGTCCGGAGTTTTTGATGATTGTATTGATTTTTTTTGCGTTGTCCTTGTCGATGCCTTGAACAAGCTTTGCACGCTGGCGTACCGTTCCGCCTGACGCGTTTTCAACCTTGCCGTAATCAATGTTTTTTGTCGGAACGTTTCGTTTAATCAATTTGCTGACCAGCACATCTTTCAGCTGGCTTAATTTGAAGTCGTCATCAGAAACGAGGACCAGCTCCTCTTTATCTAAAGAAATGTCGCTTTTGCTGCCTTTAAAGTCGTACCGGGTACTGATTTCCTTCAGTGCGATTTGGATTGCGTTTTGCACTTCAGGCAATTCCACCTTGGATACAATATCAAATGAGCTTTCTTTTGCCATATGAAAACCTCCATAACATTTAACTTATGTGTTGATTATAGTAGAATAAAGAGAAACTTCCAACAGAACAAAGAATCAATTTGTGATGATTGGAAAAAATGTTAACAAAATCCGCAGAGAATAAGCGGAACAGGAAGGACGATAGCATGAGACCAGGGCAGCAATTAACCTTGAGTATAGATCACCAAACCGACTTCGGTTACTTTTTAACCGATGGGGAAGATACGATTCTCTTACATAACAGTGAAATGACTGAGGATATCGAGGACAGAGACGAAGTAGAAGTCTTTATATACGTCGACCAGCAGGAAAGGCTTGCGGCCACGATGAAAATTCCGGTCATCAGCGCGGATGAATATGGCTGGGTTGAAGTGGTGGATAAAGTGGAAGATATGGGCGTTTTCGTTGATGTCGGTTTATCGAAGGACGCACTAGTCGCAACTGAGCATTTGCCGCCGTACGAAGATGTCTGGCCGCAAAAAGGGGACAAACTTTACTGTATGCTGAAGGTGACGAACCGGGGGCGCATGTTTGCGAAACCAGCGCCGGAAGATATCATCAGCGAACTGTTTACCGACGCTTCAGAAGATCTGATGAATAAAGAGCTGACAGGTACGGTGTACAGGCTGATCGCATCGGGTTCATTCGTGATCACGGATGACGGTATCCGCTGTTTTATTCACCCGTCAGAAAGAAAAGAGGAGCCAAGACTCGGTTCAAGAGTCACAGGCCGGGTGATTCAAGTGAAAGAAGACGGTTCAGTCAACTTGTCGCTGCTTCCGAGAAAACAGGATGCAATGTCGGTTGATGCTGAGTGCATTCTAACGTATATGAGAATGAGAAACGGTGCCATGCCGTACAGTGACAAAAGCCAGCCTGACGATATCAGAGAACGTTTTAATATGAGCAAAGCCGCCTTTAAACGCGCGCTGGGCCATTTGATGAAAAACGGAAAAGTGTATCAGGAAAATGGATGGACATACGAGAAAAAATAGCATGAAAACGGCTCGCCTGCAGCAGACTGCGGAGCGAGCCGTTTTTTTATGTCTAGTTTAATTCATCAACCAGCGTTCTGATTGCCATTTCGCGATCCACATTGTCTGAAATCGCAATCGGCGTAATATCAATGGCGAGAATGATCAGAATCAGGGCACCTGCTGCAGCAACATAAGAAACATAATAGAAATAGTTAGCGGTATCAACAGTGTTGACAAGCTCGGCCTGAACTCTGGATGTATCATCCTTAGAAGCGGCGATTTCCTTTGCAGCTTCTACTTTTTCTTCAACGATTTGACCTGCTTTTTTCAGCAGTTCATCCACTTTCAATGCATCTTTGCTGTAAACAGCTTTCTTCAGGTTATCAAAAAAGTCAGCATCCTCTTTTTTAATATCAGCGACAACCTGATTGGCAAAAGCCTTTGCCTGTTTTGTGTTGAGTTTGTCTGTCATCGCTTTATTAAAGACCTCTGGAAGCTGTTTGCCAACTTCCCCTTGGGCAAACACAAAGCCTTTAAAAATTTCCTCACCTGAATACTCAAGCTGCTTTGCCTGTGCCACACTTTCTTGCTGCTTCACCAAAAACACAGTCGTCACCAATACAACCGACAAAAATACTAGAAACGCCTTCTTCAAACTGAAACCTCTCCCTTCTTGTGTTTTTTATTCCACAACAGTCTGCGAATATATGTAAATTGAATCGTGGAATCGATAGGAGTGAGATACAATATCAAAATGCCGGCCATGATAATGGAAAAACTGATAAGGCCTAGCATGATTGCAAAAATCTCATGCATAAAAACAGCGATGATCAAAATCAATCTCCAATGCTTCTTCGGCGCAAACAGCGCCGCGAAGATGACAATTTGAACCAGCAGCGTCCCCCATGTCGGAATCACCACGAACGGACTTGTTACAATTGGCTTCGTTAACGCCTGAAAAAAGCCGTTGAAGCCAATGGTTTTTTCCTGGGCGAAATAATAGACGGCCGTTCCGTCCACCCATTCCTGCTGAGACAGCTTAGCGACGGTAGAGTGAAAATAAAGCACCGCCACTTGGATTCTGATCACAGAATAAGAAATAAAAGCTGTTATTTTTCCAAGTGTTCTTTTGCCCTCTATAGGTCTCGTGCTCCAATGCCATTTTCTCGGATCGGTCAGCGTGATGGGAAGCAATAAAAAGGTCATGACGGCTGCTGCCTGCTCGCCTCCGTCGATGACGATCAGCGATGACTGCAGGCTGTAACTGACATACCAATGCAGAACCCCGGTGATTCTGGGGCGCCAGCCAATGACAACAAGCACCAGAATGGCAATGCAGACCCATCTGAAAAGATTTAACATCATATAGTTATTTTCGCCGAGGCAAAAGAGACTGAGGTTCATTTTACAAGCTGGATAGCTGCTGATCCCGCTGGCTGGCTTCATAATGAGGCTCGGGTGATTGATGAGCAGCGTCAGCAGGCTGGATAGCGCAATGATGCTTCGCGCGAGGCCGTATACATTTGTCCACGGATTTCTTTCGTCCCATCTGGTGATGGTCTGTTTTATGTTTTCGAGCATGAGATCACAACCTTGACTATGCTTTTTACCTGATAAGACGAAGGGGTGTATTTAGAATAGCTCCAAGGAACAATATCCTCTTTCGTCAAATAGTAGCTGCCACAAAGCAGCGGGCGGGGAGCGGGTGTTTTTAATTGCACGGTTTTGGCTTTGCTTTTGCATGCGCCGAGGTCCTTTTCTTTACATGCTGTCCACTGTTCCTTGTCGACTTGGCTGTAGATCACGCCCATTTCAACGCCTTGTGACCGCCCATACCGATACAGGCCGAATAGGTTGTCAGCCCTCATATTGGGCCATCTGACCTTGGCGCTGGCATTTTCAGCTTCATACAAGCCGATTGCAGTATCACGCGGATTTTTGCTAAAAAAGCCCCAGCCCTGAGGGAGGATGCTGGACATGAGAAATTTGGAGTCCTTTGTCAGCGGAATCGGGGTTGTCCCCAAGCTGCCAATAATAGAAAACAGAAATAGCGAACCCCAAAGGATTGAAAAAATGACAAAAAATGATATCGATTTCTGCATTCGACTGCTCCTTTTAACCTGAAGAATCGTTTTTACACTTTTCATAATATAAAAACATTTATGTAATAAAAAGGTTAAAAAGTATGAGAAATTCCATTTTTGTTAAAAGAAAAAACAGGACATTTTACACTGCTATATGTGATTGATATATAGTGGTTTTTTCGATATATTTAAACCATGAAAACGAATCAAGTTAATGACCGCTGGATTGTTCAATTTCGAAAAGGGATTTTCGAGCTGGCCATCCTATCCCTACTGCGTTCTAAACCGATGTACGGTTATGAGCTGACGTCATCCTTAAAAACCACCTCGGCTCTGGCTATTTCAGAGGGAGCGATTTATCCGATTTTGAAACGTATGACCGAGAAGGGATGGATCGAATTTTTTTGGGAAGATTCACTGGACGGCCCGAAAAGAAAGTATTACAAAATGACACAAAAAGGAGAAGAAATGTTAAAAGAACGGCTGGAGAAATACCTGGAAACCCATCAAGCCTTACTGTCTTTATCGGGGGATTTGCTATGAATGGACAGCTTATCATTGACCGATACATGGAGGAACTAAATGCAGAGCTGGCGAATATGCCTGATGTAGAGAGAGAAAACGCTATCGACGAATTAAAGGGGCATATCACCGCTTTCGTTCAAGACAGAATCAAAGCCGGCCTTAGTGAAGAGGAACTGCAGGAAGCTGTTGAATCTGAATTTTCTCATCCGAAGGAGCTTGCCGAATTGATGATGGGTGATGGGGGAGAGACGAAAAGGAGGAGGTCTTTATTGGGCAAAAGCTGGATTTCGGTCCTTCTCATTGTCACGATTATCGCCCTGCCGCTGCTGCCGTCCGACTTCAGACATCTGCCGCTGGCTGTTTATTTAATGGTGCTCGCCGGATATGTATGGAAGCGGAAAAAATTGATGATGTTTGCAGGTGTCAGAAAAAACAAAATGCGCTCTCAAAAGGAGATTGTCAAGATTTCGCGAGTCGGTGCGGTTTATCTGCTGTTTTTAGCAGTGCTGCTTCTTTTGAGCCCGTTCCTCAATGCGCTTGTCGTCCTGCTGCTAATTGCAGTAAGCTGCGCCGCTTTTTTTCTTTTTCTTAACATCAAGTAATCTTGTAGGAGGCTGTAAGATGGAAATCAGCATCAATTATCTATTAATTGTCATCGCGCTTTTATTCTTTGTGGTTGCCTATTTTGTCGGAATCAAAAAACAAACCTGGATGCTGGCTGGGTTTAACGAGGCGCGTATACGGGATAAAGATCGGCTGGCCAGAATAGCAGGCTACTTTTTCTTGAATTCCGGTTTGTTCATTTTGCTGAATAGTTTTATCTCATTTCAAGGTCAGGAGCAGCTCATACCTCCGCTTATACTGGCATATGGAGCAGGGGTTATTATTTATGTCAATAAAAAATTAGTAGAGTAGAAAAAGAAGGGCAGAGCGAAATATCTCTGCCCTTCTTTTTTGGGAAAATAAGAACGAAGCACCACATACAAGTTTTTGTATTTTTGATAGGATGAAGAAAAATGGTAGATTCCAAAATAGGAAGGATGTGGTGTTTTGCGCAACCTGACCAAGACATCTCTATTACTGGCCGGCTTATGCACAGCGGCCCAAATGGTTTTTGTAACACATGCCTCAGCTGATCAAAGCATCGAATACGACCATACGTATCAAACCCCTTCATACATCATCGAAAAGTCACCGCAGAAGCCGGTACAAAACACAACCCAGAAAGAATCGCTATTTTCCTATCTTGACAAGCATCAAACACAGTTTAAGCTCAAAGGGAATGCGAACAGCCATTTTCGCGTTTCGAAAACCATAAAGGATCCAAAGACAAAACAAACGTTTTTTAAATTAACGGAGGTTTACAAAGGAATTCCGATTTACGGCTTTGAACAAGCGGTCGCGATGAAGGAAAACAAACAAGTGAAAAGTTTCTTTGGAAAGGTGCATCCGCAAATCAAGGACGTCTCCATCACACCGTCTATTTCTGAGAAAAAAGCAATACATGCAGCAAGGCGTGAGCTCGAGGCTTCCATTGGAAAAATCGAATATCTTGATGGGGAACCAAAAGGCGAATTATATATCTATCCACACGACGGTGAATATGATCTCGCCTACCTTGTCAGACTCTCGACATCTGAACCTGAGCCTGGCTATTGGCATTATTTCATCGATGCCAAAAACGGAAAGGTCATTGAGTCCTTTAATGCCATTCATGAAGCGGCAGGTACAGGAATCGGCGTGTCAGGTGATGAAAAAAGCTTTGACGTCACAGAACAAAATGGGCGCTTTTATTTGGCTGACGAAACAAGGGGAAAAGGGATCAATACGTTTGACGCGAAGAACCTGAACGAAACCTTGTTTACGCTTTTGTCTCAACTGATCGGGTATACGGGCAAAGAAATAGTCAGCGGCACGTCCGTATTTAATGAACCTGCGGCTGTAGACGCACACGCAAATGCGCAAGCCGTTTACGATTATTACAGCAAGACATTTGGCCGTGATTCTTTTGATCAAAACGGAGCAAGGATTACGTCTACCGTGCATGTCGGCAAACAATGGAACAATGCTGCGTGGAACGGTGTCCAGATGGTATACGGGGATGGAGACGGTTCGAAATTTAAGCCGCTGTCTGGATCGCTCGACATTGTCGCGCATGAAATCACACACGCAGTCACACAGTATTCCGCCGGTCTTTTATATCAAGGAGAACCCGGTGCATTAAATGAGTCCATTTCTGACATTATGGGCGCGATGGCTGACCGTGATGATTGGGAGATCGGCGAAGATGTCTATACTCCGGATATTGCAGGAGATTCATTGCGGTCATTGGAGGACCCATCTAAGCAGGGAAATCCAGATCATTACTCGAACCGCTACACAGGAACAGAGGATTATGGCGGAGTCCATATCAATTCGTCCATTCACAATAAAGCAGCTTATCTTCTTGCAGAAGGAGGCGTGCACCACGATGTACAGGTTGAAGGGATTGGGCGTGAAGCAAGTGAACAAATTTACTATCGGGCTTTAACATATTATGTAACGGCATCTACAGATTTCAGCATGATGAAGCAAGCGGCGATTGAAGCTGCCAATGATTTATACGGTGAAGGCTCGAAGCAATCAGCTTCAGTCGAAAAGGCGTATGAGGCTGTCGGCATTCTATGAGCAAACAAAAACAGTCAGGACACAGAGTCTGACTGTTTTTGTTTGCTCATTTTCTTAAAAAGAATATCGCCAATGTACCTGGGCCGGCATGCGAGCCGATTGCTGAACTGATTGGATGCATAATGATTTCTTTCGGCTTGAACGCTTCCTCAATCAGGTGTTTCATGTCCGTGGCTTTTTCTTTGTTCGCGGCGTAGCTGATCCCGACGGTTTGATTGCTCCAATCATCCCCGCGCTCTTTCATAAGCTCGATGATCCGTTTGAAAAGTTTCTTCTGTCCGCGAATTTTTTCCAGAGGCACAAGCTTGCCGTCCTCCATCTGAAGCAGCGGTTTAATATTCAACAGGCCGCCGACAAAAGCGGACGTTTTGGATATCCGGCCGCCCCTCGCGAGATATGTTAAGTCATCAACGGTAAAAATGTGTTCAAGCTGGCTGCAAAAGTTCTTTACAGACGTTTCAATTTCTTGTATTGTATTCCCGTTGATACAGAGATCGGCAGCATGCCGGACAGCCAGACCGTATCCTAATGAAGCGCATTTGGAATCAATGACCCGCAAATCGAAATCGGGGAATTCCTCCTTCACTTCATTGGCGATCATTACAGCTGTCTGATACGTGCCGGAGAGACCTGAGGAAAAGGCAATGTAAAGAGCGGGATCACCTGTTTCGGCATATTGCAAAAACACATTTTTAATCGTTTGCGGTGAGGCTTGGGACGTCTTAGGCGTTTCTCCATTTTGCATCGCTTCAAATATTTGATCCGCATGAATTGTGACTGCATCTTCGAATTCTTTATCGCCGAGAGAAACCCTGAGCGGAATAAAGCCAATGCCTTTTTCTTCAAAATAAGAACGAGGCAAATCAGTGGCGCTGTCAGCGATGAGATGAACTGTCATATTGCTTCCCTTCTTTCCGTTATCGCTCGTTATCATGAGAGTTAAGCCAACTATATCATATTAATTTGCCAAAATCGTGTTCAAATATTTGTTTTAAGGGAAAACATAATAAAGAAGAAAGAGCGGAGGAACATGCCATGGTACTAGATCAAACAAAAAAATTACTCATCGTCATCATCGGCGCTTTACTAAATGCTGCCGGGCTGAACTTATTTTTGATACCTGCAGATGTATATGCCAGCGGATTTACAGGTGTTGCCCAGCTTTTATCAAGCGTCGTTGATCAATATGCCCCCTTTTACATATCGACGGGAACGCTCTTGTTCCTCTTAAACATTCCGGTCGGTATTTTAGGATGGCTGAAGGTCGGCAAATCGTTTACAGTGTACAGCATTTTAAGTGTCGCACTCACTACTCTGTTTATGGGGATCCTGCCGGAAACAAGCCTGTCACATGACATTTTGCTGAACGCGGTGTTCGGCGGCGTCATTTCCGCAGTCGGTATCGGCTTAACATTAAAATACGGAGCTTCGACAGGCGGGCTTGATATCGTCGCCATGGTGCTTGCAAAGTGGAAGGATAAACCCGTCGGCACGTATTTCTTCATTCTGAACGGGATTATCATCTTGACGGCAGGATTATTGCAAGGTTGGGAGAAAGCATTATATACCCTGGTTACGCTGTATGTGACAACGAGGGTGATCGACGCCATTCACACTCGCCACATGAAGCTCACGGCAATGATCGTGACGAAAAAAGCGGACGAAATCAAGGAAGCCATTTACGGAAAAATGGTGCGCGGCATCACAACTGTTCCGGCAAAAGGAGCTTTTACGAACGAACAGAAAGAAATGATGATTATCGTCATCACGAGGTATGAACTGTACGATTTAGAAAAGATCGTCAAAGAAGTTGATCCGAAAGCATTTACGAACATCGTTCAAACGACAGGGATTTTTGGTTTCTTTAGAAAAGACTGACGAAAGCAGGTGGAAGTCGTGAAACGGCTGCTTGTGATGCTCCTCCCCGTGCTGCTTTTGATAGGCTGCGGGAAAGATGAGCAGACAGAACCCGATAAGGAGGTATCAGGCGGAATGGAGAATCAAGAGGTTGTTTTATCTATTGACGCAATTCAGGAGCCTGAACAAATCAAGTTTAACATGTCGCTGAAGAACCAAAGCGAACGTGCTGTTGAGTTTCAATTCAGCACAGGACAAAAATTTGAACTTGTCGTGTATGATTCTGAGCACAAAGAAAGATACCGTTATTCGAAAGACAAAATGTTTACGCAGGCTTTTCAAAACCTGACGCTTGAATCTGGAGAAACATATGATTTCTCTGATGTGTGGAAGGAAGTCCCGGAGCCCGGAACCTATGAGGTAAAGGTGACATTTAAGGGCAGGGCGGAAAATCTCAAGCAGGTTCAGGCTGTTCAGCAGTTTGAAGTCAAATAAGAGGCTATGGCGAGTCGCCATAGCCTTTTTTTATTGGAGTTTGTCCAGCTGATTTTGAAATTGATGCAGCTGTTGACGTTCCGCATCTGTCGAATTGGCATACGCAGAAGATACAGCATTTTTGGCTCTCAGAATCGCTTGCTCCTGATCGCCTTCCTCAAAGCCGTTTGTCACCATGACCGCCTGTTGAACAAATGATTTTGCCTGCTGAAACAGTTCATTTCTCATTTAATATTCAACCTGGCTTTCGGCCGAGTCTCGTGCCGCGGCATGCTGGTGAGCTTCTTCTAAAGTAGACCGATATGGAAATCTTGCGGCGTGTAGCCCGATGGAGTCTTTACCCTGCTGAATAAACCTTCTGGATTTGCTTCGTTTACCCATTTTGAGACTGCCCCCTTCCATACTTTGACGAGATGAGTCGTCTTCAATAGTATGGTGGGGCAAAGTAAGGTTTATGAGTGGGAAAAATTAATAAGGACCTTCTTTAAAGTGAGAAATATTCTTTCAAAAACCTTGCAACGCCGTCCTCTTCATTTGTAGCCGTTGTTCGGTTGGCAATCTGCTTGACCGCGTCAATTCCATTTCCCATTGCAACGCCGCAGCCTGCAAATTCAAGCATTTCCAAATCGTTATCCTCATCCCCGAAAGCAATGATCCGCTCCCTCGGCACGCCGTAATAATCGCTGATTTTCTGCAGGCCGACCGCTTTATTCATGCCGCTTTTGATAATTTCAATGACATGCCACGGTGCGGCCCATCTTCTATGGTCGATTACCTCGGCATGCACATCCGATAAATATGAGCGTATTGCCGGCACATCCTCTTCTTTTGCATGTATGAGTACAGACGTCACATCTTCACCAAGTTTTTCCCTCAAGTCTCCGACCGTTACATTTGTTGTGTTCATGTTAAAGGCATCTATCAGGTGCTCATCATGGTAATGAAAGTATACGTCGTCAATCACTTCAGCAAGCACGTTATGTACGTTGTAGCTCTCGCTGATATCCACGAGCTGTTTGACAACATCAAGCGGCAGTGACGTATGATACCGTCCCCAGCTGTCGTCTTGCGGATGATGGACAAATGCTCCGTTAAAATTGACAATTGGCGTTGTCAGCTCCATCTGCTGGTAGTACATGGAACTTGAACGATGCGGACGGCCTGTTGAGATGCAGACATAATGCCCGTCATCTTTTAGGCGCTGTATCGTATGAAGGGTGTTTTCAGATATGGTTTTATCATCCTTTAATAATGTTCCATCTAAATCTAATGCGATTAAATAGGGTTTTGTCTCCATGAAAAGCTCCTTTAACCTTAGATTTTGCTTGTTTTGCCTTACTTACAGTGTAGCTTTTTACCATCTTTATTGTCTACATGTTACACTTATGATTATGGTTATCCTAAGGAGGGGCACATTGTGATACAAATTGAGAATCAAACCGTTTCCGGTATTCCGTTTTTACATATTGTAAAGGAAGAGAACAGGCACCGCGCTGTTCCTCTCGTGATCTTTATACATGGTTTTACAAGCGCGAAGGAACACAACCTTCATATTGCTTATCTGCTTGCGGAGAAGGGTTTTAGAGCCGTTCTGCCGGAGGCTTTGCACCATGGGGAACGGGGAGAAGAAATGGCTGTCGAAGAGCTGGCGGGGCATTTTTGGGATATCGTCCTTAACGAGATTGAAGAGATCGGCGTACTTAAAAACCATTTTGAAAAAGAGGGCCTGATAGACGGCGGCCGCATCGGTCTCGCAGGCACGTCAATGGGCGGCATCACAACGCTTGGCGCTTTGACTGCATATGATTGGATAAAAGCCGGCGTCAGCCTGATGGGAAGCCCCAATTACGTGGAGCTGTTTCAGCAGCAGATTGACCATATTCAATCTCAGGGCATTGAAATCGATGTGCCGGAAGAGAAGGTACAGGAGCTGATGAAACGTCTCGAATTGCGGGATCTCAGCCTTCAGCCGGAGAAACTGCAACAGCGCCCGCTTTTATTTTGGCACGGCGCAAAAGATAAGGTCGTGCCTTACGCGCCGACCCGGAAATTTTATGACACGATCAAATCCCATTACAGCGAGCAGCCGGAACGCCTGCAATTTATCGGAGATGAAAACGCTGACCATAAAGTCCCGCGGGCAGCTGTGTTAAAAACGATTGAATGGTTTGAAACGTACTTATAAAGCACTAAGTTATTAACAAGAGCTGAATTTACGTTATACTGTAGAAAAAAGGAGTGAGGGAACGTGGAAGAAGCATTAAAAGAAAACATCATGGGCGCCCTGGAACAGGTTGTCGATCCTGAGCTTGGCGTTGATATCGTGAACCTTGGTTTGGTATACGATGTTGACATGGATGAAGACGGCTTAACGCACGTGACGATGACACTGACATCAATGGGATGCCCTTTAGCGCCGATTATCGTGGATGAGGTGAAAAAAGCATTAGCGGACCTTCCTGAAGTGAAAGACACAGAGGTTCACATTGTATGGAATCCGCCTTGGACTAGGGATAAAATGTCCAGATACGCAAAAATTGCGCTTGGCATTCAATAAAACAAAAAAGGACAGCCTGACATGTGAGGCTGTCCTTTTTTACAGCTGAAAGGAGTGAAAGGAAATGATGTACCTGCTGGCAGTTTTATGCCCGCCGCTTGCTGTTTTGTTTTCGGGAAAACCGTTTCAGGCCTTGCTGAATCTCATATTGACCTGTATCTTTTGGCTGCCGGGCGCGATTCACGCCTGCTTTATCGTCGCCGACCGCCGTGCCGAAAAACGGGCAAGAAGATAATTTGGAAAAATGAGGACGCAGTCATGGTATAATGGTCATAAAAAACAGCAGGGAGAGCACTATGAAAAAGAAATTGCTTGCATTCGCGCTTTGTACTGGCGCGTATGCGGCCCTGTTTGCGTACTCTGTGAACTCAGAGCAAAAAACAGCCACAAGCGAGATGACGGATGTCAGCCGCCTGATGCCTGTAAAAATAAAGCAGACAGTGAAAGGGCAGGAAGAGGAAACGCTCATTGACACAGTCAAAGAGGCAAATCGAAAAAACATAAAAATTTCAATCGCCGGGGCCCAGCACTCCATGGGCGGCCATACATATTATGAGGACGGCATCGTTCTCGACATGACGGGCTACAACAAAATCCTGTCACTCGATCAAGAGAAGAAAACCATCAGGGTGCAAAGCGGTGCAACGTGGAATGATATCCAGAAATACGTGAATCCATACGGACTCGCGGTAAAAGTCATGCAGTCACAAAACATTTTTACAATCGGCGGATCTCTCAGCGCAAATGCACACGGACGTGATATTCGCTACGGCTCGCTGATTGATACAGTCAAATCATTTCGGCTTTTAAAAGCTGACGGGACGATTATCACTGTCACTCCAAAAGATGATTTGTTTACGGCGGTCATCGGAGGGTACGGCCTTTTTGGCGTGATTCTTGATGTAACGCTTGAGCTGACAGATGATGAGCTGTATGTCATGAAGACAGAAAAAATGAATTACAGCACATACGCAGACTATTTTTCAAAGCATGTAAAAGGAAATCCAAATGTCCGAATGCATCTGGCGCGAATTTCAACAGCGAAAAAAGGATTTCTGAAAGACATGTATGTCACAAATTACGTATTGGCTGATCATCAGGATCAACTGCCATCATACAGCGATCTCAAAGAAGATGAGTATACGGGAGCCACAAAGTTTGCACTCGGTTTGTCAAGACGGTATGAATGGGGCAGGAATTGGCTGTGGGACACACAGCAATCCTATTTCCTGAGCCAAAACGGCACAGAGATTTCACGCAATAACGTCATGCGGTCCGAATCAAAGTTTCTTGAGTATGAAAACAATGACAACACAGATGTTTTGCAAGAATACTTTGTGCCCGTGAAGGAGTATGGGTCCTATATTGATGACCTGAGACAAACGCTGTCGGACGAAGATCTGAACCTGCTGAACATTACGATCCGCTACGTGCAGAAAAATGAAAAGGCCGACCTTTCCTATGCGAAGGACGATATGTTTTCGCTCGTGCTATTAATAAACGAGGGCTTTTCAAAAGAAGACCAGGCAGATACTGCCCGAATCATCAGGCGCATGACAGACGTTGCCATCAAGCACGGCGGCAGCTATTATCTGCCTTATATGACCTACCAGACAAAAGAGCAAATGAGACAGGCATATCCGAAAAGTGAAGCGTTTTTTCAGAAAAAACGAACCTATGACCCGGATGAGCGCTTTATGAATTACTTTTATCAGAGGTATAAATAATGGGGAAAAACAAATTAAAATGGCTGACATTATCACAAAGCAGCGTGTTTTTCGCAAGCAGCTTAATCTTTCCGTTTTATATTCTGTTTGTGAAAAATATCGGCTCAAGCTACACACAGTTCGGTTTTTCCTACGGATTGTTCGGGTTGAGCGGAGCGCTCATTTACCCGCTCCTCGGACGGCTGTCTGAAAGGTTTGACAGCCGTTATTTTCTGCTTCTGAACTCGTGGGGGATGGCTGTTCTGCTTTTATATGTCCCGCATATCGGAAGCGTCGTTCAAGTGTATATCGTCCAAGTGCTGTTAGGGCTCTTTGGAGCGATGCAAAAGCATGGAGAAAAAGTGCTGATCGCTGATTTTACAGACAGCGGAGAGCGTGGAAAAAAGATTGGAAATTACCATTTTTGGACAGCTGTCTTTTCAGCAGCAGCCATTATGCTCGGGGGCTTTCTCGCTGACTTTTTTACAGTGCAAATGATTTTTTATGCAAGCTCTATTCTATATTTTTTGAGTGGATTGATGATGATGAAAACAGGCTGACGCGGTCAGCCTGTTTTTTTATGCGGCTGAAATGCGGCGCCGCATCAACGTTTTTGTGCTGGAGTTGTGCTGATTTTTTTGAGCGGAATTTCCATTGAACAGAAAATTTATAAATGAATAAAAATATTAAATATACGATTGAATTAATTTTTATTCATGTTATAATGTTAAATAATTTCACAAAGACCAAGAGGGTGAACTTGTTTTGAAAATAGGAATTGTAGGTGCTACAGGATATGGAGGCACCGAACTTGTCAGGATTCTCTCGCATCATCCTCATGCAGAGGAATGCATACTTTATTCATCTAGCGGAGAAGGGAATGTCTATAGCGAGGGTTATCCTCATCTTACCGGCTTAGCGGATCAGAAGCTGAAGCCGATTGATATGAATACGATCAAACACGAAATAGATATCATGTTTCTCGCTGCGCCGCCCGGAGTCTCAAGTGAATTGACTCCAAAGCTGGCAGATGCGGGAATTCCGGTTATTGATCTGTCAGGTGATCTGAGGATACAAGAACCGGCTGAATATGAAAAATGGTATAAACGGACAGCGGCACCGAAGGCGGTGATTCAAGAGGCGGTATACGGTCTGGCAGAACTGAATCAACAGCAAATTCAACAGGCGAAACTCATTGCCAATCCAGGCTGTTTTCCAACAGCTGTTTTGCTTGGCCTCGCGCCATTGGCTCAAAAGAAACTGCTCGATGAATCTTTTGTTATCGTTGACGCGAAGACCGGTGTTTCCGGAGCGGGAAGAAAAGCATCCATGGGAACTCATTTTTCTGAGCTGAACGACAATTTTAAAATTTATAAAGTCAATGAACATCAGCACACGCCGGAAATTGAGCAGGCGCTGAATGAATGGCAGCCAGGTCTCGGGCCCATTACATTTTCGGCTCACTTGGTTCCGATGACAAGGGGCATCATGGCGACGATGTATACCAGATTAACCTGTGATCTATCCGCAGATGGCCTGCATGATTTATATTCGGAATTTTACCAAGATTCATATTTTGTGAGAGTGAGGCCAAAAGGTCAGTACCCGCAAACGAAAGAAGTGTACGGCAGCAATTTCTGTGATATCGCCGTGACCCTCGATGAGAGAACGAACAGAGTCACGATCGTCTCGGTAATCGATAATTTAATGAAGGGTGCCGCCGGTCAGGCAGTGCAAAACTTTAATTTGATGAATGGCTGGAATGAAGAAACTGGACTCACCATCACGCCAATTTATCCATAGAACGGGAGAGAATCGAACCATGATTCAGTTAAGTGAAGATCAAATTGTAAAAGTAACAGGTGATGTATCCTCGCCAAAAGGGTTTCAGGCAAAGGGTGTGCATTGCGGGCTGCGCTACTCGAAAAAAGACCTCGGCGTCATTATCAGCGAGACACCGGCTGTGAGTGCAGCAGTTTATACCCAAAGCCACTTTCAGGCTGCTCCGATCAAAGTGACACAAGACAGCTTAAAGCACGGACCGACACTGAAAGCCGTCATCGTCAACAGCGCCATTGCCAACGCCTGCACGGGAGAACAGGGCCTAAAGGACGCATACACAATGCGGGAGAGCTTTGCTTCACAGCTTGGCATTGAGCCGGAGCTTGTCGCTGTTTCATCAACGGGTGTCATCGGCGAGCATTTAGACATGGAAAAAATCCACGCGGGGATCGAGCTGCTGAAAGAAACACCTGCGGGATCAGGCGATTTTGAGGAAGCGATTTTAACAACTGATACGGTAATCAAACAGACGTGCTATGAGCTGGCAATCGGCGGCAAAACAGTCACGATCGGCGGAGCGGCTAAAGGCTCAGGGATGATACACCCGAACATGGCCACGATGCTGGGATTTGTGACAACTGACGCGGCAATCGAAGAAAAAGCGCTGCAAAAGGCGCTTCGGGAAATCACTGACGTTTCATTTAACCAAATCACAGTTGACGGAGAAACATCCACGAACGATATGGTATTAGTTATGGCGAATGGCTGCGCCGAAAACGAGTGCCTGACAGAAGACCATCCAGACTGGCCGGTCTTTAAAAAAGCGCTCTTGCTCACTTGTGAGGATCTGGCTAAAGAGATTGCCAGAGACGGAGAAGGCGCGACAAAACTAATTGAAGCCCAAGTGCAGGGAGCGAAAAACAATCTTGATGCAAACGTCATTGCCAAAAAGATTGTTGGCTCAAATCTTGTAAAAACGGCAGTATACGGAACAGATGCCAACTGGGGGCGGATCATCGGAGCCATCGGACACTCCGCAGCACAGGTGACTGCAGAAGAAGTAGAGGTTTATCTTGGCGGCCAATGCCTGTTTAAGAATAACGAACCTCAGCCATTCTCTGAATCTATCGCCAAGGAATACCTTGAAGAAGATGAAATCACCATTGTCATCAAGATGGATGAAGGGGACGGAAACGGGAGAGCGTGGGGCTGTGACCTGACCTATGACTATATCAAAATTAACGCGAGCTATCGCACGTAATAAAGGGGAGCGAAATGAAGAAAACAATCGTTTTTAAATGCGGGGGAAGTGTCATCCGTGAGCTGTCGGAGGAATTTTTTCAAAATCTGAAAGAGCTGATGGCATCAGGCTGGAAGCTGTCGATCGTACATGGCGGGGGACCGGAAATCACAAATATGCTGAAACGGTTAAATATCAAGACAGAGTTTTCGGGCGGACAGAGGAAAACAACGAAGCCGGTGCTGGAAGTGGCGGAAATGGTTTTATCCGGTTCTGTCAATAAATTTTTCGTTGCTGAGCTTGCCAAACACGGACTGCGAGCCGCAGGCATTTCTGGTAAGGATGGAGGTCTTTTGGAGGCTGATTATCTAGATCCGGAAACATACGGAGAAGTGGGAGAAATCAAAAAAGTCGATGCGTCCATGGTGAACGCGCTGATGGAAAATGGCATCATCCCCGTTATTGCGCCGCTGTCTATGACAAGCGACTGCAAAACGCTGAATGTAAATGCTGATCTGGCTGCTTCAGCAGTCGCCGGAGCGCTTGAAGCCGATAAGCTGATGTTCGTCACGGATGTCGATGGAATCATGAAGGAAAAGCAACGTCTGGACGTCCTGACCCCTAAGGAGATTCAGATGCTGATCAAGCAGGAAGTGATCACAGGAGGGATGATCCCGAAGGTCAATTCAGCCTTGTCAGCTTTATCAGATCAGGTGTCTGAAGTCATGATCGTAAACGGAAAAGGATCATTCTTCGCAGAACAAACCTTTCAAGGGACAAAAATCGTCAAAGCAAAGGAGGCTGTTTCATGAGCAGCTTGTTTCAAACCTACGGCCGTTGGGATATTGACATCAAAAAAGCAAAGGGAACGTACGTTGAGGATCAAAACGGCAAAACGTACCTCGATTTCATTCAGGGGATTGCGGTATCAAATCTAGGACACTGCCATGAAGCGGTGACAGAGGCAGTCAAAAAACAGCTTGACAGCGTATGGCACGTATCCAACCTGTTTCAAAACAGTCTCCAAGAGCAAGCGGCGCAGAAGCTGGCAGCGCATAGTGCAGGAGATCTTGTCTTTTTCTGCAACAGCGGCGCAGAGGCGAATGAAGGTGCGATAAAGCTTGCCCGAAAAGCAACTGGAAAAACAAAAATCATCACTTTTCTTCAGTCGTTCCATGGCCGCACGTATGCAGGGATGGCTGCGACCGGACAGGATAAAATCAAAACAGGCTTCGGCCCGATGCTTGAAGGCTTTCACTATCTGCCATACAATGATCCTTCCGTTTTTAAAGCTCTTGGGGAGGAAGGCGATATTGCCGCGGTGATGCTTGAAACAGTGCAGGGAGAAGGAGGAGTCAATCCGGCAAGTGCTGAATTTTTATCAGCCGTACAGTCGTTTTGTAAGGAAAAGCAAGCCCTTCTCATCATTGATGAAATCCAGACCGGCATCGGACGGACGGGAAAAGGCTTCGCATATGAGCACTTCGGACTCTCACCGGATATCATCACAGTCGCCAAAGGATTGGGAAACGGCTTTCCGGTCGGCGCTGTCATCGGAAAGAAACAGCTTGGAGAAGCGTTTACCCCTGGTTCTCACGGAACGACTTTCGGAGGAAACATGCTGGCGATGGCTGCTGTGAATGCCACATTGCAAATTGTATTCCAGCCTGATTTTTTGCAAGAGGCTGCTGACAAAGGAGCGTTTTTAAAAGGACAGCTTGAGGCAGAGCTAAAGAGCCCTTTTGTTAAACAAATCCGAGGTAAAGGATTAATGCTTGGAATTGAGTGTGATGGCCCGGTTGCTGACATTATTGCTGAATTGCAGACATTAGGCTTGCTTGTATTGCCGGCCGGCCCGAACGTGATTCGGCTGCTGCCGCCGCTCACCGTGACTAAGGATGAAATAGCAGAAGCCGTCAGCAAGCTGAAACAGGCAATCGCTCATCATTCCGCTGTAAACCAGTGATTTTTTTTCGATATAAAGGCATAAAAATTCATTTTTATAATTAATTATTCATCAAGAGGTGGGCTGTTAGATGGAAGGTTATTTAGTGTTAGAAGATGGGACATCGTTCAGCGGCGAGCTGGACGGTCATGAAAACTGTACGGGAGAAGCTGTTTTTTTCACAGGAATGACAGGCTACCAGGAAGTGCTGACAGATCCATCGTATAAGGGACAGATTATTGTATTTACCTACCCGCTGATTGGCAACTACGGCATAAATGAAAAGGATTTTGAAAGTAAGAAACCGCAAGTAAAAGCAGCGGTTGTCTATGAGGCGTGTGATCACTTTTCTCATTATGAAGCGGTATACAGCCTCAAGGAGTATTTACAGAAATGGAACATTCCGCTGTTAACCCATGTTGATACGAGGGCTGTCGTGAAGAAAATCCGGGCAAACGGGACGATGGGTGCAACAGTCACAGCCTCTAAAGAAGGAGCTGAGATGGCCCTTCAATCAGAGAATGTGGCAGAGCAGGCTTCAGCCCAGGAAATCAGCACATTCGGCGACGGGAATAAACATATCGCTCTCATTGATTTTGGCTATAAAAAGTCAATCGCATCATCACTTGTCAAAAGAGGCTGCAAGGTTACTGTGGTGCCATACCAGCAAATGGAGGCCGTATACAACATCAAACCCGATGGCATTGTGCTATCGAACGGACCTGGAGATCCGAAAGCAATCCAGCCATATTTAGGAAAGATCAAAAGCATCATCAGCCGCTTTCCGACTCTCGGCATTTGTCTCGGACATCAGCTGATCGCGCTCGCGTTCGGAGGGAATACTTTTAAGCTGCCATTCGGACACAGGGGAGCTAATCATCCGGTCATCGACCGTGAGACGAAACGGGTCTTTATGACAAGCCAAAACCACAGCTATGTGGTTGATGAACAGTCGATTAATGAAGAAGAGCTCACGATCAGGTTTCATCATGTCAATGATACGTCAGTTGAAGGGCTTGCCCATAAAAAACTGCCTGTCATGAGTGTTCAATTCCACCCGGAAGCCCATCCCGGACCTGCGGAAAGCGAATGGATTTTTGATGATTATTTAAAGAATGTGATACCAGCAAGGAGAGAAATCGCGCATGCCTAAAGACACCAGTATTTCAAGCATATTAGTAATCGGCTCAGGTCCGATCATCATCGGGCAGGCGGCAGAATTTGATTATTCAGGCACTCAAGGGTGCATCGCGCTGAAGGAGGAGGGCTACCGGGTAATTCTCGTCAACAGCAATCCGGCGACAATTATGACTGATGAAGCCTTCGCTGATGAAATTTATTTTGAGCCTCTGACAGCAGAAAGCCTGACAGCCATCATTAAGAAAGAACGGCCTGATGGGCTTCTTGCCAATTTAGGCGGTCAGACCGCGTTGAATTTAGCGGTGGAGCTTGAAGAAACGGGTGTTTTAAAGGAGCACGGCGTCAAGCTTCTCGGCACATCTGTTGAAACGATACAAAAAGGAGAAGACCGGGAAAAATTCCGTTCGTTAATGAATGAATTAAAACAGCCCGTGCCGGAGAGTGAAATTGTTGATAACGAGGCCGATGCCCTCCATTTTGCGGAATCCATCGGTTTTCCTGTTATTATCAGACCGGCTTACACATTAGGCGGAAAGGGCGGAGGAATCGCCCCTGATAAAGAAGCCTTTACAGCTATGATTAAGCAGGCGCTATTAGCAAGCCCGATCAATCAATGCCTTGTCGAAAAAAGCATTGCCGGCTTTAAAGAAATTGAATATGAAGTCATGCGTGACAGCAATAACACATGCATTACCGTCTGCAATATGGAAAATATCGATCCGGTCGGCGTGCATACAGGTGACTCTATTGTTGTGGCGCCGTCACAAACATTGACAGACGAAGACTATCAAATGCTGCGGACAGCAAGTCTGACGATCATCTCAGCACTTGATGTCGTAGGCGGCTGCAACATTCAATTCGCGCTTGATCCATTCAGCAAGCAATATTACGTCATTGAAGTGAATCCGCGTGTAAGCCGGTCATCGGCTCTCGCATCTAAAGCGACCGGTTATCCGATTGCGAAGATGGCCGCGAAACTGGCAGTCGGATACACCCTTGACGAGCTGAAAAATCCGCTCACAGGCTCGACTTACGCAAGCTTTGAACCGGCACTGGACTATGTGATCGTCAAATTTCCGCGCTGGCCGTTTGATAAATTCAAAAACGCAGACCGCAAGCTTGGCACAAAAATGAAAGCCACCGGTGAAGTGATGGCGATTGAACGGAATTTAGAAGCGGCGATACAAAAGGCAGCCGCGTCGCTTGAATTAAAAAATATCGGGACACACCTTCCAGAGCTCAGCGGGTTGTCAATTGATACGCTATGGGATTTGGCAATCACTCCGGATGACCGCAGATTTTTCGTTGTCATGGAGCTGTTGAGCCGCAGCGTCTCGATTGATGACATCCATGAAAAAACAAAAATTGATCCGTTTTTCCTTCATACCTTTGACAACATCATCAAATTGGAAAACCGCCTGATGGAAGCAGGGAGCGATCTCTCTTTCGAATTATTGAAGAAAGCAAAGGAAAAGGGATTCTCAGACGCAACGATTGCCTCGCTGATCAGCAAAACAGAAGAAGAGGTGCGCGCGCTTCGCAAGGAGATGGGCATTACGCCTTCCTTTAAAATCGTAGATACATGCGCGGCAGAGTTTGATGCGAAAACAAACTATTTTTACTCCACATATTTCGGAGAGACCGATGGAGACATCAGCCGCAAAGAGAAAAAACGCGCGCTCATTATCGGATCAGGCCCGATTCGGATCGGCCAAGGCGTTGAATTTGATTACAGTGCTGTTCACGGTGTGCTGACACTGCAAGAGCTTGGATTCGAAACCATCATGATTAACAATAACCCGGAAACAGTCAGCACCGATTATGAAATTGCGGACCGCCTGTATTTTGAACCGATGACAACGGAGCATATTGTAAACGTGGCAGAGCAGGAAAATATTGATTTTGCAATTGTGCAATTCGGCGGCCAAACTGCAATCAATGCTGCTGAAGCGCTCGAAAAAGCCGGCATTACTCTTCTTGGCACATCATTTCAAACGCTCGACGTGTTAGAGGATCGGGATCAATTCTATCAGCTTCTTGACGAGCTGGGATTGAAGCACGCAAAAGGAGAAATTGCTTATACAAAAGAAGAAGCCGCTTCAAAAGCGAGTGAGATCGGCTATCCGGTGTTAATCCGCCCATCTTACGTTATCGGCGGAATGGGCATGATCATTGTTGACTCGCAAGACCAGCTTACTCAGCTGCTGAATGATGAGGACAGCATGCCATACCCGATTTTGATTGATCAGTATGTGTCTGGAAAGGAAGTCGAAATTGATTTGATTTCCGACGGCGAGGATGTCTTTATCCCGACATATACCGAGCATATTGAACGGGCAGGTGTCCATTCAGGGGACAGCTTTGCCATTCTTCCCGGACCGTCCATCACGAGCGGGCTGCAGCAGGGCATGAAAGATGCGGCACAAAAAATTGCCCGAAAACTTTCATTTAAAGGCATCATGAACATTCAATTTGTGATCGACAATGGAAACATACTCGTTCTTGAAGTGAATCCGAGAGCGAGCCGCACGGTTCCAGTCGTCAGCAAAGTAATGGGCGTTCCGATGATTCCGCTCGCCACACGTCTGCTGGCGGGAGCGTCCTTAAAAGATATAAATCCGGCAGTTCAAAATCATCATGGAGTTGCAGTGAAGTTCCCTGTTTTTTCTTCTCATGCGATCCAGGATGTGGATGTCAAGCTTGGGCCGGAAATGAAATCAACGGGAGAAGGCATGTGTGTCGCATATGATTCTAACAGCGCCTTGAAAAAAATCTATACAAGAGTCTGGAGTCAAAAAGGAAGCATTTATTTGCAAAACGTTCCGGAAGATGTGAAGGAGTTAGCAGAAAACGCAGGTTTTACAATTCATGAAGGGACATTTGCCTCATGGATGGAACAGGAAGGAAAATCGCTCCACATCAATCTGAGCGGTTCTGAAGAAGCATGCAAAGAACGTTTGGAAGCCATGACGCACGGCATCCCCGTCTTTACAGAAGAAGAAACTGTGCGGGCGTTTTTACAAAGCGGTTCAGGCCATCCGCAGCCTGTATCTCTCAAAGACCTCTATAAAAAGGAAGTGGCATCATGCACACAGTGACGCAAACCAGTTTATACGGAAAAGATTTATTAACGTTAAAGGACCTTAGTGAAGAGGATATAAATGCCTTGCTCGCAGAAGCCGGTGAGCTGAAACAAAACAAAATTCAGCCTATATTCCATGGCAAAACCTTGGCGATGATTTTTGAAAAATCATCAACGCGGACACGTGTTTCATTTGAAGCGGGCATGGCGCAGCTTGGCGGGAACGCCCTCTTTCTAAGCCAGAAAGATCTGCAGCTGGGGCGCGGTGAGACTGTCGCTGATACGGCAAAAGTGCTGTCAGGCTATGTGGATGCCATCATGATCCGGACCTTTGAACATGAAAAGGTGGAGGAACTTGCCAAAGAAGCTGACATTCCGGTGATCAATGGACTTACCGATAAATACCACCCATGCCAGGCGCTGGCGGATCTCTTGACGATTAAGGAGATAAAAGGGAAGCTTAAAGGCGTAAAAGTCGCATACATCGGTGACGGAAATAACGTGGCGCACTCCTTGATGATCGGCTGCGCGAAAATGGGCTGTGATATCTCGATCGCTTCGCCAAAGGGATATGAAGTGTTAGATGAAGCAGCTGAAGCGGCAAAGACATATGCACTTCAATCCGGCTCTTCTGTCACGCTGACAGATGATCCGATTGAAGCTGTAAAAGACGCGGACGTGATTTATTCTGATGTGTTTACAAGCATGGGGCAGGAAGCGGAAGAGCAAGAACGTCTTGCTGTCTTTGCGCCTTATCAGGTAAATGCGGCGCTGGTCAGCCATGCCAAGCCTGACTATACATTTTTACATTGTCTCCCTGCGCATCGTGAGGAAGAAGTGACTGCAGAGGTTATTGACGGGCCGAACTCTGCAGTGTTCCAGCAGGCGGAAAACCGTCTTCATGTGCAAAAAGCACTGCTGAAGGCCATTTTATACAAAGGGGAATCATCAAAAAACTGCTGAGCCAAACTCAGCAGTTTTTTTGATGGCAACATATTCACAGCCGCTTAGGCGCATACTACAGCAAAAAGGAAAAGGAGGAAAAACAGTGGGACAGCAGCACCAATTCCGGCCCGGACAGAAAGCGCCTAATAACGGTGTCTACGTAGAAATCGGCGAGACAGGGAGCATGGTTAAAAACCCTCAAAAGGTCCATCTGTCAGCAGGGGAAATGTTCCCCGAAACATCAAACCACAACCGGCTGTGGACCTACAAAAGAAAGCCGTGACCACAAAAAAACCCAAAACAATAAATGTTTTGGGTTTTTTGGCTTTTTAATGCTGGCTTGCATTTTTGTTCATAGGCATGATTTCTGCTAAAACCATGATTAAGACATACAGTACAACAGCAATGACAGATGATGTTTTGAAATTATACGTAACGCTGTTCATGCTTGCAACCAAGTAGCATGCCATATGTGATAAAAGGAACGTCCAAATAAAGGCAATAATATATCGCACGTTTCCACCTCGTCCTTCTCATTCTATTCTAAAAGTTATCATACCATACAAAAAGCGAAGGGGGAATCCAATTTTAGCAGAAAGTGAGGTGACAAAAGAGTCTGATTCGTCACACTTTAATGGTAAAATATAAAAAACGTCAATCAGTATAATAGCCAAAAATGTAAAAGGCTAGGACTTTACCTTATTCGTTTCTTTTCTATTTACATAAGATAGCGTGAGATGAAGTGTGAAAGGAGGCGGGCAAGCGATGGGAATAACGGAAAGATACTTTCAACTGGGAACGGAGCATAATGTCATTCATCTGCCCTATCGCCCGAACGGCTTCGGCATCTTTATCTTGGGGGACAGAACCCACTTTGTCGGACATGATTCAAGCTTTTGGCAGCAGCATTACGGCAGAAATCAGCTTCTGAGCATGTTGATGAATGAAGGATATACTCTTTTTAACAGCAATCTGTTCGGAAGGCATTGGGGGGCGGAAAAAGCAGTCACTTATGCCAAACAGCTGATACATTCTGTGCTGAAGCAGGAAATCCTCAATCCGAAGATTCATATTTTAGCAGAAGGCATGGGTGCTCTCGTGGCCGATGAACTGCTTCGTTTTTCCCCGGATCATATCCGCTCAGCCGCAATGTTGAATCCTTGTCTCGATCTTCAGGCACATTATGAATCGGAAAAAGAAAATAAATTTTTCTATAAGCAATTTTTGAAAGAAGTATCGAAAAGCTACGGAATTTCTGAAAAAGAAGCGGAAGCGATTCGTTATAAAACAATTCAAAGCTACCCGAGCGGCGTACCGGTTCATATATGGCAGCGTATGACCGGAGCTCCATATCCCTACAGCGTACATGCGGAAGTTTTCAAGGAAAAACAGCAAAAGCAAGGCTCACCGGTCGACATGACATTTCATTTATTTGAGCATCCAAGCAGAATTTATGCATCAATTTGCAAATTCTTTCACAGTCATGAAAAAGAATTATAGAGAATATAATGACAACAGCCTTCTCTTTTGCGGAGGCTGTTTTGTTTTGGGAAATGAAAAACCGGAAGGGCGGCAGATGCAATGGAATCAACGCTGATTGTAGGTGCGGACGAATTTTTCGGCCTTTCATTATGTGAGCGAATGATGGATGAAGGCATACATGTTGACGTTGTTCTGGCGGAAACAGAAGATAAAATGAGACAAATGTACTTAGAAGAAAGACTCATGTGGCTTGGGAGAAATGAACTCTTTCGCCAGCTTGAACACATTGGAGACCAAAATTATGATACAATTTGTATCCAGTTCGGAAGTTTTTTGCCTTTAGACCAATGTGATTCTCCTTATATTTTAGTATATGAAAAAGACCGAAAAGAATGGGAAAAACGTGAAAAAACAGGCTCGGAAAAAACCGTGATCCTGCCGAAAATGTATGGGCCATGGAAAGAAGAAACAGAGGAAGACGGTTATTACACAAACGACGTCGCTGACGAGTTGCTGAGATTCCTGTTAGAACCAAGCCGTCATAGCAAAGATCAGCTTTTTGAATTGCAAGTCACAGAGAAAACCTCAAAAGAAGAAGCAAAAACAAAAATTATCGAGTGGAAAAGACAATTTTCATCAATTTTCGACAAATATTAAGAAAAACCTTCCATGTTTCGAGTTTTCTAGATACAATAAACGTATAAAAATAATACATGTTATAGCTTGTCAAAAGGAGTTGAACATGACTTGATCACAAGGCTTGTCATGATCTTTTCTGTCCTCCTTTTATTGAGTGGATGTGGACAAACTCCGTTCAAAGGAAAAATTGAGAAGGTCGGCATGCTCTTTCCTGATACGATTAATGACCTCGTATGGGGCACAAAAGGGTATAAAGGATTACTGAATATACAATCCAAATACAATGTGGACGTCTATTATAAAGAAGGCGTTAAAACAGAAGAAGATATCATAAATGCGATTGAGGATTTTCATAAGAGGGGCGTCAATCTGCTCTACGGCCATGGGAGTGAATATGCTGAGGTGTTTAACTTGGTCGGCGAAGATTATCCAGATATGGAATTCGTCATTTCCAATGCGAAAGCGAAAGCTGATAATGTAACGAGTGTCCATTTTAGCGGGGAAGCAATGGGCTTTTTTGGAGGAATGACTGCTGCCCATATGTCGAAAACGAATCAGGTCGGTGTAATTGCTTCCTTTACGTGGCAGCCTGAGGTTGACGGTTTTATCAAAGGGGCCAAGTATGAAAATCCGGATATAGAGGTAAATACGAAATATACGGATCATTGGGATGATGATACAACAGCAGTAAAGCTTTATCAGAAAATGAAGAACGAAGGCGCGGATGTTGTGTATCCCGCCGGAGACGGGTATAATGTTCCTGTTATTCAGCAAATCAAAAAAGACGGTCTTTATGCCATTGGCTACGTCACAGATCAATCGGATCTGGGCGAGAATACCGTATTAACCAGCACGGTGCAAAATGTGGACAAGGCCTATGAAATCATTGCTGAACAATTTAATAAAGGCACCCTTGAGGGCGGCGATCATTACTACGACCTGAATACGGGAGTCGTTGAGATGGGAACATTCAGCCCGCTCGTCGACAAAGACTTTCAGCAAAGAATCGCCAAGCTGATCAAAACATACAACAAAACAGGCGAGCTGCCAAAAAACGAATAATGGAGTGACGTCACATGCAGCACGAAAAATCACTTGAATTCTTGCAAATTGCCATGAAATATCTCCCTGAAGCGAAAGAACAGCTTGAGAAATCAGGCATTGAGCTCTCAATGGAGGCCATCCAGCCGTTTATGAATCTATTTACAACGGTAATGGCGGAAGCTTATGAGCTTGGCAAGTCTGACGCTAAATCTGAAACAGAATAAGAAGAAGCCACTTTTTTGAAAGTGGCTTTTCACATGATTTTCTTTTTAATAGCGGAGAGCATAGGCGCAAGCTCCTTTAAAGCGGGCTTGATTTGATCAAGAGAGTTCATAATTGAACCGATTTGGTCCATAATATGCATGTAATTAATCGTCTCTTCGTCGTTTGTCTGAGAAACCTGAGAAACCTCCTCTTGCTGTTCCTCCTTCTCTTCTGTTGGTTTTGCTGCATCGCCGAACATCATTCTTGAAAACACATCCAACTGCATACGCCTCCTTTCCATATACCATACTCTATGAGTAAGATGAACTGATAGTTTAGACGAATATATTGCCATGTGAAAAAAAATAGGATAGAATTAGTACCTGATACTAATAATTGATCACAACCTGATTGATCTTCTAAATTTAAGATATAAAGGAGTCTTCCCTTATGAAAGCTGGAATACTTGGTGTTGGACGTTACATTCCTGAGAAGGTTTTAACAAATCATGATCTTGAAAAAATGGTTGAAACTTCTGACGAGTGGATTCGTACAAGAACAGGAATAGAAGAAAGAAGAATCGCAGCAGATGATGTGTTTTCATCACATATGGCTGTTGCAGCAGCGAAAAATGCGCTGGAACAAGCTGAAGTGGCTGCTGAGGATCTGGATATGATCTTGGTTGCAACTGTTACACCTGATCAGTCATTTCCTACGGTCTCTTGTATGATTCAAGAACAGCTCGGCGCGAAGAAAGCGTGTGCTATGGATATCAGCGCGGCTTGTGCGGGCTTCATGTACGGGGTTGTAACCGGTAAACAATTTATTGAATCCGGAACCTACAAGCATGTTCTAGTTGTCGGTGTAGAGAAGCTCTCAAGCATTACCGACTGGGAAGACCGCAATACAGCCGTTCTGTTTGGAGACGGAGCAGGCGCTGCGGTAGTCGGGCCAGTCAGTGATGACAGAGGAATCCTTTCATTTGAACTAGGAGCCGACGGCACAGGCGGTCAGCACTTGTATCTGAATGAAAAACGACATACAATCATGAATGGACGAGAAGTTTTCAAATTTGCAGTCCGCCAAATGGGAGAATCATGCGTAAATGTCATTGAAAAAGCCGGACTTTCAAAAGAGGATGTCGACTTTTTGATTCCGCATCAGGCGAACATCCGTATCATGGAAGCTGCTCGCGAGCGTTTAGAGCTTCCTGTCGAAAAGATGTCTAAAACTGTTCATAAATATGGAAATACTTCTGCCGCATCAATTCCGATCTCTCTTGTAGAAGAATTGGAAGCCGGTAAAATCAAAGACGGCGATGTGGTCGTTATGGTAGGGTTCGGCGGAGGACTAACATGGGGCGCCATTGCAATCCGCTGGGGCCGATAAAAAAAGGTGAGGTGCACACAAGATGACTAAAAAAAGAGTAGTTGTTACAGGACTTGGAGCATTATCTCCACTTGGCAACGACGTCGATACAAGTTGGAATAACGCAATCAACGGTGTGTCCGGAATCGGTCCGATCACTCGTGTTGACGCTGAAGAATATCCGGCAAAAGTTGCCGCTGAATTAAAAGATTTTAATGTTGAAGATTATATGGATAAAAAAGAAGCCAGAAAAATGGACCGCTTTACACAATATGCGGTTGTGGCTGCGAAAATGGCGGTTGAAGACGCAGATCTTAACATTACCGATGAGATCGCACCGAGAGTCGGTGTTTGGGTAGGCTCCGGTATCGGAGGACTTGAAACACTAGAGTCTCAATTTGAAATCTTCTTAACAAAAGGCCCAAGACGGGTAAGCCCGTTTTTCGTGCCAATGATGATTCCTGACATGGCGACAGGCCAGATTTCTATTGCATTAGGAGCAAAAGGGGTGAACTCTTGTACGGTTACAGCATGTGCTACAGGAACGAACTCCATCGGTGACGCGTTTAAGGTTATTCAGCGCGGTGATGCAGACGTGATGGTCACAGGCGGAACAGAAGCGCCGCTGACAAGAATGTCATTCGCCGGCTTTAGTGCCAACAAAGCGCTGTCTACTAATCCAGATCCGAAAACAGCGAGCCGCCCGTTTGATAAAAACCGTGATGGCTTTGTCATGGGGGAAGGTGCAGGGATTATCGTTCTTGAAGAACTTGAGCATGCCCTGGCCCGCGGCGCTAAAATTTACGGAGAAATTGTCGGCTACGGCTCAACCGGAGACGCTTATCATATCACAGCGCCGGCCCAAGACGGTGAAGGCGGAGCGAGAGCGATGCAAGAAGCCATTAAAGATGCAGGCATTGCACCTGAAGAAATTGATTACATCAATGCTCACGGGACAAGCACGTATTACAACGACAAATACGAAACAATGGCGATTAAGACCGTTTTTGGCGAGCATGCGCATAAACTTGCGGTAAGCTCTACAAAATCGATGACAGGCCATCTCTTAGGAGCAGCCGGCGGTATTGAAGCCATTTTCTCTATCCTGGCCATTAAAGAAGGCGTGATTCCGCCGACAATCAATATTCAAACACCTGACGAAGAATGCGATTTGGATTATGTGCCTGATGAAGCCCGCAGACAGGAACTTAATTATGTTCTCAGCAACTCATTAGGATTCGGCGGACACAACGCAACATTAATCTTTAAGAAATATCAATCATAATCAAGCCAAACCGGCTGCCCTTAAAGGGTAGCCGGTTTTTTTTGTGTGCATAGGATTAAAAGAGGAGGCGATCACATGAGTGTAGAACAAACATATAGCTGGCTCAGGAAGGCTGATTCAATAGATGATTTGGCGCATTACATTATCCCGCTTTTTTCAGGTGCGGAGAAAAAGAACTGGAAAGGCATTCTGGGGCATCTTCAGCATCATGGGATGTTTAAAAACATAAAAGAGGGTATTCAGACTGTTTCCAAGCTGAAGGAAAAAGGTTTTTACGGACATATCCAAAAGGAAGAACAGTACCTCAAAAACAAATGGCAAGGTCCTGATGTACCAATTGTCACGCTGCCGGTTGATGAACGAAACAGGAGAATCCGTTTAGAATTCGGATCAAAATCAGGACTCGCCTTTCAAGACAAAATGTTCCTTTTTCTTTCGTCAGATTTAGATTTTGGGTCGGTATCTGCCCTTATGACGCATGAGTATCATCACGTTTGCCGGTTAGGTCATCTGACAAAAGAGGAAAAGGATGTCACATTACTTGATACAATCATCATGGAAGGGCTGGCGGAATATGCTGTTTATGAGAGGTTCGGCCGAAGTCAAACGGCTGAGTGGACGACTTGGTATACACCGGAGCAGCTTCAGACTTTATATGAAAAAAAGATTGTGCCCCATCAGGATATCAAACGGGATAATCGATTATTTCCCCAGCTGTTATTCGGCAAAGGATATCAGCCAAAAATGCTTGGATACGCAGTTGGATTCAATATTGTAAAAAAATATTTAACCGCCAGCAAGGCAAGCGCCGCAGACGGACTGTCCATTCCTGCTGAAACCTTTTTGGATGCAATGCTTTAAAAGGATAAAATAATGGAATTTCATTAATAATATTACATTTATCCTAAAAAATTCTTGATTTTGCAAAATGATTGTAATAATATACAACTATAAAATTTTTCGATAATTCAATATTATTTATTATTTCTGAATAAAGGGATTGCTTTCTCTTGAAAACGTTTGACAACAAGAGGGGGGAAAGGGGAGCTAGCATGAGCACACTTTTAGAAGTGAATAATTTAAAGACTTATTTTTTCAGGAAAAAGGAGCCGATCCCTGCGGTTGACGGAGTCGATTTTCACATCAGCAAAGGCGAAACCGTCGCGCTTGTAGGTGAATCGGGCTCCGGAAAAAGCATTACTTCTTTATCAATTATGGGCCTCGTCCAAAGCTCAGGCGGAAAAATCATGGACGGCTCTATTAAACTCGAAGACAAAGACCTCACCTCATTCACTGAAAACGATTATTGCAAAATCCGCGGTAACGAAGTATCCATGATCTTTCAGGAACCAATGACCTCCCTTAATCCGGTGTTAACAATCGGAGAACAAATTACCGAAGTGCTGATTTACCATAAAAATATGAAGAAAAAAGAAGCCCGTCAACGAGCTGTTGAACTCTTGCAGATGGTCGGTTTCTCCCGGGCGGAGCAAATTATGAAGGAGTACCCGCATCGGCTGTCCGGCGGTATGAGACAGAGGGTGATGATTGCCATCGCACTGAGCTGTAATCCTAAACTGCTCATTGCCGATGAACCAACGACAGCGCTGGATGTGACAATACAAGCCCAGGTGCTGGAGCTCATGAAAGATCTCTGTCAGAAGTTCAATACATCGATTCTTCTCATCACACACGACTTAGGTGTCGTGTCTGAGGCTGCTGATAGAGTAATTGTCATGTACTGCGGACAAGTCGTAGAAAATGCTACCGTTGATGACTTATTTTTAGAACCGCTTCATCCGTATACAGAAGGCCTGCTTACGTCAATTCCTGTTATAGATGGAGAGATTGATAAATTAAATGCGATTAAAGGCAGTGTGCCTACACCGGATAATCTGCCGCCGGGATGCCGTTTTGCCCCAAGGTGCCCGAAAGCTATGGATAAGTGCTGGACAAATCAGCCTTCGCTTTTGACACACAAAAGCGGAAGAACGGTGAGATGCTTTTTATATGAGGAAGAGGGTGCCGAACAATCATGACAGCAGCTAATCAAGAAACAATCTTAGAGCTTCGTGACGTAAAAAAATACTTTCCGATCCGCTCAGGCCTTTTTCAAAGAAAAGTCGGTGATGTAAAAGCGGTGGATGGTGTTTCATTTTCGTTAAAAAAAGGAGAAACACTCGGAATCGTTGGAGAGTCGGGCTGCGGAAAATCGACTGCCGGCAGAACGATGATCAGACTGTACAAACCGACAGAGGGCCAAATTCTTTTTAAAGGGCAGGATATTTCCAATCTGTCAGAGGAGAAGCTGCGGAAGAGTGTCCGCAAAAATATTCAAATGGTTTTCCAAGATCCATTTGCTTCGTTAAACCCGAGAAAGACCCTGCGTTCCATCATAAAGGAGCCGTTTAATACGCACAACATGTATACCATGCGTGAACGAAACGAAAAAGTTGAAGAGCTGCTTGCAAGAGTAGGGCTTCACCCGTCGTTTGCCAGCCGTTATCCCCATGAGTTTTCCGGCGGCCAGCGTCAGCGGATCGGCATTGCCAGAGCACTCACTTTGAATCCAGAGCTGATCATTGCAGATGAGCCGGTTTCCGCACTTGATGTATCCATTCAGGCCCAAGTGATTAACTTGATGGAGGAATTACAGGAAGAATTTAATCTTACGTATCTATTTATCTCTCATGATCTGAGTGTCGTCCGCCATATCAGCGACAGAGTCGGAGTAATGTATCTTGGCAAAATGATGGAGCTGACCGGCAAGCATGAGCTTTATGACAACCCGCTTCACCCATATACCCAAGCGCTTTTATCCTCCGTTCCGGTTACAAGAAAAAGAGGATCTGTCAAACGTGAACGCATTGTCCTGAAGGGAGAACTGCCTAGTCCGGCCAACCCGCCAAAAGGCTGCGTATTCCACACAAGATGTCCTGTTGCAAAACCGATATGCAAGGAACAAATACCAGAATTTAAAGAAGCTGCTCCCAGCCACTTTGTGGCTTGTCACCTTTATAGCTAATGTTGCCCGCACAGCTTTGAGAGGGGGTATGCACACTACATAAACAACAGCTGAGAAGAACGAACATTTCAAGAGGGGGAATATCTAATGAAAAGACGGAAAACCGCACTGATGATGCTAAGTGTATTGATGGTTCTGGCCATCTTTTTATCAGCCTGCTCGGGATCAAAATCAAGCAACAGCAGCGCGAAAAAATCAGCAGGCAAACCGCAGCAAGGCGGGGATTTGGTTGTTGGTTCAATCGGAGCGCCAACACTTTTCAACTCATTATATTCAACAGATGAATCAAGTACAGATATTGAACAAATGATTTACAGCTTTTTAACGAAAACCGATGAAAACTTAAATGTCAAAATGTCACTGGCGGAAAGTGTGAAAGAGCTGGATGGCGGATTGAAATATGACGTAAAAATCAAAAAAGGCGTTAAGTTCCATGACGGAGAAGAGCTTACTGCCGATGATGTTGTCTTTACGTACAGCATTCCGCTTAACAAGGATTACAAAGGAGAGCGCGGCTCTAACTTTGAAATGCTGAAATCAGTAGAGAAAAAGGGAGATTATGAGGTTTTATTTACGCTGAAATACAAAGACCCTAACTTCTATAACAATACGTTAGACAGCTACGGGATTCTGCCTGAGCACATTTTAAAAGATGTACCGGTTGCAGAGCTTGAAGATAACGAATTTAATAGAAAAAACCCAATCGGCTCAGGGCCTTTCAAATTTAAAGAATGGAAAGACGGACAATACGTGAAGCTTGTTGCTAATGATGACTACTATGACGGCCGTCCGTATTTAGACAGTGTCACGTATAAAATCATTCCTGACGCCAATGCAGCAGTTGCCCAGCTTCAGGCCGGAGATATTGATTTCTTTAACGTGCCGTCAACTGACTATAAGACAGCTGAATCGTTTAATAATGTCAAAGTCGTAACAGATTTAGCGTTAAGCTATACGTATATCGGCTGGAATGAGAAAAATGAGCTGTTTAAAGACAAAAAAGTGCGCCAGGCGCTTACGACAGCTTTAGACCGTGAAACAATGGTGCAAACCGTATTAGATGGGGACGGGAAGGTCGCTTACATCCCTGAAAGCCCGGTTTCATGGAACTATCCGAAAGATATAGAGGTTCCTAAATTTGAATACAACGTCAAAAAAGCGAAGAAGATGCTGAAAGAAGCCGGCTGGGAAGATACTGACGGTGACGGCATACTAGATAAAGACGGTAAAAAATTCGAGTTTACACTGAAAACGAATCAAGGAAATAAAGTTCGTGAAGACATTGCAGTTGTTGTTCAAGAACAATTGAAGAAAGTCGGGATTAAGGTAACGCCGCAAATCGTTGAGTGGAGTGCATTAGTAGAACAGACAAATCCACCTAATTGGGACTATGACGCAATGGTTTTAGGATGGAGTTTATCAACGTTCCCAGACCATTACGATATCTTCCATTCTAGCCAGTCTGAAAAAGGCTTAAATAACATGTGGTACAAAAACCCTGAAGTTGATAAGCTTCTCAAAGATGCAAAATCAATCAGTGACCGTAACGAATACTCAAAAGCTTACGAAAAGATTTACCAAAAACTTGCTGAAGATCAGCCGTATACCTTCCTTTACTATCCGAACAACCATATGGCGATGCCGGCTAACTTAGAGGGTTATGTGTATCATCCAAAACGCGAGTTGTACCAAATTGAAAAATGGTGGCTTGCCCAATAATTTTCCCTTGCAGGGGAGGGAGTGCGTTTCCTTCCCCTTTGAATTTGAAAAAGAACAACGAAGGGGACAAGAATATGGTTACATATATTATTCGAAGAACGTTATCTTCGATTCCTATTCTTTTGGGAATTACAATTTTGTCTTTCATTATTATGAAAGCCGCTCCAGGGGACCCGATGACACTTATGATGGATCCTACGATCAGCCAGGCAGACAGGGCTCAGTTTATTGAAAAGTACGGTCTCAATGACCCTGAGTATGTTCAATATTTAAAATGGCTGGGCAATATGGTTCAAGGTGATTTCGGCACATCCATCATCAGAAAAGGGACGCCTGTTTCAGAACTGATTTTAGCACGGCTGCCCAACACACTCCTCTTGATGCTGGTGTCAACAATTTTGGCGCTGATCATTTCCATCCCATTCGGGGTAATTTCTGCAAAAAAACCTTATTCGAAGCTGGACTACGGCATTACATTTACTTCATTTATCGGTTTGGCAATCCCGAATTTTTGGTTCGGTTTGATTTTAATCATGGTGTTTGCCGTGAATCTCGGCTGGTTTCCAACCGGGGGAGTCGCCACCCTTAACTCAGATTTCAGTATAGTAGACCGGATTCATCATTTGCTTTTACCCGCTTTTGTGCTGGCGACAGCTGATATGGCAGGCTTAACGAGATATACAAGATCCAATATGCTTGATGTTTTAAATCAAGATTATATCCGGACTGCCAGATCAAAAGGTTTCAAAGAGAATCGAGTATTATTTAAGCACGGCTTGCGAAATGCATTATTGCCTGTTATTACGATTTTTGGCTTAATGATTCCTTCCTTTATTGGCGGAGCGGTTGTCGTAGAGCAGATTTTCACTTGGCCGGGATTAGGAAAGCTGTTTGTCGATTCAGCATTCCAGCGCGATTATCCGGTTATCATGGCAATGACTGTGATCTCGGCGGTTCTTGTCGTTGTCGGAAACCTCATTGCAGACATCCTTTACGCGATTGTTGACCCGCGGATCGAATATTAAAAGGAGGGAAACAGAGATGTCAGAGCTGCAAACAACTCCCTCGCCGGAGATCAGGCTGAAAGAAAATATTTCGAAAAAGCCAGAAACAATGACAAAGATTTTCTGGGAAAAATTCTCGAAAAACAAACTGGCCATTTTAGGTGCCGTTATTCTTTTTATCATTATTATGTCGGCTGTTTTCGCCCCTTTAATTGCACCTTATCCCCAAGAGCAGCAAAGCCTGCTTGATAAATATAAGGCGCCGGGCCTTGAACATCTGATGGGAACGGATAAATTTGGACGTGATATTTTCAGCCGGATCCTATATGGAGCGCGTGTCTCTTTATTGGTTGGATTTGCGTCCGTAGTCGGTTCGATTTTGATCGGAACGGTTTTAGGAGCATTAGCTGGATATTTCAGAGGAATAGTGGATGCTGTCATTATGCGTGTAGTTGACATTGTGTTATCCATTCCTGATATTTTCTTGTTGATCACGCTGGTCACCATCTTCAAGCCGGGTGTGGACAAACTGATTTTAATTTTCTGTCTCACAGGATGGACCACAACAGCACGATTAGTAAGGGGAGAATTCTTGTCGCTCCGTTCAAGGGAATATGTTCTTGCTGCTAAAACAATTGGAACAAAAACGCACAAAATTATTTTTTCTCATATCCTGCCCAATGCGTTAGGGCCGATTATTGTGTCAGCTACGCTGAAAGTAGGGTCTGTTATTCTAGCTGAATCGGCGCTAAGCTACTTGGGCTTTGGAATCCAGCCGCCAATCGCTAGCTGGGGGAACATGCTTCAAGACGCACAGAATTTCACAGTAATGATTCAAGCATGGTGGTACCCGTTATTTCCCGGGCTATTTATTTTAATGACCGTTTTATGCTTCAACTTTGTCGGCGATGGTCTGCGGGATGCGCTTGATCCGAAAAATATTAAATAAAAATGAATATCATATCTGTGATAAAATATCACCAAATCAGAAAAAAAGCAGGTCTCCTTTTGTCAGAAAATATACAAAGAGATCTGCTTTTTGTGATTCTTACATAAATCCAGTGATTCCAGATTTCCTCAATCTCTTTGGAATAATTTCTCTATCCCTTGCCTATACTGTGGACAACAGTTTTTATAAAAGTGAGGGGTTAGAGATGTTATTTCTTCATGATGTGTGGGTCAATTGGTTTGAAGGGGAAGAAAATGGCTACAATGTATGCCACTTTCACGAATGGCGCAAGGAAGATACGGTTGAGCTTTTGGATCAGGTGCCGCTGTTAAGAGTGCCGTCAGTACTGTTTCATTACATAGAAAACGATTTGTCAGAGCTTCCGAAAGGTTTGCTTGAAGACGTACATCAGAAATCGTACATTCGGAAAAATCATGAGCGGACAAAGCTTGAGTATTGTTTTGTCGTAACAGACGGAATCGGCATTTTAGCTGTCGACACGATCGGCTACACGATCCCTGTCAGAAAAAGCCGTCTGATCCCAAGACAGGAGCAGCTCGTTTATGAAATGGTAAAAGATGTAGAGCCTGAAACATATGAATTTGAGCCAAAGAAGCTGGAATCCTCCAAGGAATATCACATCTTATCATTAGCACCAGAACATGTCAGAGGACTGACAAGAAAAGAACGGCAAATCAAGCAGCTGATGTTTATGGCGCTTGACCAATTAAAAGGGCTGAAAAACCGGGCGGAAATTGGCTACTGGTACACAGAGTGGAATCCGCATATGTATGAACAAATCAAAAGGATGAGCTTTGAAGAGATTTGGGACATGCTGTATAACGAAACAATTGAAGGCTGGTCGGACAAGCACCTAGCTTTTTGCGAAAACCTAATAAAAGGACAGCCTTTTTTCGAAAAGCTATGGGAAATGGAAAACGAATCAAAGGTAAACTGAAAAAAACCGCTCTTTGCAAAGAGCGGTTTTTTGATCAGCGTCTTTTTCTTCCAAGACCCATGGCATTCTCCATTTTTTTCAGCATTTTGTTTGCTGTCCGGTTCGCCCGTTCCGCGCCTTCATCAAGAATCCGGTCTAATTCTTCAGATTCTATCAGCTCATAATAGCGGTCCTGGATCGGTTTTAATGCGTTCACCACGACTTCTGCCAAATCACCTTTAAACTCGCCGTAGCCTTTTCCTTCGTACTTTGCTTCAAGCTCTTCAATTGTCGTATTGCCGAGGATTGAATAAATTGTAAGAAGGTTAGAAACGCCCGGTTTGTTTTCCTTGTCAAATTTCACAATGCCTTCAGAATCTGTCACAGCGCTTTTGATTTTCTTTTCAAGAAGCTTGGGTTCATCCAGCAGGGTAATATAAGCTTTCTGATTCGGATCAGATTTGCTCATTTTCTTCAGCGGATCATTCAGAGACATGATACGTGCACCGACTTTTGGAATTTTCACTTCCGGAATCGTAAAGATGTCGTTGTATTTTTTGTTGAAGCGTTCTGCAAGATTCCGCGTCAGCTCAAGGTGCTGCTTTTGATCCTCGCCGACAGGTACAAGATCCGTTCCGTACAGCAGAATATCAGCGGCCATCAGCGGCGGATATGTTAACAGGCCGGAGACGACAGCTTCATTGCCTTTGGATTTGTCCTTAAATTGAGTCATCCGCTCAAGCTCGCCGATATAAGCGACACACTGCATCATCCATCCGGCCTGCGCATGCGCGGGAACCTCGGACTGAATAAACAATGTTGCTTTTTCTGGATCAAGTCCGACAGCTAAGTAAAGCGCCGCGAGATTGCGGATATTCTTTCTAAGCTCAAGCCGGTCTTGAGGAACAGTTATCGCATGCTGATCGACGATGCAAAAATAGCTGTTATAATCATGCTGCAGTTCGACAAACTGCTTCATTGCACCGATATAGTTGCCGAGCGTCACTGAGCCGCTTGGCTGAATGCCTGAAAAAATCGTTTGTTTCATGAAAACATCAACCTCATTTCTTAAAACATAATAAAAAAGGCTCATTCTTCCCCTGTAAAAAAGGGACGAATGAACCGTGGTACCACCCTGATTATTCCATTAAAATGGAATCACTCTGACGTTTGTAACGGAGACTGCTCCGGCTGAGCCTACTTTTTTCCAGTTCGGTCAGCTGCTCCAAAGTCCATTCCACATTGCCCGTTATCTGCTCCCAGCACCGCAGACTCTCTTCAAACAGGTGAAATGTGTACTACTCTTTTTCATAGCAAGCTTTTCTTTTGATTGCTTCATTATAAATCAATTATAACCAATTGTCATCATGAAAAAACATTCTTTTTTCCAGTAAAATTGTAATAATATAAATAACACGAGTGCTGTAAAATCCTTAAATGATAACTGCTATCAGCGTAAAAACAGGCAGATATTATATGTAAAAAGCAATATGGGCAGAAAACACATGAAAAAGTTTTTAATCAATTTATGCTTTAAATGGTAGAAGGATATTATGTTCATGGAAGAAAAACTAACGAAGTTTAAATATTTTAAATTGATAAAATAATATTGCAATAAATTATTTGTTTCATTATAATGAACTTGTTCACTCTATTGTTACAGCTTTTTTACAAAAATAATCAGAAAAGACGGAACAGAATAAAAGTTGTGGAAACTCAGGTTCATTTGTCTGATATTTCTGAGGATTTAGCCGTAAGGAGCTGAAAATTATTATTAGGGGGTTTGCGAATATGAAAAAACGTTGGTCGATTGTCACGTTGATGCTCATTTTCACTCTCGTGCTGAGCGCGTGCGGCTTTGGCGGCAGCGGATCAAACGGTGAGGGGAAAAAGGACAGTAAAGGAAAGACGACACTTAACATTAATATTAAAACTGAGCCGTTTTCCTTACATCCGGGATTGGCAAATGATTCAGTATCAGGCGGTGTCATCCGTCAGACTTTTGAAGGATTGACACGTATCAATGCAGATGGTGAGCCTGAAGAAGGCATGGCTTCTAAAATTGAAACGAGCAAGGACGGAAAGACATATACATTTACCATTCGTGATGGTGTGAAATGGTCTAATGGAGACCCTGTAACAGCACAAGATTTTGAATATGCTTGGAAATGGGCGCTTGATCCTAATAACGAATCGCAATACGCTTACCAGCTCTACTACATAAAAGGTGCTGAAGCGGCGAATACCGGCAAAGGCAGCCTAGATGATGTGGCAGTAAAAGCTGTGAATGACAAAACGCTGAAGGTTGAATTAAATAACCCGACTCCATATTTCACTGAATTAACTGCGTTCTATACGTATATGCCGATCAACAAGAAAATTGCAGAGAAAAATAAAAAGTGGAATACAAATGCCGGAGATGATTATGTATCAAACGGGCCGTTCAAAATGACGGCATGGAAACACAGCGGCTCTATTACTCTCGAAAAAAATGACCAGTATTGGGATAAAGACAAAGTCAAACTGAAGAAAATCGATATGGTTATGATCAACAATAACAATACGGAACTGAAAAAATTCCAAGCTGGCGAACTTGATTGGGCCGGTATGCCGCTCGGACAGCTTCCGACAGAATCCCTGCCGACCCTGAAAAAAGACGGTTCTTTACATGTTGAGCCGATTGCAGGTGTGTATTGGTACAAATTCAACACTGAAGCTAAGCCGTTAGACAACGTAAATATCCGTAAAGCTTTAACATATTCGCTTGACCGTCAGTCGATTGTTAAAAACGTTACGCAAGGAGAGCAAATCCCGGCAATGGCTGCAGTGCCGCCTACAATGAAGGGATTTGAGGATAATAAAGAAGGATACTTCAAAGACAATGATGTCAAAACAGCAAAAGAATACCTTGATAAAGGCCTAAAAGAAATGGGCTTAAGCAAGGCATCTGATTTGCCAAAAATCAAATTGTCTTACAACACTGATGACGCACACGCGAAAATCGCTCAAGCAGTACAAGAAATGTGGAAGAAAAATTTAGGCGTTGATGTTGAGCTTGATAACTCAGAGTGGAATGTCTATATTGATAAGCTCCACAGCCAAGATTATCAAATCGGCCGTATGGGCTGGCTCGGCGACTTCAATGATCCTATCAACTTCCTTGAATTGTTCCGTGACAAAAACGGAGGAAATAACGATACAGGCTGGGAAAATCCAGAATTCAAAAAGCTTCTGAATCAGTCACAAACTGAAACAGATAAAACAAAACGTGCAGAGCTGCTGAAAAAAGCAGAAGGTATTTTCATTGATGAAATGCCGGTTGCCCCAATCTATTTCTATACTGATACTTGGGTACAGGATGAAAACCTAAAAGGTGTTATCATGCCAGGTACTGGTGAGGTTTATTTCAGAAACGCATATTTTAAATAAGGCTACGTCTGAAAATAAAAGACCTCAAGGTATATGGGGAGAAAAGCCCCATATACCTTTCTTACTGATGGAGTATAAAAATGTAAAAACCATGGAGGTGTTCCCCCTTGCTAAAATATATCGGAAGACGCTTAGTCTATATGATTATCACACTATTTGTGATTGTAACTGTGACATTCTTCTTAATGCAAGCAGCACCGGGCGGGCCATTTTCAGGTGAGAAAAAGCTTCCGCCTGAAATTGAAGCAAATTTAAATGCGCATTATGGCTTGGACAAGCCGCTGTTTGTACAATATGTCAGTTATTTGAAATCAGTTGCAATGTGGGATTTCGGACCGTCATTTAAATATAAAGGTCAGAGTGTTAACGACCTGATCAGTTCAGGTTTCCCCGTTTCATTTACTCTTGGAGCAGAAGCTATTCTCCTCGCTTTAGCGTTAGGTGTATTGTTTGGGGTCATTGCAGCCCTTTACCATAATAAGTGGCAGGATTATACCGTCGCGATTTTAACGATATTTGGTATTTCGGTTCCGAGCTTTATCATGGCGGCTGTTCTGCAATATGTGTTCTCCATGAAGCTTGGGCTGTTTCCGGTCGCGGGGTGGGATTCCTGGGCATACACCTTTTTGCCTTCAATCGCACTTGCTTCCATGCCGATGGCGTTTATTGCCAGACTTTCCCGTTCAAGCATGATCGAAGTGTTAAACAGTGATTATATCCGCACAGCGAAAGCGAAAGGGCTGTCCCGCCCAGCGGTTACAGTGCGGCACGCCATTCGAAACGCGCTTTTGCCGGTTGTTACATATATGGGCCCGATGGCCGCACAGGTCTTAACGGGGAGCTTCATTATTGAAACCATTTTTGGGATCCCGGGGCTTGGTGCACACTTCGTCAACAGTATTACAAACCGTGATTATACGGTCATTATGGGTGTAACGGTGTTCTTCAGTGTCATCCTGCTATTGTGTGTATTAATCGTAGATGTGTTATACGGCATTATTGATCCAAGAATCAAGCTTTCCAAAGCAAAGAAAGGAGCCTAGGCCATGCAGAACATTCCAAAAAACATGTTTGAACCAGCCGCAGCGAATGCCGGCGATGCAGAAAAAATAAGTAAAAAGAGCCTTTCCCTCTGGAAAGATGCGATGCTTCGCTTCCGCAGCAATAAGCTTGCAATGGTCGGGCTTATCATTATCGTACTTATTATCCTTATGGCAATTTTTGCGCCGATGTTCTCAAGGTATGATTATTCAACTACTAATCTCTTAAATGCGGATAAGCCGCCTTCAAAAGATCACTGGTTCGGAACAGATGATCTTGGGCGGGACATTTTCGTCCGTACATGGGTAGGGGCGCGAATCTCAATCTTTATCGGTGTTGCAGCTGCTGTTCTTGATTTGCTGATCGGCGTCATTTGGGGGAGCATTTCAGGCTTCCGCGGAGGCAGAACGGACGAAATCATGATGCGTATCGCTGATATCCTTTGGGCAGTTCCTTCATTATTAATGGTTATCTTACTGATGGTTGTTCTTCCGAAAGGTCTATTTACGATTATTATTGCCATGACGATTACAGGCTGGATTAATATGGCCAGAATCGTGCGCGGACAAGTGCTGCAGCTGAAGAATCAGGAGTATGTGCTTGCTTCACAGACACTGGGTGCAAAAACATCCCGTCTTCTGTTTAAACATATCGTGCCAAACGCAATGGGTTCTATTTTGGTCACGATGACACTGACAGTTCCTACTGCGATTTTTACAGAAGCCTTTTTAAGCTATTTGGGACTCGGTGTTCCGGCTCCGCTGGCAAGCTGGGGAACGATGGCTTCTGACGGATTGCCTGCATTGACCTATTATCCGTGGCGTTTATTCTTCCCTGCCGGATTTATCTGCATTACAATGTTTGGCTTTAACGTTGTCGGCGACGGATTAAGAGACGCATTGGATCCTAAGTTACGTAAATAAGGGAGTGATACGGGTGACACGCCTATTAGAAGTAAAAGATTTAGCAATTTCATTTAAAACATATGGCGGAGAGGTCCAAGCGATCCGCGGAGTGAATTTCCATCTGGATAAAGGAGAGACGCTGGCTATCGTCGGCGAATCAGGGTCCGGAAAAAGTGTAACCTCTCAGGCAATCATGAAGCTGATTCCAATGCCTCCGGGTTATTTCAAACGCGGTGAGATCCTGTTTGAAGGAAAGGATCTGGTGCCGCTGTCCGAAAAAGAAATGCAAAATGTCCGGGGAAAAGAGATCGGCATGATATTCCAAGATCCGATGACCTCTTTAAATCCAACGATGAAGGTCGGTAAACAAATTACGGAAGTGCTTTTTAAACACGAAAAGATCTCGAAGGAAGCGGCTAAAAAACGCGCGGTTGAACTGCTGGAATTAGTCGGTATCCCAATGCCGGAAAAGCGGGTGAACCAATTTCCGCACGAATTTTCAGGCGGTATGAGGCAGCGGGTTGTCATTGCGATGGCGCTTGCGGCGAATCCGAAGCTTCTGATCGCCGACGAGCCGACCACTGCACTTGATGTAACGATTCAAGCGCAAATTCTGGAATTGATGAAGGATTTGCAAAAGAAAATTGACACGTCCATCATCTTTATCACACACGATCTTGGTGTTGTGGCTAACGTTGCTGACCGGGTCGCTGTCATGTACGCGGGACAGATTGTAGAAACCGGTACGGTAGACGAAATTTTCTACGATCCGAGACATCCGTATACTTGGGGGCTTCTTGCATCCATGCCGACACTGGAAAGTTCAGGAGAGGAAGAGCTGACTGCCATTCCGGGCACACCGCCTGATTTGACAAACCCGCCAAAAGGAGATGCTTTTGCCCTGCGGAGCCCTTATGCGATGAAAATCGATTTTGAACAGGAGCCGCCAATGTTTAAGGTATCTGATACTCATTATGTCAAATCGTGGCTGCTTCATCCCGACGCGCCAAAGGTAGAGCCGCCTGAAGCGGTAAAAGCGAAAATGCGTAAACTGGCAAACACGTTTGAAAAACCTGTCTTAGTGAGAGAAGGTGAATGAATTGACTGAAAAACTATTAGAAATCAAACATTTAAAACAGCACTTTGTCACGCCGAGGGGAACGGTTAAGGCTGTAGATGATTTATCATTTGATATCTATAAAGGTGAAACATTAGGGCTGGTTGGTGAATCTGGCTGCGGTAAATCGACAACAGGCCGAAGCATTATCCGGCTGTACGAAGCAACCGATGGTGAGGTTCTGTTTAACGGTGAAAATGTGCACGGGAGAAAATCGCGGAAAAAGCTGCTGGAATTCAACCGCAAAATGCAGATGATTTTCCAAGACCCCTATGCATCCCTAAATCCGAGAATGACAGTTGCTGATATTATTGCTGAAGGCCTTGATATTCATAAGCTGGCGAAAACGAAAAAAGAGCGGATGCAGCGAGTTCATGAACTATTGGAAACAGTTGGTTTAAACAAGGAACACGCGAACCGCTATCCGCATGAATTTTCCGGCGGCCAGCGCCAAAGAATCGGGATTGCCAGAGCTCTTGCTGTTGATCCGGAATTCATTATCGCGGATGAGCCGATTTCCGCTTTGGATGTATCCATTCAAGCGCAGGTCGTGAATTTAATGAAAGAACTGCAAAAAGAAAAAGGGCTCACATACCTGTTTATTGCCCACGATTTATCGATGGTCAAATACATCAGTGACCGCATTGGAGTCATGTATTTCGGGAAACTGGTTGAGCTTGCGCCGGCAGATGAGCTGTATGAGAATCCGCTTCACCCGTATACAAAATCATTGCTTTCTGCGATTCCGCTTCCTGATCCGGACTATGAGAGAAATCGCGTTCGCCAGAAATATGATCCGTCTGTTCATCAATTAAAGGATGGGGAAACGATGGAATTCCGTGAAGTCAAACCGGGACATTTTGTGATGTGCACGGAAGCCGAATTTAAAGCTTTTTCATGATTTATCAATCCTTCAAGAGAAATCTCTTGAAGGATTTTTTTACGGCATCATAGAAAGTGAGAATGATGACATTTACAATTAGAGGAAAAAAGCGGAGGCGAAATACAATTCAATTTCTGCATAACAAAAATGTTTTTGCGCTATTGCTGTCTCAATCTCTTCAATCTTTAGCAGGAGTCCTCGTCACAATCGTTTTAATGGTCCGGGTCTATCAAATGACTGACTCCGTTTTTTTGGCAAGCCTTATTTTATCGTTCATGTCGTTTGCGAGTATAGCAGCAAGCTTTTGCGTCTCTCCGGTGCTTCGCATTCTCGGTTTTAAAAAGGTGCTTGCGGGAGCGAATCTGCTGAGAGCGGTCTTTACAATACTGATGGCATACAGCGTCACTCATCACGGACAGGCATTCTTTTGGATTACGCTGCTGTTTGTGTTTTGTTTTTCCTTCGCGGGCGCTTTTTTTCAGCCGGCAAGATTTGCGCTGCTGCCGATTATTGTTCCAAAGAAGCAATATGTAAAAGCAAATGGTGTGATCTCCCTCTCGAATCAATTGTTCTTAACAGCAGGCTGGGGCCTTGGAGGCCTTCTAACGTACGCTGTCCCTTTTGAACTCGTTGTCGGCGCTGCCATTTGCCTGTTTGTTCTATCGGGAGCTTCCATCAGTATGCTGCATGTAAATGAAGAAGAGGCTGTAGGAACTGCTGAAACAGCATCTGCCAGAAGTATATGGAAGGATTTAATGATCATCCCTATTGTAAGAGACATTACTGTAATGGACATGATAGAACCTTTGGCGGGTTCCGTATGGTCATCTGCTATTCTCCTCGCATTTACTGCGGCTGTTTTGCATGAAACAGAGGTGTGGTGGGGGATGTTTAACGCTTCCTATTTTATAGGCGCAATTGTCGGCAGTGTGATTGCCATTCGTTTTTCTTCTTTTTTTGAGCGGAACATGGGCTATGCCATTATGTTCAGCTCGCTTGTAATGTCGGCGCTGACCCTTTTGTTTTCATTTTCTCCAGTCCCATTTTTATGCGCTCTGGCTTGTGCTGCAATGGGGCCTTTTTATCAGGTGCGTGATATTTGCCAGGAAACCATGCTGCAGGAGGTTATTCCCGAGCAGAAACGAATCGGAATCATGGCTGCAAAAAATGCGATTTTGACTCCTTGGTCAGGCGTCACCTACTCCATTATGGGGCTAGTGGCTGATGCTGCTGGTGCGAAAATAGCTTTTATCGCGGCTGCTGCATTATATATCATGACATTTCTGATTGCACTGGCGCAGCCCCGCCTGATTCATTACAGGCGGGAAAATCGAGTTCAATGAGAAACAATTCAAAATGAACGGAGCAGCTGGCTCCGTTTTTGCTGAAAAAAAAATGAAACCATGGCGGAAGTTCGCACGTCTTTATAGATGTAAGGCTGTTTAAACAAGAAGAAATGGGGTATATCTAAAAGTATGAAGACAACGAACTCATAAGGAGCAAATCAATGAACTGGTATGAAAAGCTTAGCGAGTACTTTCCAATTGAAGAAATGAAATCAAAAGCGCATATGGAAGCTCTTCTGAAAGAGCGAAGCGATATTTATCATAAAGATGAAGGCAAACATCATATTTTAATGTTTGCGGAATTCGATTCTTTTATCTTCGTTGATTATCTGTATGTGTCTAAGGATGCAAGAGGGCAGGGGCTTGGCGGCAAATTGATCGCGAAGCTGAAAAAGAAAAATAAGCCCATATTGCTCGAGGTGGAACCTGTGGATGAAGATGATACTGATACAGAAAAACGCCTGAGGTTTTATCAAAGAGAGCATTTCAAGCATGCTCAGTCAATTGGGTACCGGCGCCGGTCATTGGCTACGAATGAAGTAAACAAGATGGAGATTCTGTACTGGTCACCAAAAACAGAATCAGAAGAAGAAATTCTTGAAGCCATGAAACAGACATATGAAAACATTCATACTTATAAAGACGAGAAATGGTACGGGGAATCGTACGAAAAAACGGATGAAGTCCTGAAACTCATTGATGAAGAGAAACAAAAAAATATTTTCGATCAGTTAAGCTAATTGAGAATTGGAACATATCATGAACATTAAAAATTTGCTGGATTGACACATTTTTTTCTTAGGATACTGTTCACACTTACTTTTTTATAGTATAATACCTGTAAAGATTCCTTTTTTAGAGTAATTTCAATTTAAGAATAAAATAGATGTTCATCCTACTAATTAGAGGAGTGAAGATGAATGGTTACACTATACACATCACCAAGCTGTACTTCATGCAGAAAGGCGAGAGCGTGGCTCGAGGAGCACGATATTCCATTTGTAGAAAGAAACATTTTCTCTGAACCTTTATCAATTGATGAAATAAAACAAATTCTTCGAATGACTGAGGATGGAACAGATGAAATCATCTCAACCCGTTCAAAAGTATTCCAAAAACTGAATGTGAACGTTGAATCTATGCCGCTGCAAGATTTATACCGCTTGATCAACGAGCATCCAGGTTTGCTTCGCCGTCCGATCATCATTGACGAAAAACGTTTGCAGGTCGGATATAACGAAGACGAAATCAGACGTTTCCTGCCAAGAAAAGTTCGCTCTTTCCAATTAAGAGAAGCACAGCGTTTGGCAAACTAATAGATCGTATCATCAAAAGAAGGCTGAGTGATCAGCCTTCTTTTATTTTTCAACCTGCTGGTAATAAATGCTCGCAAGGATGACAAACGCAACCGTCAAAATGGGGAGGAGCGTTTCGACTGTGTCGTGCTGCGCCATAAAAAGCGACAGCTTTTTGTCTCTGACAATCATTTCTCCGCCAGTATAAGCAAGCAGCCCGCTTCCCGCGTAAATCAGAAGCGGTATTTTCTCTAGTGCAATATGGATGAGTTTGCTGCCCCAAATAATAACCGGAACCGATACACACAAACCTATAACAACGAGAGAAAACTCACCGTGTGATGCTCCCGCAACTGCGATGACGTTGTCCAGCGACATAAAGAGATCTGCAAGCACAATCGTTCGTATCGCTCTCCACAGGGAGGTGCTGCTTTTAATGTGTTTCGTGTCTTTTTTTTCAATCAGCAGCTGATATCCTAAATATAGCAGGAAAATTCCGCCGGCGCACTGCAAGAACGGAATGTTCAAAAGATATACTGCTGCACTTGTTAATCCGATTCTCATAGCAACGGCAATAAATGTTCCGAGAATAATGGCTTGCTGTCTTTGCTTGTCCGGCAAATGTCTGCTGGCCATGGCAATAACAACCGCGTTATCTCCGCCGAGGATCAGGTCAATCCCAACAATGACAAGCAGAGAAATCAGATAGTCATGCTCCATGAAGCGGCACCTCGCTTTCAGTCCTTCGCTTGTACTACTACTATATGAGACAGGTTGTATTTTATGATATCAGCCGCCTGAACTGCCGTTTTTTAGGCAAAGGTGCATTTTTATTTCTTTTGTGACTGTTTTATCATAAAATAGAAATACAAAGGAATTCACACTGGCCTTGGTTAAGGTTAAGATGTGGACGGAATGGGTAAAGTGTAGTAAAGTACAATTAATCGGGAGCTTAGATGTCCCTTCAACATCTTATATAGAAGGGAAGGTTGGCAAATGGAAATTGAAAGAATTAACGAGCATACAGTAAAATTTTATATGTCTTACGGAGATATTGAAGATCGCGGTTTTGACAGAGAAGAAATTTGGTATAACCGTGAGCGCAGTGAAGAACTTTTCTGGGAAGTCATGGATGAAGTTCATGAAGAAGAGGAATTCGCTGTGGAAGGCCCACTTTGGATTCAAGTTCAGGCACTGGACAAAGGATTAGAAATCATCGTCACAAAAGCCCAGCTTTCCAAAGACGGACAAAAGCTCGAACTGCCGATTCCTGAGGATAAAAAGCAAGAACCAGCATCTGAGGATCTTGACGCCTTGCTGGATGATTTCCAGAAAGAAGAGCAAGCCGTCAATCAGGAAGAGAAGGAGCAAAAGCTTCAATTTGTCTTGCGATTTGGCGATTTTGAGGATGTTATTTCTCTATCTAATTTGAACGTTAACGGAAGCAAAACGACTTTATATTCGTTTGAGAACCGATATTATTTATATGTAGATTTTTGCAATATGACTGATGAAGAGGTTGAAAATCAGCTAAGCATCCTGCTGGAGTACGCAACTGAATCCTCAATCAGCATACACCGTCTTGAAGAGTACGGCAAGCTGATTATTTCAGAGCATGCTCTAGAAACGATAAAAAAACACTTTGCATCATAGCAAACCGATTTCCTTCCGGAAATCGGTTTTTTTTATGCACGAAAATGCCATTTTAGAGATGTGAAAAATCAAAAACATATAGACAAGCAGAAAATACAGCGAACAGGAGTTGATCATCTTTTCCAGAAAGTATACTTCATCTGGAAAGGAGAGATGACAATTGTTTAGTGCTGTGACTGAAGACGGCCAAATGTTTCACCTTCTAGGCGCTCAGCAAAACCAGAAATTAAAGCGGAGACGGTTCTTCTGTCCGGTATGCGGAGGAGAGCTAGCTGTGAAGCTCGGACTTCAAAAAGCGCCGCATTTTGCCCATAAACAGAACAAGTCCTGCTCCATAGACATCGAACCGGAAAGCGCCTACCACTTAGAAGGAAAAAGACAGCTGTATGTATGGCTGAAAACACAACGGGCTTCACCAATATTGGAGCCGTATATAAGGACAATCAACCAAAGACCGGACGTCATGGCAAGGATCAAGGAGCATATGCTTGCTGTTGAATATCAATGCGCCACTATCGCTCCAGATGTCTTTCAAAAGCGGACAGAGGGCTTCAAACAAGAAGGAATCATCCCGCAGTGGATTATGGGATACAGCCGCTTAAAACGGACTGCTTCGTCCTTTTATCAGCTTTCAGCTTTTCATTGGCAGTTTATCAATGCAAGTCCATACAGAGAGCTGATATGTTATTGTCCTGAAAGGCGTTCTTTTCTCCGGCTCAGCCACATCATTCCATTCTACACAAACCATTCTTATTCCTCAGTCCAAACGATCCCTATCCATCGGGCAGGTGTAGACGATCTTTTTTTCACTGAACCGAAACCCTCAATTCAATATTCAGGCTGGACGAAAGCGATTCACCGTTTTCGCCATAAACCCCATCGGTTTAACTCAAAGGAAACAAATCGCCTTAGGCTGCTGTTTTATGAGAAACGGCAGACGCCTTTTTCTTTTCTGCCGACTGAAGTGTTTGTTCCTGTTAGAAAAGGGGCAGTTTTTAAGAGTCCGGTTTTTGTGTGGCAGGGGTTTCTTTATTTGTTTATGACGGATCTTGGAGGTAAACGTGCGCCAATTCGTTTTTCAGCCGTTTTGCAGCAGTGCAAACTGCACATTCATAATAAGAACATTGCACTCAGGTTTGAATGCAGCGAAGAGTGTCTTTCAGAAGCGGTTAAACAGTATATTGATTTTTTGTGCAAGAAGGGATTTTTAAGGGAGACTCAGAAAGAAGTATATGTGCTGAATCAGCCTGCAGGCGGCATACACTCCATGCAGGATCTTATAGAAAGAGACCGCAGCTGTTTTATAGAATGAGTTTGTCTTATTTGGCTCACCCTAAGACAAAGGTGGTGGGCAGGCTGTGAAAGGCACAAAAGGAAAGGTTTTTCGTGTTTTTACTGCTTTTTTGGCATTCGTTCTCTTCATTACTGCATATGATTTGACAAAAGGCAGTGAAAAACCGGAAGATATTCACAACACAAGTTTATTGAGAAACAGCTGTTTTTTCAATTGGCTTGAATCAAAGAAGACGAGGGGGATCACCATGGCTGAGGAAAAAAAAGCAAACCAACTGCCTGACAGAAGTGAGGTAAAGGCAGAAGACACATGGAGACTTGAGGATATTTTTCCTAGTGATGAGGCCTGGAATAAAGAATTTCAAGCTGTAAAAGAATTAATTCCGAATTTATCTAAGTATAAAGGAAAGCTGGCAGATTCAGCTGATCATTTATACGAGGCTCTTACGTATCAAGATAAAGTGATGGAGCGGCTGGGTAGGCTGTACACATATGCGCATATGCGCTCTGACCAGGATACTGGGAACTCCTTTTACCAGGGGCTGAATGACAAGGCGGGAAACCTGTATACACAGGCCGCAAGCGCGACAGCTTATTTGGTTCCGGAGATTTTATCCATAGAAGAAGACAAACTGCAGCAGTTCATTCTTGAAAAAGAAGAATTGAAGCTGTACTCTCATGCGATTGAGGAGATTACAAAGGAACGTCCGCATGTGCTGAGCGAGAAGGAAGAGGCGCTGCTTGCTGAAGCCTCCGAGGTACTGGGGTCATCTTCAAATACATTCAGCGTGTTAAATAACGCAGATATTACGTTTCCGTCCATTAAAGACGAAGATGGGAATGAGAAACAGATCACCCACGGCAACTTTATTAATTTCTTGGAAAGTGAAAACCGTGAAGTCCGCAAAAATGCGTTTGACGCAGTGTATAAAACGTACGGACAATATAAAAACACAATGGCCACGACGCTTAGCGGCACTGTGAAAAAGGACAACTTCTACGCGAGAGTGAAAAAGTACAAGTCCGCGCGTGAGGCTGCGCTTTCTAACAACAGTATTCCTGAGGAAGTATACGATAACCTTGTTAAGACGATTAATAAGCATTTGCCGCTCCTGCACCGCTATATTGCGCTAAGAAAGAAAGTGCTTGAGCTTGATGAAGTGCATATCTATGACCTGTATACACCGCTTGTGAAAGATGCTGGGATGAAGGTGACATACGAGGAAGCCAAAGATTACATGCTGAAAGGCCTTGCACCTTTAGGGGAAGAATATGCCTCTATCCTAAAAGAAGGACTGGAAAACCGCTGGGTGGACGTTTACGAAAATAAAGGCAAACGCAATGGGGCTTATTCATCAGGAGCTTACGGCACGAATCCGTATATTTTGATGAACTGGCATAATAACGTCAATAATCTCTTTACGCTCGTGCACGAGTTTGGACATTCCGTACACAGCTACTATACGAGAAAGCACCAGCCTTATCCATATGGCAATTACAGCATCTTTGTCGCGGAAGTTGCCTCTACGACAAATGAAGCGCTCCTTGGCGAATATCTGCTGAACAATTTAGAGGATGAAAAACAGCGCTTATATATTCTCAACCATATGCTTGAGGGCTTCAGGGGAACGGTTTTCAGACAAACGATGTTCGCTGAATTTGAACATCTGATCCATACAAAGGCGCAAGAAGGCGAGCCGCTTACACCTGAGCTTCTGACAAATGTCTATTACGACCTGAATAAAAAGTATTTTGGAGACGGCATGGTGATTGATAAGGAAATCGGCCTTGAATGGTCGCGAATTCCGCACTTCTATTACAATTACTATGTGTATCAGTATGCGACAGGGTACAGCGCTGCCCAAGCATTAAGCAGCCAGATTTTGAAGGAAGGAAAGCCGGCGGTTGACCGTTATATTGACTTCCTGAAAGCGGGAAGCTCACAATACCCGATTGATGTCCTGAAAAAAGCGGGTGTTGATATGACGTCTCCAGAGCCAATCGAAGCCGCGTGCAAAATGTTTGAAGAAAAACTTGATGAAATGGAAGAGCTGCTGATGAAAGTCAAGCAGTCTTAAAAAAGTAAGCCTGTGCGGAAATGACGCACAGGCTTTTTTAAAACCCTTTAAAGGTTTTCCGGTGATTCAAGCGATAGAGGGTAAACAAAATAGACAGAAACAGCAGAGGAGAGGTAATATAAAGCGGCAGCATATGCATCATGCCTAAGATATTCAGACAGAAAAAAACGGCAATGCACACAATTGAGATCAAAGTAGACATCATGGCGATCCTCCTCGTCCTTTTTCCTTATAAGGATATGAGTGAATGCACTTCGTTATGTTTTGTGACAAAAATATGAACATTAAGCATAGAGGTTGTCAAAAGTCGACATCTTTTGTTATCATAAGGATGTGAAATTGATCACAAACAAACATTACCCCTTTGTTTGACCGTGAAAAATTTCTCCCATCCCCTTTGTTGTCGTTAAGACATATGAAACCGCGCTTATCCCGGCGCGGTTTCTTTAGCGTTAAAATTAGAACGTATGTTTGGTTCAGGGCGTAAAAAAACAGCCTCAAGCATATGCACGCCTGCGGCTATTTTTCACATGATTGATATTCATCAGAATAAGTGCTGAGAGACTTCCAAAACATTCCGTGTTTGGCTTCCACTTTGGCAACCTTTTTAGCAAACGCCAGTTTTTTCATTTCTTTTTCTACCTCTTCCAAGCTCAGGTCATATACAAGAGCAATTTCCTTCGAGGCAACGAAGCGGAAATATTCAATAAAACATTCTAAAGGCGGTGTTTCCGACGGCTTCGGCTCGTCGCCAAGCATCTCAAATAAAATTTCTTCATATACATCATATGAGTAGCTGCCAGGAACTTTAAGCCCTTCATCCTCATGCTGCGTATTAAAAAACGTCAGTGTCGGATTAACAGAAACATCCATCTCAGCAGCAATTTTCATGTCACATTGAAGCGCCTTGACCGCGCTTTGAGAATGCAGATCTTTTTTGAATTCTTCAAGATCGAGACTTGTATTTTCAGCAATCTCCAAAAGCACGTTTTCATCCGTAATATTTTTCTTTGAAACAAATAGGCTCTCCTGCATATTTCTGAGAAATTGCATGCCGGCTTTTCGTCCTTGCAATTCGGCTGCTTTAAAAGCGAGAGCAGCCATATAAGGCGATGAAAGCGGCTGTTCCTGTTCGAACCAGACATTGCCGTCACATGACATGCCAGAGCGGCTCGCGATCTTTTCCCATGCTTCTGCGAGAAGATGCTTTTTTCGCTTTTTATTTAAAGCGGTAAGGCTTGCGGAAGCGATAATGCGTAAGGTGAAAAAACGTCCGTATCTGATTTTCAGCTTTTTGATGACGGGCTCTAAGGACCAGCATTCAGGACATAAAGGGTCTACAAACATATAAATTTCAAGCGGTTTTTTTGGATGACCGTGGCAATGGGCGAAGTATAGCTCATGCTGATAGTTTGTCAAGATGATCGATCCTCCGCTTCCGTTTGATTCACCATATGCCTTGCTGTCAACTCCAGCCGGCCAAACAAAAACTCACGAATTTCGCCCTCCAGCCCTACATGGTCCATTGCGTCCTTCATACAGCTGAGCCACGCATCAGCTCTCTCGTTTGTAATTGGAAAGGGAAGATGCCTTGCTCTGAGCATAGGATGGCCGTGTTCCTCAGTATAAAGAGGAGGCCCGCCTAAATACTGAGTTAAGAATTGCTTCTGTTTCCTGGCGGTTTCTGTCAAATCGCTTGGAAAAATCGGCTTCAGCAAAGGATGAGACGCGACACGCTCATAAAAAGTATCAACAAGTTGCGATAGAAGTTCCTCTCCAATCGCTTCATAAGGTGCGTTAAACGATTGTCCCATGTTGACTACTCCTTTAAATATGGCTAATAGGAATCATAAATCCTATTGCAAAAAGTAATTTTCTGTATTTCATTGTTTCATCTAGGTTTATTTTAGCAACAAGGCATCATTTCTACAAACAAACTGCCTTTTTTGCGTATGATGACTCATTTCGGCTGACAGCCGGGGTTTGTATTTCATATCATATCACATAAAAATCAGGAATGCGTAAGATTTCACTTCGCAAAAAAACCAGAGGGGAAGCCCTCTGGTTACGCGTAATAAGCTGAAGTTATTTTTTTTACATAGTTTTGCGTTTCTTGAAAAGGAGGAATGCCTCCGTATCGGTCAACATTCCCCGGTCCGGCGTTGTAAGCCGCTAATGCCATAGACACATTGCCGTCGTATTTATCCAGCATTTGTTTTAAATATTTCGTTCCGCCTTCCACATTTTGTTGTGGATCAAGCGGATTGGAAACGCCAAGTGAGCTTGCTGTTGACGGCATCAGCTGCATGAGGCCCATCGCACCTGCTCCGCTGACCGCTTTTGCATTAAAGCCTGATTCTTGTTTGATGACGGCACGGATCAGTTTTTCATCAACGCCATATTTATCAGCGGCTTTTTTAATCGCACTGTCAATAGAAAAGTCTCCCGAACTAATCTGATTTGCTTCGTGTTTGTTTGAAGCTGAATCTGCAGCAGCTGTTTTAGTGCTTTCTGCCGCTTTTGTGATTGAACCTGAATTGCTGCTCGTATATGAGTTAAGCCCATACGCTGAAAGCAGTGACGGCGCTGTTGTATTCGCGCTGTTCAGCATGCTGAGCGGGCTTGGCGATGAAGAAGGTGCTGATTGCTGAGATGTCAGACCGTTTGTATATTGGCTGAGCAAAGAACTGAAACTTGAAAGCGGGCTTTCCGTATTCTGAGTGTCCGTGCTGCTGCGTGCATTAGATATGGACTGTAGTGCCTGAAGCTGAAGTAAAGCTGCCCAATTCGTTACATTCACGATGTCATTCCACCTTATATAGACTTTCGTTTTTCTTCATAAAAACGCAGAATTTTATTTTTGGTTTCGCGCTGAGGAATGCTGAATTGCTGAAGCAGCTTCTCGAAGGCTTGTCTGCCCTCATGCCAATCCGCCGCCTCAAATTCAATTTCATAGTCCTCTTTATTTAAATATCGGCTGTGGTCTAAAACTATTAAGCCTTTTTCTGTTTCTTTTTCCGCACGGTTTGTTGCTAAAGATCCAAAGTATTGAATGGCATCCGTATCGATCTGAAGCTTGTGCAGCTGGTCCTTCACGGGGCCCTCGGGAACTGAAAATCCAGCGAGATCTGATACCTCTGAAAGCTGCTGGTGCGTTTCCAGAAGCCCCACATCAGCCGGCTCCTTTAATGTAAGAACATACTTTCCGTTTTTTCTGCGGATACGAAGCGCAGCATGTTTTTGTTTCAGCGCGAAGCTGTCTGTATCAAAATAATGATTCTTTTGATCTGTAAAATCTTTTTCTGTCAGCTGGAGTGCCGCTGCTATGTTTTTGAATTCTTGTTTGGTCAGCATGTTTTTAAATTCGATTTCAATTTCTTGGCTCATGATGCTCTTCCTTTCCGCCCTGTAAATCTTATTTTTACTATTATCTCTTTAGATGTTAGGTTTATCAATATCGAGCTCGATATGATAAAATGAATCTGTACTTTGTTTAAAAAAGGAGAGCATTATGCAAAACAGAATCGAAATTTTGAATGCAACATTATCGGATGATCAGCTTCGCCTTGCCTGTCAGACAGAAGGAAACGAAGCGGAACGCAAGCCGTCAGGTCAAATGCTTGTTGATTCTGACCACTTTGCTTTTGTATACATACTTGAATTAGCTGATTCTTTTGAATATGTCATTATAAAGGAACATGTATGGCCGGAACTGAAGCAGGCCCATGCACAAAAAATACCGGTTGTTTTAGAGGCAGGAGACCAAACAATTGAACTGGCAGGCCTGCATGAGGAGCTGGAATATCTTTTAGAAAATATAAAAGATAACGCAAACTATGGAGAAGAAATGGAAGAAAAAGTGAAACGCGTGTTTTTATAGAAACTGGTTCGGAATTGGGGGATGTATGATGGATGACAAACAATGGGAGCGTTTTTTAGTGCCGTACCGCCAGGCTGTCGAAGAGTTGAAAGTGAAGCTCAAGGGGATCCGCACACTATATGAATACGAGGACGACCATTCACCGATCGAATTTGTGACCGGACGCGTCAAGCCTGTGGCGAGCATACTTGAAAAAGCGAGACGGAAAAGCATACCGCTGCATGAAATTGAAACCATGCAGGACATTGCTGGCCTTAGAATCATGTGCCAATTTGTCGATGACATCCAAATCGTAAAAGAGATGCTTTTTGCCAGAAAAGATTTCACCGTTGTGGATCAGAGGGATTATATTGCGGAACATAAAGAGAGCGGATACCGGTCATACCATCTTGTTGTGCTGTACCCTTTGCAGACGGTATCCGGAGAAAAGCATGTTCTCGTAGAAATACAGATCCGTACACTGGCGATGAATTTTTGGGCGACCATTGAGCATTCATTGAATTATAAATACAGCGGAAACATTCCTGAAAAAGTAAAACTAAGGCTTCAGCGCGCTTCTGAAGCGGCTTCCCGGCTTGATGAAGAGATGTCGGAGATCAGGGGTGAAGTACAGGAAGCTCAAGCTGCCTTTTCAAGAAAGAAAAAAGGAAGCGAGCAACAATAGGTAAAGGGGAAGAAGAGCATGAAATTTGCCGTATCATCAAAAGGAGATCAAGTTTCTGATACGCTGAAAAGCAAAATACAGGCGTATTTATTGGATTTTGATATGGAACTGGATGAAAATGAACCGGAAATCGTTATTTCAGTCGGAGGCGACGGAACGCTTTTGTATGCTTTTCACAGATACAGCGACCGCTTGGACAAAACAGCATTTGTCGGCGTTCACACAGGTCATCTGGGTTTTTATGCCGACTGGGTTCCTCATGAAATTGAAAAACTTGTTCTTGCCATCGCGAAAACGCCGTATCATACAGTCGAATATCCGCTTCTCGAAGTCATTGTGACCTATCACGAAAACGAGCGGGAAGAAAGATACTTAGCTTTGAATGAATGTACGATTAAAAGCATCGAAGGAAGCCTTGTTGCAGATGTGGAAATCAAAGGGCAGCTCTTTGAAACCTTCCGGGGCGACGGCCTCTGCCTGTCAACTCCATCAGGCAGCACAGCCTACAATAAGGCGCTGGGCGGAGCGATTATCCATCCCTCTATCAGGGCGATCCAGCTTGCGGAAATGGCTTCAATTAATAACCGCGTGTTCCGTACGGTCGGGTCACCTCTGCTTCTCCCATCCCATCATGATTGCATGATTAAGCCGAGAAACGAAGTTGACTTTCAAGTGACGATTGACCATTTAACCCTTCTCCATAAAGATGTAAAGTCGATCCGCTGCCAGGTTGCATCCGAAAAAGTGCGGTTTGCGAGATTCCGTCCGTTTCCATTTTGGAAAAGAGTCCAGGATTCGTTTATTGGAAAAGGTGAATAGAAAGAGGACATATCGTGGAGCATTTTTTTATCAGAAAGAACATTACTTCCGCTGAGGACGGGATGACTGTAAAAGAATATGCCGGTGAACTGGGAATTTCGAAACGTCTGCTGACCGATATTAAGTTTGGCGGGGGAGACCTGCAGATTAACGGTGAGCATGTGACGGTCAAATACGTTTTGAAAGAGGGAGATCTTCTTATCGTGAAGTTTCCTGAGGAACAGGTGAGCGAGACGCTGTTGGCAGAGCCTGTTCCGCTCGATATCCTTTATGAGGATGAACATGTGCTTGTGATAAACAAGCAGCCGTATGTGTCATCAATCCCTTCGAGAGAGCACCCCTCCGGCAGCATTGCCAATGGAATTATTGATCATTATCAAAAAAACGGAGTGAGGGCGACAGTACATCTTGTCACCCGGCTAGACCGGGATACATCAGGTGTCATGCTTGTTGCCAAGCATCGATTTGCCCACTCCATATTATCGTCTGCGCAAAAAAACGGCCTTGTGAAACGCCGGTATGCGGCAGTGGTTCACGGGCGGATGGCACAGATGGAGGGAACAGTCGATGCTCCGATTGGCAGACATCCTGACAGTATTATTGAACGGACGGTAACGCCAGACGGCCAAAAGGCTGTTACTCATTTTTACGTCACATGTGCAAATGACGACATGACCTCGGTGGCATTGCAGCTTGAGACTGGACGAACCCATCAAATTCGTGTTCATATGAGCTATCTCGGGCACCCGTTGTGCGGCGATACACTGTACGGCGGAACGAGACAGGAAATTGGCCGACAGGCTCTGCACAGCGAGCATCTTTCGTTTATCCATCCGCTGACACAGGAGAACATGACGTTTCATGCTCCACTGCCTCAGGACATGAGAAAACTGATAAAAGGAGAGAATCATTGATTCTCTCCTTTTTTATATGGGGCGAAATCTTGATTCGTCGTAAGGCAGGGAGCTTGGAACAGAGACGGTTTCTATTTCTGGAAAGCGAAAGCCTGTCAGTTGATTTCCGAACACGCAGCCTGTATCAATGTTGATGGTGCGATTGACCTTCCGAGGCTCTTTCACAGGTGTATGACCGTATACCACCCAAGCCTTTCCATTATAGGCTGCCGCCCAATCACGTCTGACGGGTCTGCCGTCCGGATATGTTTCACCCGTCACGTCACCGTAAAGCACAAAGTCCTTCACTCTGCGGGTATATTTGCCGATATCGTCAGCTCTTATGCCAGCATGGGCGACAACTAATTCTCCATTATGTAAGATGTCGTAAAGCGGCGCTGTTTCGTACAGCTTCATAAACTGTTCGCTGACTGATTTTCTCTCATCCTTGGAAAGTTCCTCAAGCTCTGCCGCTGTAGTTTCGAGACCATGCATCACTTTTACCGGATTTCCTTTTAAGTAACGATATAATTTATTGCAATGGTTTCCCGGGACATAACGTACAGCGCCTTTTTCGTAAGCGCCGGCTACAAATCGGATGACCTCTATCGATTTAGGCCCTCTGTCAGTTAAATCTCCGGCAAAAACAAGCACCCTGCCTTCTTCGTGGACAGGTACTCCATTTTTGATTGTATAGCCAAGCTTTTGGATTAATGCAGTCATTTCGTCATAGCAGCCATGAATATCGCTGATGATATCGTAAGCCATGCGGTATCCTCCTTACCAATTGTTTTATTTATTATGAAGCAAAGTGGTGTGAGTCATCACAAGCTTTTATGTGCAAATTATAGAAGAATCATTTTCTAAACAGGATTAAGACCTTATCACTTTATTTTTCATCATCACCCTTGTTAAAATCGCGTTATGTTTTTTAAAAATGAGGTTTTGTTCTCTGAGTGAGAACTAGCATAACCCTGACTTAAAAAGGAGGTTCTGATTATGGCGCATACATCTGTCGCATCATTAGTTGTTGTACTTATCGTTGCATTTTTGACACCCATCCTTTTGCATCGGTTTAAACTCAGCATCCCGGTTGTTGTTGCTGAAATCATTATGGGGCTGATTATTGGGAAAAGCGGCCTTAATTTAGTTGTGGAGGGTGACACCTGGCTCCAAACACTCTCTATGCTCGGATTTATCTTTTTGATGTTTTTAAGCGGGCTTGAAATTGATTTTTCGTCGTTTGAGAAAGGAAAGAAAAAGCAGTTCCTGCCGAATGGCAAGGAAGCGCCGAATACGTTTGCTGCGGCATCTGTTATTTTCGTCGGTATTTTTATTTTATCATTGCTCTTGTCCTATGGGTTCGTCTTGGCCGGATTTATCCAAAATGCATTTTTGATGACCCTGATTATTTCAACGATTTCATTAGGCGTTGTCGTTCCAACATTAAAAGAAGAACGGATCATGAATTCGAATATCGGGCAGATTATTTTGCTTGTTGCTGTTATTGCTGATTTGGCCACGATGATTCTTCTTGCTGTTTTTTCTTCTTTATACGGAGAGGACAGCGGAAACATGTGGCTCCTGATGATCCTGTTTGCGGTCGGAGTGGTGCTTTACTTTTTCGGCCGGGTCTTTAAACATCGCTCTTTTGTTCAGTCCATGTCAAAAGGGACGATCCAGATCGGGACGCGTGCCATTTTTACGTTAATTATTGTACTCGTTGCCCTGTCTGAATCACTTGGGGCGGAAAATATTCTCGGCGCTTTCTTGGCGGGGGTACTTGTTTCCCTGCTTTCGCCAAACAAAGAACTTGTTCAGCAGCTGGATTCATTTGGTTATGGGTTCTTAATACCGATTTTCTTTGTGATGGTCGGTGTGAAGCTGGATATTTGGACTCTTTTTCAGGATAAAACAATTTTAATCATGATTCCGCTTCTGCTGCTGGCGCTGTTAGTCAGCAAAATCATTCCTGTCATGTACTTAAAGAAATGGTATGATAACCGAACCATTTTCGCGTCTGGTTTCTTGCTGACATCAACGCTTTCGCTCGTGATTGCCGCTGCAACAATCGGCCAGCAGCTTCACGTGATCAGCGCAAATATGTCAGGAGCGCTCATTTTAGTAGCCGTCATTGCAAGTATTTTTACGCCGATCTGTTTTAAAAAATTATACAAACGGGAAGAGCAGCCGGAGGAGAAAAAGACGATTACGTTCATCGGCGCCAATCAAATGACTTTGCCTGTTACACTTGAATTGCCAGAGGAAGAGTATGACGTGCGTGTTGTACACGTCTACCAAGAGAATGCGGAGGAAAAGCTGTCAGAATCAGTGTTTGCTGTTGAAACAATTTCTGACTATGAACATGAGACGCTTGGATCACTCGGCATTTTTGATACGGATATCCTCGTTGTGGCGACCGGGAATGAAGATATGAATGCAGACATTGCATTACTTGCAAAAGAAAAAGGCACAGAAAGAGTCATTGCAAGCGTAGGATCACCGGAGCATGAAGCAGTTCTGAAGGAGCAGGGAATCAGCATCTTTTCTATTCTGCTGTCGACAAAAACGCTGCTTCGCGCACTGATTGAAGCCCCTGGCGTCATGAAGCTGCTCACGAACCAGGAGTCTTCGCTGTATCAAATTAATATGGAGAACAGTAAATACGACGGTGTGATTTTACGGGAATTCCCTTTAACAGGTGACGTCATCTTTGTCAGGATCTTCAGAGGTGTGGACAGCATCGTTCCTCATGGGGATACAAGGCTGAAACTTGGAGACCGTTTAATTGTCACCGGATCTCGGGGATACGTAACGGATCTTAAGAAAACATTGGAAGGATAAATCTTGACCAAATAAGGATTCGTGTTAATATAGAGGTGCAGAACAATTCAATATGTATTCGTTTAACCACTAGGGGTGTCCTTCATAAGGGCTGAGATAAAAGTGTGACTTTTAGACCCTCATAACTTGAACAGGTTCAGACCTGCGTAGGGAAGTGGAACGGTATTTGTGTTATTTTACTATGCCAATTCCAAACCACTTTTCCTTGCGGGAAAGTGGTTTTTTTATTTTCAGAGGGGGAATGATTTGTGAAGTTTTCAGAAGAATGCCGCAGCGCAGCCGCAGAATGGTGGGAGGGGAGCTTTGTCCATCCGTTCGTTCAAGGAATCGGTGACGGAACGCTTCCGATTGACCGTTTTAAATACTACGTCCTTCAGGATTCCTATTATTTAACGCATTTTGCAAAGGTGCAGTCATTTGGCGCAGCTTATGCGAAGGACCTTTTTACAACGGGGCGGATGGCAAGCCATGCCCAAGGTACATATGAGGCGGAAATGGCGCTTCATCGCGAGTTTGCCGAGCTGTTGGAAATCAGCGAGGAAGAGCGTAAGGCGTTTAAGCCGTCTCCTACAGCGTACTCTTATACATCCCATATGTACCGTTCGGTTTTGAGCGGGAATTTCGCAGAAATCTTAGCGGCCCTGCTGCCATGCTACTGGCTTTATTACGAGGTTGGTGAGAAATTGCTGCATTGCGATCCTGGGCATCCGATTTATCAAAAGTGGATTGGGACGTACGGCGGTGACTGGTTTAGACAACAGGTTGAGGAGCAAATCAACCGCTTTGATGAGCTGGCGGAAAACAGCACGGAGGAAGTGCGTGCCAAGATGAAAGAGAATTTTGTCATCTCCAGCTACTATGAATATCAATTTTGGGGAATGGCCTATCGAAAAGAAGGCTGGTCTGACAGCGCCATAAAAGAGGTGGAGGAATGTGGAGCTTCACGCCATAACGGATGACAGCAAGCCGGTAGAAGAGCTAGCGAGAATCATCATTACGATTCAGAATGAAGTTGATTTTATTCATATTCGGGAACGCTCAAAATCGGCGGCGGATATTTTGAAACTGCTCGAGCTTATTTTTGAAGGCGGTATAGATAAACGAAAGCTGGTGATGAACGGGCGCGTGGATATTGCACTTTTCTCTACTATTCACCGCGTGCAGCTGCCAAGCGGCAGCTTTTCACCGAAGCAGGTCAGAGCCAGATTTCCACACCTTCATATCGGGAGGTCGGTGCATTCACTGGAGGAAGCGGTTCAAGCAGAAAAGGAAGACGCGGACTACGTGCTGTTCGGCCATGTGTTTGAAACGGATTGCAAAAAGGGTCTTGAAGGCAGAGGAGTATCTTTGCTGTCAGATATCAAACAGCGGATTTCCATCCCGGTTATAGCCATCGGGGGGATGACGCCGGACAGGTTAAGAGACGTAAAACAAGCAGGGGCAGACGGCATCGCTGTTATGTCAGGAATTTTCTCTTCCGCTGAGCCCTTGGAAGCAGCCAGACGATATTCCCGCAAGCTAAAGGAGATGCGCTATGAAAAGGCATTATGAAGCAGTGGTGATTGGAGGCGGAATTATCGGTTCCGCGATTGCTTATTATTTGGCAAAGGAAAACAAAAGCACCGCATTGTTTGAAAGCGGAACAATGGGCGGCAGAACGACAAGTGCCGCTGCCGGAATGCTGGGCGCCCATGCCGAATGCGAGGAACGTGACGCGTTTTTTGATTTCGCCATGCACAGCCAGCGTCTGTACAAAGGTCTTGGAGAAGAGCTTTATGCATTATCCGGTGTGGATATCAGGCAGCATAACGGCGGTATGTTTAAGCTTGCATTTTCTGAAGAAGATGTGCTGCAGCTGAGACAGATGGACGATTTGGACTCTGTCAGCTGGTATTCAAAAGAAGAGGTGTTAGAAAAAGAGCCGTATGCGTCTGGTGACATCTTTGGTGCATCTTTTATTCAGGATGATGTGCATGTGGAGCCTTATTTTGTTTGCAAGGCATATGTGAAAGCAGCAAAAATGCTTGGGGCGGAGATTTTTGAGCATACGCCTGTCCTGCATGTCGAACGTGACGGTGAAGCCCTGTTCATCAAGACCCCTAGCGGAGACGTATGGGCTAATCATGTTGTCGTTGCCAGCGGGGTGTGGAGCGGGATGTTTTTTAAACAGCTCGGACTGAACAATGCTTTTCTCCCTGTAAAAGGGGAGTGCCTGTCCGTTTGGAATGATGATATCCCGCTGACAAAAACGCTTTACCATGATCACTGCTATATCGTATCGAGAAAAAGCGGCAAACTGGTTGTCGGCGCGACAATGAAGCCGGGAGACTGGAGTGAAACACCGGATCTTGGCGGATTGGAATCGGTTATGAAAAAAGCAAAAACGATGCTGCCGGCTATACAGAATATGAAGGTGGATCGTTTTTGGGCGGGACTCCGGCCGGGAACAAAGGATGGAAAACCGTACATCGGCAGACATCCTGAGGACAGCCGTATTTTATTTGCGGCGGGCCATTTCAGAAATGGGATCCTGCTTGCTCCCGCAACGGGCGCTTTGATCAGTGATCTCATCATGAATAAAGAGGTCAACCAAGACTGGCTGCACGCATTCCGAATTGATCGCAAGGAGGCGGTTCAGATATGATCCTACAGCTGAACGGTAAAGACGTGAAGTGGGAAAAAGACACAGGTACAATTCAAGACCTGCTGGCGTCGTATCAGCTTGAAAATAAAATCGTTATCGTGGAAAGAAATAAAGAAATAATCGGGAAAGAACGCTATCACGAGGTTGAGCTTTGTGATCGTGATGTCATTGAAATTGTCCATTTTGTAGGAGGCGGATGAGCATGTTAACAATTGGCGGAAAATCATTTCAATCAAGATTGCTGCTGGGCACGGGGAAATACCCATCGTTTGACATTCAAAAGGAAGCAGTAGCTGTTTCTGAGTCTAATATTTTAACCTTTGCTGTGCGGAGAATGAACATCTTTGAAGCATCTCAGCCGAATTTTCTGGAACAGCTTGATTTATCCAAATATACGCTTTTGCCGAATACAGCGGGCGCCAGCACTGCTGAAGAAGCGGTTCGGATTGCAAGGCTGGCGAAAGCGTCAGGCCTTTGTGACATGATTAAAGTTGAAGTTATCGGATGCAGCCGTTCCTTGCTGCCTGACCCTGTTGAGACATTAAAAGCGTCTGAACAGCTTCTTGAAGAAGGCTTTATTGTGCTCCCGTACACGTCGGATGACGTTGTGCTGGCGAGAAAGCTGGAAGAGCTCGGCGTTCATGCCATCATGCCGGGTGCATCTCCGATTGGATCAGGACAAGGAATCTTAAATCCTTTGAATCTGTCGTTTATTATTGAACAGGCGAAAGTGCCGGTCATCGTGGATGCTGGAATCGGCTCGCCTAAAGATGCGGCATACGCAATGGAGCTTGGAGCGGATGGCGTACTGCTCAATACGGCTGTATCGGGAGCTGACGATCCTGTGAAAATGGCTCGTGCCATGAAGCTCGCGGTGGAAGCAGGACGCCTTTCTTATGAGGCGGGCCGAATCCCGCTTAAGCAATACGGAACGGCAAGCAGTCCGGGAGAAGGTCTTCCTGTATGACGGGCAGGTATTCAAGGCAGGAGCTGTTTGCTCCGATCGGCCCATCCGGCCAGAAAAAATTGAAAGAAGCGCGCGCCGTGATTATCGGCGCCGGCGCGCTCGGAACAGCCAGTGCAGAAATGCTGGTGAGAGCGGGAGTCGGCTCTGTGAAAATTGCCGACAGAGATTATGTTGAATGGAGCAACCTCCAGCGCCAGCAGCTTTATACAGAAGATGATGTCAAAAAAGAAATGCCGAAAGCAGCCGCTGCGGAGCGCCGTCTCCGTTCGATTAACAGCGATGTTGATGTGACCGGCCTTGTCAAGGATGTGACAGCAGAAAATATCATCGAGCTGATTAGGGATGCATCGATTATTGTGGATGCGGCTGATAATTTTGAAACCCGCCTGATCGTAAATGATGCTGCGGTAAAGGAAGGGATTCCTTTTCTTTACGGTGCCTGTGTAGGGAGCTACGGCCTCACCTTTACCGTGGTGCCGGGTTCTACTCCTTGCCTGCATTGCTTGCTCGATACACTTCCGATTGGCGGAGCAACATGTGACACAGCCGGCATCATCAGTCCGGCTGTTTTGCAAGTAGCAGTCTTTCAGGTAACAGATGCACTGAAGCTGCTGACGGGAGAGGAGTGCGAGCCGGTGCTGCGCTCTTTTGATTTGTGGAAAAATGAGCGGTCAGAAGTGAGAGCAGCCAGTCTCAAACATGACGCATGCCCAAGCTGCGGCACAAAGGATTTTCCGTTTTTGTCATATGAAAATCAAACAAAAGCGGCTGTATTGTGCGGCAGGAACACGGTGCAGATCAGATCATCTATTACGAAAGAAGCGGATCTTGAAGCGCTTGCCGCTCAGCTGAGGCAGGCCGGGCTTGAAGTAGCTGCGAACCCGTATTTAATTTCCTGCCGCTCGGATGATATGAAAATGGTGCTGTTCCGGGACGGCAGAGCTTTGATCCATGGAACAAATGATATTGCCCGGGCAAAATCCATTTATCATAAATGGATTGGGTAATAAAAGGAGTGTAGTGTAATGAGTATATATAAAGCATTGACAATCGCCGGATCAGATTCAGGCGGCGGCGCAGGGATACAGGCTGATATTAAAACCTTTCAAGAGCTTGATGTATTCGGAATGTCTGCGATTACGGCGGTAACCGCTCAAAATACGCTTGGCGTTCACGGTGTGCATCCGCTGACTGTAGAGACGTTGAGACAGCAAATTGACGCTGTTGCTGAGGATTTGAGACCGGATGCAGTTAAGACGGGAATGCTCTGGAATGCCGACATGATTGAAGAAGTGGCAAGAAAAATTGACGAGTACGGATTCAATCGTGTAATTGTTGATCCGGTTATGATCGCAAAGGGCGGGGCATCCTTGCTGCGTGATGAGTCAGTTGCCACCTTAAAGGAGTTGCTCATTCCAAGAAGCTACGCGATTACGCCGAATGTCCCGGAAGCAGAAACGCTGACAGGAATGACAATCAGCTCGCTGGATGACCGGAAAAAAGCAGCGGAGCAGCTCGTCAAGATGGGTGCGCAGCATGTCATTATCAAAGGCGGGCACCAGCCTGAAGACAATCACATTACTGACCTTCTTTTTGATGGCAGCATGTTTATGCAAATCACCCATCCTTATATCAATACGAAGCATACGCATGGCACAGGCTGCACCTTTGCTGCGGCTTTAACGGCCCAAACGGCTAAAGGAGACAGCATCCATCAGGCATTCGAGGTCGCGGCCAACTTTGTCCGTGAAGCGGTGGAAAATACGCTCGGCATCGGATCGGGACACGGGCCGACAAACCATTTCGCTTTTAAACGAAACAGCTTAAATACAAGCCGATGAGATCACCAGCTGATGGTGATCTCTTTTGCGTTTGCTACGGTATGCGCTTTTCATCTGGACAAGGTTATGATATGATAGGAATTAAGATCAGGTACTAATACTATGTCTTTATTAAATATAGGAGGCTTTATACATATGAATTTTTCACTTGAAGGCCGCAACATTGTTGTGATGGGGGTAGCCAACAAACGCAGCATCGCCTGGGGCATTGCGCGTTCTTTACATGAAGCGGGTGCACGTTTGATTTTCACATACGCTGGTGAACGCCTGGAGAAATCCGTTCACGAGCTTGCCGGAACATTAGACCGCAACGATTCCATCATCCTCCCTTGCGATGTTACAAACGACGCAGAAATCGAAACTTGCTTCGCAAGCATTAAGGAGCAGGTCGGTGTAATCCACGGTATCGCGCATTGTATCGCGTTTGCCAACAAAGAAGAACTTGTCGGCGAATACTTAAACACAAATCGTGACGGCTTCCTTTTGGCTCATAACATCAGCTCATATTCTCTGACTGCTGTTGTCAAAGCGGCACGTCCGATGATGACTGAAGGCGGAAGCATTGTTACTTTGACGTACCTTGGCGGAGAGCTTGTGATGCCAAACTACAACGTCATGGGTGTAGCAAAAGCTTCTCTTGATGCAAGTGTGAAATATTTAGCTGCTGACTTAGGAAAAGAAAATATCCGCGTCAACAGCATTTCTGCCGGCCCGATCAGAACATTATCTGCTAAAGGCATCAGCGATTTCAACTCTATCTTAAAAGACATCGAAGAGCGTGCACCGCTTCGCCGCACGACAACACCTGAAGAAGTGGGCGATACAGCTGCGTTCTTGTTCAGCGATATGTCCCGCGGGATTACAGGTGAAAATCTTCACGTTGATTCAGGTTTCCATATCACTGCCCGCTAAGCAGGATCTATATCAAGCAATCCCGAATAGGGATTGCTTTTTTATTTCTTCTGATTTTCAGCTTTCTGTCATATAGATAGAATATGACACAATCGGAGGGATGAAGATGTCTAATAAGAAAAGAAACGCGGATAAAAAACCGCTCATGTATATTGTTCAGCCGGATTATGCAGAAACTACAAGGTCATCCATGCAGGAGATTGTCATCAAAAGAAAGGCCGACAAACCCGCTCCGCCAAAAGCTGAGGAAAAGCCGGCTTACCATGAGAAGCAGCAGGAGGAAGCCGTGGCACAGGATGTCCTGCAAGAAGACCAAAAGCCTGCAGCCGAACCAGTGAGTCAGCAAACACAAGAGGTGAGAGAGCCAGAGAACATAAAAAGCCAGGAGGAACAGAAAGCAGAGCCGCAGGCCGTAGAAGAAACCGTTGAACACGAGCCCCCGAAAGCAGAAAAAAAGGAAGAGCCTGCACTTGAGGCCCGGAAGCCTGAGAAAGAACCGGAAGCTGTCCATAGTGCTGATAAAGCGGAGGAAAAAGCACCGCCGGCACGAAAAGTGAAAAAACCGATGAGCAAGATGACGATCCACGAAAAAATTGATTTTTTAACAAAGCTGCCTCATAACATGCCGAGAGCGCTTTGTTTGATTGAAGCCAATGGAAGAACGTACAGGGGCGTGATTGTCGGAAGAAGAAATGATTCCGTCCTGCTTCGAACAACCGGAAACGGAGCCCCAACCGAACTGGCAATCGATGATATTACCTCTTTGCACCCGCTCGGTTTTTAACGAAAAAGAAAAAAGCTGCCCGGCTGATGTTGCCGGACAGCTTTTTTACATAGAGAAAAGCCTGCAGGCCTGCAAGCTTTTCCAGCTTATGATTAATGATGATGTGTACGATTGATTAATCGAGGATTTAAGCAGTTGATTGCGCAGAAGCAGTCTAAGTCAACTTCAATACAGTAGTTCGTTTTTTCGAGTCGGAACACTTCACACACCGTATCTTTATCGGTGAAGTCCAAAATGTGTTTGTGTTCGTCAAATGCGATTAATAATGACAGTGTTGCGCAGCTTCCATGCACTCTTTCGACCCTGAAAAATACTGTATTAAAGCAAGGGCCGTTATCGAGTTCGCCGACATTTCCGAAGGCGACTAATGGCGTTGATTTTGATGTAAATATTGCAAAAGGCACTGTGTCGCCTAACGAATGGCTTACAGATAAAAGCTTAGAGTGGCAGCCGGTCGGGCAGTCTTCTTCAACAGCGTTTTGCAGATCTTCAATATTTTCTACAGCTTCACGCACGCAGCTTGATGTTTTCTGGCTCATATTATCCCTCCTGCCTTATAAATTTGAGACTGGCGAAATGATGGAGAGTCAGCTGCCTCACGCTGGAAGCAGCTGAATGATTTGCACCTGTAATAGAGTTTGGAAGGGGATTCCTCTTTACAAGTGTTTATCCATTGTGATGATGCTTTTTATCTTTATGAGGCGATGTTCTGTCAACTAGCTCTGGTGACAGGCACTGAATCGCGCAGAAGCATCCGAGATCCACTTCAATGCAGAAATCTGTTTTTTCTAGCCCGAAGAAATCCGGGTCGCAAGGGTGGCAAACACTTAAGGTATCGCCTTTGACATCGACCGGGCGTAAAATAGAAAGTGTTGCACAGCAATCGCATAATTTTTCGACGCGGAAGAAAATGGATTCAAAGCATTGCATATCATCCACAAATCCCCCCACGTTTCCGAATGTGGAGAACAATCCGCCTTTTTTATCAAAAACGAGAAACGGAATTGTGTCTTTTCCAGCAATCGTAGGGTTTAAAAGGTTGGTATAGCAGCCAGTCGGACACTGTTCTTCAACTGCCTCCTGCTCTGCTAAAATCTTTTCCACTGCATCGCATACACAGTTCTCATGCCGGCCATGGGTTTTTCCGCAGCTCATTGATTTCAGCTCCTTCTTTATAGGGTATTTGACTTTAGTCCTTAACAACATATGTACCCGTGCCCCACTTGGTGTGGGTGAACGTCTATATATTCATCATATGCTTGGAAAATAAGAAAAAGCAGAGCGTTTTTAGCTCTGCTTTTAGGTTCTAGAGGACAAGAGTGATAACTAGGATGGCTACGAGTGTATTTGTTGCTGTAGAGATAAGGGTTGCGATATCGGCATCTACTGTTGTGACGTTTACGCCGCGGGAACATTCGATGAGAAGTTTTTGGCGGTTTACTTGTTTGTTGGCTGTAAGCTGTAACAAATCTTGTGCGACTAATTCGGCAATTACGCCGTCTGCAATTGATGTCAGAGTTGCCGTTACGACAGCGGCATTAAGTGCTGTTACAACTGATGTTACGGCTTGAACGTCTGTAGATGTAACATTGATGTCACAAGAATCTCTAATAATAATCGTTTCATCTGATACTTGTTTGTTGAGATTTGCTTGAGCTAGATCTTGGTCGATGAAGGCGTTGTCGTTGCCAAAAAAACCATTGCCATTACAGCAAACGTCGCAATGACATTTTCTTTCGTGTTTTTCTTTATCTTTCTCTTTGTCATCTAACGGATGGTCACAGTCAGGATCAAGTGCAACCCAAGAATATGGTCTGCTTTCCATATCTATTCCTCCTTTTCTTTTACTGTTATTAAATGAGCGAGCCTCTTATTTTGACTGAGTCATATATCCTGATGAAGAACCCTATTTTTTTTATGATTGGCTAATTGTTATCGTTTTTCCGTCTTTGTCTGATCTGTTCAATGAGCTGCTCTCTGCGGCTTAGCGGTTTTGTGTTTTGCTCTTGCACGGCTGCTTCTTCTTTTTTCTTCTTTTGGTTTTCTATTAGCGCTTGTGATTTAGCTTGTAAGTCTTTTACAAGATTTAAGAGCATTTCTTTTTCTTCGTCTGATACTTTTTTCATTTTGTCTTTCGTGACACCATGTTTAGAAAATATATTTTGGACCAGCATTTTCGTCATTGGATCAACTTCTGGAAGCTTTGCAAGCTCTTCTTTGAATTTATCGTTATCTGACATTTGTTTTCACCTCGTCTTTTAAGTTTGTGAAAAAGAAAGGGTTAAAGGACGTCAAGTTCACTAAGAATGCTGTTTAACACCTGAAGCAAGATTTGTACAAAGGTTATTATCTCGTCGGCAGACAAAGTAATTTTGATGTTGCGGCTGTTGATAATTTTAATGATGGTTCTTTTTTTGATTTGTGAGCTATCGAGAATAAGAATTTCACTTGCCACTGCGTCAGCCAAATCCTCGTCGGCGATGACGAACTGAGTCGCCACGATAATCATGGTTGTCACAAAGGCTTGTATAGAAAGGGCAGCTGTTATATGTGACGTGTCAATTGTGATATTTTCGCAATCAATCACTTCGATCTGCTGTTCGAATTCGCTTGATAATTGCTCAAATATTGCAGGGTGCAGGGATTCGACTTTTTCTTCAAATGACATAACCTTCACTCCTTTCTTATCCATACTCTATATAATGCAAATGGGGTGCAGAGCGGAATAATAAAAATAACCAATTTTCTGCCGGACAAGATACAATTCATGAAGAATAGGGTTTTGGCATATATGTGAAGGGATCATGATTGGCAAAGGAGTGAACGAGTGGTTATAAATGGGCTGACAATTGTTCTTCTTTCGCTTGCGGTCTTTCGGCTCGCCCGCCTGCTGGTGTTTGACACGATTATGGCGCCGCTTCGCAGTCTGTTTCATGAAGAGAAGGAAGAAAAGGATGCGGACGGGAATATTCAAACCTATATCGTGATTAAAGGAACCGGTGTCAGGGCGTTTATTGGTGAATTGCTGAGCTGCTATTGGTGCACAGGCGTGTGGTGCGCCGGCTTTTTGATTTTATGCCAGGTGTTGATCCCGCAAGCGGCGCAGTGGCTGATTTTACTTTTGGCGATCGCCGGCCTTGCCGGCATCATAGAAACGCTCGTATCAAAATGGCTGCAAGAATAAGGCGTTACCACCAGCAACTTTCTGTCAGAATACGCATAAAGTAGCATATATGACATAAGGAAAGGAAGGGGACAAAAATGAATCAACATAATAAACCTTCCCAAAAATCTCCATATACAGATTCATCGTATCAATCAAAAAAGATAAAAAAGAAAGGCTGCGGGTGCGGAAATAAAAAGAAAAAGCCTCAATAGCCTGGCAAAGAAACCGGAGAACTCCGGTTTTTTGTTTTTTTAACGGGGCGGCCTCGCTCAGCATATATCATAAGCGGGGGGATAAAAGTGAATGAGTTTGAAAAATGGATAGAAGGAAGATATGAACCACACGAACAAAAGCAAAAAGAGTATGAAGACACGATGGGCCGCATCAGAAAAGACTTGGATGCATTTGATAAAGCCGGTCTGGAATTTGAAGATGAGATTGAAGAGCTGGCTGAAAAAACGGAGGCCTTACTTAAAAAACATCAAGCTCAATATGATCAATCGTAAATCCGCAAACGCCCTATGCGAATATCCAAGCCGATCCAAGCAGCTCACATAGTGTATAGAGAGTAAAGGAGGTGCTTATCTATGGGCTTTGGATACGGATTCGGCGGCGGCTACGGCGGCGGCTGTTATGGCGGTTATGCTGGCGGTTACGGCGGCGGCTATGGTTCAACATTTGTTTTGTTGGTCGTATTATTCATTCTCCTCATCATCGTAGGTGCATCTTTCTTTTAAGATGTATTGAGGAAGTACGGGTTATAACCCGTGCTTCCTTGCCTTGTGTTTATTTTTAAAAATGTTGGAAAAGCACATTGTATTATGTGCATTCATACAATACCGTATTACTCCGCCAAAAGGAGGCGCATTATGGATAATCAATTTTTTAAGAACATCGAAAAGAAAACAGGTGTGAAGATGCAGGATGTAATGAATCTTGCCGGATCACTCCAAAACGCTAATTTTAAAGATGAAAATACAGTCCGCAGTGTCATTAACCGCGTAGCGCAGCTCGCAAACAGACGCGTGCCAAAAGAATTAGAAGATAAAATTGTGGAATCTATTACAAGCGGAAAAGAAAAGCTTGATTTTGGCACGATTTCTAAAATGATGGATAATAAATAAGTGGATGGCCTGGCTGACTCACTGCAGCGGGCCTTTTTTTTACCGTAAAAACCCGGCAGTAATCTGCCGGGCTGTTAATGATGCAAGGGCTGTCTTGCTTTCTGTAGCAGGGGATACAAAAATCTTGAGCGGTTGGCTGTTTTGCCGCGCCTGTTAGCGGGGCAAGACAAATATAAATGCTGTTTCGCCCGGGTCATGGCTACATATAAAAGGCGTCTTTCCTCCTCAAGAGCGGCCTCGTCTCCTTTTCTTGCCGTTTCTAATGAGAAATCGTGCGGAATCGAGCCGTCTACAGTGCCTAACACGTAGACTGTTTTGAATTCAAGGCCTTTTGACCGGTGAATGGTCATCAGCTGAACGCCATGTTCATCCGTTCTGTTTTTCTCAGCGGCCCTCATATGGTCTACGTGGGCAAGAAAGTCAGGAATCGTTTTGAACTTCTTGGCGACAACCTTGATGTCGCGCAAGTCATCGGAACCTTTTTCCAGCTTGTTGCCCTCATTGCCCCGCTTTTTTAAATACTCGGAGAAGCCCATTTTTCCTTCTGCAAAGGTGATGGCTTCTACGGGTTTCATTGTGCGGAGGCTTGCGAAAAACGGTACGATTTTCTTGATTTTGTCCAGCTGGAATGGCTTCAGATCAGGCAATTTGGCCAGCGCTTTGATCATGGTACAGTCCTCTGTAATCGAGAGCGCCTTCAGCGTATTCAAAGCGGACTGTTTTAAAAACAAGGCGGGAAGCAAGTGTTTAATCGCTTCGGTGTCATCCTCATTTTGGCTGGCATACAAGTAGGCGAGAATCTGGCGGACGATCCGTCTGCTGTAAAACGATTGGACGCCGCGGTCAGCTGTATACGGAATTGACGATTGATGAAGCCTCTCATATATAGCACGGCCTCCGCTGTTTGTACGATAAAGAACCGCAAAGTCATCTGGACTGGCTCCATTTTGAATTTTTTCTTTGATATCGGAAACGACCATTGTGGCTTCTTCCTCTTCATCGTAAGGATAAAACAGCACAGGGGCCTGAATGTCATCGCGGGCCGCTTCAAGCGTTTTGGCATATCTGTTTTTGTTCTTTTTCACGACGATATCAGCACTAGAGACGATCGGGTGCGTAGACCTGTAGTTCGCAGTTAAATAGATCGTCTTCGCTCCCGGATAATCCTTTTGAAAATCAAGAATGAAAGACGGATTGCTTCCGCGAAACGCGTAGATGGACTGGTCATCGTCTCCGACACAGCACAGGTTTTGCTCCGGGCTGGCGAGCATTTGCATGATTTTGTATTGAACCGGATTAATGTCCTGAAACTCATCAATTAAGATATACGTAAACCGAGATTGATATTGTTCCAGAAGGTCAGGCCGCTCGATAAACAATTCATAGCAGGCTGAAGCCATGTCATCAAAATCAAATTGGCTGTGTTCTTTTTTCTGGCGTTCATAATGTTCATATAAACGATAAACTTGTTTTTCCCACTCATCTTTTAGAGGGATGCGTTCATTTGGGACATAAGTGTTTTTCCAAAAACCGATCTGCTGCAGGGCTTGGTCAACTGGGAATTCTTTCTCATCGATGCCCTCTTCATAGAGTGCTTTTTTGATATATTGTTCCCGCTGCCACTCCATTTTCAGCAGATGCTCACCGTTCCATTTAGCAGAATTAGAGTGATACAAGATCTTATAAAACAGACTGTGGAATGTTCCTGTCACAAGTCTTCGGACTTTTGCAGGCTGTAATCCGTACTGGTTCGCCATACGCTCTTTCATTTCAGCGACAGCTTTTGTTGTAAAGGTGACAAGCAGCATATTTTCAGGCGGTATGCCTAAGTGTTCGATCATGTGGGCGGCACGGGCTGTCAGCACCCGTGTTTTTCCGCTCCCCGCACCTGCAAGCACAAGCAGCGGGCCCTCTGTTTCCGTGACAGCTTTCAGTTGATCCGTGTTTAAACCGACAGACGGAAAAAGGCTCGTATCGGGTTCTATTGTTTTTGGCACAAATGGTGTTCCTGGTTTAATGCTTCTAGGACGATGCCATTCCGTAACAGCTGGGGACGGGTCAGCGGCGATCGCTTTTCCCTTGGGTAAACGAATGACACCAGATTCCTGATCGTCTTCTTTTTTTTCCTCTTTAGAAGGCTTCGGTTCGCACGCCTCCTCACATGCCGGAAAATCGCCTGGCTGGCGATGGATAAACTCTGGCGGATCGGCGATGTTAAGCCGTAACAAAACGGGCTTTCCGCAATGAGAACAAAATAAATGTCCTTTTATTCCCTCTTCAAAGAGGAATTGATAATGTTCTCTCGAATATGTATGTAAATGTATGATTCTATCATTCAGTCGGGCGCATTTCAAAAAGGGGTCCTCCCTATCAAAAGGTGTTCATTACAGACAATGACTATCATATCAAAAGAAATGTGTTTCAAAAAGTAAGTTTAAGGGAAAAGAGACAGCAGAGGGGTGGGTATTGTATGATATATGCAGGTCAAATTCAGAACCAGCAATACGCTCAATATGCTAATAGAACGATTGGACATAAGCAGGATTATGCCGGAACCGAAAAAATCAGCTATGTGCCGTTTCAGCGGGTATACAAAGAACTGGAAAAGCAGCAGGAGAATCAAACGGCCGCTGAAAGAAAAGTAAACGAAATGAAACGTAAGCGCTCTCTTTATAAGAGGTTGCGAGAAAAAGGAATGGGCACATATATTAATCGATATGTATAAAAAACCGTTCATACCAGAGAACGGTTTTTTATATGCAGTAAAAATCCGGATCTCAAAAGATCCGGATGCGTTCAGTCCTTCATCATTTGTAAGTGCGGAATGCCGGCATCGAGGAATTCTTTTTCAGAAAGCACGCGATACCCGTGTTTCTTGTAAAACGGCACAGCCTGTGTTTGCGCGTTTAAAATGAAACCGGAAGCGCCTCCGTCTGCCGCTGCTTTTTCGAGCGCTTTCATAATGATACCGCCGACACCGGCTGAGCGGTGGCTTTTCAGTACGCAAATCCGCTCTAACTTGCCGTAGCCGTCCTTCATACGCCATCTTCCGGCACCGACAGGCTTTTCACCGTCATACACGACGATATGCTCTGACTCATTTTCAAGTTCGTCAATTTCTTCTTCAGCAGGCACGTTTTGTTCTTTGACAAAGACTTCTTCTCTTACATAGAATGCATCTTTCAGTTGTTCTTCATTTTTTGCGATAACTGCTTTCAAACATTATTCTCCTCTGCCTAGCAAGAAGGTTTCATATACTGTCCACGATCCGTTTTCCAACTGGTAAAGCAAGTGGAAACGGTCAACGATTTCTTCATGCGACACTTCCTGCATTTTTAATTGTCCCAGCACATCTGAATGCTCATCGTCGGAAAGATTTTGGCCGACCGTCACATGCGGAACGAAATTATATTCCTGTTCTCCTGCCAATACACCGGTGTATAGCTTTTCATTGAGTGTTTTTAACTCTTCCGTCGGTTCTGCTTTGATGTAAATGACATTATTGACAGGCGCAAATGAGCTGTATTTTGTCATTTTGAGAACGAGTGGGTGGGACTCTTTTGCGATGTTTCTTAAATGTGATACGAGCTGATCCGCTTTCTCCTCCGCGCATTCAAAGGATGCTCTCAGCGTCAAATGAGGCGGGATTAGAGAGTAGCTTGGGTCATAGCGCTTTCTGTAAGAGTTTGCAAGGTCTTGGAGCTTTTTTGATGGAAATAAAACGATTCCGTATTTCATATTATGTCCCTCCTGGAAATAAAGTATGATAGAGTGTTAAAGCATTTTTTTCAGCGCCGGGGTGATGAGCGGCTGCCAGTATGTCCATTTGTGGTCTCCGTCAAATGGCTCGAAATCATAATCGGAAAGCTTTTTCTCCAGCAGCTGTTTCAGCTCCCGGTTCGGTTCTGTAAAGTCCAGAATGTTCCCGTCTGTCGTGTGGACGTCAGTTTCTTTTGTTCCGATTTGGTGATAAATAGAGAGGTGTTTGATATCGTCTGACTGTTTTACGGCTTCTAGTACGTGTTTGTCAACATAGGGAGACTGCATGATGATGTTGCCAAACATATTCGGATAATCAAGCGCTGTCATAAGTGACACGGTTGCTCCGAGCGAATCACCGATCAGCGTTCGGCCGTAACCGATCTGATAGGTTGGATACTCATCATCTGCAAAAGGAACGAGCTCATGGGCGATGAACCGTTTATAAGCCGAAAATTTTGAACCCTCCGGATGATAGGTGTTTCTGCGCTCTTTTACATCCTTATAAGGAACACCGATAATAATGCTCCGGTCTATTTCGCGTTTCGACAGCAATTCCTCAACCTGTCTGCCGATTCTCCCCAGCCTGAAATAATCGTGGCCGTCCTGCGCGATAATGACATGGTATTTATAAAGCGGGGAGTAGTTGGACGGCAGATAAACAAGCAAGGTCATTTCCTCGTTAAGCTCTTTTGAAAAGAATTTCTTTTCTTGCACTGTGCCGTTTTTCGGTGCCATAAAAACATTCCTCCAGGACATCACTATACTTTCTTGCATTTTCAATTATTGTACCATGAATTATTAGAAATTTCTCTCTTTAAACGGTTCGGCACACGAAGAAAAAAGTGTTGAAATAAACTGTGAATTGTGTTAATATAAAACAATCAGAAAATTGAAATCGATATTTCTTATCGTGAGAGGTGGAGGGACTGGCCCTTAGAAACCTCAGCAACCGGCTTGTTTTGCATGTGCAAAGCGCCAAGGTGCTAAATCCAGCAAGCGTTTTTTATGCTTGGAAGATAAGAAGAAGCGTTAAACCCCTTCTTCTTATGAAGAAGGGGTTTTTATTTTGAAAAGGGAAGGTGTCAGCTATATGTCACAGCACGTTGAAACGAAATTAGCCCAAATTGGGAACCGTAGCGATGAAGTCACGGGGACAGTGAGTGCTCCTATTTATTTATCAACAGCATACCGCCACAGAGGGATCGGAGAATCTACCGGATTTGATTATGTCCGCACAAAAAATCCGACACGCCAGCTTGTTGAGGACGCGATCGCTAACTTAGAAAACGGCGCAAGAGGGCTTGCCTTTAGTTCAGGAATGGCTGCTATCCAAACGATTTTGGCGCTGTTTAAAAGCGGAGATGAACTGATCGTTTCATCGGACCTATATGGCGGCACGTACCGTTTATTTGAAAATGAATGGAAAAAATACGGATTGACTTTTCATTATGATGATTTCAGCGATGAGGACTGTTTACGCTCTAAGATTACGCCGAATACAAAAGCGGTGTTTGTGGAAACGCCGACAAACCCCCTCATGCAGGAGGCGGACATTGAACATATTGCCCGGATTACAAAGGAGCACGGTCTTCTGCTGATCGTAGATAATACATTTTATACACCGGTCTTGCAGCGGCCGCTTGAGCTGGGAGCTGACATTGTCATTCACAGCGCAACCAAGTATTTAGGCGGGCATAACGATCTGCTTGCTGGACTTGTCGTGGTGAAGGATGAGCGGCTCGGAGAGGAAATGTTTCAGCATCAAAATGCGATCGGCGCCGTCCTGCCGCCATTTGATTCGTGGCTTCTGATGAGAGGAATGAAGACGCTGAGCCTCAGAATGCGTCAGCATCAGGCAAACGCGCAGGAGCTTGCGGCGTTTTTAGAAGAGCAGGAAGAAATTTCGGATGTGCTGTATCCCGGAAAAGGCGGCATGCTGTCCTTCCGTCTGCAAAAAGAAGAATGGGTCAATCCGTTTTTAAAAGCACTGAAGACCATTTGTTTTGCAGAAAGCCTCGGCGGGGTGGAAAGCTTTATTACATACCCTGCGACCCAGACGCACATGGATATTCCTGAAGAGATCCGCATCGCAAACGGGGTGTGCAATCGGTTGCTGCGCTTTTCTGTCGGTATTGAACATGCGGAAGATTTAAAAGAGGATCTAAAACAGGCATTATGTCAGGTCAAAGAGGGAGCTGTTTCATTTGAGTAAACACAATTGGACGCTGGAAACCCAGCTCGTGCACAATCCATTTAAAACAGACGGCGGAACCGGGGCGGTCAGTGTACCGATTCAGCACGCCTCGACTTTTCACCAATCTTCATTTGAAGAGTTCGGGGCATATGATTACAGCCGCTCTGGCACGCCGACAAGAACAGCTCTCGAAGAAACAATTGCCGCATTGGAAGGCGGAACAAGAGGATTTGCTTTCAGTTCAGGCATGGCTGCTATCTCAACAGCATTTTTACTTCTGTCACAGGGTGATCACGTTCTTGTGACAGAAGATGTATACGGCGGAACCTTCCGTATGGTGACAGAGGTGCTGACCCGGTTTGGCATTGAGCATACGTTTGTCGACATGACGGATCGTAATGAAGTGGCGCGGAGCATCAAGCCGAACACAAAGGTCATTTATATGGAGACACCATCAAATCCGACACTTGGGATTACGGATATTAAAGCAGTTGTTCAGCTTGCAAAAGAAAACGGCTGCCTGACCTTTCTGGACAATACATTCATGACGCCGGCACTGCAGCGTCCGCTTGATCTCGGCGTGGATATTGTACTTCACAGCGCGACAAAATTCTTAAGCGGACACAGCGATGTGCTCTCAGGTTTAGCTGCTGTCAAGGATGAAGAGCTTGGGAAGCAGCTGTATAAGCTGCAAAACGCGTTCGGCGCCGTCCTTGGCGTGCAAGATTGCTGGCTCGTGCTGCGCGGCTTAAAAACGTTGCAGGTCCGTTTAGAAAAAGCGAGCCAAACAGCGCAGCGGCTTGCGGAATTTTTCCAGAAGCACCCGGCGGTCAAGCGCGTGTATTATCCGGGACTGGCTGATCATCCCGGCGCTGAAACCCATAAAAGCCAGTCAACGGGAGCGGGCGCCGTACTATCTTTCGAGCTTGAAAGCAAAGAGGCCGTTAAGAAGTTAGTCGAGAATGTGTCACTTCCAGTCTTCGCTGTCAGCCTTGGCGCCGTGGAATCGATTTTGTCTTATCCGGCAACGATGTCTCACGCGGCAATGCCTAAGGAAGAGCGTGAAAAACGCGGTATCACTGATGGCCTGCTCCGTCTGAGTGTGGGCGTCGAACATGCAGACGATTTAGAACACGATTTCGAACAAGCGCTGAAAGAAATTGCTCCAGTTGCGGTTCGTTAAAAAAGAAGCCGGGGATGGCCCGGCTTCTTTTATTATTGTTCGTCATCAGGATTCAGAATCGCGAGGACTTGATGATCCTCCCAAACGCCATTAATTTTCACATTTTTTCGGGCGATGCCTTCTTTATGAAATCCCGCTTTTTCTACAACACGCATGGACCCGAGATTACGGGGCATCACACCGGCTTCAATCCGATGCAGTTTCAATTCGTGGAACGCATAATCAACAACCAATCTGACTGCCTCTGTCATAATGCCCTTTCCATTATGGGCTTTGTCTAAAAAATACCCAATGAACGCAGTTTGCAGCGCTCCACGGATGATTTGAAAGAGCGAAACCGTCCCGATTAATCTATCGTCTGGCGTTGTAAAGATGCCAAAATGATATTCTTCATCTTTCTCAAGTCTTTCCTGATACTCGGTTATTCGTTTTCTTTGCCCCTCAACCGTATAGTAATCGTCTGCGCGTATCATAGAAAACTGTTCGAAAAAATCCCGATTTTCGCTTTGCAGCCGCAGATTTTCTTCTGCATCCTTTACTTCTAAAGGTCTTACATAAATGGTATTTCCTTTTAACATACATTGATCTCTCCGTTCTCATGTCGGCATTCCTCTTACATTATTCTCAGGGAAATGCAAATATCCTTTTTATAAGAAGGAAGAAAACCAATTTCCCATAAAAGTGCCAACATAGTTGCCGATTAAGTAGCCGAGCGTACCGACAAGCATGATCGGGGCGACAAGCTCCCGCCATCCCTTGGCAATTGCCATCGCAGCCGCAGTCGTCGGTCCCCCGACAGTAGCATTGACGGCGAGCAGAATTTCTTCAAGCCGCACACGGAACAATTTTCCGGCAGCTAAGGAAACCGCTAAATTGCTAATTGCAATGATAAACACGAATAATAGAATAAGAGGCGCATTCGTGACGATTAAGCGGAGATCTGCAGGAATGCCGATCACCACAAAAAATAAATAAATCAAAAAGGTTCCAAGCTCCTGAGATCCATTGAGCCTTTCAAAAAAACGCGGGAAAAGAAAAATGATAAGAACAGTTAAAGACGTAAGCACCAGGTACTGATCGCCAAGCGTACCGGTCAGCAGGGGATGAGAAAAAATGCTTTTAAAATAAACGGAAACCTTCATACTCACCGCAACAAGCGCGAAAGCAGCACCGGCATTAAATGCGATATCCTTTAAGGAAATATCCTTCCGTTTCCAATAGCTTTCAGCACTGTTTCCGCTGTTTCCATCGGCTTTTACCTTCTCTTCAAACGGCATGGCATAATGCCGCTGAAACCATTTAAGTGCAGGAATGCTGATTAAAATAAAAAACAAAAGCGCCATCATAAAATTATCAGCCACAACGGTAGCCGACACATATTCACCAGGCGTCTCAAATTTTCCCGCCATCGCCGCAAAGTTGACCCCGCCGCCGATATAAGAGGCGCTGATCATCCCGCCGATTTTATCGAGATAAGGAATATGCTGTTTGAGAAGAAAAAAAGCTAGAATGCTCCCAAGGACAGTGCCAGCGGAGCTAATCAGAAAAATAAACAGCAAACGCCTGCTTTCCTTAAAAATTTGCCGAACATTGATCTGAAACAATAAAAGTGGTATCGCCAGCGGCACCACATAAGACCACACAGTATCATACACAGGCGACTCAACAGGAAGCACTCCTACATTTGTAAACACCATAGCACCTGCCAGCGCGATAATAGCACCCGACACAGCGGACGCCCACTTAAAGCGCTGCTCCAGCCCGATGCTCACTGCCGCCCACACCGCAATAAACCCCCACAATACCCATGTATCATTAGAAGAAATCAAAGAATGCAAAACCCCATCACCTCTATTGTTAGAAAATTAAGACATATTATAATAGCCGGGGAACGGAACAGCAAGTCCAAAAAAAGTTTTTCTAAAAAAGCAGTTGACGAATAGAAGGGAAGGTTATATAATAGAACTTGTCAGAAAGACAACAACATACCCAGCAACACATACATATCATGATTCCGTAGCTCAGCTGGGAGAGCGCTACCTTGACAGGGTAGAGGTCGCTGGTTCGAGCCCAGTCGGAATCATAGCTTAAACCCTTGCGTAGCAAGGGTTTTTTTACTTTGCTTTAATAAAGGCGGTTTATCAAATTCGCGAGTTGTTGGCGAACTTGATTTTTTGGCTTCGAATTCATTTACCTGTATAGCATCAAAATTGTTGGGAAAATCAGCTGTCTTATCAGCTGATTTTATTGTTGCATGGCCATATCTATCGAATGTAGTTTGATTACTGGAAAGCGACACAAGATAAGATTGATGAAATCGACAAAGAAGATGACGAAGCTAAGTATCAGAAGGAATTAAAAGAGAAGAATCAAGCCATCCAGGAAACGAAAGATAAAATTAATAAGCTTTCAATGGATGATTCTGACGAAGCGAAAGCTCAAGTCAAAGACCTAGAGAAACAGCTCCAAGAACAACAGGAAGCATTAGACGAATTCATTAAAGACCGCAGTAATACAATACGGAAAGAAGCTCTACAAGATCAGCTTGAAAAAGATCAGGACGCCATAAAATGATAAGTACGAAAATTTAACGAATGACGAAAGAGCAATTAAGAAGATTGAAGACAAACTCATGAATGGAAAGATAACTGATATCAGCAAGCAATTGAACGAGTTTTCAAAGTTTATTAACAGCAATATGGAGTCTATCGGTAAGAGTATTTCAAACAACCTTATTGATAAGTTAAAAGAGGCTTCAAATGCACTCTCCACAGTAGTTAAGGGGAACACAACCGGTAAAAAGGTATCGTCATTTGATACAGGCGGATACACAGGAACAGGCTTAGGTGCTGGTAAGCTTGCATTCCTGCATGACAAAGAACTTATTTTAAATAAGACAGATACTGAGAACACGCTTCAAGCTGTTAAAGAAGTACGTAAGCTATCTAATAGTGATTTAGAAGCTGAGAAGCAAGTTAAACCCGACCTAAGCAAGTACAAAGATATTCTCAGTTCTGTATCGTTTGCAGCTGGGAAACTTGGATTGCCAAACCTAAATGCAAATGTAAAGACGAATGTTCCAAATTCCATAGTGAACAATAACACTGAAAACTCAACGGTTAATAATGATTTTAAATTCCAAGTTACAGTTAATGAATCAGGAAATCCACAAAAAGCAGTTGATTTGATGTACAAACAATTTGTTAATGGACTAAAACAAAGTGGTATTAACCTAAATTTCAATATGAGATAAATAGATTTAAAGCGTATTACATAGTGGAAATACGCTTTTTTGTTTATTTTTGGATTTGGATATAGGATAATGGTATTAATAATAAACAACGGTAAGTTGATCTAATTGCAATGGGGAGAGTTATATTGAAAGTAAGGAAAAGAGGAAGGCTTGAAACTTTTGAAACCATGGGAAAATGGTGGACAAAGGATAATCCAGATAAAATGGTAACCGGGACATTAAAGTATACTCCTGAAGAAATCACGCTTGATTTAATTGGGGTTCTTGGTGAAGATTACTTTCTAAACTTTGAAAATGAAACACCAGAAGAAATTTACGGAATATCTGTAGGTGGAGAAAGCTTTAAACTTGATGTCTTAAATAGAAGTGGGTCTAGATCTTCTTCGCCAGGCATACCTATTGAAACCTATAACGTGAGAAGTTTTTTAGCAGGTAATTATACAGAAGAATTTCCTGAAAGTTTTGATAATGTATTGTTTAGCGCAGATTACTTAACTCCCTGGATTGATCCAGGGGTATTTGAAGAAGAACGATCAACTAAAGATAACTATTATAAAATAGAATATTTTCCTCCAGAAACAAAAGAATACAAGATAAAGAGCATTAACACCACTATTGAAGAAAATTTTATTGGGAATACAAAGAGAGATTTTATTTCAAAGGTAGAGATCAATGCTAGTCATACTTCCTGGTTTAAAATAAGTCCAGATGAAAACAAGAATCTGACTTGGTTTTTGGATATAGTTCGTTCTTTTAAAGGCTTTTTAAATCTTTTATTAGATTATACTACATCAGATGAGCATATTTTATTTAGGGTGTTTAAAAAGGAAGAAAAAAGATATTTAGAATACAAATATTTTGAGAGTATTAAAGAAGTTAAAAAGAAAAAAAGAAATATTCAGTTCCTATTTAAGTATAATGATGTAAAAGAAAACCTTGAGTCAATACTAAATAATTGGTTTGAAAAAGAAGAGAAGCTAAAAACGATAATAAGTTTTCACTTAGTTAATTTTGAAAGATTATATCTTGATACTAAATTTATTAATTCTGTTCAAACATTAGAAATCTTTCATAGAAGATTCTATGAAGGAGCTAAAATAGACCAAGAATTATATAGTGATAATACAAAAAAAATAAAGCAATTTATTATTGAAAATATTAAGGACGAAGAAGTAAAATCCTTCTTTTTAAATAAATTCAATCATGGCAATGAATATAACTTAGGGAGAAGATTAAAAGAGTTAATAAATGGGTTGTCACAGGATGTTAAAATCTTTTTAATAGGGAATAGCGAGAATAGAGATCGTTTTATTCAAAAAGTAGTTGAAACAAGAAATTATTTAACTCATTTTGATTATACGAATAAAAAAATGGTTCTTGAAGAACCCATTGGAAAATTTTATGCTGCATATCGAATGAAGGTAATTCTTATTTTTATTGTCTTGAAAGAATTGGGATTAGAAGAGGAATTAATCTTTAAGAAGGTTAAAGAGCATAGAACAATGAGTACATTCTTGGATCAAAGTAAAGAGGTTTTAAATAAGAAGAAGTAAAATTAATTTAACCCTATCCAGTTTAAAGGATAGGGTGTTTTATTACTCATAATTATTGATGCACTCGACAGCCACACACAAATAAAGTGTACATGCTTGTTCCCATTCCAGTTACAAACATAATTAGTTGATTTTTTTTGACATGAAGGGCAAGTTACACCAGGTTTAATGTTAGGTTCGCCGTCATGCTGTTCATAAACCTCTAATACATCATCAAACATTTTAAGCACTCTTTTTAGTTCTTCATCAAGCTCCTTTGTATTTTTTACTTTGCTCATCTGTTTCACCTCGCACTGAGTAGCCTAAGTTCTTATCTAATACAAAAAAGCCCATTATAGGGCTGCGCTTTATAGATCTGCTTTTTTACGCTGACGGAGTCTGATAATAAGATACAACTCCTATTATTGCTAACACGATGAATACGGCTAGGATGCTCCATAACGTTATTTTAACGCCCTTTGTCATCTTATGCCCCTCACTTTTTATTAAGTTCCAACCGGTCTCTCTGCAATTTGGATATCAGTTCCGACTGGTTTTTCACTAAATTGAATGTCTGACTGAGTAAACAAACTAGCGCCAGCAGCTAACCCACTTAAGATAATAGCTGTAACAGACACACGAAGTATTAATCTTTTCATCCTATTCCCTCCAACTGCCTCATTTTCTTTTCGGCTAAAATAGCTCGCTTAGAAAATTCAAGAGCATCCTTATAACATTCTTTCTCCTCGCAGTACTGAGAGATAATCAAGGAAAGATCAAGAACACTGTCTAAGTCATTCTTTTTTTGAAGGAAATGAATGTAACTCCAACATTGCTCAATGGTTTCGTTTTGATTATCTTGAAGAAGTGCATAAATGATGTTTATTTTAGCCTCATACACTTTATTCTCTTTCTGGGTTAAATTTCCCTGTCCTTTTTTGTAATAATATACAGCTTTATCTTTTTGATCCATGAGGAATAACTCTTTGGTAGCCATGTAAAGAGAGTTAATGTAATAAACTGATTGTCGCCACTCTTTATTTCTTATGGCTTTTCTCAGTGCGTTGAGACAGTCTTGGGATCTGTTTGCAGCTGAGTATGTAATACTTAAATTGTGATGGATTTGAGCTTCAAAAAAATATCATCAAGCTCTTTTGAAATTCTAATGGCTTGGAAGTAAGCTTCTTCAGCTTTATCGAATTGTCCTAGATCTGTATAGTTAGTTCCAACAACCATCAGTGCTGTTGCGTACTTCCTTTTGTAATTTTCATTCCCTTTATAAATGTTAAGTGCGTTGTTTATATAATTTAATGAAACAATACTCTGACGGAGTATCATGTACATTGAGGCCACTTTAGAATAAAATTCGGCAGCTTCAATTTCATCAGGAATAATGGATAGCTTTTTCTCAGTAATTTTAAATAAGCTTATGGCATTCTCGAAGTTTCGATTATAGGATTCGTATAACGCTTCAAACAAAAAGAAATAGTACTCTATCATGTTATCTGTTTTTTGAATTTCTCTTGCATGTCTTTTGTTGAAGTAGGAATGCTTGGGAAAGTCTGTTCCTTTTACTTGATACATCATCATTTTATGTCTCTCTTCAAGTAGAGAGTAATACATCAATACTTCCTGGTCTTCTTCCATGTCATCAAATAAAGATTTGACTTCTTTAAAATATTTTTCAGCAGCCTCAACATTCTGCTGTTTTATGGCCATATACCATTCATTTAAGAAATTAGCAACATATTCAGAAGCAAGTTTACTCATAATAAACCTCTCTTTCTGTCAAAATTCTAAATTATCAAACAAATGTTAACACATATTTAACATTAAATGTAATATATAGAAAAAATTTTCGACATAGCGCAATTCTGCTTTCGTGATGACGCAATTAAACTCAAGGGATAATATGCCTAATTTTTAGGATGCGAAAGAACAGATTGCCTAGGTCTTGTATATCGATTATATGGAAATGTCCTTTTCTGGACAATCGATTGAGTAAAAATAACTATTTCCATTGGAGGATTTCTGGTATTTGGCCGATCTTAAAGCCGTTAACTCTCCTAAACTATGGTAAAATTTTGAGTATTGAGTGTCAGAAAAAGGAGAATGGTATGAAGGTATTTGAAGCAAAGTCATTACTTTCTGAAGCGGATAAACGTGCAAAAGAGTACAAGGAACTCAGATCACAAATAGTTAAGCTCAGAAAAGCATTTAACGACGTAGCAAACTTAGATGACAGCGAGTTTTCAGGTAAGGGTGCAGACAACATTAAAGCGTTTTATCATGATCATGTCGGTGTTACAGACCAATGGATTGATCTTATCGATATGAAAATTGCTTTCCTTACAAGTATCTCTGGAGTTGTAGAGGAAGCTAGCTTATCAGATGCATACGTCGAGGAGTCTTTTTTAGAGCATGAACTTGCAAATGCATATAAAAAATCAAAGGCTATTATGTCCGAACAGAAGAAAGCAATGAAAGACATTCTGAATGATATTGACGATATTCTACCACTTGATCTGTTTTCAACAGAAAACTATAAAGATGAACTTGCCCGTGCAGATAAGAAACGTGAAAAAACAATTGATAAAATTGGAGAAGTAGATGATGATTTAACAACTGAATATGCATTAACAGAACCAAACGAACAATTCATTCAGCAAGATTTTAAAAAGCTTCAGGAATCAACAGGTAAAGGGAAAAACGCCACACCGATTCACTATAACGCCAAAGCGTATAGAGAAAGTGACATACATAAGAAAAAAGGCGATATTGAAAAACGTACAGAAGCTTATTTGACGATTAAGAAGAAGGAAGAAAAAGACCGAGAGATTGAAAAACTGAAAGAAAGGCTAAAACACTACGATTATGCGGATGCCGATGAATTTTACTCAATGGCCAAAACCATTGGTTATGAAAATCTGACAGCAGATCAACAAAGATATTTCACACAGATTGAAAACACACGGGAGCTAGTGGCTGGAGCTAAAGGTACTGTTACAGCTCTATATGATATGACAGCTGAAACATTAGACTATATGGCACACAATCATCCTGTCGACATGTTTATTAATTCTGCAGTTGCAGTTTATCACTATGATTCCACGTTTAATTCAATTAAAGATGCAATAATAACCTCCTATATTAGAGACGTAAAGAACGGAGACGCAGAATCAACGGCTCACTGGATTACGTGTGCAGCAGTAAACATCTTTGCTTTAAAAGGTGCTGGTTCAGTTGCTAAAATAGGAGTGAAAACAGCCGGAAAAGCTGCAGTCAAAAAAGTGTCTAAAAAACTGGATGAAACTCCTGATCCACTAACAGCAATCAAACCGTTTGTCATGCGTGAAGATGTAGTTGTAGCAGGTGGTGTGCCGTATAATGTCATCAACGATGTGAGCGCAAAAGATAGGCTGCTTCAGCTTGCTAAAAAATTAGATGAGAGCAGAAAACCTTTTACAGGTAAGGAAATAAATCTTCCTTGGTTAAATAAAGAAAAGTATCGTGCTGTTGAAATAGACGGCAAAGTAAAGGTTAAAGGTGAAGTTAGAGATGTAAGCCGGAGAGTTTATACCTTAAAGGACATTGATATTAATCAAAAAACTCCAAGAGGAAAAACCAATCTTGAATTAATGAAGGATGGTAAATCTCCTTATGCTAAAGACGGTACACAAATTAACTTGCATCACCTCATACAAGAAGAAAGTGGAACATTGCTTGAGATTCCTAACAGTTTACATACAAAGTATAGTGACGTGATACATGGCCTAAAAGGTAATGGCGAAAGCTTTAGGAATGATGTTTACCTGGAGAAACAATACAATAACTTTAAGACAAGGTATTGGAAGTGGAGAGCAAAACAATATGAGAAAGAATAAGGGGTTATAAACCATGGATTTTTATTTGAAAGTAAAAGAATTCTTAGCTGAAAATGCAAAGGAAAAAGATTTCACAGGTGGAATTAGCGAAGATAGAATTTTGAAAATCGAACAAGGTCTTCAAGTCAAACTTCCAGATAGCTACAAATGGTTTCTTAGAAACTATGGTTCTGGCGGGGTTTATGGAATCGATTTATTAGGCTATGACTTTGGAGGTGCTTCAGTTGTTGAGACAACCAGGGAATATCGTGAATATAGGGAATTGCCAAGTGGATTGGTAGTTATAGAGCATGTTGATTTTTTTGGTTATTGCTTAGATACCAATAAAATGAACAATGAAGGAGAATGTCCAGTTGTTATTTGGAGTGAATTTGGTGGCTATAAAGAGCTTGATTCGGCGCATTTTATAAAGTTCTTTTATGAAAGACTTCTTGAGATGAAAGAAAACTGGGAAGAAGATGAAGATTGGGAAGATTAATAAGATTAAATTAAGGGGGGATGAATCTGCCCCCTTCTTTAAAGTTGTTCTACCTGGAAGTGAATTTTGGGATCAGTACCTTCTTGGAAGAATTGTAATGAATTGGAGAAGACTTCTTTAACACTAAGTGTAACATCTTCACTTAATGATCTATCTTCACCAAAGACGTATGGATAATGTTTATGTCCTTCTAGGATCGACCCATCATTACATTCTACCTTATATACACTAAGACCATCAGCACATCCAGTTATTGTAGGCCTTATAATTTCTTTGTATGGAAATACATTTTTAATTCCCAAAAATTTATCTAGTTCTGAAAATCCTTCGGTTACTATTGTTTTTAATTTTGTTCTTGACAAGTTTGTTTCTTAATATACCCGTTTCAATTGTCTTTTTTGATAGCCCTTTCAAACAAAAATTGTGCGATCTCCTTATAGAACGCTTCTTTGTCATCACTACCCTTTGTTTGCTCGATAAACCTTATTGAATAATTCTTCTTATGAACAACCTTAATTGTTTTCTTCTTCAGTTCTTTATACTCTTCAAATGGCTTACCTTCATTAGACAATTAAAATCACCTCTTAGCTTTAAAATTCTAGCTGCAGTTTTAAGTCAATTCTCAATACTCTTAAGTATCATTATTCCTCAATTTAAAATCTACGTTTAAATTTTTCCAAGAAAAAAGAGCCTTAATCGGCTCTAAGTGTTAATTGCAATACTTTTGCTTCTCCGAAATTCGGAAGAGCAGAATATTTCAATGGTTTTGTTTAACGAATTAAAAAATAAAAGCAATACTTTTGCTTAAGAGTTTCTAGAACTGTTTTCTTTTTTAAATTCAATGACATCAGTAAGATCACAGTCTAAAGCAGTACAGACTTTATCTAAAGTGTCTAACGTAATTGTTTTAGCTCTTTTTTCTTCAGGTAAACTGTCGTGATTGACCCATTGACCAATTGTATTAGATCTGACGCCTGATTGTTTAGCTAACCAGTATGGCGTTCTATTTTGTTTTTTTAAAGTTTCATTTAACTTGAATCTGATCAAAAGTATTCACCTCAGAATAATAATACCATAATCCATCATTAAAAAAATAATTAATTATAAACTCTTGACGTTATCAACCTGATGAGATGCTATTAACTCATGAAGTTGATAACTCGATGAGTTGTTAAAGGTGAGGAGAGTATTTGGAGGAGGAGTGGAATGAAACACATAATCATCCGCAGAAGTGACTTAGGAGATTTACCTGCAATACTTTTTTATAAGCAGTTCGCAATTGGTGCTGAAGAGGGTCAAGTTCATCTGTATCACGTCTTAAAAAGAGGAGATGGGACGTACGATAGCCTTCATTCAGATTTCTTAGGTGAAGATATCCAATACAAAAGTCTCGTTAGTCTGACTGATGCAGTGGTAGAGAAGTTACTTCACACAACCTTATGGAACATTCTTATTGATGATCGTAGTTTGTTTATCACGTATGACAAGTTTCAAATCTTAGACAAAAACAAAACATACTAAAGGGGATAACGGCAATGCAAATTAACCGACACACTGTAGGAACTAACGTAGCGAGCTTAGGGACAATCACTAACGAGGAACGCTTTGAGGATATAGCTAATCACTTTCACCATTTCATTGGCAAGAAATTCGAAGAGGATAACCACTTTATTAAAACACATGATGACGGAGAGCTTTCAAAGTTCTTCGACATACATACTAGTATCGGTGTTCCCTCATTTATTCAAATGAAAGGGAAAAATAAGAAAGATATTATGGATAAGATTGAACTCATTCAAGAAATGGGAGTAAAGCATGTACATATTATGTTGGAGTTGCATGGAGGACAGACCGTAATTCCAATGGTAACGAACAATACTTTTGAACTTGATCCTGATACTTCAATTGAGGAAGCTTATGAAGATGAATAAAACTGAGGTACATAATGATTGGTTCTGCAAAGTGGGTTTTGGAGTAATGATTGTAGCTGTACCGGCTATATGTATCCAGTTTGTAGCTTGGTTTGGATGATTAGGGAGTGCGGGCACACTCTCCTAATCGTAAAAGGGTTGATACCCTCCCATTGTATTGAAACAAAACAATTTAATCAAGGGGATGAATTGAATGGAATCATTTTATTATTCTTACTTATTGAAGTCTTATGACAGAAAGAACAAGTGTTTAATTTCTGGGTTATCTTGTGATTATAAAAAAACTCTACCTTACTTTGTTGCACATGTTAAAGAGAAATATCCAGATGTTGATGTAGTTGAATGCACTGTAATCAAGAATGATGAAGATTCCTTTAGAAAAGAGTATGTAGACATTTTCATCTTATGGAAAGCAGATGATGAAGTATTAGCAGTTTAATATGCCTATTCATTAAAGGTGATGATCGTCTAACCAAAAAATATACTGGGGATGGAGAAAGAGAAACTTTGGCGGGCAAGTCTTTCTTCATTGTACACTTCTCAAGGTTGCATTGATCGGAATAATTAAATATGGGGTCGTGCAATGCGACTCCTTACAATTAAATAAAGTCAGTCTATGCTCCTGAATTAAGGTGTTGTCTTTAGTGATGCCTATTTTAAGGATCAGACTGCCGTGGAATGCGCTAACACACGTAAAACTTGACAGGGTAGTGACTCAGCCGACGCAAAAAATGAGGATAGGATGCCTTCTGTGTTTCCCTATTTACACATGCATCTGAAAGGCGAAAGCTGCCATTAAGTGCTGACGAAGGAAGGGTGTATCGTTTCTGACGATGCAGGACAAGCCACAAGTATACGAACCCAATTTTGGGTTGGTTGAACCTGTTAGGGACACTTGACACAGTAGGCTTATTTGGGGAATAACCAACGGCAAATAGGGTGAACACACGGATACCACAAGTGGATATACAATCAAGTTTCAGTCGCCTGCCTGAGTTTGTTTATTTTTTTACAAGCAAACTCAGGCAGACAACTTGTCCAGTCGTTGTCCACAGTCTCAACCAATCAAGCAAAAAATCAAAAGAAAAGTCAAGACAAATAACAAAGAAATTTGTGAGGTTCACTATGAACCTGGCAAGGTATAGTTCAAGCTGAACCAGACCCAGACCCTTTGGTTAAGTATATATACTTAAATGAAACCAACAAACGACAGTTCAGTATGAACCATCGTTTCTCCAGAAATGGGGAATGAGACAGAGATACATGATGAAGCTCTGTCACTCTGCAAAATAGAGTAATGAAAAAAGGGCGTTTCAAAAAGAAACACCCTCTAAACCATTATCTTTCTAACGGATTAATAAGTTAAATAAACCTGCAAGGATTATAATTGCTCCACAAACTGTAATAAACGTTCCGTTTTTTTTATTTTCTGATTTAGATGTTAGTATCCCTCTGATTAGATAATTAAGACCGACTAATATTAGTGACCAATAAAAGAAAACTCCTTTTAAGGTAAAGCCCAGTATGATAAATAAAAGAACCAATGCTAGTGTTGTGTAGTGGAAAAGTCTGAATGTAAGACTAGTCATTATAAACCCCCTAGTTTAAATTCTCCTTAAAATACAATTAATGGGTTGTATTTAAATCTATAAACATCCAGAATTGTAAATGTATAACAAAAGGAGATTTTAATTTATCATGAAAAAGATTGTCCTTTCAAGTGTTGCTGTGTTGACTGCTGTTACAATTTTTAGTCCTGTTTCAGATGCAAAAGAACTTCAATCTTCAAGTCCAGTTGTCCAGAATGTAGAACCGACTTATGAAACTGAATCTGTAGAATACAACGGAACTACGTACACTTTTTCTGAAAGAACTGTTAATGATGTAGTTGAGATTATTGTAAATGATGGGGAAAAAACAGACAAGATTCAATATGACCAGAATATTGGAAAACTTGAAGTTAATGGCGAAGTGGTGAATTATGAAGAGGCTTCATCACCTATCGAACAATTGGCTAATAAAAATGATACATCGGCTGGAATCTTGAGAGATCAATGGTCAGGCTATAATGTTAGTAATGGTACTTATAGTACGATTAGTGCCAGTGTTGCAGTTTTTGCCGGAGTCCTTTTGGCTACTAGCATGAAAACAGCTAAAAAGGCGGCGGCCGTTACAGCAGCAGCTGGTGTCATTGCTGCTGTAAGTAGTGTAAAGACTACAGTTTATTGGAGTAGATTAGATTATAAGTTGATGAATGCCAAGAAGGGGCAATATGAGCGTAAATCAGATACATTTTTTAAAAACTATAAAAATAAGCATCTTTTCAAGACTTCTTGGCTCTGGAAAAGAAAATTAAAATAAATATTCTCGGTTTTTAAATGATTAAAAAGATAATTAGACTCCCTTTTGGGAGTCTTTTTTATTGAGTTAGGCGAGGTAATAGATGGAGTCCTGTATTGTTACTCGCTAACTAATCCTCAAATTGAGGACTTGTGAAGCTGGCTTTTTGTGTCACCATGGAGTCACATCGGAGTCACAAAAACTTTAAAAAACACTTAGTAACAACAAATATCAATCAGGAAACTAAATCCTATGACCCCTTATGTGACAAGGGTTTAGACGATTTTTTAGGATTGTTAAAGATTAGTCAGAATACGTGTCTCGTCCTTGATAGGGTAGAGGTCGCTGGTTCGAGCCCAGTCGTAATCATAGCTTAAACCCTTGCGCATTTTATAGGGGGTTGTCGGTTTGTTAATGCAGTATATGATTTAAATGAAAACTCAGGAATAATATTGAGTTGAGAAGATAAAATAAAAACCCCATTTCTAAAGTCCAAAATGGGGTTTTTTCTTAATATCATATTAAGTTGCTGCTCTATCTGCGACCTTATAAGTGGACTGCTCAGAAAGAGCGTATGAAGCGCTGGATACTCCAACAATGCCAAGCAAGAGCGCTAAACAAATTGCAATTTTACATTTTTTCATTTAAATGTTTCCCCCTTTGAATTTGTTTACGTGCTTCAATTGCCATTTGATAAAAATCGACCGCATCATGTCTGTCTTCTTTGTTGGTCAAAAAATCAGCAACAGCAACAGCGTATTCTTCCATATCACCATAAAGGTTTTTCTCTTTGAAGAACTTGAACACTTCTCTAAGTGTTTGTAAGTCAAATGATAAATAAAGACCTTTAACCAGTTTTAATTTCTCGGTTACTTCCTGGTTGTTGTGTCGGGCAGCAACCTTCTGACCTTCCTGGTATAATTCTAACGCAGCCTTTAAATCATTCTTCTTTGCTTTGACATACGCCAGATTAAAAATCGCTTTGGACTCATAAATGTGCTTTCGATTCTTATGAATTTTATAGGCGATTTGAAAATGTTTCTCAGCATTGTCAAGTTCTTCAAGATTATTATAACATAATCCCACATTAAAATGAGCTGAACCAATTAAATGTTGTTCCCCTATTTTTATAGCATCATTTAAGGCTTTTTCAGCTGTTTCTAAAGCGTCCTCATAACACATTTTATCTAGCCAGTTCCCAAAGATAACAAACTGACATTGGACCATTTCCTTGCCATATGTAAGGTTCCCCTGAGCATCTTTTTGCTCTTTAAATATAGAGTATGCTCGCTGGGCATAATTCATTGAAAAATGAGTCTCTTTCATATAGTAATAGACTTCTGACATTTTGAAATAGAACTCTGCCTTATCTGTATTTGCGTTCTTATCTAATAAATCAAGATATTTTTCGGCTTCGCGATAATATGTTAAAGCAATAACTAAATCTCTCGTTCTAAAATGATACATGCCGGTAAAAAAATGATAATAGAACTCTATTGTATTGGTGAGGGATTCAGGAGCCATATTTTCCCTTGTCTTTTTGAGATCAGCATAAACACCGTCTATATTTTTAACAGAGTCAGGTTCGAGATACGAAAGCATTATTTCGTGGCGCAGATTTAATAGCTGGAGATAGACTGCTACTTTTTCATTTTTCTCCATCATATCGAATTCTTTTTCAACTTTTTGTTTCATTTCTTTTGCTTTCTCAACTCGACCCTGTTTTATGACAACATACCAATGATTAATGTCTGTAGTTACGTAATGATATGGGATTAAATCCGAAACAGACAATCATCTTTTTCAAGAAAATGTTATAATGAAAAGCCATAAAATGATAGGAGGGGGAATTTCGATGCATTACATAACGGCATGTTTAAAAATCATCAGTGATAAAGACCTTAATGAGATAATGAAGGAATTCAAAAAACTTGAGGAAGAAACGAACAAAGAAGAGGGTTGTATTACATTCCATGCTTATCCGCTTGAGCCATCAGAACGTAAAATAATGCTTTGGGAGATTTGGGAAAACGAAGAAGCTGTGAAAACCCATTTCACGAAAAAACACACAATAGACGTTCAAAAACAAGAATTAACGGAAGTAGAATGGTTAATGAAAAGCAATGTGAATGATTGAAAGGCTCTTTAAAAAGAGACATTCAATGACTTAGAATCAGCCATTTGTGATTAAGTAGTAAATTGTTGTCCAACTCTTATTTTTTTCTATTTAATATTTTTTGAGACGAAAATGTTTTTTTGAGCTGATTTTGAAATGTATTCAAAGTCAGCTCTGTTTGATTTAATGGATTATATTCTTTGGATAGCTTGTTACCCATAATAATGGAGATACTCCGTATAAATTGGAGGTTAAAATAATGAGTCATTCTCAAGAAAAAATTGCACTAATTACAGGAGCAAGCAGTCAAGGGGATATTGGTACGGCTATTTGTCGTAAGTTAGCCTCACAGGGTATACATATCTTCTTTACTCACTGGAACTCTGATGCGGCCTGGATAGAAGAATTTCAACAAGAAATTTTACATATGGGTGTGCGCTGTGAGGCAATGAAAATTGATTTATCAGATGCACATGCTGCATTCACAATACATGAAAAAATTTCAGATAAATTAGGATATCCTTCCATCCTTATTAATAATGCAGCTCATTCCGGAAGTGATAATTATGTATCGTTAGATGCTAAATCACTTGATGATCATTATGCGGTTAATATGAGATCAAATTTTCTTCTTTGTGTTGAATTCGCCCGTCGGTTTAAAAAATCTAATTTAATATCAGGAAGAATCATCAATATGACATCAGGGCAGGATTTAGGTCCTTTGCCTGGGGAGTTAGCGTATGCAGCTACTAAAGGAGCTATTTCTGCCTTTACTAGGTCGTTATCACAAGAACTTGCACCATTGGGCATCACTGTTAACGCTGTAAACCCAGGTCCAACAGATTCTACTTGGATGACAGATGAAATAAGAAATTTTCTTTCACCTAAATTTCCAATGGGGCGTATTGGCACACCAGATGATGCAGCACGAATGATTGCTTTTCTTGCAAGTGATGAGGCTGAATGGATAACTGGACAAATTATTCATTCAGAAGGTGGATTTATTCGGGGCTAAGCTAATGAAACACAATATACAACAATGTATGATGTATTCCCAAAACTAAATCTAAACTTGAAGCGCAATTGAAATAAAATAAGGTCCCTTCTCTTTTTAGAGGGGGACCTTATTTTATTCATGCATGTTTTGCATCCAGAAAATCTGGCGGATAAGAGATTAATAAACCGTTACATATACTTTTCCGAATACTGCAGTACCTTTAAACAAAGTAATCGTGGCTTTTCCTTTTGATTTAGCCGTCACTAAACCATTTTGATCGACTTCAGCAACTTTTTGGTTATCAGTCCAATAACGAGTAGCTGAATTATTTTTAACAGAATAGGTTTCTCCAACTTTTAGAGGTAAATTATAGTCTTGAATCTTGATAACATGTGTAGGTGAAATAGAAATGTTCTTTACTTCAGTAGGTGTGGAGTTTATTTCATAAGCTGAAGCTACCCCGCTGACCGACAGAGCTAACGCAGAAATCGATAAAGCAGAAACAACAGTTTTTTTGAAATTCATTTTGAAACACTCCTTTAAAGTTTTTTGTCTTGCACTATAACAATTCAATAAAAGTAATTATTTTCCTTGTAAATAAATGTTAATAATGTGTGAACGATCAATTGATTTGAGCTAAGACTATTGTGTGCCCTGCACAGAGTTTGTATTTATCATTGAAAATTGCTGAGAGAGAATGGCCATCCTTAAAATGTTAATAAAACACATTTGATGGGGTTATTAGTTTGTTGAGCGTGTGGAAATTTTGTTTGTTATCTGCACTTTATCCCCGAAGATGCCAAATCACTTTTCTTCATCATGTTCTTACTTTCGTACTCATACATTAGAAAATCTTCGTTCTAAATAGGTGAAGAATTGGAGTATTTTTATGAATTTCTGCTGAATAACGAAAAAAAATACATTACATAGCAAACTCAAAGAATATAAAAATCGCTTTTTTCCGGAAGCTTCGGTAAAAAACGAAACTTTTGTCTCTATGATTTTATTTTATAATGTAAACGGTTTCTTATATAGTATACTTATACTATCAATTTGCTCAAGTAGACACTGACAGGAAGGATAGAAAAACAGATGGAATACATAAATACAAGACAAAAAGAGATTTTGTATCTGTTGTTATCTGAACCTGATGACTATTTAGTTGTGCAAGATTTCGCAGATAGGGTACAGTGTTCTGAAAAAACAATCCGGAATGATTTGAAAGTGATCGAGGATTATCTCAATGAGCATTCTCATGCACAGCTTATTCGAAAACCAGGGTTGGGCGTTTATTTACATATAGAAGAACAGGAAAGGACCTGGCTAAGCCAACAATTACATACTGAACATTTTTCTTCTAGGCAGCGGAGCGATGAAGAAAGAATGCTGCACATTGCTTATGACTTATTAATGAATCCGAAGCCTGTTTCCGCAAAAGACATTGCCGCTCGGCATTTTGTCAATCGATCTTCCATTAAAAAGGATTTATACGCAGTAGAAGAGTGGCTGAAGCGTTTTGATCTCACACTGGTTTCTAGGCAGCGGCTTGGATTAAAGGTTGAAGGGAACGAAAGAAATAAAAGAAAGGCATTGGCAAGAATATCTGATTTGATTCACAATACAGCGTTTACCAGCCAATTTATTAAAAGTAAGTTTTTACATTATGAAGTAGACTTTGTGACGAAAGAAATCAAATCACTACAAAAAAAGCATTCCCTCTATTTCACAGACGAAACGTTTGAAAGTTTGCTGCTGCATACATTGTTAATGGTCCGCCGCATCAAAATGAAGCAGCCGATTTCATTGTCCCCAAAAGAAATGGCGGCAGTAAAAAAGAAGAAAGAATATCAATGGACATTTGCTTGTTTACAGCGGCTTGAACCGGTTTTTGCAATCCGCTTCCCAGAAGAAGAAGCCGTGTACTTAACATTACATATATTGGGCGGTAAAGTTCGTTATCCATTGCAGAAGGAAGAGAACCTTGAAAATGCTGTGCTTCCTAAGGTTGTAGGGCATTTAATCAATCGTGTTTCAGAGCTGAAAATGATGGATTTTCATAAGGATCAAGATTTGATCAATGGTTTGAACATTCATCTCAATACTGTGCTACAACGGCTGAGCTACGATCTTTCTGTAGCAAATCCTATGCTCAATGACATCAAAAAGATGTACCCTTATTTGTTCCACCTCATCATTGATGTTTTGGAAGATATCAATCAAACTTTTGATCTTCATATTCCTGAGGAAGAGGCAGCATATTTGACATTGCATTTTCAGGCAGCGATCGAACGGATGCAGTGCAGCAGCGAGACACATAAAAAGGCGATTATCGTCTGCCACATGGGGATTGGGATGTCACAATTGCTGCGGACAAAAATTGAACGGAAATGTCATCAAATCGCTGTAATGGCCTGTATTGCAAAGGCCGATTTAAAGGATTATATCAAAAAGCATGAGGATATTGATCTTGTCATATCCACCATTGCGCTGGAGAATATAACGGTTCCCCATATTGTTGTGTCTCCGCTTTTAGAGCCTGGCGAAGAGAAGAAATTAAGTGCGTTTATACGTCAGCTGGGCGAATCACACCGCCAAAAACAAAAAACGTTTCAAATGCTGAACAATACGACTCCTTTTTTGGTTTTTTTGCAGCAGGAGGCGGAGCATCGCTACAAGTTAATCGAACAGCTGGCGACAGCTTTGTTTGAGAAAGGCTATGTTGATAAGGACTATGCGGTTCATGCGGTGATGAGGGAAAAAATGTCGGCGACAAATATTGGATCAGGCATTGCCATTCCTCATGCAAACGCTAAATTTATTAAACAATCAGCAATCGCGATTGCCACATTAAAGGAGCCGCTTGAATGGGGAAATGAAAAAGTTTCGCTCGTTTTTATGCTGGCTGTCAAACACGAGGATCAAACCATGACAAAGCAGCTGTTTAGCGAGCTTTCATATCTTAGCGAGCAGCCGGCCTTCGTCCAGAAGCTGACGAAAGAAGCCAATGTCATGACATTTTTATCTCATTTGGATTATTAAAAGCAGGGATTATTCCTTGCTTTTTTTTGTTATAGGGAAAAATGCCTTTATTACCGGAACCTATGGTAAAAAAAGCGATTTTATTGAGCTGATTTCGGTATACAGTTGAGACAAGATCTTATTATTCACACTTTAAGGAGGTTTCCTATGAAACTGTTAGCGATTACATCTTGTCCGAACGGAATCGCCCATACGTATATGGCAGCGGAAAATCTGCAAAAAGCTGCTGACAGACTGGGCGTTAGCATCAAAGTTGAGACCCAGGGGGGAATTGGTGTCGAAAATAAGCTAACCGAAGAGGAAATTCGCGAAGCGGACGCAATCATTATCGCGGCGGACCGTTCGGTGAACAAAGACCGATTCGCGGGAAAAAAGCTGCTGGCTGTCGGGGTTCAGGAAGGCATCCGCAAACCGGAAGAATTAATTCAAAAAGCGCTTAGCGGTGAAGTGCCGGTCTATCAATCTGCTTCAAAAGCTGAATCCGCAAGTCAGCAGGGTAAAAAACAAAACCCGATTTACCGTCATTTAATGAACGGCGTTTCTTTTATGGTTCCTTTCATTGTCGTCGGCGGATTATTGATAGCGGTTGCATTAACTCTAGGAGGGGAGAAAACACCTAAAGGCTTAGTTATTCCGGATGATTCCTTCTGGAAAACGATTGAACAGATCGGCAGTGCTTCATTTTCATTTATGATTCCGATTTTAGCCGGCTATATCGCCTATAGCATCGCTGATAAACCGGGACTTGTGCCAGGGATGATCGGCGGTTATATTGCGGCGACTGGAAGTTTTTATGACAGCGCAAGCGGCGCCGGATTTCTCGGGGGGATTATTGCCGGGTTTTTGGCCGGATATGCTGCACTTTGGATAAAAAAATTAAAAGTTCCAAAAGCAATCCAGCCAATTATGCCGATTATTATTATTCCGGTGTTTGCATCACTGATTGTAGGTTTAGCGTTTGTGTTTTTGATCGGCGCGCCTGTAGCTCAAATTTTCGCCTCTTTAACAGTTTGGCTGGCGGGGATGAAAGGGTCGAGCTCGATCCTTCTGGCATTGATTTTAGGGGCGATGATCTCATTTGATATGGGCGGTCCCGTAAATAAGGTGGCGTTTCTGTTTGGATCGGCAATGATTGGAGAAGGAAATTATGAAATTATGGGACCAATTGCTGTCGCCATTTGTATTCCCCCGATTGGCCTTGGCATTGCGACGTTTTTAGGAAAAAGAAAATTCGAGGCATCTCAAAGAGAAATGGGGAAAGCGGCATTTACGATGGGACTCTTCGGCATTACTGAAGGAGCGATTCCATTTGCGGCGCAGGACCCTCTGCGCGTCATTCCAAGTATTATGGCAGGCTCAATGACAGGTTCTGTGATAGCGATGATTGGCAATGTGGGAGACAGAGTGGCGCACGGCGGACCTATCGTTGCAGTGCTTGGCGCAGTTGATCATGTCTTGATGTTTTTTATTGCTGTGATTGCAGGATCTCTTGTCACTGCTCTGTTCGTCAATGTACTAAAAAAGGATATTACGGCGTCTCCTGTGCTCAGTGAAACTGCACCGCCCTCCGCGCCAAGTGAAGCTGCGGCAGCAAATGAAATAAAGCAGCCAATCCAAAGCCAAAAAGCTGAGATGTCGGAATTTAAAAAACTGACAGACATTATCAGCCCGGAATTAATTGAACCAAATTTATCGGGGGAAACGAGGGATGACATCATAGATGAATTGATTCAGAAATTGTCCCGAAGAGGTGCGCTGCTTTCAGAGAGCGGGTTTAAACAAGCCATTTTGAATCGTGAACAACAGGGAACAACGGCGATTGGCATGAATATCGCGATTCCGCACGGAAAGTCTGAGGCGGTCAGGGAGCCGAGTGTTGCCTTTGGGATCAAACGATCAGGCGTTGATTGGAATAGCCTGGATGGATCAGAAGCTAAATTAATCTTTATGATTGCTGTACCGAAAGAGAGCGGGGGAAACCAGCATCTCAAAATACTGCAGATGCTATCTCGAAAGCTAATGGATGACAATTATAGGGAGCGGCTGCTCTCCGTGCAAACAACAGAAGAAGCCTACAAGCTGCTAGAAGAAATCGAATAAAGCGGGGGATTTTCATGACGACTGAACCGTTATTTTTCAAGCCTGTTTTCAAAGAAAGAATTTGGGGCGGGACCGCTTTAGCTGATTTTGGCTATACCATTCCATCACAACGAACAGGAGAGTGCTGGGCTTTTGCCGCGCATCAAAATGGTCAAAGCGTTGTTCAAAACGGAATGTATAAGGGGTTCACGCTCAGCGAATTATGGGAACATCATAGACATTTATTCGGACAGCTTGAAGGGGACCGTTTCCCTCTGCTTACAAAAATATTAGATGCTGACCAGGACTTATCTGTTCAGGTGCATCCGAATGATGAATATGCCAACATACATGAAAACGGCGAGCTTGGAAAAACAGAATGCTGGTACATTATTGATTGCCAAAAAGATGCCGAGATTATTTATGGCCACAATGCAACAACAAAGGAAGAACTAACTACCATGATAGAGCGTGGAGAATGGGATGAGCTCTTGCGCCGTGTAAAGGTAAAGCCGGGGGATTTTTTCTATGTGCCAAGCGGTACTGTTCATGCGATTGGAAAAGGAATTCTTGCTTTGGAGACGCAGCAGAATTCAGACACAACCTACAGATTATATGATTATGATCGAAAAGATGCAGAAGGCAAGCTGCGCGAGCTTCATCTGAAAAAGAGCATCGAAGTGATAGAAGTCCCGTCTATTCCAGAGCGGCATACAGTTCACCATGAACAAATCGAGGATTTGCTTACAACGACATTAGTTGAATGCGCTTACTTTTCGGTGGGGAAATGGAACTTATCAGGATCAGCAAGCTTAAAGCAGCAAAAACCATTCCTTCTTATCAGTGTGATTGAAGGGGAGGGCCGTATGATCTCTGGTGAGTATGTCTATCCTTTCAAAAAAGGAGATCATATGTTGCTGCCTCACGGTCTTGGAGAATTTAAACTCGAAGGATATGCAGAATGTATCGTCTCCCATCTGTAACATGGCAGGGCTTGAGAAATAAATTTGCGAGTGAAGACGCCTATTCTCCAGCAATGATCTAACTAAAATAAGAGTTTAATAGTTGGAGAAGAAATGTTACACTCTTTTCTGTATATGGTAAAGAATGAAAAAACACGATTCGGTTGGTAGTCCGGATGCATGATTGATCATGTCAGTAACCTTCCCCTCCTCGGGATGTCCATCATTCTTTAATATCTTTTATGAGGAGGGAATCGTTATGAAATTAACGGTTTACTATGATGGTCAGTTTTGGGTAGGCGTTGTTGAAGTTGTGAACAATGGAAAGCTAAGAGCCTTTCGTCATCTTTTTGGCACAGAGCCGAGGGATTCTGAAGTATTAGAGTTTGTTCATAACCAACTCCTGAATATGTTGGCCCAAGCTGAGCAGGAAGGAGTTCGTTTACAAGGCTGACGTCAAAAAAAGATCAATCCAAAAAGATTGCAGCGCCAGGTTTCAAAAGAGTTGAAAAACGCCGGAGTAGCTTCTAAAGCTCAAGAGGCGATAAAGCTAGAGCTTGAAGCAAGAAAGCAAGAGAAAAAACAAATAATGAAAGAACAACGAGAACATGTAAAAGAGCAAAGGTATATGCTCAAAAAGCAAAAAGCGAAAAAGAAGCACAGAGGTAAATAATCCAAACAAAAGCAGGCGCAGTGCCTGCTTTTGTAATTAAGGACTCTACTTTGTAACATATATCCAATGTTTATATTCCGCTGATTTATGATTCAATATAAACCCTAACTTCTCCAAGGTTTTTTGTGAGCCTAGATTATCATGTTCGCATCTTGCGGTGATCCGGGATACTGTTTCTTGGCTTAATGCCCAGTTTATTAGTTTTTGGGCGGCTTCCACACAATAACCTTTGCGGCGATGACTTTTATTTGTTGCAAAACCGATTTCAATCATGCCATTTTCGTCTGGGTCACCTAAAAATCCAGTTCCCCCAACAATTTCATGACTGTCCTTCTTTACAATAATCCATGAATCAAATCCTTTTGTTCCATTGTTTTTGACTAAAATCTCGCGGAAATAAGGTATCGCTTCAAAAAAATCAGAATTTGGCCATTCACCATTTGTTTCATAACCTAAGTCTTTGATAGCCTGATGATCTTGTTTAGACGCGGCGTCAAGAAGGGGAATATCAATCGTTTTTAAACGTAATCGATTCGTTTCAAGGAGAACCATATATCAAATCCTCTTTTCTTTTTACTGGGAATAATGATAACATATAACAATTTTCTCTGATACCTTGGCAGTAGAGAAAGATGAAAAAATTGAGGGGGATTGAAAGAGTGACAGGTGAGAGTTTGCCCAGCCCAAAAACGGGTAGGAAAATGCTGATGTTAATGTGTCCCTACCCGTTTTTCTGTTCCTGAATGCAGGGTTTCTGATAACATGTTGTGCTACCTTTTCGCAATCAAATAAAGCGATATGGCTCTTTGGGTTTGCACAGGATTATGAATGATAATGACCCATTGGTTTCTTCGTCTTGGAAAGCTTGCTACCGCATACAATGGAGCAGTATCGCGCGGAGTGAACCCACCATTTATCACGTTGATATCTCTTCCTTCTAGATGACAAACTAAGTATTCACCTGGATTGATGACCTGTTGGTTCGTCCATGCGTAAGAATAAAAGCCGTCTCCAAGATCTTCGGTGGAAGATGGGGGGACAAAGCCATCTACAGTCAATGTGATTTCTCTTCTTCGCTGTCTTTCTGAAAAGTCTGGACTTCTTTGAGGGTTATGAGTATGTGAAAAGTAAGGAATTAACGCAGGGCCATAAAAGTAATGATACAAAGCAACCACTCCTTTATTTTCCATTCATACAAATTGTATGTGGGAGTTATTTGTTCATTCCTGTTTTGTTCCATGTAGACTAATAATGGGCTATAGGCGTCCAAGGTAATCAATTTGTACTTTCGTTGTTCAATGCTAGTAACCTTGAAAATGCAGGTTAGGATGATAGAATTTACATATTACTGCAAGAAGTTAGACATACATCATTTTGATAGTGGGTGAAAACGATGGCGAAAAAAATGGCAAAAACAAATGCGGTTCGTCTGATAGAACAGCAGAACATCTCTTATGAGTTATTAGGGTATAAAACAGACGGCCAGCCTGTAGATGGCATCTCTGTTTCGGAAAAAATCGGTTATCCTGTGAAATATGTATATAAAACGTTGGTTGCAGCAGCAGGAACAAATCATTATTATGTCTTTGTTGTACCCGTTGCAGAAGAGTTAGATGTAAAAAAGGCAGCAAAGGTGACAGGGGAAAAGAAAATAGAAATGATTGCAATGAAGGAGCTATTAGCGGTAACTGGCTATCTTCGCGGCGGCTGCTCGCCAATTGGCATGAAAAAATTGTTCCCGACCTATATTGATGCATCTGCAGAAACGCTTGATTTTATCATTGTCAGTGCAGGGAAAATCGGTATGCAGCTAAAGTTGGCGCCACAAGATTTAGCCAAATCATGTGATGCCGCATTTGCAAAAATTGTATAGATGCAGATATAGGGGAAACGAAAAAGCTTAGTCATATCGATTAAGCTTTTTCTGCATCTCTTTCAAATATGATTTCAAAATAAGCAGCTGCCCCATACCCATCTATACTGGGAGCGAAAATCTGAACGAATCTCCAGCCTCTTTTCGCATAATCATGGATGATTTGCTGGTAGTCTTCTTTAGGCCTTCTTCTCATCGTACTCAGCTCAACTCTTACGAATTCATATTCTTTCATCGTTTGATCCCTCCTATTAAGGTATACGCATAATTGAGCAAGAAGTTCCAAAAACCTAGGTTAAGGTCCGAAAGTATATTTCACTCACTAAACAAATACATTTATCCCTGATGCCTGCATGCATCTGGGAAGAGTTAAGGGGCTATAAAAACGAATTTTACCGGGTCAGCAGTCTAAATGAATCTCTTGCTTATTGCATTTGACTGAGTATATAAGTAAAAAAAGAGCGGCCAGAACATATAAGAAGGAGATGATCATTAACGCACTCATAACAGGGTAGTGTTTAGCGGAGTAGATGAAAAAATCAAGCTGTGAAATTTGTTTGGGGCTGCTGACGGCATCAATTCCATTTAGCAGTTTTGAGAGTTTAGCAGTATAGTTCCAATCAAATCGATCTGAAACAAGCTCGCTTCCTTGATACCAATTAACAGCAGCTAAAAACAGAAATATCATAATAGAAAATCCAAGCTGAACAACTAAAAATATTCCCTTCACTTTTATATGACCTCCAAATCTATGAATATGGGAAAATCAAACAATATATTATCACCGTATGGGTTATTCTTGCAATTTCACTTTCATACAACTCAAACGCAAGTCTATTTTTTTGTTTGTTTTTGGCTTATAATACCTGATGATGGAAAAAGAATGCGGGTTTATAGATTAGAGAAACAAATGTATTTCTTAGCATTTTTTATTTGTGGAGAGAGTATAGAAGCATTCGATTAGATCTGCTTTTTCACAGAAACGGTTTTCATCTGTTTGCCTGAGCTTTACAATTGGCTGGCAGAAAAACAATGATTTCTTTCAATCAAAACATGCAACGATGCGACACATTTTATATCTTGATGACTTATCTCATTGCCTTTAAGTCATCCTATCGAGAAAGCGATGGTATTTTATGAACAAAGAAACCCTAAAAAACATACTCATGATTTTTTCAATATGCGCAACCCTCCGAGAAACCGATGGTATGCGCATAGCTGATAGCTGGATTTTGAGTGAGATTATACGATTTTTGATTTGCATGGTTGTGTTTTTTGCCATGACATTTCTATTAGATGCTGTTTTTCCAAACAAAAAAGAGTCACATTAATGTGTGGCTCTTTTTGCATCATCTGATCAGAAACATCATAAATGAATCGATCATCATGATGAAGAACAGCAAGCAAAAATAAATAAGCGAGTAGACAAACATATCCTTTGCCCACTTCACGTCATCGTCTGTTTTGAATCCTTTGATGCTTTTTTTGATCCATATGCCTCCGAGAACCAAGGCGGCTAAGAAATAAAATGGGCTTATATGGCCGGTGCCGAGAGAGAAAGGAAATAATAGCGTGACCGGCACCAGGACGGCAATATATTGCATCATTTTTATTTTTGTTACATGGTTGCCTTTGACTACTGGCAAGAGCGGAATGCCAGCGGCGCGATATTCCTCTTTGCGTCTTATCCCAATCGCCCAAAAATGCGGCGGCTGCCACAGAAACATAATCGTGTACAACAGCACTGCTGGCATACTGAAGTCACCGGTTACGGCACAATACCCCATCAATGGCGGCGCAGCACCTGGAAAGCTCCCGACAAATGTGCTCCACACAGACGTTCGTTTCACCCATACCGTATAGATGATCGCATAAAAAATAAAGGCGGCCAGTCCGAGAAAGGCCGTTAATGGATTGAGGGAATAAAGCATGGCAAGACCTGCGATTCCTAAAACAGAGCCATATGTTAAGATCATGGCTGGCGGCATTTTCCCTGTGACCGAGGCCCTGCTGCGAGTGCGTGCCATTTTTGCGTCCATATGCCGATCAAAATAGTTGTTATAGACAGTGCCGGAAGCCATCACAAACGCGGTTCCCAACATTGCTGTCACCATTGTCATCAAAAAAGCCATGCCGGTTAACGTTTTTTCTGCGCTTGCAAACGCGATCCAAAACCCGCCGAAGGCTGCTATCGAGTTTGATATGATAATGCCGGGTTTTGCAAGTTTGATAAAATCGTAAATGGTTACCCGGTTCGAAGCTTTTATGTATTTTGTTTCAGATATGGCTGCAGAATCCCTTGTATTCTCCAAAAATAGACGCCTCCCCCAAAACTGCATGCTTTTGTTATCGTAACAAGAGGGAGACGGAATCACAATTATTTCCTATATTTGTCATGATATTGTCATTTTTAAAATAAAAAAATGGGGAGCTGGACTGCCCCCATTTTGATATGCGGCGACTAGTAACCGTAACCTCCGCCATATCCTCCGCCATAACCGCCGCCGTAACCGTACCAAGGGTAGTAAGGCGGTCGCGGGCGCGGGTAGTAATAAGGCGGGCGCGGATAAAACGGGTAGAACGGATAATACGGTCTTGGATAATAAGGCGGATAAAATGGCGGTCTCGGACGCGGATAATAATAAGGCTGTCTTTCATCATAAGGGGTAATTTGTTCAAATGGCTGTTCATTCAAAGGGTAATCCAAGAGGAAAACCTCCCTAGCTTTTTTTATTCCTTTTACTATATTCTTGATGCTTAAGTTGGGTGTATGTACATTCATGAAACTCGGTTTTTTTTATGATGAAATTCCTTAAAAAGGATTGACATGAACTTCTAAATCTCATAGTATTACAAATGTGAAATAAATGTTACTACAATGTTACAAAAACATTTCTAAATAGATACAGTCCCAACTGATGAAGAGTAAATCGAAATGGCTACGAAAGAAGGAGTTTTTGTTGTTGGCAAAAAGAATCAAATGGTTTCATGTATTAATAGCAGTTGTATGTGTGGTGGGTCTTATCGGCTTTTTCCATAATCATTCATTGAAAAAAGAAACGGTCATGAATAAAGTAAGAACTGATTCTCAATATGGGAATGTTGAGATCGCAACGCTTGTGAATGACGGGAAAACTTTTAATTACGCGGTTAACTATCCCGTTTTCAAAAATGAAAAAATGGATTCGGCATTAAAAAGATTCGCAGAAAAAGAGGTTCGTCAATTTCAAAAGGAAACAAAAGACGTTGACCAAGAGCATACGACAAAACGCAACGAATTAAATGTTGATTATAAAATTGTCCATTATGCCAAACAGACAGTGGCGATTGTATTTAATGAATATAAATACATCGGCGGGGCACATGGGCAAACCGTGAAAAAAACGTTTAACTATGATTTTAGTAAACAAGCGTTTCTTTCCATTGATGATATTTTCAAAGAGGACGCTGACTACTTACATAAGCTTTCGTTAATCGCTTATCACGAGCTGAAAAAGAATAAGGACATTGCCGCGGACGATGCACTGTTAAAGGAAGGGACGGCTCCGAAAAAAGAAAATTTCAGCCGCTTTGCCATCAAGGAGGATTATATCGAACTTTACTTTGACACATATCAGGTTGCAGCAGGCTATCTTGGAGAGCAATCGATTGCCATTAAGAAAAGTCTTTTGAAAGACATTCTGAAAGAACAATATATTGATAAAGCAAAAAATAAAAATAAAATCAAAGAACAAAAGCCGAAGCATGAAGTGATTTCTTTACCCAAAGAGGAAACGGTTGATCCAAATCAAAAAGTCATTGCGCTTACTTTCGACGACGGCCCGAATCCTGCGACAACAAATCAGATTCTAGACTCCTTGAAGAAATATAAGGGTCATGCCACGTTTTTTGTTTTGGGGAGCAGGGTTCAATATTATCCGGAAACGCTAATAAGAATGCTGAAAGAAGGAAATGAGGTGGGGAACCATTCTTGGAGCCATCCGCTTCTCACAAGGCTTTCAGTGAAAGAAGCGTTAAAGCAGATCAATGATACGCAAGACATCATTGAAAAAATAAGCGGATACCGTCCGACGCTTGTAAGACCCCCATACGGCGGCATTAATGATGAACTGCGGAGTCAAATGAAAATGGATGTTGCGTTATGGGATGTTGACCCGGAAGATTGGAAAGACCGTAACAAAAAAACAATCGTTGACCGTGTCATGAATCAGGCGGGAGATGGAAGAACCATTTTGATTCACGATATTTACCGCACCTCTGCTGATGCGGCCGATGAAATTATGAAAAAGCTCACCGATCAAGGCTATCAATTGGTGACAGTTTCTCAGCTTGAAGAGGTTAAAAAACAAAGAGAAGCGAAATAAATTAAAAAAGGCTGTCCGTACGGACAGCCTTTTTTCTATTTAATAAGAGCCTGTGGTGGCCCAAACATTTAAGTTTGGTCCTGAATATTTGCCGAAAGCGTAAGAAGTCCTTGGATCTAAATCATATACCATCGGTGTATAGCAAGACTTTTGGCCGGCCACCGCTTTTCCATTGCCGCCTGCAGAATCACAATTATATCTCTTGCCGTCCGTGTTTCGGGTAATCTCCGCATTTGCTTCAAAGCCAGACGTCAATGTATTATTCATCGTGATTTTTGCCCAAGCCGTTTTACATGTACTGCTGAATTTAAGCTCGACTACTCCGATGACTTGATTGCTTGCATTCACTAAGTTTGAGGATTTTTTTGTAGAGCCGCTGGACGCACAATCATTGTAATAAGGGCTTTTTCCATCGTAGGCATGGGTTTCCGCATTGGCGGGTACACCTTTGACGGCAAAAACAAATACTACTGCGAATAACACCAATGAAGCCTTCGTAAACAGTCTTTTCATATCCTTTATGACCTCCTTAATATGGCAAACAATAAATCATACGGAGGAACAATCAAAACATGCATGCTTTTTTGTGAACAATAAAGGCGGCCGGGAGGATGGAGTTATTGGCCGCCTTTGGTGTGAGGTTAAGCTTTTACATCAATGGTTTGTCCGAGAGTCGGATGCTGAATCATCTTTAAGGTTTGATCGGCATTTTGCTGGGCGGTGTCCAGCATTTTTTTCGTTAAAGCGATATTAACATTCTGGGCAAGGGATGCTTGATGCATCGCAACTGATAAAGCAGGAATATCCATCGTTCCACCTCCTATGCCTTACCTATCGGCGGCTTTGTATCATTTTACAGTGAAAAATGGCTTAATTTCTCCTGTTGACCCTTACGCTAGAGCATACCGTATGTTTTTGACAAGGAGGGAATCAGGATGAATCTTGTAATGGAAAAGACCTTTGAGCAATACGAAAAGCTGTTTTCAATGGAAGAACAGAAAAGAGAAGATGAATTTCGGTATACGATGATGAGGCCGTTTGAAAAGATGTGGACTGCCATCCAAGTTCCGCTGAAAGCGAAGGAGCCAAACGGCTATGATGTGATCATGGCTGCGAAAATGCTGGGCTATTTGGATGTCCGTGATGCTGAAAGCGGGCAGAAAGCACTGCAAATACTGAAAGAATCACATGTTTCAGAGACAGCTGAGTCTGCACTTCGGCAATGCATATTTTTTGCTGAGCGCGAACAGCTGCGGGTGAATGCAGAGGAGATCAAATTCGGCCTTTATATCGCTGATCCAAATAAACTTCAGCTGCAAAAAGGTCACTGCGGGTTTGGCGGGATACCGGGCTTTATTCATGTATGGATTGATCCGAACCGTTATAACCTGCCAAGGATTCCTTCAATTATTGCTCATGAATTTCATCATAATGTGCGGTTTTCGTATATAGATTTTCATCATGGCTCTGTAAGTGTCGGGGATTATCTTGTGATTGAAGGATTGGCGGAATCATTCGCCAGAGAGCTGTTTGGCACGGAACGATTGGGCCCTTGGGTAACTCGTTTTGATCATGAGGATTTGCAATATTCCATTGATGTGATTAATGAGGTGTTGGATGTGAAAGGATTTTCGGAAGTCAGCCGTTATATGTTTGATGATCCAATTGCTAACGACCAAGGCTTTAAGCCTGCAGGTTTATCGGCTTTTGCGGGTTATGCAGTTGGCTATCATGCCGTTCAGTCATTTATGAATCAACATCATATCACGATAAGCGAGGCCACGCGTTTGGATGCGAAGACCATTCTTTCTCAGTGCGGATTGTTTTCCAAATGAAAAAAAGCGTCACATACAGCGGCGCTTTTTGATTCCCAAAACCAGCAGTTCTATGGCGGCACAGGCGGCAATTCCGATTGTATATGCTTCGATATCGCTCCATAAAAAACCGTACCCCAGTACAAGTCCGCCAAGAGAAGTATCCCTAATCTGATCGATCCATTCGGCATGATAGAGCTGGCTGAATTCAATGACAAAACAGAAAGAAAGACTGATAATGCCCGTTATCATTGTCTTCAGCTTCCGAAATAGAAATCCGCATCCCGTAAAGATCATGGCGGCCCACAACGAGTCCCCAAGATAAGTATTGAGGGTATCAGGAAGAACCCTGGAGTATGCTCTGGATCCAAGCCCCAGCCCAATGATCAGTAAGGTGAAAACTGCATATATCCAACGATTTCGCTTCATTGCGAATTGATACCCCGTCTCTGCTTCATCTCCCTGTATTGTAAGGAATATAGCTTTTATTTGTCCACTAAAAAAGCGGCTGAATAGCCGCGTAGGGTGTTTATTTTGCTTTTAGGTTTACATGGTCGGCTGTCTGATCCGTGCCTATTACAAAATGGAGTTCATAGCGGCCTGTATCATATACATAATCGATTTCATCGGTAAACGGGACGGTTAACACCCGATTTGCTGGCCCTAATTGCTTCTGCAGCACTTCCGGCGTAACTCCGCCTAAATTCAGCTGCCGTTCCACACCGGTTCCAAAGTAGCGGATTTCTGAAATTGTCATGTCTTTATGATAGGAAAATCCGTAGCCCGGCTGTCCCATATTCCAGTGATATAAATCAAATCGATTGTCTCCCCCGACTGGTCTTTCCGGTTCCCCAAACGCAGCGTGGACATCCCCTTTTGTGCTTTTGTTAATGGTAAGGCCTTGCGCCTGCTGAGGCATTTCCCCTTTATAGGCGGTGTTATAGAGGTTTTTGACAAGCTCGGCGGCTGATTGATTCGTGTTTTCTGAGAGTGTGTTTGTTTGAGCTGCGGCCTTTGCAGGTGCTGAAAAGGACGCAGCCCCAAAGCCGGTAAAACAGCTTGTTACTGCTGCCGCAGCGGTAATAGCAGACATTGTCTTTTTCATGTTGATCCCTCCTTATTGATCTACCATCCCGTTTCCCGGTGTTAGTGCAATAAAACATGTGAGTGCGCTTTGTATGTTTTATTGAGTTGTTGTAAGGGAACTGAAATAGGTAATTCGGTATATAAAGCAAGAAAGGGGAATGGAGATGCCTGGCAAGAAAAAAATCACAATAAACGGCGTTGAAATGGAAGCGTCCGAGGAACAGACGGTGCTGCAGCTTTTGAATAACAGCTCGATTGAAGTGCCGCAAGTTTGCTATCATCCAAGCTTAGGGCCGATTGAAACATGTGATACGTGCATCGTCAGCATCAATGGTGAGCTGAAGAGGTCGTGCTCCGCTGAATTAAAGGATGGGGATATCATTGATACGCTCTCATCTGACGTGAAAAAAGCGCAGGTCATCGGGATGGACAAGATTTTATATAATCATGAGCTTTATTGTACAGTTTGCGATTACAACAATGGGGGATGCGAAATACATAATACGGTGAAGGAAATGAAAATCAATCACCAAAGCATTCCGTTTGATCACAAGCCATACCATAAGGATGAATCCCATCCGTTTTATCGTTATGATCCAGATCAATGTATTTTGTGCGGACGCTGTGTTGAGGCATGCCAGGACGTTCAGGTAACTGAAACGCTGACCATTGACTGGGAGCGGAAACGCCCGCGCGTCATTTGGGATAACGACGTGCCGATCAATGAGTCCTCATGTGTGTCATGCGGCCATTGTTCAACGGTCTGTCCGTGCAACGCGATGATGGAAAAAGGAATGGAAGGGGAAGCCGGATATTTAACAGGCATCAATAACGAAACGCTGCGACCGATGATCGAGATCACGAAAGGCGTAGAGACAGGCTACGGCTCGATTCTCGCGATTTCTGATATGGAATCTGCTATGCGTGATGAACGAATCAAAAAAACGAAAACCGTCTGCACGTATTGCGGCGTCGGCTGCAGCTTTGATGTCTGGACAAAGGGCAGAGACATTCTGAAAGTAGAGCCGCAGGAGGAAGCGCCAGCCAACGGCATTTCTACTTGTGTGAAAGGCAAGTTCGGCTGGGATTTCGTTAACAGCGAAGAACGCCTGACAAAGCCGCTGATCCGTGAAGGTGACCATTTTCGTGAAGCAGAGTGGGAGGAGGCGTTATCGCTGATCGCCAGCAAGTTCACGGAATTAAAAGAGGCGTTTGGCCCGGATTCTCTCGCTTTTATTACATCTTCTAAATGTACAAATGAAGAATCCTATCTTATGCAAAAGCTGGCCAGAGGGGTCATTGGCACAAATAATGTGGACAACTGCTCTCGCTATTGCCAATCTCCTGCGACTGCCGGCCTGTTCCGGACAGTCGGCTATGGCGGTGATTCAGGATCAATTACAGATATCGCGCAAGCGGACCTTGTTTTGATTATCGGTTCGAACACGTCTGAGTCGCATCCAGTCTTATCCACTCGCATTAAACGGGCTCATAAGCTAAGAGGGCAGAAAGTGATCGTCGCGGATATCAGAAAACACGAAATGGCAGAACGCTCCGATTTATTTGTCCAGCCGCGTGCCGGATCGGATATCGTCTGGCTGAATGCGATCGCCAAATATTTAATAGAAAACGGCAAGGCCGATGAACGATTTTTGAGAGAAAGAGTGAACGGACGAAATGAATATGTAAAAAGCCTCGCGCCGTACACACTTGAATATGCTGAGGAGAAAACCGGGATTGATCGAGAAACCCTTATCCAAATGGCAGAGATGATCGGGCAAGCTGACAGTGTGTGCGCCTTGTGGGCGATGGGCGTGACACAGCACATTGGAGGAAGCGACACGAGCACGGCGATCTCTAACCTGCTGCTTGTGACAGGAAACTACGGAAAACCGGGAGCAGGTTCTTACCCATTGCGCGGCCATAATAACGTGCAGGGAGCAAGTGACTTCGGAAGCATGCCTGACAGAATGCCGGGCTATGAAAAAGTGACGGACGAACAAGTCCGCCAAAAATACGAGCGGGCGTGGGGCGTGCCGCTGCCGAAGGAGCCGGGTATGACCAACCACGAAATGATTGAAAAAATCCATTCCGGACAGCTGAAAGCGATGTATGTAAAAGGTGAAGAAATGGGCTTGGTGGATTCCAACATCAATCATGTACACGCCGCATATGAAAAGCTTGATTTCTTTGTGGTGCAGGACATTTTCCTTTCACGTACAGCGGAGTTTGCTGATGTGGTTCTTCCTGCGAGCCCAAGCCTTGAAAAAGAAGGAACCTTTACAAACACAGAACGCCGGATTCAGCGTTTGTATCAGGTGTTTGAACCGCTGGGCGAATCAAAGCCGGATTGGCAGATTATTATGGAGGTTGCCAATAAGCTTGGCGCCGACTGGCACTATAAGCATCCTGCAGACATTATGGAAGAAGCAGCCAAGCTGTCGCCGATTTATGCCGGTGTCACCTATGAACGTCTTGAAGGCTATAATTCCCTGCAATGGCCTGTAAACGCTGATGGAAAGGATTCGCCTTTACTCTTTACAGAGCGCTTCCCTTTCCCGGACGGCAGGGCCATTCTCTACCCTGTCCAGTGGACAGAGCCTGAGGAATTCGGTGAGGAATATGATATCCATGTCAACAATGGGCGGCTCTTGGAGCATTTCCACGAAGGGAACCTGACTTACAAATCAAAAGGGATTTCGGAGAAAACACCGGAAGTGTTCTTAGAAATTTCTCCTGAGCTTGCGGCAGAACGAGGGATTCAGGACGGAACCCTCGTCAGACTCACATCGCCTTTCGGAAATGTCAAAGTGAAGTGCCTGATTACTAATCGAGTCAAAGGGAAGGAAGTATATCTGCCAATGAACGATTCAGGGGAAGCGGCGATCAACCTGTTAACAGGCAGCCATGCCGATAAGGATACCGATACGCCTGCTTACAAAGAAACATCGGCCAAGATGGAAATTTTGAAGCACGACGGAATCAGCCCGCTGCCTAAGATCAACCACCGCAACGGCAATCCGCAGCCGCAAATCGGTGTGCAGGTTCAAAAGAAATGGGCGCGGAAGGATTATATTTTCCCTGGTGACGCTGTGAAAAGGGGGATGGGCCATAATGGCTAAAGCGATTAAACAAATCCAGAAAATCGAGGTAACCGAGGAGGATCAGCGAAAGCGTGATTTGCGGGAAATTGAAGATGCTCTAGTTGATCACAAAGAAGCGATTCTCGAAACCTTGCATATGCTGGGCCATATGAACGAGCGCGGTGTCCTGCCGTTGCTCCGCGGCCTTTTTGGCCAAGGGGATAAAGTTCTTGATATTCTGGTGAAAAAGGCAGATACAGAGGAAACAGCCAATACGCTGAAAAATCTGCTTCTTCTGTTTGGGACACTCGGCATGCTGGACGTGAAGCAGCTGGAGCCTCTCATTTTGAAAATGAATGCGGGTGTGGCAAGCGCTGTAGAGCAGAAAAACAGCGAAGAAAAGACAGGTTATTTTGATATTATCCGCTCGCTAAAAGACCCGGAAATCAACAAATCAATTACACTGCTCTTTTCCTTTTTAAAAGGAATGGGACAAGATACAAAGGAGCTGGAACGCACGACGCAGCCTCCGGAACACCAAAAACATCATCAGGAACCCCGAGAGAAAAGAGGAATGAACAAGCGAGATTGACCTCCTGCCCGAGCGGCTTCAGCCAGCTCGGGTTTTTTTATGAGGTGAGTCTTAGGAACTAGGATGAAATATCTAATTCAGAAACAAGACAAAGTAGCTTTGATTTTGGAAAAATGAAATGACAGCATAGGTCCGTCCAGTATTTTTTCAGTAGAGGATAGATATCTATATCATTGGCTGACCTATAATATGACTGGAAATGATAGAGTAATTTGTTACTTTGTTCTCTGTTAAGAAAAGGAAAAGCGTGATTATAATAGAAAACGATTACTTTAGATGGAGGAACAGCAATGAAAAAAGCATTATTCATTTTGTTTGTGCTAGCGATTGGCTTTGCGCTTTCTGCGTGCAGCAAGTCAAGTGATGCGTCAGCTGAGCAAAAGACAGCAAAGAAAGAAGCAACAGCAACGGAAAAGAAAACAGAGGAAAAAAACGAAACCAAAACGGATGAAAAGGTGCATAAAGTAGGCGAAACTTTTAAAGCTTCCAGCACAAATTTCTCGGTTAATAAAGTATATACGACGGCAGAACAAGGTGAATATAAGGCGAAAATAGGAGATAAAGAAAAAACAATAAATCAAAAGGAAGAATTTTTAATAGCTGAGGTAACGATCGAAAATACAAGCGACAAGCCTTTCAATTATACGAGTGGCGGTTTTGAATTGAAAGACAGCAAGGATCAATCGATCAGAGCAAACATAGTATCTACTGCTGACCTGAAAACAAGCCTAAAATCAGGGAAGTTAGCCTCGGGTAAAAAGGTAACAGGCACAGTCAGTTTTGTGATTCCAAAAGGAGAAAAAAACCTTACTCTATCATATAATCCATCATTTTTAAATTTTGAAACAGAGGATATTACATATTTGGTAAAATTGAATTAAGGTATCTTTTGAGCATGTCACCGGAAGATCGGAGCATGCTTTTTTTATTTCAAAGAGACTTATGGTATAAAATGGTAGTGAGGTGATCGATTATGCAAACCAAATGGCTGGAACGGGTACAGCGGATTCGGGCGATCGCACAGGGCGGGCTTGCTTTTTCCAAGGATGTGTACGACAGGGAGAGGTACGAAGAGCTAATGAAGCTCAGCGCGGAAATGATGGCGGATTACTCGGAGAAGGAGATTGAAGTCATCACTGATTTATGGCAAGGCGAGAAAGGCTATCCGACACCGAAAGCGGATGTGCGCGGCGCAGTATTCCGAGAGAATCAGATTTTGCTTGTCCGGGAGAAGCATGATGAGCTGTGGTCGCTCCCGGGTGGATTTTGCGAGATTGGTTTATCGCCAGCTGAAAACGTCGTCAAGGAAATCAAAGAAGAGTCGGGGTATGATACAGAGCCGTCTCGATTGCTGGCCGTGCTAGACAGCCAAAAACACTCTCATCCCCCTCAGCCTTATCACTATTATAAAATCTTCATCGCATGCAGCATTACGGGCGGGCAGGGGGAAACAGGGATTGAGACGAATCATGCCGCTTTTTTTCCGGAAGACAGACTCCCGCCGCTTTCTCCCAAACGAAACACCCCCTCACAGCTTAGCATGCTGTTTGACTTTTTGCGCCATCCGGACAAGAAAACGATATTTGACTAAAAAAGAAAGAGCCTGTGGGCTCTTTCTTTTTTATAATGTAATGTGTTTTTCGTTGGCGAGTTTCAGAAGGGTCAAAATAGAATCGGCTTGTTTATGGCCGAGTTTTTGCTTTAATTTGTTTTCTTCAACTAATCGGCTGCCATAAATTTTGACAGAGGCTTTGTCGACGACAGTATGCCAGTTTTCCTGTTTTTTTCCCTCAACAAGCGGTTTTTCATGTCTCTCAGAAAAAGAGAACACAAACAGTACGAATGCAAGTGAAAGTAGGATGCCGACAACTTGTTTTTTGTAATTAGTCTGTGCTGCCACGTTGTTCTCTCCTTCACCTTTTACCTTCTATTTAATCATAGAATCAGCTTATTTTACATAATGGGAAAGTCATTTTTGGAGTTAGTGCATTTGGTTGAAAACAGAGACGTTTTTTGAGCGGAGCGGTGCAATTGAATCCATATTGGCTTTGCGTGCTTATGCCTAAGGTCACGTTGTGAGCCAAAACAGCAGTGCAGAATAGAAAAAAATTGAAAGATTATGGTAAGATGAACGAAATTCGAGGGGGAATATATGATGCCTGCATCAAACATCGTGATCGCCTGCCTGCTGTTATCAATTTAATTATTTGTGGTAGTCCCTCTCTTTTTCGAAAGCGGGAGGTGAAGTGGAACATTAATTGCTGAATTCTTTCAAGGGGAGTGACCGTACATGAATGTGTTAAACCGCCGGCAAGCCTTGCAGCGAGCGCTGCTCAATGGGAAAAACAAACAGGATGCGTATCATCCGTTTCCATGGTACGAATCGATGAGAAAGGATGCGCCTGTTTCCTTTGATGAAGAAAACCAAGTGTGGAGCGTTTTTCTTTATGATGATGTCAAAAAAGTTGTTGGGGATAAAGAGCTGTTTTCCAGTTACATGCCGCAGCAGACAAGCTCTATTGGAAATTCCATCATTAACATGGACCCGCCGAAGCATACAAAAATCCGTTCAGTCGTGAATAAAGCCTTTACTCCGCGCGTGATGAAGCAATGGGAACCGAGAATTCAAGAAATCACAGATGAACTGATTCAAAAATGTCAGGGGCGCAGTGAGTTTGACCTTGTTCACGATTTTTCATACCCGCTTCCGGTTATTGTGATATCTGAGCTGCTGGGAGTGCCTTCAGCGCATATGGATCAGTTTAAAGCATGGTCTGATCTTCTGGTCAGTACACCGAAGGATAAAAGTGAAGAAGCTGAAAAAGCCTTTTTGGAAGAACGAGATAAGTGTGAGGAAGAACTGGCTGCGTTTTTTGCCGGCATCATAGAAGAAAAGCGAAACAAACCGGCACAGGATATTATTTCTATTTTAGTGAAAGCGGAAGAAACAGGCGAGAAGCTGTCCGGTGAAGAGCTGATTCCGTTTTGCACGCTGCTGCTGGTGGCCGGAAATGAAACCACTACAAACCTGATTTCAAATGCGATGTACAGCATATTAGAAACGCCAGGCGTTTACGAGGAACTGCGCAGCCATCCTGAACTGATGCCTCAGGCAGTGGAGGAAGCCTTGCGTTTCAGAGCGCCCGCCCCGGTTTTGAGGCGCATTGCCAAGCGGGATACGGAAATCGGGGGGCACCTGATTAAAGAAGGTGATATGGTTTTGGCGTTTGTGGCATCGGCAAATCGTGATGAAGCAAAGTTTGATAGACCGCACATGTTTGATATCCGCCGCCATCCTAATCCGCATATTGCGTTTGGCCATGGCATCCATTTTTGCCTTGGGGCTCCGCTTGCCCGTCTTGAAGCAAATATCGCGTTAACGTCTTTGATTTCTGCTTTTCCTCATATGGAGTGCGTCAGTATCACTCCGATTGAAAACAGTGTGATATACGGATTAAAGAGCTTCCGTGTGAAAATGTAATAGATAAGGAGACTGGAGATTCATGAAAAAGTACCATATTTCGATGATCAATATCCCGGCGTACGGACATGTCAATCCTACGCTTGCTTTAGTAGAGAAGCTTTGTGAGAAAGGGCACCGTGTCACGTACGCGACGACTGAGGAGTTTGCGCCCGCTGTTCAGCAAGCCGGTGGCGAAGCATTGATCTATCATACATCCTTGAATATTGATCCTAAGCAAATCAGGGAGATGATGGAAAAGAATGACGCGCCCCTCAGCCTTTTGAAAGAATCACTCAGCATTCTGCCGCAGCTTGAGGAGTTATATAAGGATGATCAGCCTGATCTGATCATCTATGACTTTGTTGCGCTGGCTGGTAAATTGTTTGCTGAAAAGCTTAATGTTCCGGTCATTAAGCTCTGTTCGTCATATGCCCAAAATGAATCCTTTCAGTTAGGAAATGAAGACATGCTGAAGAAAATAAAAGAAGCAGAGGCTGAATTTAAAGCCTACTTGGAGCAAGAGAAGTTGCCGGCTGTTTCATTTGAACAGTTAGCTGTGCCGGAAGCATTAAATATTGTCTTTATGCCGAAGTCTTTTCAGATTCAGCATGAGACGTTCGATGACCGTTTCTGTTTTGTCGGCCCCTCTCTCGGAGAACGAAAGGAACAAGAAGGCCTGTTTATTGACAAGGATGATCGCCCGCTTATGCTGATTTCTTTGGGTACGGCGTTTAACGCATGGCCGGAATTTTACAAGATGTGCATCAAGGCATTTCGGGATTCTTCATGGCAAGTGATCATGTCGGTTGGGAAAACGATTGATCCAGAAAGCTTGGAGGATATTCCTGCTAACTTTACCATTCGCCAAAGTGTGCCGCAGCTTGAGGTGTTAGAGAAAGCTGATTTGTTCATCTCTCATGGCGGGATGAACAGTACGATGGAAGCGATGAACGCAGGTGTGCCGCTTGTCGTCATTCCGCAAATGTATGAGCAAGAGCTCACTGCAAATCGGGTTGATGAATTAGGCCTTGGCGTTTATTTGCCGAAAGAGGAAGTGACTGTTTCCAGCCTGCAGGAAGCGGTTCAGGCTGTATCCAGTGATCAAGAGCTGCTCAGCCGCGTCAAGAATATGCAAAAAGATGTAAAAGAAGCTGGCGGAGCGGAGCGTGCGGCAGCTGAGATTGAAGCGTTTATGAAAAAATCCGCTGTCCCGCAGTAAAAACATAAAAACCGAAATCAATTTGATTTCGGTTTTCTGTTTAAATATTTTTTTTCATCCCGCATCTCCGGCATTCTCTAAGAAATTTTCCGCCTTTTACAGAGCTTTTGAACAGTGTGTAATCACAGTTGTCGCAGCGCCCGCTGCGGGCGTCCGGATATTCATTGAATTCGTAAACGATCGATGTATCGTAGCCTTTTGTTTCATATTCTTCTTTTTTTGTTTCCATGTCGATCCTCCGTTACAAGACGTGTCTGCTGTTTATCTTACAGCAAGCTTCCGGCGTATTCAATGGATTTTAGGGGTTTTGGTTTATCTTGATTTCTCCCTTGGTTTGCGCCAAAATAGCTTTATTAAGCTTATATACATAAAAAGCCTATGCAAAGAGGAGAGGAAACGGATATGGGAAAAGGGTTACTTGGAAAACGTGTGGCAATCGGTGGCTCACGAAAAACGGAAGAAATCAGTACAATCATTGAAAAACAGGGCGGAATACCTGTCATCCGGACTCTCCAAGGTACAGTTTACTTAGCAGAGGAGCAGGTGGAGCCGGATTTGCGGACGTTTGTGGAGGGAAAAAAAGCTGACTGGGTCATTTTCACGACAGGCATCGGGCTGGAGACTCTTGTTGATGTGGCAGAGAAAATTGGGCTGAAAGATGAGTTTCTGCAGGCCATTCGCCAAGCGAAAGCGGCATGCAGGGGATACAAAACGCTGTCTGTGTTGAAAAAGCTTGGGATCACACCGGAAGCTTCGGATGAAGACGGGACAACAAGAGGCTTAATCCGTTCTTTGGAGCCTCACGACTTTTCAGGAAAAACAGTCCTGGTGCAGCTTCATGGCGAAAAAGCGCCGGCTCTCATGGCATTTCTTGAAGAAAAAGGCGCGTCTGTCCTGCCGATTCTGCCTTATCAGCACATCCCGCCGGAGGAGGAAACGGTGGAGCGGTTATGCCGAGAGCTGATGAACGGTGAGATCGATGCCGTTTGTTTTACAACGGCCATTCAGGTTCGTTCCCTGTTTGATTTTGCTAAGGGGCGAGGTTATATCAATGAAGTGAAGAAGGTATTCGAAGAACGCGCCATCGCAGCTGCTGTCGGAAAAGTTACTGCTGAAGCACTGCGGGAAGAGGGCATTACGAGACTGCTTGCGCCAGAGATTGAGCGGATGGGTGCGATGATTGTTGAGCTGGCCAAGTATTATGAAGAAAAGGAATAACAAGTACAAAAAGCCGCTTTTCCCTCGGAAAGCGGCTTTTGCCTGTCATTCATTCTGCTTCAGCTGCTGATGAACGGTGAATAATGATGGGTATGTCAGCACGCTTAAGATTACACAAGTCAGCGCGGCTGAGGCCATCGTTGTAAACACGATTAAGAGCTGAAAGCGTACTGCCTGAATCGGGTCCGCGCCGGCTAGAATCTGGCCAGTCATCATGCCGGGAAGCTGGACAAGACCCAGTGTTTTCTGGCTTTCGAGCGTCGGGATCATACTCATTTTCATCGCTGAAGTAAGAATGCGCTGTATGGATTGCTTCGGTGTGCCGCCAAGTGACAATATTAATTGAATTTCTTCTTTGCGAACGCCGACTTCTGAGTTGAGCCGGTTTAGAAACAAACTTGAGAGCACCATCGAATTTCCAATGACCATCCCGCTGATCGGAATGACATATCGTGCCGTAAGCGGAATGATATGAAGAGACAGAAGAATTCCCTGCGTCACAATTTCTACGATTGCTAACGCGGCAAACACCCTCCAAAACGAACCGATTGCATTTTTCTTTCGCTTGATGACATTTTGCGCCGCCACCGCGAGCATTAACATCACCATCAGCAGGATAAAAACAGGATGGTCTCCGCGAAAAATCAGCGACAAAACATAACCGATGATAAGCAGCTGCACCGCGGCCCGGATGGTGGCGATGATCATGTCTTTTTCTACACCTGCTTTAAAGGATTTTGATAAAAACAAGGCGATCAAAACAAAGATCATCGTTAAAGAGAGAGAAAGGTAATCCATTACCTAGTGCCTCCCTTCAAAAATTCTTTCGCTGCTTCATGCTGCGGAGCGGAGAAAAATGTTTCGGTTTCAGCGATTTCAAGCAGCCGGCCATCTGCCATAAACCAAATGGTATCGGCTACTCGTTTTGCCTGCTCCATATTATGAGTGACCCACATGACTGTCCATTTTTTCTCTTGATGCTGACGTTTGATCAGTTCTTCAATCTCAAGAGCAGAAACCGGGTCCAAGGCCGACGTGATTTCGTCCAACAATAGAATGGAGGAAGGATTTGAGAGCGTTCTGGCCAGTGACAGTCTTTGCCGCTGCCCGCCCGATAAGTCTCTGGCGCTTCTGTCTAACAGCTCTGGCGGCAGCCCTGCAAGAGAAGCCAGCTTTTCAGGAGAGTACAGCTGGGATTGATGCAGCCTTTGTACAAGACTTAAATTGTCACGCACTGTCCCGTCGAGCACGGGAGCCGATTGAAACGCGAGGGCTGCCGTTCTCCTCAGTTCATTGACATTCCATTCTCTGACTTCCTTTCCGTATATGTTGACTTCGCCGCTGTCAGGCGTTCTCATTAAATTACACATAGAAAGGAGGGTGCTTTTGCCTGAGCCGGAAGGACCTAAAACGGCTACGAGTGCACCCTGTTGAATGTCACCGGTGACATCCTGCAGCACATCATAGGTTTGTCCATCTTGTTTATAGCTTTTTCTGACTGATCTGAAGGAGATGGCTGGTATGTTTTGTGTTTGATCGTTTGCTTCCATTACAATAATCACCTTTCAATATAAGTAGGCTGACATTATATTTAACTATAACGTGAAACAGATCCCTTTTGATAGCACAAATAAAGGAGAACAGGCTTTCACCCATTCTCCTGCAAATGCTACGCAGTCAGATTTGACTGTGCTTTCTTTTTCGGTTTTCTCGGCTGTGAAACGAAGGTATGTAACATCATCCCTGCTATTATAATGAATAAACCGGCAAATGATAAAAGAGATGGGAAAACGCCTGACAGCAGAACAATTTCACCCAGCAGCGCGAAAATCACTTCACCGGATTGAGTGGCTTCAACAGCTGCGAGTTTTTGAGGATTGTCTCTTACCATATCAGTGGCCCAGAAAAATAAAATCGTCGCAATGATGCCTGAGCTGATGGCAACGATAAGGATTGAACGGTTTGACTTGCTGTGGAAGGCCATCTGACCACCAGCCGTAAGCTGCTAATATAAGCCAGAATGGAAGGCTTGCCAATGTCATTCCAAGCACGCGCTGAAATGTATCAAGCCGGCCTCCGTATTCTTCGAGCATTCTTCGGTTTCCTAACGGATAGGCAAAAGCCGCAATGACAACCGGCAGCACACTGAAAAGCAGCATCCTCCCAGAAAGCGCTTCTGCATGCTGAAGCTGAATCAGAGCCGCTCCAATCAGGATGATCATAGAAGTGCCAAGTGAAACCAGGGAATCTTTTGCCGAACGAGCTGCGGACCGCCCGGCATATCTTGTTTGACATAAAACAAAGGAGATAAGAGCACCCCGGCTACAATTGTAATTTGCCAGGTTCCGGCTATGAGCCACCCCGGACCGTATGCAGCCGCAAATGTAATCGGCGCGTAAAAAAGCACGAAGCCGACGAAGCTCCATTTGATCCAATAAAACGGCTTTTTCCTCATCTCTAGTAAGAGAGGCGTGAATGTCCCTCTCATGATGACAATCAAACATAAAAACGGCACCATAAAAATAAAGCGCAGCGAAGAGCTCCAAAGCTAGCTGCCTCCGGATAACTCCATCGCTCTGTTTAATATAAAGGTAACGGCGAAAAAGAGTGAAGCCAATATTCCAATAACGATAGCTTTCATGATATCCCTCATTCTGGCATTATTTTTTTATACTATTCGGTATCATGCAGATCAATGGAATCATGAGAAAAACATCATGTTTTGCGAACCGCAATGTGTGGAAGACAAAAAAGGGAGGTGAAATTGATGGAAAGAGAGACACAGACATACTTATTTTCGGATGACGGCAGGATTCCGAATCACCCTGATTTTCCGCTCGTGGTGTATCAAAACGCGCTTAAGGACACCGGACTGGCAGAGCGGATCGTCACCCGGCATGGCTGGTCAAACAGCTGGTCAGGGAGTGTTTTTCCATACCATCATTATCACAGCAATACGCATGAAGTCCTGATTGCCCTTAGGGGAGAAGCTGTGATTCAGTTTGGGGGAGAAAAAGGGGCTGCCATCCCTTTCAAATCAGGCGACGCAGTCGTGATTCCAGCCGGAGTCGGACATAAAAAGCTCAGCTCAAGCCCCGATTTTACTGTCCTTGGCGCCTATCCCGGAGGCGTTCAGTATGATATGAAGACGGGGAAGCCGAATGAGCGGGAGGAAGCGGTCAAACAGATTAAGCAGGCGGCGTTGCCGGCGAATGATCCGATCACAGGAAAAAGAGATCCTCTATTGGAAATATGGGTAAAGTGAAGGGGAGAAATTGCTGGATTGTCAATAACTAGTGCCGCAGAAACGTTATGACATGAGCTCCATATAAATTAATTTCATAATCGAAGCAATTCACGTTCAAATTTTGTTCAAAAAGTGTTATCATATAGAAGGTAATCGAATTGGAGTTTTTTGTGTTTGCTATTTTCAGAGAGAGTAAAGGATTTTGACTTATTCAATTGTTTATTTTTAGATAAAAATAATACTGAATATGGCAAGATGAAAAACTGGGTAGTAAACATTTATTTTTGTAAATGATTGTGCACGAATTCACAATCCTTATTCTTATGCCTTAAAAGCGTGAGACAGGGAGAGGCACTACCCTTTCCAAAAAAATCAGCAAACTGCTTATAGTAAAGGAGAATTGGATATGCCAGAAACAATCGATCAAACAAATGCGTCTGTCAGCCAAAGCCAGCAAGATCTTATTGATCAGCTATTAAAGCCAGAAGTTCAAGAATCATTGACTGTTTTAGTTGACCAGCTTCCGAAGCTGACTGAGTTAGTGAATATTTTAACGAAGTCTTATGATTTCGCTCAGTCTGTAGCGACTGACGAAGTGTTAAAGAGCGACACAGTCGGTGCGATCACTGAAATTCTCGAGCCTGTAAAAGAAACAGCGAAAGAAGTAGCTGCGACTGCGATCGAAGCAAAAGACCGCGCGGAAGCAAGCAACGAAACAATTGGACTTTTCGGCCTTCTTCGCATGCTGAAAGATCCTCAAGCTCAAAAGCTGTTCCGTTTTGCTAACAGCTACCTTGAAGTCATGAACGAACGCGAAAACCAAAAATAATCTCAGATTCAAATTGATATAAAGGACGGAGGATATACGATGTCAAAACATATTGTCATTCTAGGCGCTGGTTATGGCGGAGTTCTTTCTGCTCTAACAGTTCGCAAACATTACACAAAAGAACAAGCACGCGTGACAGTGGTAAACAAATACCCTACTCACCAAATCATTACGGAATTACACCGCCTTGCTGCAGGCAACGTGTCTGAAAAAGCGGTTGCAATGCCATTAGAAAAACTTTTCAAAGGCAAAGACATTGATCTTAAAATTGCGGAAGTAAGCTCTTTCTCTGTTGATAAAAAAGAAGTTGCGCTTGCTGACGGTTCTACATTAACTTACGATGCGCTTGTTGTAGGTCTTGGTTCTGTAACGGCTTACTTCGGCATCCCAGGTCTTGAAGAAAACAGCATGGTATTGAAATCTGCTGCTGATGCGAACAAAGTCTTTCAACATGTTGAAGATCGTGTGCGCGAGTACTCTAAAACGAAAAACGAAGCAGATGCAACAATCCTTATCGGCGGCGGCGGCTTAACAGGTGTTGAGCTTGTTGGTGAGCTTGCTGACATCATGCCGAACCTTGCGAAAAAATACGGCGTAGACCATAAAGAAATCAAATTGAAACTTGTTGAAGCAGGTCCGAAAATCCTTCCTGTTCTTCCGGATGATCTTATCGAGCGTGCGACTGCAAGCCTTGAAAAACGCGGCGTTGAGTTCTTAACAGGTCTTCCTGTTACAAATGTAGAAGGAAACGTAATTGATCTGAAAGACGGATCTAAAGTTGTTGCCAACACATTTGTTTGGACTGGCGGCGTACAAGGTAACCCATTAGTCGGTGAATCAGGTCTAGAAGTGAACCGCGGACGCGCGACTGTAAATGACTTCCTGCAATCTACATCTCATGAAGATGTATTCGTTGCTGGAGACAGCGCAGTTTACTTCGGTGCAGACGGCCGTCCATACCCGCCAACTGCACAAATCGCATGGCAAATGGGTGAGCTGATCGGTTACAACCTATTCGCTTACCTGGAAGGCAAAACGCTTGAAACATTCAAGCCAGTAAACTCTGGTACACTTGCAAGCCTTGGACGCAAAGACGCGGTTGCCATCATTGGTGCAAATTCTACACCGCTTAAAGGTCTTCCTGCTTCCTTGATGAAAGAAGCAAGTAACGTACGCTACTTAACACACATTAAAGGACTTTTCAGCCTGGCTTACTAATCCTTTTTATGAATTTGACATTGCCAAAAGCGTTCCTTTCCGGGTGCTTTCTGGCAATGTCTTTTTTTTGTTTATATGCTAACGTTAACATTTCATTTTCAAAAAAGAGATTGATCCCAGAGGAATATAAAGGTAAAATAGATACAAATCAAAATGTTAACGTTAACATTTTGAAATAGAATGAAAGACGGTGAGGACATGGAACCCTTCATGGGCGAAAACTTTTTATTGAAAAATGAAACCGCTGTCAGCCTCTATCATAATTATGCGAAAGACATGCCAATTATTGATTACCACTGCCACTTAAGTCCGAAAGAAATCTATGAAAATAAGACATTTCAAAACATCACGGAAGCCTGGCTGTATGGTGACCATTATAAATGGCGCATCATGAGAGCCAATGGAATCGAGGAGACATACATCACCGGAGACGCGCCTGATGAGGAGAAATTTATGGCTTGGGCGAAAACCGTGCCGATGGCGATTGGCAATCCACTCTACAATTGGACTCACTTAGAATTGCAGCGTTTTTTTGGCATTTATGAGATTTTAAACGAGAAGTCCGGGCCGGCTATATGGAAACGGACAAATGAACTGCTCCAAGGGGATGGCTTCGGGGCAAGGGATTTAATCGTGAAATCAAATGTAAAGGTCGTGTGTACAACGGATGACCCTGTCGATTCTCTTGAATACCATTTATTATTAAAAGAAGACAAAGACTTTCCTGTCAGCGTGCTGCCCGGATTTCGGCCGGATAAAGGACTTGAGATCAATCGTGAAGGCTTTCCTGAGTGGGTGCAGGCGCTTGAAGATGCCGCCGCCATATCCATTACAACCTATGATGCGTTTTTAAAGGCGTTGGAAAAACGAGTGCGATTCTTCCACTCAGCCGGCGGCAGAGTTTCTGATCACGCGATAGATTCAATGGTATTTGCCGAAACAACAAAAGAAGAAGCTGGACGGATTTTTTCTGACAGATTACAAGGAACAGAGGTTTCTTATGAAGATGAGAAGAAATTTAAGACATATACGCTTCAGTTTCTTTGCGGTTTGTATGCGGAGCTCGATTGGGCGATGCAGTTTCATATCAACGCTTTAAGAAACACAAATACAAAAATGATGAAAAGGCTCGGACCTGATACAGGCTATGATTCAATGAACGATGAAGAAATTGCCAAGCCTTTATACAAGCTGCTGAACTCAGTTGAGATGAAGAACCAGCTGCCGAAAACGATTTTATATTCACTGAATCCAAATGATAACTATGTCATCGCCAGCATGATCAACAGTTTTCAGGACGGTATTACCCCGGGAAAAATACAATTCGGCACAGCCTGGTGGTTTAACGATACTAAAGACGGGATGCTCGACCAAATGAAAGCGTTATCAAATGTTGGCCTTTTCAGCCGTTTTATCGGCATGCTCACCGATTCCAGAAGCTTTCTTTCGTATACGCGCCACGAATATTTCAGGCGGATCGTCTGCAATTTGATTGGAGAATGGGTGGAAAACGGCGAAGTGCCGCGCGATATGGAACTTCTGGGAAGCATCGTTCAGGGGATTTGCTATGACAATGCGAAACACTACTTTCAATTTCAAGAAGAGAAAGCAAACGTGTAACAAAGTGTCCGCTCAGTATCGCTGAGCGGACCACTATCCGAAAATTCTTAAGGCACAGAGGTGGAACATGCGAACTGAACTGGCAAATAAGGTTGTGTCGGTCGAAACGGAAAAAAGGCTTTCATTGAAAGAGAAAATGTCCTATGGTTTTGGTGATTTTGGCAATGGTTTTATGTTTGATCTCGGCCAGATTTATTTATTGAAGTATTTCACTGATGTAGCGGGAATCCCCGCTGCGATGGCCGGCGGCATTTTTTTAGTCAGTAAGCTGTTTGCGGCGATAACAGATCCAATTGTCGGCTCATCAATCGATTATCGCAAAAATATCGGCAAACGGGGGAAATTCAGGCCTTATCTATTAATCGGCAGCATCGTGCTTGCGGTGCTTACTGTTCTTATTTTTCTGTCTCCCAATGTATCAACGACCGGAAAACTGATTTATGCATATGCATCCTATATGATTTGGGGCATCGGCTATTCGTTTGTGAATATTCCGTACGGCTCATTAGGGGCAGCGATGACTCAAAATTCTGAGGACCGGACCTCCATTTCGACGTTCCGCCAAATCGGATCACTTGGCGCCTTGTTTATCACAAGTGTTGCCGTGATGCCGCTGCTCATCAAGTTTGATAATCCGAAGGTCGGCTACCCGGTGGTCATGGGCTTGTTCGCCGCACTCGGTGTGCTTTGGTTTTATATTTGCTACCGCAACTGCAAAGAGCGCATTGTCATATCGGAAGCACCCAAAGAAAAATTAACACTCTCATCTGTCGTCAAAACATTTATTACAAATAAACCGCTGTTAACCCTTGTCCTGATGACGATTTTTTCAATTTCCGCATACAACATTAAATCCGCCATGCTCGTCTATTTCGCACAATATAACCTGGGCAATGTTGAATTAATGGCTTATATGAACTTTATAATTATCGGTTCTTCCTTTTTGGGCGTCGTATTCCTTCCAAAGCTCGTCAAGATGTTTGGAAAGAAACGAACGGCAATGATCGGCTTCGGCATCAGTGTGGCCGCGGATCTGATCAACTTTATGCTTCCATCTAACGTTTATGTGTTTACAATTCTCGCCAGTATCGCCTTTATTGGAATCAGTATCCCAAATGGCATCACGTGGGCTCTTGTCTCCGATATTATCGACTATGGCGAATGGAAATCCGGTGAACGGAAGGAAGCAACGACATATTCACTTTTCAATTTCTCCAGAAAGCTTGCTCAATCTTTGTCTGGCTTTCTCTCGGGGATCGGTTTGGGGATTATCGGCTATGTGCCGAATGCAGTCCAGACAGCACAGGCGCTGATTGGCATCAAAGCGCTGCTTCTTCTGTATCCGGCCATTGCTTTGGCATTAGCGATGATCATTATCGGCTTTCTTTATAAACTCACAGACCAGCAGCATGCTCAGATCGTTCAGGATCTTCATCAAAAGAACTGACAATATAATATAAAGAATATTTAAAATAATTTGTAAATAAAATGTGTTTGTAGGGGTTTCGCTAGGGGAGTGCCCAAAAAACTGAAAAGGAAGGAGGCACTTGTTTGAAAACGATAACAATTGCAGCTGAAGAAGCAAAGGGACTCGTTCGGCAAAAGCTGGCCGGTGCCGGTTTGAATGAACGAGATGCTGAAAAAGTAGCAGATGTTCTCGTGCACGCTGATTTGCGCAATGTACATTCGCATGGCGTGCTGCGCACAGAACACTATGTGAACAGGCTTTTAGCGGGAGGGATCAATCCTGGGGCACAGCCTGTTTTTAAAGAGACGGGGCCTGTGACCGGGGTGCTTGACGGAGACGATGGTTTCGGTCATGTGAATTGCGACATGGCGATGGACCATGCAATTGACATGGCGAAGAAAAACGGAGTCGGCATGGTCACGGCCGTAAACAGCAGTCATTGCGGAGCGCTAAGCTATTTTGTGCAAAAAGCGGCTGACGAAAAGCTGCTCGGAATGGCAATGACGCATACAGACAGTGTCGTTGTCCCATTTGGGGGGAGGACTCCTTTTTTAGGGACAAATCCGATTGCTTACGGTGTTCCGGCTAAGCATAAAAAACCGTTTATCTTAGATATGGCGACATCCAAAGTGGCTTTTGGGAAGATTCTGCAGGCCCGTGAAGAGGGCAAAGAAATTCCTGAAGGATGGGGAGTCGATGAAAACGGAGAAGCAGTAACTGATCCTGACAAGGTCGTCTCACTTTCAACATTCGGCGGCCCGAAAGGCTATGGACTATCGATTGTAGTGGATGTGTTTTCCGGATTGCTGGCGGGCGCGGCTTTTGGCCCTCATATTGCCAAAATGTACAGCGGCCTTGATCAAAAAAGAAAGCTGGGGCATTACGTTTGCGCGATCAATCCAGCCTTTTTTACTGACTGGGATACGTTTTTAGAGCAGATGGATGACATGATTGATGAACTGCAGCAATCACCGCCGGCTGTTGGATTCGAAAGAGTGTATGTGCCCGGCGAGATCGAGCAGCTGCATGAAGAAAGAAATAAGAAAAACGGAATTTCTATCGCCCGGAGCGTGTATGAATTCTTAAAAAGCAGGTGAGAAAAATGAAAGCGGTTCAAGTGCGAAAAGCGTATGATCTGGTGACAGCGGTGGTGAAGAAGCCAGTTCTTTCAAAGGATGATGAAGTGCTCGTGAAAGTTAAGCGAGTCGGCATTTGCGGTTCAGACATGCACATTTATCATGGAACGAATCCGCTTGCTACCCTCCCGAGAGTCATCGGACACGAGGTAACGGGACAAGTGGAGGAAGTTGGTGCGAAAGTACAGAGCCTAAAACCCGGTGATCATGTGGTAATTGAGCCGATTTCTTATTGCGGATCGTGCTATGCCTGCCGCAAAGGGCGGCCGAATGTTTGCGCCAAGCTTTCTGTATTTGGCGTACATGAGGACGGAGGCATGCGGGAATATATTGTGCTTCCGGAAAGGCAGCTTCACGCGGTCTCAAAGGACTTGCCTTGGGAGGAAGCAGTCATGGCCGAGCCTTATACGATAGGCGCCCAGGCGGTGTGGAGAGGCCAGGTGGAAAAAGGTGATACCGTCCTGATCCAGGGAGCGGGGCCCATCGGGATCTGTGTGTTGAAAATGGCAAAGCTGGCGGGCGCTGCTGTCATGATGACTGACTTGAACGACGAGCGGCTGGCATTTGCGAAAGAAAACGGCGCCGATGCTGTTGTAAATGTCCAAGCAGAAAATGTTGCCGAGCGGGTCCATGAATGGACTGGGAATGAAGGAGCAAACGTGGTCATTGATGCTGTTTGCCTGCCGGAGACTTTTGCACTTTCAATTGAGGCTGTGTCACCGGCGGGACATGTGGTTGTGCTTGGATTTGATGAAAGAGCGGCTCAGATTTCTCAGCTGCCGATTACAAAAAAAGAAGTCACGATAACCGGATCGCGATTGCAGACCAATCAGTTTCCAAAAGTGGTAGAGCTTTTGAATAGAGGCCAGTTAGTGCATAACGGGCTGGTGACCCATACATTTTCAGTTGATGACGTTCATCATGCATTTCAGTTTATTAAGGAGCATCCAGATCAGGTGCGAAAAGCCGTCATCACGTTTGATTAAATGACTGAATCCGGAGGTGCGAGCATGAATATGACATTCCGATGGTATGGAAGAGGCAACGATACAGTCACACTTGAACACGTGAAGCAAATTCCCGGTGTCAAAGGCATCGTTTGGGCTCTCCATCAAAAGCCTGTCGGCGACGTGTGGGAAAAAGAAGAAATCAGAGCCGAGACCGAATATATTCAATCCTATGGTTTTCATGCTGAAGTTGTAGAAAGCGTGAATGTTCACGAAGCAATTAAACTTGGGAACGAAGAACGCGGCCGGTATATTGAAAACTACAAGCAAACGATCCGCAACCTTGCCGGATTTGGCGTGAAAGTGATTTGCTATAATTTTATGCCGGTTTTTGACTGGACACGCACGGACATGTTCCGGCCGCTAGAAGATGGATCGACCGCTCTGTTTTTTGAAAAGGCCAAGGTGGAAAGCCTTGATCCTCAAGAGCTGATTCGGACGGTGGAGGATGCATCTGACATGACACTGCCGGGGTGGGAGCCCGAAAAATTAGCTCGGATCAAAGAGCTTTTTGCTGCCTACAGAACGGTCGATGAAGAAAAGCTATGGGACAATTTATCATTCTTTTTGCAGGAAATTCTTCCTGTTGCTGAGGCCTATGGTGTTCAAATGGCCATTCATCCGGATGACCCGCCGTGGTCGATTTTCGGACTGCCGCGCATTATCACAGGAGAGGCAAGCTATAAGAAGCTGCGGGCGATATCAGATTCACCGTCTAATTGTATCACCCTTTGTACAGGTTCAATGGGAGCCAATCCCGCTAACGACATGGTGGAGATCGCTAAAACGTATGCCGGCATCGCTCCATTTTCACATATTCGCAATGTGAAAATTTATGAGAATGGTGATTTTATTGAAACATCTCATTTAACAAAGGATGGTTCGATCAACATTCAAGGCGTGATGGAAGAACTGCATAATCAGGATTACGAAGGATATGTCAGACCGGATCATGGGCGCCATCTTTGGGGCGAGCAATGCCGCCCGGGATATGGCTTATACGATCGGGCACTTGGCATCATGTATTTGAACGGGCTGTGGGACGCCTATGAAGCAATGGCAAAAAAAGAGGTGGACGTATGATCCCGCTGCATGAGAACCTGACTGGTAAAACGGCTGTCATCACTGGCGGCAGCGGCGTGCTTTGCTCTGCGATGGCACGGGAGCTAGCCCGTCATGGCATGAAGGTGGCGATATTGAATCGGACGGCTGAAAAAGGCCAAGCGGTCGTGAAGGAGATAACGGCGGCTGGCGGCACAGCGTGCGCTGTTGCTGCGGATGTGCTGGACAGGATGTCACTGGAGCGGGCAAAGGAAGACATCCTTGGCCAATTTGGCGCTGTTGATCTGTTAATTAACGGGGCTGGCGGCAATCATCCTGACGCGATAACCGATGTGGAGACATATGAAGAAGCGGGAGAAGGCCAATCCTTTTTTGATATGGATGAGAGGGGCTTTCTAACTGTATTCTCCACCAATTTCACCGGTGCGTTTCTGGCCTCGCAAGTGTTTGGAAAAGAGCTGCTGAAAGCCGATTCACCGGCGATCATCAACCTTTCTTCCATGAGTGCTTATTCACCTATGACGAAGGTTCCGGCATACAGTGCCGCGAAAGCATCCATCAATAATTTTACGATGTGGATGGCTGTTCATTTTGCCGAAACCGGGCTGCGGGTCAATGCGATTGCCCCAGGCTTCTTTCTGACAAAACAAAATCATGATCTGCTGATCAACCAAGACGGAACGTTCACCAGCCGATCTCACAAAATTATTGCGGGAACACCGATGAAGCGCTTCGGAAAACCCGAGGATTTGCTCGGTACGCTTCTTTGGCTGGCGGATGAATCCTATTCCGGTTTTGTCACTGGGATCACCGTTCCTGTCGATGGAGGATTTATGGCTTATTCAGGTGTGTAACGAAAGCGGTGCAACAGAAACTGAACCAACATAGGGGTGAGGTTGAGATGTTTTCAAAAGATAAGCTTCCCGTTATCCTTTTTTTGTTCCTGGCAGGGGTGATTAATTACCTGGATCGCTCGGCGCTTTCCATTGCAGCTCCTTTTATTCAGGATGATCTCACATTGTCTGCCACGCAAATGGGCTTGATTTTCAGCAGTTTTTCGATTGGTTATGCGATTTTTAACTTTCTTGGGGGCGTGGCATCCGACCGCTATGGGGCAAAGCTGACCTTGTTTGTCGCGATGGTTGTTTGGTCGCTGTTTAGCGGAGCAGTCGCCCTCGCTTTTGGCTTTGTCAGTCTGCTGATTATACGCATTCTCTTCGGAATGGGAGAAGGCCCGCTTTCGGCGACCATCAACAAGATGGTGAACAACTGGTTTCCGCCGACCCAGCGGGCGTCTGTTATCGGTGTAACCAACAGCGGCACGCCGCTCGGGGGAGCCATTTCCGGCCCGATAGTCGGCATGATCGCAGTGGCGTTCAGCTGGAAGGTATCCTTCGTTCTCATTATGATTATTGGATTGATATGGGCAGTGCTCTGGTTCAAGTTTGTCAAAGAAAAGCCGCAAGAGACGATCAAGGAAGCACCGGCAATAAAAGCAGAAACGTCTCCCAGAGAAAAAATTCCGCTCACCTTTTATCTGAAGCAAAAAACGGTCCTGTTCACGGCGTTCGCTTTTTTCGCTTACAACTACATCCTCTTCTTCTTTTTGACGTGGTTTCCGAGCTATCTTGTCGACGAGCGGGGATTAAGTGTTGAATCGATGAGTGTCATCACGGTCATACCGTGGATTTTAGGCTTTATCGGGCTGGCTGCAGGGGGATTTGTTTCTGACTATGTGTACAAAAAAACGGCCCGAAAAGGTGTGCTGTTCTCGCGCAAGGTTGTGCTTGTCACGTGTTTGTTTTCATCAGCTGTCCTGATTGGTTTTGCCGGGCTTGTGGCAACGACTGCGGGGGCTGTCACTCTTGTCGCTCTGTCAGTGTTCTTTCTTTATTTGACCGGTGCTATCTATTGGGCTGTCATTCAAGATGTGGTTGATCAAAACAATGTCGGTTCTGTTGGCGGCTTCATGCATTTCCTCGCCAACACGGCAGGAATTATCGGCCCGGCTTTAACCGGATTTATTGTTGACCAAACAGGCACGTTTTCTGGAGCATTTTTGCTTGCCGGAGGGCTGGCTGTCTTCGCTTCACTTGCTGTGATTCGTTTTGTCCGTCCAATCATCGGCAAGACAGCGGGAACAGAAGCGGAAAACCCTGTGTCTTATTAATCTGGAAATACAGTGGGAGAGGCGGTATGTTTGATGATACAATATACAGTAAATAATCGCAGCCGGTATGATAAGGAAGGGAATTAGATGGTAACCATAAAAGATATCGCAAAACTCGCAAACGTATCCCACACTACTGTTTCCAGAGCACTCAACAACAGCCCTTACATCAAAGAACATACGAAGAAAAAAATATTAGAGCTAGCAGAGCAGCTCAACTATACACCAAATGTAAATGCGAAAAGTCTCGCGATGCAAAAGTCGCATACGATCGGGCTTTTCTTTACAAGCATTACAAACGGAACCTCACACAGCTTCTTTGCAGACACAATTAAAGGCGTCAATCAAGCCATAAGTGAGGATTACAATCTGTATGTGCGCGGCATTGATGATCTGAAAAACTATGACTCCGTTACACCGATGAGATATGACGGCATCATTTTAATGAGCCAAAGTGACATTGATAATTCTTTTATTTACCATATTCGCGAAAAAAACATTCCGCTTGTCGTGCTGAATCGTGATATTGATGATCGTACCATCACGAATATTTTGTCCAATGACAAGGAAGGCTCTCAAGAAGCTGTAGAATACTTCATTCAGTCCGGACATCAAGACATCGCCATCATCGAGGGGATCGAAGGCTTTAAATCCTCCCAGCAGCGAAAGGAAGGCTACTTATCTGCACTGATTCAACATCATATTCCGATCAAGCATGAATACAGTGTCAAAGGACAGTACGATATGGAAAGCGGCTTTCAAGCGATGGAGCGGTTGCTGGCACTGCCGAATCCTCCAACCGCTGTTTTTTGTTCGAATGATGACATGGCAATCGGAGCGATGAATGCGATATTCGCAAAGGGCCTGCGCGTCCCTGATGATATTTCGGTGATCGGGTTTGATGATATTGGTTTTTCACAGTACATCACGCCAAGGCTTTCAACAGTAAAGCGCCCAGTGGAGAAAATCAGCGTGCTTGGCGCGCAAAAACTCTTGTCTCTGATCAGCAAGCCCGAAACAAAAGCAGAAAAAATCTTGGAAAACACAGAATTTATGGTGCGTGATTCAGTCAGACGATTGACGACGTGATGTCCCGTTTTTCAGCGGGCATTCTTTATACAGAAAAATGTTAACGTGTGCATAAAAAGAGGGAGGGAATAAGGGTGCAGAAGCTGAATAAAAATGTGTACGATCACTATACTCAGTATCCAGAAAAAATTCTCCAATTCGGAGAAGGAAACTTTCTTCGGGGATTTATCGATTGGCAGATTGATCAATTGAATCAACACACTGATTTTAATGGGAGTGTGGCGGTTGTTCAGCCAAGGGGTTCAGAAAAAATCAAACGATTAAATGAGCAAGATGGATTATATACGCTTTTTTTACAAGGAATGAAAGATGGAGAAGCGGTAAACGAGCATATGATTATCAACTCAATCAGCCGGGGAATTGACCTGTTTTCTGATTATGAAGCATACAAAGAATTGGCATCAAGCGAAAGGCTTCGGTTTATCATCTCCAACACCACTGAGGCTGGGATTGTATGTGATGAAAAAGATCGTTTAGAGGATAGGCCGCAAAAAACATTCCCTGGGAAATTAACTGCATTTCTCTACTTCCGCTATCAGGCTTTTAAAGGAGATCAGACAAAAGGGTGTGTCCTACTCCCATGTGAGCTGATTGAGAACAACGGTGAAAAGCTGAAGGAAACGGTTCTTCATTATGCAGGTCTGTGGAAGCTTGAGGAAGGATTTACACAGTGGATTCATGAGGCCAATACGTTTTGTAATAGTTTAGTAGACCGGATTGTTCCGGGTTTTCCCGTCGACAGCATTGATGAGATCACGGCAGATCTTGGCTATCAGGATGATTTGATAGTTGTGGGAGAGCAATATTATTTATGGGTTATCGAGGGGCCTGATTGGATTGGAAAAGAACTTCCCTTTGCGGCTGCAGGGCTGCATACAAAGATCGTCAGCGACCTCACCCCATACCGGACTAAAAAAGTAAGAATTTTAAATGGCGCTCATACAGCAATGACGCCAGTGGCTTTATTATACGGCTTGAAGACTGTTAGGGATGCAGTCGAGCATCCGGAAGTGGGGCGATTTATAAGAGAGCTGATTGATGACGAAATTCTTCCTGTTTTAAAAATGGAAGGTCTTTCTCAGTATGCTGACGATGTGCTGAACCGTTTTAAAAACCCGTATATTAAGCATTACCTGGAAAGCATTGCATTGAACTCCGTTTCCAAATTCAAAACGAGAAATCTGCCGACTCTTAAGGAATATGCTGAACAAAAGGGACAGCTTCCTGAACGCTTGGTGTTTTCTTTCAGCGCTCTTCTGTATTTTTATCATGATAATGAGACATTGCAGGATGATCCGGCAGTGCTTCAATTTTTCAAAGAGGTTTGGTGTCAGGAGGATGGCGACATGCTTCGGATTGCATCAAGAGTGTTAGGCGAACAGCGGCTGTGGGGGGCAGATCTCAATGAGATACCGAAGCTGACTGATAGAATCGCTGTTTACTTGAATCATATTCATGAGCTGGGCATGCAGCGGGCTCTTGAACAATACTGCATACAAGGGGGAGAGGTACGTTGAAGTCGTTTATAAAGATTCATAAGCAAGATAATGTCCTTCTTGCTCTGCGGGATATTCAAAAGGGAGAGAGGCTGCATGCGGACGGTGTGTCGGTTGAAGTAAAGGATGATATAAAAAGAGGCCACAAGATTGCATTGCAGCCTATTAAAGAAAATGACAGCATCATCAAGTACGGGTTTCCAATCGGTCATGCATCACAAGATATCTCGATCGGAGAGCATATTCATGTCCATAATACGAAAACAAACCTGTCTGATATCCAATCATACAGCTATACACCGAGATTTGATGAAAATCCGTATTCTAATGAGAACCGGACGTTTAAAGGTTTTAGAAGAGAAAACGGAGATGCGGGTGTACGGAATGAATTGTGGATTGTCCCAACTGTCGGCTGTGTCAATGGAATAGCAGAAAAAATGCTGCAGCGTTTTGTCAGAGAAACAGGGGATATCGCTCCATTTGATAACGTACTGGTGTTAAAGCATCAATACGGATGCTCGCAGCTTGGCGACGATCATGAAAATACGAAGCAAATCCTGCTGAATGCCATTCGCCATCCAAATGCCGGCGGCGTCTTGGTGTTAGGGCTTGGCTGTGAAAACAATGAGCTGGCAAGAATGAAGGAAGCACTGCAAGATGTGAACCTGGAGCGGGTGAAGTTTCTGGAATCCCAGTCGGTGACCGACGAAATGGAGGCAGGTGTTGCTTTGCTGAAGGAAATTCATGAAGCGGCCAAAGGAGATAAGAGAGAAGACATTCCGCTGTCTGAACTGAAGATCGGGCTGAAATGCGGAGGTTCGGACGGTTTTTCCGGCATAACCGCAAACCCGCTGCTTGGACGTTTTTCAGATTATCTCATTGCACAGGGAGGGAGTACTGTGCTGACGGAAGTACCGGAAATGTTCGGCGCAGAAACCATCCTGATGCAGCGGGCTGCCAATGAAGAAGTGTTTCATAAGATAGTCGATTTAATCAATGATTTCAAACAATACTTTATTAAACATGATCAGCCGGTGTACGAAAATCCTTCACCGGGCAACAAAGCGGGCGGCATTTCTACACTTGAGGATAAATCGCTGGGCTGTACGCAAAAAGCGGGGATTTCTCCTGTCACGGATGTCTTGAAATACGGGGAAGTGCTCAAGACAAAAGGGCTGACGCTTTTGAGCGCGCCAGGCAATGATTTGATCGCCTCCTCCGCATTGGCGGCTGCCGGCTGCCAAATTGTCCTCTTTACAACGGGAAGAGGCACGCCGTTTGGCACCTTTGTCCCGACGGTGAAAGTAGCGACAAACACCGAGCTGTATGAGGCGAAGCCGCATTGGATTGATTTTAACGCAGGCCTTTTAGCAGAGGATGATGTTCATGAGGAATATGTGCTGCGTGAGTTTATCCACTATATGATTGAGGTGGCAAGCGGCCGGCTTGTGAACCATGAAAAAAATGATTTCAGAGAACTCGCCATTTTTAAATCGGGTGTGACGCTATAATAAGAAAAGGCTATCCTTCAAGCGCGGATAGCCTTTTTCATTAAATCAATTTTAAACCGCTGACTAAAATAATGGACGCCATAATAAATTGCAGTGGACGCGGGGAGAATCGAGGCGAAAGATGGCTTCCGATCAGCACGCCGGGAATTGAACCAATGAGCAGATTAGCTGCCAGCATGTAATCCACGCTTCCGAAGCTTGCGTTCAAAATGCCTGCTGCCGTAACAAGAAGAAATGCATGCGCGATATCGGTTCCGACAATCTGTGACGCTTTCATGTTAAATAAGTAAATCATGGCGATTGCAAATAATGAGCCGGAACCGATTGATGTTAATCCGACGATAAACCCAAACACCACACCAATAAGAATTGTCAGCGCCCTCTTATTTTCAAGCGGCATCAGCTGCCAGCGGTTGGGGCGAAGTTTTCTATCCAAAAACAAACGAACGATGATTGAAATGGCAACCAGCGTTAACACATATCCTAGAGCATGCTTAATAATTTCTTCCTGATGCTGGTGAAAGGCGGGGAACAAATGCAATATGCCAATGGCTAGCGAAGCACTCGGAATACTGCCGATGGCTAAGTATTTTACCAATTTAAAGTTAATCGTTTTCTGCCGCCAATGGGAGGCAACGCCAAACAGCTTTGTGATCGAGTTATATACAAGATCCGTACCGACCGCGATGGAAGGATTAATTCCAAGCACAATTAAAAGGGGAGTTAATAAGGCCGCTCCACCCACTCCCGTCAATCCGACTAAGGCTCCGACAAACAAACCCATCAATATGATGCTTACACTCATGATAAAGGCCTCCTGAAAACCCGACTATTTTTATCAGATTATATATGATTAGGACGCGTTAATCAATTAAATTTTTTGAATTTTTGCACGTCAGCTGCTTGGAATTTTGGTATGCTCAATATCTCTATTCATTTGCCCTATAATGAGTGTCTGGACGAAATCGAGAAGTACTAAAGGCGCAAAAAAAAGATACCTCTTAACAGGTATCTTTTTTCTTGTTTACGCTACATGCGCTGCTGATAGAAAGGAAGCTCAGTGTGGCCCATTTCTCGCACATACACGAACAGGTTGCCTTTATGGTGAATTTCATGCTCCATTGCAAGCTGAAGCAGCGCGCGGCCTGTGACTTTTCTGCCGAAAGCGGATGTCAGATCAATTTCTCTGTCCAGCTGCTCTTCAGTCAGCTGTTCAAGGATAGCGGCCGTTTTTTCTGTATATGTTTTTGCCAGAACATTGAGATCTGTTTCTGTTTCTTCCTGCTTGTTTTGAAATGGTGAGGCATTGCCTTCCTTAATGACATTTGCGAACAAGTGGAAAGACGTAAGAATGTGTTTGACCAGCTCTTCTGCTGACATTGATGTTTCTGCCGGTTTGTAGCTGTAATGGTCTTTGCTGATTTTTTCGGCAAGCTCATTGGTCACGTTTCGATGGGATAAAAAATGGCTGACAATTTGATTGGATTGGCTCATTATGATCTCCTCCATATGTAAAAATAAATGGTGCAATGAAATCCTATATCAACGGTTATGAATTCACAAGTAATATGCTGTGGGATGAAACAAAATGCTATGTCAATCGTATATATAACGTTCACAAAACATGAAATGGAGTATAAACATGACTAACATACCTTTCATTTATCAGTACGAAGAAAAAGAGAATGAAAGAGCTGCGGCGGGCTACGGCACTTTCGGTTACCTTATCACACGGATTGAAGAAACGCTTTATGATCAATACGGTGTATTCTATGAGCTCTATGCCAGTGATGATCCAAATACGGAATACTGGGAGCTTCTTGTAGAAGATGTCCGCAGCGGTTCATTGGAGCCTGAGCATGTGGCATATATATTTGAAAAGCTTGAAAAGAAAACCTTTGCTTACGATGAAGATGAGAAAGAACCGGATTATACCGTCCATAAGTCTATAAGAAACAGTGTATACGCGTATCCTGAAAAGGGAGTTGCTTTTGCCAGAATTCCATATTTTCAAGATGGGAGCATTATGAGTTTTGATTGTCTGTTTGCGGTTAACGATGAAAAGATGCGTGCATTTCTGGAGGGAGTCAGACCGCGTCTTTGGGAAAAAAGCAAGCGAAAAGTGACCGTGTTTACGGATGGAGATGGAGGGACTTCAAGAGAGCAGGAAGCCATTGTCAGAGAGGTTCAGCGGAGTCAAGTCATCATGAATCCGCTATTGAAAAAAGAGATATACAGATCAATTGATCAGTTTTTTCATAGTGATAAATCGTTTTATCAAACATATGACATCCCTTACAAGCGCGGCATTCTGTTATATGGACCTCCTGGAAACGGAAAGACGACGTTAGTGAAGTCGATCGCAGGCAGTATCGATGCACCTGTTGCTTATTGGCAAATTACTGAATTTACGTCGAGTGAGACAATAGAAGAAGTCTTTCAGGCAGCGAGACGCCTCGCTCCTGCAGTTCTGGTCATCGAGGATATAGATTCGATGCCGGAAGATGTGCGGTCCTTTTTTCTCAATACGCTGGACGGCGCGACATCAAAAGAGGGGCTATTTCTCATCGGTACGACAAACTATCCCGAAGAGATCGATCCAGGTTTGATGAATCGTGCAGGGCGATTTGACCGTGCCTATGAAATCGGGCTTCCGGATGAAGAGCTGCGGCTGGAATATATGAAAATGAGAGGCTTTGGCATCTTTTTGAGTGAAGGAGAAATAAAAAACGCCGCAAAACTTACAGAAGGCTTTTCCTTTGCACAGCTGGGAGAATTATATGTATCTTCAGCCCTTCAATGGCACCAAGAAGGGAATCACCATATTGAAACCGCGGTGAAAGACATGACAGGAGAGCAAAGAAAAAGCCAGCGGGGAAGCTGGATGGAAAGAAACAAAGTCGGTTTTCACTAAAAGAAAGCACGGGTGTTTGAAAAACCCGTGCTTTTTTGTTGCGGTTAGCCGAAATTCGACAATTGCGGTTATTTTGCGTTCTTCTTTTTCTTGTAAATATGATAAAATATGACATATCTCGGGTAATTCAAAAGGGGGGATTAATTGAGGATGAAGCAGACGATTCCGTCCTCTTATGTCGGGCTTAAAATTAATGAATGGTATACTCATATCCGGCAGTTCCACGTCGCTGAAGCCGAACGGGTCAAGCTCGAAGTAGAAAGAGAAATTGAGGATATGGAAGAAGACCAAGATTTGCTGCTGTATTATTCTTTAATGGAGTTCAGGCACCGTGTCATGCTGGATTACATTAAGCCTTTTGGAGAGGACACGTCGCAGCTAGAGTTTTCAGAATTATTAGAAGACATCGAAGGGAATCAGTACAAGCTGACAGGGCTTCTCGAATATTACTTTAACTTTTTTCGAGGAATGTATGAATTTAAGCAGAAGATGTTTGTCAGTGCCATGATGTATTATAAACGGGCAGAAAAGAATCTTGCCCTCGTCTCGGATGATATTGAGAAAGCAGAGTTTGCTTTTAAAATGGCTGAGATTTTTTACAATTTAAAACAAACCTATGTTTCGATGAGCTACGCCGTTCAGGCATTAGAAACATACCAAATGTATGAAACGTACACCGTCCGCAGAATCCAATGTGAATTCGTTATTGCAGGTAATTATGATGATATGCAGTATCCAGAAAGAGCATTGCCCCACTTAGAACTGGCTTTAGATCTTGCAAAGAAAGAAGGCAATCCCCGCCTGATCAGTTCCGCCCTATATAATCTCGGAAACTGCTATGAGAAAATGGGTGAACTGCAAAAGGCAGCCGAATACTTTGAGAAATCTGTTTCTATTTGCAAGTCGGAAAAGTTCGATAATCTTCCGCATTCTATCTACTCTTTAACACAAGTTCTGTATAAACAAAAAAATGACGCCGAAGCGCAAAAAAAGTATCGTGAAGGATTGGAAATCGCCCGTCAATACAGTGATGAATTATTTGTGGAGCTTTTTCAATTTTTACATGCGTTATACGGAAAAAACATTGACACAGAATCGGTCTCACACACCTTTCAATTTCTTGAAGAACATATGCTGTATCCTTATATTGAAGAGCTGGCGCATGATGCTGCCCAATTCTATATAGAAAACGGACAGCCCGAAAAAGCACTTTCATTTTATGAGAAAATGGTGCACGCACAAAAACAAATCCAGAGAGGAGATTGTTTATATGAAATCTAAATGGATGTCAGGTTTGTTGCTCGTTGCGGTCGGGTTCAGCTTTACTCAGGTGATGGTTCATGCAGGTGAAACAGCAAACACAGAAGGGAAAACATTTCATATTGCGGCACGCAATCAAACATGATGCATAAAAAAAGACCCTTAGGGGTCTTTTTTATTTCTTCAGCTTCCATTCTTTTATCGTCAGCTCAGAAGATCCACTTGCCACCAGCGGATCCGCATGCCCGATTTCCGCTGCCTCTTCCAGTGAACCTGCTTCGATGACATACGCTCCGCCTGTGGCGTCGCTGAATGGCCCAAACATTTTTAAACGCTTTTCTGCCTGTAAACGATCCAGAAATTCATAGTGCCCAGCCACATGCTCCTGATTAAATTTCTCCGTTCTCATTGTCAGCATTAAATATGTATACATATTCAGACCCTCCATGAACTTCAGTTTAACACATTTATCCATATTACGGTGATAGATGATATGAGCTTTTCGTCCTACGAATGCCACCTATTTATGAAAAAAGAAAAGGAGAGATGATAGGTGAGCATTCCAGTAAAGAAAAATTTGGTTTCTGAGGCGAAATACGCGTTGAAGTGTCCTAATGCAATGTCCGCTGAATACATTACCATTCACAACACGGCAAACGATGCGTCAGCGGCCAATGAAATCAGCTATATGATCGGGAACACAAGCTCGACAAGCTTTCATTTTGCAGTCGATGATAAAGAGGTGATTCAAGGTCTGCCGCTTAACCGAAACGCCTGGCACACAGGTGACGGCACAAACGGTCCGGGAAACCGCAAATCAATCGGCATTGAGATTTGCTACAGCAAATCGGGAGGCCCGAAGTATGAGGCAGCTGAAGCCTTGGCGATTTCATTTGTTGCACAGCTGTTGAAGGAGCGCGGCTGGGGCATCGATCGGGTGAGAAAGCATCAGGACTGGAACGGAAAGTATTGCCCGCACCGCATTTTATCAGAGGGCCGCTGGGATCAAGTGAAGGCGGCAATTGAAAAGGAATTAAATGGTGGCGTATCAGCGAAAAAAGTTGCAGTCTCTTCTTCGGCGTCTGAATATCATGTAAAAAAAGGCGACACACTGTCAGGGATTGCCGCATCACACGGGGTCAGTGTGAAAACGCTGCAAAGTATAAATCATATCACTGACCCGAACCACATCAAAATCGGACAGGTGATCAAACTGCCTCAGACGGCATCTGCTTCTAAAAGCCATGCCGCATCCTCATATCCGCTCCCATCCGGCGTGATCAAAGTGACAAGCCCGCTGACGAAAGGGACAAAAGTAAAGCAGGTGCAGACCGCTTTAGCCGCTCTTTATTTTTATCCTGATAAAGGAGCGAAAAATCACGGCGTTGACGGTGTTTATGGCCCGAAAACAGCAAATGCAGTGAAGCGTTTTCAGTCTGTCAGCGGTTTAACGGCTGATGGGATTTATGGTCCGAAAACGAAAGCGAAGATGGAGGAAAAGCTGTAAATGAAAAGACGGAAGCTGTGAAGCTTCCGTCTTTTCGCCTTACATACAAACTGCGGCAAGCACCTTTTGAATATCATAAATGCTTTCATCTTTTTTAAACTGCTTTGAGACGGCGGGAAGTTCCGCGCCAGAGATCCAAATTTTCAGCTCTGAATCAAGATCAAAGCGGCCGGCGGTTTCCACGCTGAATCTGGAAATGCTTTTGTACGGAATCGATTGATATTCCGTTTTCTTGCCTGTGATTCCCTGTTTATCCACAAGGATAAGCCGCTTGTCAGTAAAGACAATCAAATCGCGAACCAGCTTAAACGCAGCTTCAACCTTCTCACCCTCCAGCAAAATATGGGCAAGCTCTTCTTTCACAGCAGCCGTTGACAGTGTTGACGCATTGCCGAGTAATCCATCAATAAACCCCATCATATACCTCCTCTGCGTATTCTATCAAATCATACTATAAAAAAGGTTTTCATTCATAGATGAGTAGAGTAAACTGGTGCTGACTGGTAAAGGGGGCGTTCAAAATGGAAGATATGTATGACAGCTTTGCAGCCCTTTCTGCTTCTGAGTCGGAGTACCGGATTATTTATGAGGAGAAAAACGGAAGTGAGCTTATTGTCCTCGGTCCTCACGGCGGCAGAATTGAGCCTGGCGTCAGTGAACTGGTGCGGGCATTTTCGGATCGATGTTCCATCTATTTGTTTGAGGGTCTAAAGCAGCGAAACAACCGTTCCTTGCATCTCACTAGCATTCGTTTTGATGAGCCGCTGGCTTTAGAAAAAGTGAATGACCACCATTACGCATTAGCGTTTCACGGGTATTATGATCCGAAAATCCCGCATACATTGGTCGGGGGGGCGGATCGTAAAAAAGCCAAGCTCATTTGTGAGCGTCTGAATGAAGCGGGTTTTAGCGCCGAGCTCACTAATGAGAAAGACCGCCTGGCAGGTGTACACCCAAACAATATTGTCAATCGGACGAAAAGAGAAATGGGACTGCAATTGGAGGTAAGCACGGCACAGCGAAACACGCTATTCCGCAATTTTGGGTGCCGTGATAAAAGCTACATACAAAACGATTTGTTTGATCGATATGTGGAAGCCGTCAAGCTTGGCTTTTATAAATAAAACTAGACGGGACCTGCACGGTCGGCCTATTCCTTCATACGCTGGGGTTGTGCGAAAGTGTAGGAGGAATGATTCATGTTTTATCATATAAAAGAGCTTCAATATCAAGCAAAGCCAGCTCATCCCGATCCGGTTTATGCGAAAAAACTTCAAGAGGTGCTCGGCGGCCAATTCGGTGAAATTAGCGTCATGATGCAGTATTTGTTTCAAGGGTTTAACTGCAGGGCGGATGCTAAGTATAAAGATTTGTTATATGATGTGGGGACCGAAGAGATTGGGCACGTAGAAATGCTGGCAACGATGATTTCCAGACTTCTGGACAATGCACCCGCGGATGTACAGGAGGATGCTTATAAAAGCAATCCCGCTATTGCAGCAGTCATGTCAGGGATGAATCCTCAGCACGCGATTGTGTCCGGATTGGGGGCGATGGCATCAGATAGTGAGGGCTATCCGTGGAATGCAAAATACATTATCTCAAGCGGAAACCTGCTGGCCGATTTTCGCGCTAACTTAAATGCGGAGGCCCAAGGACGCCTTCAGGTGACACGGCTTTATGCCATGACCGATGATCCAGGGGTAAGAGATATGCTGTCATTTTTGATTGCAAGGGATACCTATCATCAAAATATGTGGTATGCAGCCATTAAAGAGCTGGAGGAAAGAGAACGGGATATTGTCGTCCCGACGACGTTTCCGCGTGAGCTCGAAAAGCAGGAAGTCTCCTATGACCTGTTTAACTTTTCCAGGGGAGATGAAAGCTCACAAGGAAGATGGGCACATGGGGAAGCCTTTGACGGCCGGGGTGAATTCAGGTATATCCCGGCTCCGATTGCGTTCGCATCTGCGCCTCATCTTAAACCGGCGCCCATGTGGCTGCATAATACAGTTCCCCCAATGTCGAAATGTTAGGTTCTCTTCTGGGCTGAGGAATATATCCTCAGCCCTTATTTGATCAAATGTTTTTGCCAATATGATATAACGCTTTTTCCTCAGCGACCTGCAAGTGCTGCTGATCGCCTTCCTCGTACGCATGTGGCCGCTTGTGAGATAATAAATAAGCGAGCCGCTTCTGAAATTGAATACCTGCTTTACGCCGTTCAAACATGTCAAGCCTTTTATCAGCAAATTCCTTTGTTACCCGGAATACCGCCGCAATTGTGGCGAGTGCCTGGCTTCTCCATTGCGGCAGTTCCATCTGCAACAGCATAAAGGTTGGCACACAGAAGTGGTACATAAATTGATTTGCCTGGAATTCCTGAAGCTCTCTGAAGAGCTTGTTCATCTGAAAATGATTGCCTGCATGCTTTAACACGTGGCACAGCTCATGGCCAAAATCCTCCCATTGCTCTTCCCGTGACTTTTTTTGGTTCAATACGATACTGTACATGCCGTCGTATTTCACCATCATGCTCCCCATATCCTCAAAATGCACCCAAATATCCAGATCCTTTGCGATTTTCAGCATGTCAATGTGATGAGGAGATGTGATGCCCAGCCGGCCGTATAAATTTTTAACGTATTCCTCCAGATGTGATAAGTAATCGCCCAATTGAATACTCCCTTTCGAACATTTGTTCTGTTTTTAGCGAGAAAGAAAAGCCCGTATAGGACTGGAAAGTAGTGTAGAAATCTTTCCCTTTTCTTTAAAAAATAAACACTTTTTTCTTTATATCGGTCTACTTTTTATATGTTTTAGAGAACAGAGAACGATTTATTTATTTTTCGGTTTGCGGTTTTTCTCTTTTTCTTTTAAATAGTTGATAAATTCGATGGCCTGCTGTTTGCTTTCTGGGGAAAAATCCTGCATATCGCGGTATGCAAGCTGCAGGTCCGGATCTGAGAACACATCGTCATCGGATTTTTTGTCTTTTCCCGTTAATAAGTAATCAGTCGTTACTTGAAAGTAATCAGCCAGCTTTTGGAGTGTGTCGTAATCAGGTTCGCTTCGCCCATTTTCATAGTGGGAATATCGTGCCCGTGACACACCGATGTGTGATGCGATTTCTTCCTGTGTCCTTTTCCCTCTGAGACTCTTCAATCTGCCGCCTATCATACTATGACCTCTCTTTTTTAAACTCCCTAAGTTACTTATGATTATAGATACAATATGTATCAAAATAAAGTTATGATAAAAAAAGTATCAAAAATAACTTGATGATACAGAACGTATCGTTTATACTTGGTAACAGCTGATACAAAATGTATCAAAAAAGATCAGGAGAGTGATCACATGTATCCGATCCAAATCGTTTTTAGTGAAAATCCCATAGATCAGCGCCATCTCGGACAATCCGGCGGCACCATTTCGTTTACCGCATGCGGCCTTCCGGTGTTTCACTTTGAAACGCAGGAACAGTTTCAAGCGTACATGATGTTAAAAGGAGAAGCGGCGTCCAATGAAAAACGATAAAAGCTATCCTTTTCCGACGTATTCAGGGTTATTGAATTCAGAACATTATGACAAAATTGGCCCGGCGCTATGGCTGTTTCTCTGGTTTATCAGCTCAACAACAAAAGAAATCGAAAAAGACGGCATAAGCTGGGGCATCGTACTCGGCCATAAGCCGTTAAAAGCGAGAGAAATGGCGGCAGTCTTCGGCGTAAGTGAAAAAACCGTCAGAAGATGGCTGGAGCTTCTCGAAAAACATGATTACATAAAGGCCGTCCGTGCGCCATACGGACTGATGATTTCGGTAAAGCATTCCAAAAAATTCAGCTTCAGATCGGACAATACTGTACACGGGAGTCTAAAAGAACGGCCATTTTCGCCGCAGACACCGGACACAAACGACCGTACAGATATAGATAAAACAAACAAATATACTGCTGCTGATGATGCAGTGGATCACATTGCGAAGCGGTTTACACAATTACGGTCGGCTCAAGAAGGACGCACCGTGTATCCTTCCTCAAGAGATTATCAAGCCATCGCCCGCATTGTTGCCATCGGCGTTCCTGTCACGCAAACAATCAAATGGCTTGAAGAATGCTTTCAGGCTTTTGAAAACAGGCGGACCGCCGCTTCTGAAACAATCAAGGCTTTTCGCTACTGCTCGAAATTCATTGAAGATCGATTTTTCGCGCAGCAAGCCAAAAAGAATGCCGCAATTCAGCATGAGAGGATGAAAAAACATGACAAAACGAACAATCGAACAGATTTTGGACGAGCTGAGAAGAGGGAGACGTCCATTACTGGCGGACAAACCGGCCGAATCAGACGCAAGCAGGTATGATTGCCTGCGCTGCAAGGATCAGGGAGGTTATCTCGTCAGGCAGAATGGCCTGGAAGTCTGGACGATGTGCAGCTGCATGGCAGAACGAAAAGTGAAGCGGCTGCTGGGTGCAAGTGAGATTACCCACGCTTTCAGACAGCTCGGCTTCAAGGAATTCCGCACGGAGGGAAAGCCGCAGGCCATAAAAGACGCATTTGAGTGTACAAAAGAGTATGTTGCCGATTATGAACAAATCAAGGATTGCCGAAAAAACAGCATTGCTCTTTTAGGACAGCCTGGATCAGGGAAAACACACCTTTTGACTGCCGCTGCCAACGAATTAATGAGAACATGCTATGTGCCTGTCATTTATTTTCCGTTCGTGGAAGGCTTTACTGATCTGAAAAATGATTTTGCCCTATTAGAAGCGAAGCTGAACCGGATGAAGCAGGCGGATGTGCTGTTCATTGATGATCTGTTTAAACCGGTTAACGGCAAACCCCGCGCTACAGATTGGCAATTAGAGCAAATGTATTCGGTACTCAATTATCGCTACTTAAATCATAAACCGATTTTGCTTTCGAGCGAGCTGACAATTGAAGCACTTGTACGGGTCGATGAAGCGCTCGGCACGAGAATCTATGAGATGTGCAGTGACTATTTAGTGATTATCAAAGGAGCAGCCTACGAGCTTAACCATAGATTGGAGGGCATCAGATAATGTGTAAGCTTTGTCAAACAAAGAAAGTCATTGTGGAACATACCGGTATTGGAGTCGTTTTTCATCCATGTCCGAACTGCCGGTCCGGCACTGATTTAACGCCTGTCATTCAAAAGCTGGAGCAAATGCTGACAGCGGGAAAAGCGAGGCTGAATATCTATGATTAAACAGCTGACTGCACTAATCGCTTTGCTGTTTCGGGCAAAGCGAACAGAAAAAAACATTGAACAATGGTATAAGGACGACGGGAAGTGAAAGTGTTGGCAAAGACAAAACAGGCAGAGAAAAGCCCTGCGCCGTGGCGTGCTGTCCCGTGCGGGGATACGAAACCGATCTATATTTATTCAGCTTACAGTGAAGAAGAAAAAGAAAGATTCCCATATTCAAATGGACGGCTGATTGCAGCTGTATTTGACCTCAGCTCTTATTCGCAAAAAAGCAATGCCGCTTTGATGGCCGCAGCGCCTGAATTGCTGGAAGCGTCTAAAGCAGCACTTGATTTTCTGAAAGGGAATTCTATTCATTCAAAGGAGCGCATCATTCAGCTATTAGAAAAAGCTGAAGCAAGCGCTGCACCGAAAAGGGGAGGAAATAAAACATGATTCATCCTAAAAAACTGCTGCATATTGATTCCATCACGCTGGAGAGCCAGCTGGAGGACGGGAAAATCCGTGTCATTATTGTGGACGGCATCAAGCAAGAAGCATGGATCACAGAAGCGCCCGAGCATGGAAAAACGCTTGTCGAAACAAGAAAGGGCGATCTTGCCCGAGTGGAATTTGAAATCGGCTACAAATTAAATTAAAGCGAAAACAGAATACGTCCAAGACGGAAAGCCTGCGGACACTGATCAACTGCACAGCATTTGTGCGTTGATTGGTGTCCGTTTTTTATTTGCCAAAAATGAGGAGGATCATAGAATGCAAGACTTACTATTTGAATATAAACGAACGCTCAAACAAACAAGAAACCAATATAAACCGCTCGCTGAGGCAGATGAATCCGTGCTCTCAGCTGAAGAGCTGAAGGATAAAAAAATCATTAGAAATATGATTACTGATCTTGAATATGTAACAGAGTGGCTTGAAAAAGGAAGGCAGCCCGGCATCAGACGGGCGATTGACCGGCGTGATGCCTACCAGCGGCTGATGATCAAGGACCCGAGGATCATCGAATCATTTTCCAGCGCTATGATGTTTGAGCCGGACGGACAGGTATCAGAAGAAGACAGAGAGAGAATTCGAGAAGCATTAGCCCTGTTAACGGACAGAGAAAAGGAAATGTTTTTGCTGCATAAGGTAGAATGTTTTTCTTATGAACGGATCGCCGATCTTCTCGGCGTGAAAAAATCGACAGTGCAAACGACGATCAAACGGGCAATCGTAAAGATGCAAAGACAGCAGGAAGAAATGAATCGATCACTTGCATGAAAGCTTGTCATACGTTTGCCACCTATAAGTGAATAGCATGACACATAAGCGGCTGGCTGATCAGCCGCTTTTATGAATAGACAACCATCTGGAGGTGGCGGTGATGCCGTAGCATGAAAATACAACAGCGCGAACAAGCATTAGCAATCTATCAACAACATCAAGGAAAGATCACAAATCGGGCGATTGCGGACACAATCGGTGTTTCCGCGAAAACAATCGGCATCTGGAAAAAACAAGACAAATGGAAAGAGGCCCTGTTTTCTGCGTCCAAAAACGAACAAAAACAGCGACCTATAAACAACGACGAATTAAATGAACGCCAGCGGCTGTTTTGCCTGTATTACGTCAAAAGCTTCAATGCCACACAGTCAGCAATCAAAGCGGGCTATTCTCCGGACAGCGCTCATGTGACGGGCAGTCGGCTCTTAAAAAACGAAAAGGTCGCTGCTGAAATCAGACGCATAAAAAAAGAAATGGTCAATGAGATGTTTATTGAAGCGATGGATGTGCTGCAAGTTTATATCAAGATCGCGTTTGCGGATATTACGGACTATGTGACCTTTGGAAAAAAAGAGGTCCAGGCTGTCGGGAAATCGGGTCCGCTGTTTGATGAAGATGATAACCCGATTATGAAGGAAATCAGCTTTGTCGATGTCAAAGACTCCGGGCTCGTTGATGGCACCATTGTAACGGAAGCAAAGCTTGGCAAAGAAGGCATTGCCATCAAGCTTGCAGATAAAATGAAGGCACTTGAGAAGCTATCCTTATATTTTGATTTGTTTCCAGATCAATTTAAACAAAAAATTGAAAATGAGAAATTGAAGCTTGCCAAACAAAAAGCGGAGAAAACAGATGACAGCCAAGAGCCGATTGAAATTATGATCAAACGAAAAGAGGGCAAGTCATGATTGTAAAAGAAATCAACCCTCATTTCGAAGATTATGTGTTCAATTGGGAGCAGACGTACCAGTTTCTCGTCGGCGGCTACGGCTCATCCAAAAGCTATCATACCGCATTGAAAATCGTGCTAAAGCTGCTGAAGGAAAAACGGACGGCCCTTGTGATCCGGGAGGTGTTCGATACCCATCGAGATTCGACCTTCGCCTTGTTTCAAGAGGTGATCGAAGAGCTCGGTCTCACAAAGGCTGTGGCATCTCTTTCTTCCCCGCTGCAGCTGCGATTTCACAATGGCAGCCGGATCATGTTCAAAGGAATGGACAATCCGGCAAAATTAAAATCGGTTCATAACATTTCATTAATATGGATTGAAGAGTGCTCAGAGGTGAAATATGAGGGGTTCAAGGAGTTAATCGGACGTCTTCGCCATCCTGAGCTGAAGCTTCATATGATCTGTACCACCAATCCCGTCGGCACCTCCAATTGGACGTATAGGCATTTTTTTCGGGATGAACGCAAGAAACGGTTTGTGCTGGATGACAGCGAACTTTACGAAAAGCGGACGATTGTAAAGGGAGATACGTATTACCATCATTCCACCGCTAACGACAATCTTTTTCTCCCGGAAAGCTATCTGAAACAGCTTGACGGACTCAAAGAGTATGATCCCGACCTGTACCGGATTGCCCGCAAAGGACGATTCGGCGTCAACGGGATCAGGGTGCTGCCGCAGTTCGAGGTACTCCCGCATGATCAAGTGAAAAAATGTATCGCAGCCATCAGCAAGCCAATCTTTCGTACAGGCATGGATTTTGGATTCGAGGAATCCTATAATGCCGTCGTCCGGCTTGCTGTAGATCCTGAAAAAAAATACCTCTACATTTATTGGGAGTATTATCAAAATAAAATGACAGATGATAGGACGGCTGAGGAGCTGCGTGAGTTTATTGAGACACAGGAATTGATCAAAGCCGACTCGGCTGAGCCGAAAAGCATCCAATATTTCCGCCAGCAGGGCTTTCGGATGGTTGGAGCCAGAAAGTTTCCCGGCTCCAGGCTTCAATATACCAAAAAGGTAAAACGGTTCAAAAAAATCTTCTGTTCGGACCGCTGTGAAAATGTCATCTATGAGCTCAAGACACTTACGTATGCCAAAGATAAAAACGGAGCTCTGATTGAGGATGAATTCACAATTGACCCGCATACGCTTTCTGCCATTTGGTATGCGCTTGATGATTATGAGGTTGCTGATATGAAAGAGACAGCACACAAACGAATCCGGCCGAACCGAGAAAGGAGGAGGTCATAAATCATGCACAATCAAACAGTCAGAGCAACTGTATTTAAAGCCAATGCCGCCGCTCCTCAGACAAAGCAAATCTATGAAGATGACTTTTCTGAGCTGTACGGAGAGGACATTATCGCTCCGCCCTACAATATCATCGAGCTCAAAACCATTGCCGAATACTCGACCATTCTTCAGCAATGCATTGATGCGTACAGAGTGAATATTACAGGCTTTGGATTCGATGTTGAGTACACATTTGATGTCAACGCAAGTGATGTCGATCAGGCAAAAAAGAAAAGAGCGGAAAAAGACTGGGCCAGACTCGAAGCCTTTTATAAATGTCTTCACTTTGATGAATCAGCTGAAATGATTTTAGGCTATGCCATCGAAGACAGAGAAAAAACAGGCAACGGATTTATGGAAGTGCTTCGCGACGGGGCGGGAAAACCTGCCGGCATCGAATATTTAGATGTGAAATATATGCGTGTATGCGGAGCTGGCGAGCCTGTTGAGGTCTCATTTATATATGAAGAAAACGGGAAAATGAAAAGGATCAAAAGGCAAAAACGCTTCCGAAAATATGTGCAGATGATCAATGGAAAGAAAGTATTTTTTAAAGAATACGGCGATCCGCGAAAAATGGATATGCGCACAGGTGAATATGTAAACACATTGGCAGAGAAGTATCAAGCAAATGAAGCCATTCACCTCAAAATCGGAAGCGGCGTATACGGTGTACCCCGCTGGATCGGCAATATTGTCAATTTATACGGAGCCCGAAAAGCAGAAGAGCTCAATTTTATGTATTTTAAGCAGGGGCGTCACGTCCCCGCTGCGATTACAGTGGAAAACGGGATGCTGTCTGAAGCTTCTTACCGGGAGCTGCAGGAATACATGAATGATCTTGAAGGCGTGGAAAACGCCCATAAATTTCTCCTGATCGAAGCGGAAGGAATCGCAAAAGAAAAGGATCTCCATGGAGGCGAGGATATTACGCCGGTTTCCGTGGAAATCAAATCCTTGGCGGAAATTCTCCAAAACGACGCCCTGTTTCTTGAATACGATGAAAAAAGCAGAAATAAGCTGCGTTCCGCGTTCCGCCTTCCGCCGCTGTATACAGGCGAGGCCCAGGAATACAACCGGGCGACAGCTGATACTGCTAGAAAAATTACGGAGGAGCAGGTTTTTCAGCCGGAGCGAAAAACGCTCGTGAATAAACTGAATACGCTGCTTTTGCCGGAGCTGAATATCCATGACGTCAGGCTGACATTAAAAGGACCGGACTTTCGTGATCCGCTTGAGATTGCGAAGGTGCTCGGTCCTTTTATTACAGCAGGAGCAGTCTCGCCGAATGATTTACGCGACCTTGCCGGACGGGTGCTTGGCAAAACACTGGAGGAGTGGCCGGAGGACATTTATAAACGGCCTGCAGGACAGGATGCGGAAAAGACGAACCTGACTGCGCTCATGCAGGAGTTGAAAGAAAGCATCGAAGATATCAAAACGTCCTGAAGGGAGGTGAATCAAGCAGGTGGCGCGAGAATTAAGAAATGCCAAAATCAGCTTTGTCAGTTATGTGGACAAGGCGGCTAACCAGACAGAATTTTTCTTTACGAAGTCAGCCAAACCTCCGTCATTTGAAAAAAAGGTTCGGCTGTTTACAAAAAGTGAGCAGGATGAACAAAAGCTCGTGTACGGAATCGTGTATGAGCCTGATGTTCCTGATGCCCACGGCGATTTTATGACCGCCGAGGAAATTGAAAAAGCGGCGCACGGTTTTCTCGCGGAGGCACGGGAGATTGATATCAATCACAGCTTTGAGGGCGGAACCGGCGTCGTGGTCGAGTCCTATGTGGCGCCCGATGATTTTATGATCGGGTCAAAGCGGATTACAAAGGGCTCATGGGTGCTCGTGACAAGAGCGTCTGACGAGGTGTGGGAACAGATTAAGGCTGGAATCATCACCGGCTACAGCATGGCGGGCACTGCAGATGTGTATGAAGAAGAACCGGTCGAAAAAGCAGGGTTCTTCAGTGTATTCAAGCAAATGCTTGCTGACAAAACAGGGAAGGAGACTGAAGAAATGAGAAAAGAAGACATGAGAGAATCATTCGAGCATGCGCTTTACCCTCTGCTCAAACGGCTTGAGCGGATTGAAAAAAACACAGACACGGAGGAAAAGCCGGAGCAGACGGGTGATGACGAGCGTCTGAAAAAGCTCGTTGAAGACATGCTTGCCCCGCTGATCGAACGCATCGAGGCTTTGGAAAAAGCGCGAGGCGCGTCTAAGCAGACAGCGGACGATACGGGCGGCAATACAGAGCAAGTCAAAAAATCAATCTGGAGCGGACTGCTGTAAAACCAGTCAAGGAGGAGGAAATCAATTGAGAAATCAAGAGATCATTCGGAAAGCGGAAATGTCGCTTTCTGCTTTAAAAAGCGGCGGGCTTATGAACCCTGCGCAAGCATCGGCTTTTATCCGCATGGTGCAAAACACGCCGACCATTTTTAGTGAATCCCGCGTGATTCAAATGGAAAATGACTCGCAAAAATTTGAGAAAATCGGCTTCGGCCAGCGTATTCTGCGGGCTGCGCAAGAAGGAAAAGCACTGTCAAACGACGAGCTGACAGTTCCAACGACAAGCACTGTCCAGCTGAACACGAAGGAAGTCATTGCGGAAATTAACATTACGTATGACACACTTGAAAACAATATTGAAAAAGACGGCCTGCAGCAGACAATCATGCAAATTTTAGCAGAGCGCGCAGCAGTTGATATTGAAGAGCTGATCGTTAACGGCGATACAGCATCAGCTGATCCGTATCTGGCACAGCTGGACGGCATCCGCAAACAGGCAGTTTCCCATATCGTTGACATGAACGGTGAAGAACTGTCCAGAGCGACATTCAAGAAAGGCTTAAAGGCAGTTCCGCCAAAATATTTGCGCATCCCTCAGGAATTCAGATTCTATACGTCTCACGGCTTAGAAGTTGAATGGAAGGACCGCGTGGCAGATCGCCAGACAAACCTTGGGGACCAGGCTGTGCAGGGTGGCTTGTCAACAGCATTCGGCGTACCGGTCAAAGGGGTATCCAATATTCAGCCGTACACAGTCGGTGAGGGAGACGCGCAATATGACGCTTCTGACATCATTCTCACACATCCGAAAAATATCATTCTCGGCTTCTCCCGCAATATCCGAATTGAAGTCGACAAAGACATCCGCTCCCGTAAATTCATTATTGTCTTAACGGCCAAGCTGGACAGCAAGTTCGAGGAAGAGGATGCCTGCGCGAAATTAATTAACGTAAAAGAATAATAGAAACGAGGTGGTCAGCTCATGCTCATTGAACCGACTGACGTAGCCTCCTATTCGGTCTATGATCGGGTGAAAAACAGGCCGGAAGAGCTGCTGGCGCAGGATATCATCGAGGCGGAAGCAGAAGCGGCTCTCATCACGGGTCACCGCTTTGAAGACAGCTTGTATGATCCGCTGCCCGGCAAGGTGAAGTTGGCTTTAGTAAAGCTTGCCCAGTATTTTGCGCTTGTCAACAGCGATGAATCTGCCTCATCAAGCTATCAGTCTGAGAAAATGGGGGATTATTCCTACACGGTTTCCGGAGAAGGCGGGATTCAGCGGCCTGAGGTGTATCATTTGCTCGAAGAGTTTATCACGCCGGGCTACGTCCCTGAATCCTCCAGACTGAAGGTGAGATCTTTATGAGCTACAGGCAGATGCTCATTCACCGTTGCGACATTTATCATGAAGCAGCGCAAGCGCCGTCTGCAGGCCGATTTGGGATTCCGGCAGACAGGCTGCAGCCGATGATTTCATATCCGGATACACCCGATGAACAAGATGTCCCTTGTTATTTTACCGAAAAAACGCAGCAGCTGATTCAGGAGAAGCCGGATCAAACTGTATATCATAGCTTTCTCGTCCATTTTCCGTTGTCAGCGGACATCCGCGTGAACGATAAAATCATTTGGGAGAATCATAAATATATACTAAAGCTGCCGAAAAGGATCAGACATCATCATTGGGAGGTCGTCGCAGTCAGGGATGAAAGCCTATGAAAATAGCGGGATTGAAACAGCTGAACACGGCATTAAAAGAAGCGGCTTCAGGCGGTTTTTCCAGACAGGCGTCCCGGTGGCTTGAGGAGTGCGGGCAAGATTTTCTGGAGATCGTCCAATCTGAACTCATCAGCACACAAACGATTGATACAGAAAAACTGCTCAGTTCCTTTGAGAAAGGCGCAGAGGACAATCTCTGGATTGTGCAAAGCGGCGGGCTTTCGCTTGAGGTGGGGACACAGCTTGATTACGCCTCATTTCTTAATGACGGCCATTGGACGTCAAAACAAGATGTGAGATGGGTGCCGGGGCGTTTTCAAGGCTCACGGTTTATTTATGATCCAGCGGCTTCAACGGGAATGGCGCTCAAGAGAAAATGGATACCGGGCACGGGCTACTGGGATCATGCACTGCTTTTATATGAACAGCTGTTTGAAAAATCGCTGGAAAGCAAACTGCGCCAGTGGCTGAAGAAGCTGTAAAGGAGGAGCAGGATGAACAGTGAAACAGGATCGATCATGGCGTTTTTGTACAGCCGGTGGTCTGTTCCCATTTATGAACGCGAGCTTCCTGATCACTTTCAGGTGCCGTCGTTATACGTCCCGCCACCATCTGTTTTCGAGGAAACAGATACGGTCTCCACATTTAAAAAAACCTACAGTCTCAATGTAAAACTGTTTCATCTGGACTCCGTTCAGGCGCTGGGTGAAGCGGACAGGCTCGCGGATGCCATCAGAGAAGCGAGAAATATGATTCCGCTGCTGAGTGAATCCGGCGAGAAGACGGGGGATATGGTTCGCATCTCCCAAATCGAGACAAGGGTAGGGGACAGGGGCGAGGCGGCCATGGTGATCAGGTGGAGCAGCCGATATTATTATCACAAAACAGAACAGCATGTCTTACAGGATATCGACATGAACAGCGGGGTGAAATAAACGGTGAAGGACAAACAACAGAAGAAGGCTGTACATACAAAGAGCCGGGAAGCTCTATTTGATACAGCGGATTTGATTAAGCACGCGAAGGAACTGTTCGGCGTTAAGCCGGATATTCTTCAGGGGGCTTTATTTGGCGTGGATCAACCACGTATGACGAAATCAGAAGCCAACCAATTGATTCAAACATTTCTAACCAAGGAGGTCATGTCATCATGAATGGCGGAACATTTACAACAGGCAAAGAAAAAGAACGTGCAGGCATTTATTTTAACTTTAAAACGACGGCACAGGAGCGGGTATCACTCAGTGAACGGGGAACAGTCGCACTTCCGGTCGCATCAAGCTGGGGCGAAGCGAAAACGTTCGTCTCCATTTCCAGCGTTGAAGACCTAAACAAAAAAGTGGGCCTCAGCATTGATGACCCGTCTTTATTGCTGCTGCGTGAAGCAAAGAAAAATGCGAAAACGGTATTAATGTACCGTCTAACCGAAGGTGTCCGAGCGTCTGCTGATATTGCTGAAGGCGTCAAAGCAACTGCAGTATATGGCGGAACAAAAGGAAATGACATTATCATCCGCATCAATCAAAATGTGCTGGATGCTAATTCTTTCGATGTGACAACATATATGGACGAATCAGAGGTTGATAAACAGACTGTCAAAAAGGCTGAAGAATTAACAGCTAACGGCTATGTCACTTTTACCGGAACAGGCGATCTTTCTTCAACGATTCCTCTCACTGGATCAGAAGGAGACACTGCAGCTGAGACGCTGAATGCATCCGCGGGCATCCGTTTATCCGGCGGTACGGATAAAGCCCCTGTCAACTCCGACTATACAGATTTCTTAGCCGCGGCTGAAACGGAGAGCTTTGATGTGATTGCGCTGCCTGTTGCAGAAGGTGACCAGTTAAAGGCGACGTTTGCTGCTTTCATTAAACGCCTGCGCGACGGCCAAGGACAAAAAGTGCAAGGCGTCACAGCCAATTATGCCGGTGATTATGAAGGCATCATCAACGTAACTGAGGGTGTGCTGCTTGAAGATGGCACGGAAGTTACACCGGACAAAGCAACAGCTTGGGTAGCTGGAGCGAGTGCAGGAGCAACCTTTAACCAATCACTCACATTTGTAGAATACGAAGGCGCCGTTGATGTGTTACACCGCCTCGACCACGATACGATTGTTGAACGTCTGGGCAAAGGTGAATTTTTATTCACATTCGACGCCCGTGACAAATCCGTCAGCGTAGAAAAGGACATTAACTCACTCGTGACGTTCACAGCTGAGAAAAACAAGAAATTTGCGAAGAACAAAATCGTTCGTGTCCTGGATGCTGTGAATAATGATTTAACACGCGAGCTGAAAGCCTTAATTAAATCAAGAAAAGGCAGCGGAAGCGATATCCCGGCATCTGAAGACGGACTGCAGTATGTAAAAACGATGATCACGCAATACATGACAACGCTTCAGGATGCGGGCGGCATCACTGGCTTTGATTCCGATGAAGATATCACAATTTCAATGAATGAAGATCGTGACGGCTTCTTGATTGACCTGGCTGTTCAGCCTGTCGACGCAGCAGAAAAATTCTACTTTAATGTGGAGGTAAACTAATATGGCATTAAAAGCACAAAACACAATCTCAGGAAAAGAAGGCCGCTTATTTCTCGATGGTGAGGAAATGGCGCACATCAAAACATTTGAAGCAAACGTTGAGAAAAACAAATCCGAAGTCAACATTATGGGCCGCCGCATGACAGGCCATAAAACAACAGGGGCAAACGGAACTGGAACAGCAACGTTTTATAAAGTCACATCAAAATTCGTGATCCTGATGATGGACTATGTCAAAAAAGGCAGCGACCCATACTTCACACTCCAAGCCGTGCTGGATGATCAATCCTCAGGCCGGGGCACAGAGCGAGTCACGCTGTACGACGTCAACTTTGACTCTGCCAAAATCGCAAGCCTTGATGTCGATTCAGAAGCGTTAGAGGAAGAAGTTCCATTTACATTCGAAGACTTCGACGTCCCTGAAAAGCTGTCTGACACGTTTTAATAAAAGGCGCATACGCAGACCTTTCTCAGAAAGGTCTGTTTTTTTACAGGATCAAACTAAACAATAGACAAGGGAGTTTTTTACATGAGCGAGAAGAACGAAAACGTATATGATCTTTCCTTTTTTATGCCGGGAAAAACAATTGAAGCTGAGGAAATCAAAGTGCCAATCTCAAAGCGTTTTGTTGATAAAAAAGGGAACATCGTGCCATTTATTTTTAAAGCGATCACGACGGAGCGCATTGATGAATTGGAGAAAGAAACAACAACGTATAAAAATGTCAAAGGCAGAGGCCGTGTAAAAGATTTAGACAGCCAACGCTTTTATGCCCGAATCGCAGTTGAATCAACCGTTTATCCGGACTTCCGTTCAAAAGAGCTTCGAGAAGCTTACAAAACGGCTGACCCGGTAGAAGTTGCGAAACGCGTGCTCTCAGTTGGAGGCGAGTATGCGAACTGGTTAAACAAAGCGATTGAGATTAATGGATTTGAAGATGAATTAGAGGATCTGGAAGAAGAAGCAAAAAACTAATCAAGGATGGGCATAAAGAAGCCGTGTATCTCTACTATGCGATGCACGAGCTTCACTATTCCCCATCAGATTTATTGGCGCTCTACGAAGCGCCCAGAAACTATAAAGCGCTGTTGTATGGAATGATCGGATATAAGCTCGATCTCCTTGAAAAACAAGCAAAGAAAGGAGGGGCATCGTAATTGGCAAAGCTGACAGCAAGGTTTGAAATGGAAGACCGTGTAAGTAAAAAGTTAAGAAAGATCCAGAATGGGTTTAGAGCACTTGAAAAGTATAGAAAAATGGTGCAGCGAAAAAGCGCTATTGATGTTCGAAAAGAAAGCAAAACTGTATTAAGGACAATTGATCGCATACAAAAATCATTAAAGAAAAAGCTTGGCGCCCAAATGATCTCCATTTCAACTGAGGATAAAGCCAGCAGTGTCATTCAGCAGGTTAATGTTCAATTGCAGAGATTGCCGTCATCTGTATCTATAAAAATAGATGCTAGTGACCAAGCAACCGAAAAGTTTGAACGATTAAGAGAGCTCGTGGCAGGTTTTAAAGGCTTTACGATTATGCTGAGTGCAGAAGATCAAGTGTTGCCGGCTGTGCAAAAAATACAGCGCTATATGGAAACTGCACTTAAAAATGGTTACTCTGTTACGATACGCGTGATTGATCACGTCATGAAAACAGTCGGTCGTATTTCTGCTGGTATTGATGCCTTAACAGGAAAAGACAACAAACTTGAGCTCGCTATTAATGACAGGGTGTCAAATAAGCTGGATTCATTGCAGAAAAGAATTGACAGCATGGGAAGCTCAGGTCCCTCCGAGAAAGGAGCGCCTTCATCAGGAGGAAATACAGGAGATATTGCGAGCATGTTTGATCCAGAAACGATTTTGACAGCACTGGACAAATTTGCTGCTTCTTTCATGGAAAAGGTGGATGAAATCGCCACAAAGTTCAGCCCGGAAACAATCTTAACAGAGCTGGATAAATTTACGACATCGTTCATGAATAAGGTGGATGAAGTCGCCACAAAGTTTAGTCCAGAGACAATTTTGTCGCAGCTGGATAAGTTCACAACATCGTTCATGAGTAAAGTGGACGCAATTGCAACGAAGTTCAGTCCAGAAACGATTCTGGCACAGTTGGATAAGTTTACAACATCGTTCATGAGTAAAGTGGACGGAATTGCGACGAAATTCAGTCCAGAAACGATTTTGTCACAGCTGGATAAATTTACAACATCGTTCATGAGTAAAGTGGATGCAATCGCAAGTAAATTCAGTCCAGAAACGATTTTGTCGCAGCTGGATAAATTCACAACATCGTTCATGAGTAAAGTGGACGCAATTGCGACGAAATTCAGTCCAGAAACGATTTTGTCGCAGCTGGATAAATTCACAACATCGTTCATGAGTAAAGTGGATGCAATCGCAAGTAAATTCAGTCCAGAAACGATTTTTAAGCAGCTTGACAAGTTTACAGATTCCTTTATGAAAAAAGTGGATGCAACCGCAAGTAAATTCAGTCCAGAAGCGATTTTTAAGCAGCTTGACAAGTTTACAGATTCCTTTATGAAAAAAGTGGATGAAATCGCAAGCAAATTCAGTCCAGAAGCGATTTTTAAGCAGCTTGATAAGTTTACAGATTCCTTCATGAAAAAAGTGGATGATATCGTAAGTAAATTCAGCCCGGAAACAATCTTTAACGAGCTTGACAAGTTTACAGATTCCTTCATGAAAAAAGTGGACGATGTCGTAAGTAAATTCAGCCCGGAAACGATTTTAAACGAGCTTGACAAGTTTACAGATTCCTTTATGAAAAAAGCAGATGATGTCGCCAGCAAATTCAGTCCAGACGCCATTATTACTAAAGCGGAAGACTTTGTAACAAATATTGTTGACAAAATTTCAGAGAAATTTAATTTCCTGAACCCGGATAAAATCGCTAATAAAGCAGAAAAGTTTGTTGATAACATTGTTTCAAAAATCGCCAAGAAATTCGAGAAATTCAGCCCTGATAAAATTATTGAAAAAGTGGGAGAGTTTTTTGAAAAAATTATAAAAGGCATTGCTGAGAAGCTGGGGAATCTGGATATTGGCGGGTTGTTTGGCGGCAAATCCAGCGGAAGCAAAGGCAAACAAAAAGCTTCAAAAGCCAATACAAAGAACTCAACTTCTAACAATTCAAACCGCACTAAAAAACCTTCTATGAACCAAAAATCTTCAGGTTCAAAATCGAAAAAGTCAGGCGGCAAATGGGGCGGGGCTTGTGGTTGCTGCTGTGCCGGAATCAGTACAGGCAAAAGCAAAAAAGTCAAAAATAGAAACGGTTCATCAACAAAAGGGAATAAAACAAATCCTGTGAATACACCTAAATCTGCTAAAGGAGCAGCAGGCAAAGGTTTTTCAGGCCTTCTGAAAACATTGGGTGAATCAAAAGGCTTAAAAGGCGGACTAAAGGGCTTAAAAGGAGCTGCAAAAGGAATACCGGGATTAGGCGAAATACTGTCCCTTACTGACTTAGCCGGTATCAATAAGAATAATGCTGGTGAAAAAGTAGGTTCAGCCGGCGGAGGTTTAGCAGGAGCCGCTGCAGGAGCGGCTATTGGAAGCGTTGTGCCGGGAGTCGGGACTGCTATTGGCGGTGTTGTAGGAGGAATTGCCGGTACTTTCGGCGGTGAAAGTTTAGGTAAGGCAATTGATGCCGGCGCTCTAGAAGATACATGGAACAGCATCACAGAGGGTGCGCAAAATGCCTGGTCAGCCATTCAGGATACTTGGGGAACTGTATCAACATGGTTTATGGATAATGTCTGGACGCCAGTGTCAACCGCAGTTGTGGGTGTAGCAACAAGCATATGGTCCAACATCGTGAATGCTTGGACAACGATCCAAACGATATTCAGTACTGTATCAACATGGTTTATGGACAATGTCTGGACGCCGGTTTCATCAGCAGTTGTGGGTGTAGCAACAGCAATATGGTCTAAAATCGTAAATGCATGGACGACGATTAAAAATGTGTTCAGTACAGTTGCTTCATGGTTTATGAGTAATGTGTGGGGGCCAGTCAAATCTGCTGTAATAGGAGCGGCAACTACAATCTGGGATAAAATGACCGGTGCTTGGAATAAGATTAAGAGTGTTTTCAGTACGGTATCGGGATGGTTCATGGATACAGTTTGGAACCCGGTCAAAAATACAGTCTCAGATGTAGGCAAGGGAATCTCAGATGCTTTCAAAAAAGCGATAGACACCGTTAAGAACATTTGGAAAGGCCTGAGCGGCTGGTTTAAAAAGAATATTCAAGAACCTCTTACAAAGGTGGGAGAAGCGATTTCAGATGCTTTTTCTAAAGCGTTCGGCTGGGTGAAGCAAATCTGGGATAAAGCTGGCGGCGTAGCTAGTAAAGTAATTAATTTTGTAACCGGCGGCGGTGATCCGAATAAAGGTAAGGATCCGGATAAAAATGCCACAGGCGGCTACATCACCAAACCAACCATCTCGTGGATCGGTGAAGCCGGCAAGGAATTCGTTATCCCGGTTGATAACAACCGAGGCCGGGGGAAGATGCTTCTTTCACAAGCGGCGTCTAAGCTGGGTATGCAAGTTGTAGACGATATGGGAGCAGCTTCGTCTTCTGGCGGAAGTCCAGCATCTGTTTCAGGAGGAGCAGCTGTCAGTCCTCTATCAGGCTCAGCCTCCCCAGCAATGAACACTGCAAATCTTACAGGCCAAGCATCCACACTCGGACAGCAATTTTCAGAAGGCTTTGGTAAAGGCATCAGCGATCAGCCGGTCAAAATGGAAGACTGGAAAAAGAAAAACATCAATACGCCATTTACACAAATGATTTCTGCTTCACCAAATTACGGTAAACAAATGGTAAGCGGGTATGCCAAGGGCCAAAACGGCACTGCAACCGGAACGGACGGCTTTTTGCAATCAAAAGTTAAAACGCCGTACCAAGCTACTGTAAATAAATCGTCATCATGGGGGACAGGTACGGTCAAAGGCTTTGCGCAAGGACAGAACTCGACCCAAACAGGGACAGCGCAGTATGTAAGCTCACATGTTGACAAGCCGTTCCTGCGTTCCAAAGACACATCCAACAGCTGGGGTTCAGGCTTGATCGGTAACTTTGTGACAGGCATGAATTCTAAATCCAGTGAAGTAAAACAAGCAGCAAAGGATATGGCCAAGAGAGTGGAGCAGGCTTTCCGTGAGGAGCTAGATATCCATTCACCTTCCCGTGTCATGATGAGCTTGGGGCGTTTTGCTTCAATTGGTGTTGTCAAAGGCCTTGGCTCAGTAGATGTAAAGAAATATGCTGAAAAACAAGCCGGATCACTGGCGGCTGCCTATTCCGGAATGGGAGCCATGGGCGGGAACGTAAAACAATGGATTATGGCTGCTCTCATGGCCACCAAGACACCGATGAGCTGGCTTCCGGGACTCATGACGATTGCGCAGCATGAATCCGGAGGCAATCCGAATGCAATTAACTTGTGGGACAGCAACGCAAAAGCGGGGCATCCGTCGCAAGGGCTGATGCAGACGATCCCAAGCACCTTTAATGACCATAAAGCACCGGGGATGGGTAACATTAAAAACCCGATTCACAACGCAGCTGCTGCGATCGGCTACATTAAAAGCAGATATGGATCAATCAACAATGTGCCGGGTATTAAAAGCCTGAATCATGGCGGACCGTATGTCGGTTACGCAAACGGCGGGCTGATTACAAAAGAACAAATTGCCCGTGTCGGAGAAGGAAACAAGCGGGAATGGATCATTCCGGAGGAGCGAGGCATCCGCGGCCGCTACCTCCTTCAGAGAGCTGCGCAAGCTCTTGGTATGGAAGTGACAGATCCGTCTCAATCCCAGCAGTCTGAGCTTTCTTCAGGACAAGTTTCAGCAGTTACATCCGGTACACGGCAAACGATACAAACAGCCGGAACGAAAGAAATAAAGATTGAGTTTAACGGCGATCAGCATTTCCATAATGGACAGGATGCGGATGGCCTGGTTGCGAAAATCAAGCAGGCATTACTTGATGAATTACAAAAAGACATTAACACCGGAACAAAGGGGGTCGTGGCTTTTGACTAAGTCTATCTATGAATTTTGGATATCACAGGGGAAAGAAAAGCTGCGATTCCCGGTTCTTCCTGAAGCGATTGATATAGCGAATAGTGTACAAAATGACTCAGTAAAGATAACGGGATTGGGTGAACTAACGTTTATTGAAGAACCCGGAGCAAAAGAAATTTCATTTTCTTCTTTTTTTCCAAAAAAGTATACGCCGATAGCTGAATATCAAAATCTCCCGTCTCCGGAAAATGCCATTGCGAAAATTGAAAAATGGATGAAGGCAAAAAAGCCTGTTCAATTTTTAATTACGGGAACAAAAATTAATATGACATGCAGTATTGAAAGCCTTAAATATAGTGAGGGAGACAATGAAATAGGTGATCGGGATTTTGATATTGTGCTAAAAGAATACAAAACCGCTTCCCCGCGGAAAATCAAGCAGAAGAAAAAAACAAAGGCAAAACGTCCGTCGAAGGCTGCGCCGAAGACGTACACAGTGAAAAAGGGAGACACGCTATGGGACATTGCAGGCAGATTTTACGGGAACAGTACTCAATGGGGCAAAGTTTGGAACGCCAATAAAACAGCAATGATCAAACGAAGCAAACGGAACATCAGGCAGCCGGGCCACTGGATTTTTCCCGGCCAAAAATTAAAGATACCGCAATGAAACAGGTGATGTATGTATGATGATAGAACTGTTCGTCATTAAAGACACAGAGTGGCTTGAGCTGGTTGCTGAAAGCGTATCGCTTGAGGGCCATCGTTATCAGGCGCCGCGCTCCATTGAAGCGACCATCGTCACCAAACAGGGCGACCAGACGTATTACAGTGTCTCAGAAGGAGATACGGTCTTGTTTAAATGGAAGGGAAAAGAGCTGTTTCGGGGCATTGTTTTTGCAAGAACCCCGGACGAGCATACGCTTGCCTTCAGCGCTTATGACATGCTTCAGTACCTGGTCAAAAACCAGGATATGTACGTGTTTTTCAATCAGCGGGCCGACCAGATCATCAGAAGGATTGCTAGTGACTTCCAGATACCGACAACCTCGATCACAAACACAGGCCATACGATCAAAAGTCTTGTCATTAAAAATGATACGACATTGTATGACATCATATTAAAAGCGCTGAAACAGACGAAAAGCCAGACAGGACGACATTACCAGCTGTATTCGGAAAAAGGAAAGCTCGGTCTGCGCGCTTGGCCAGATCCGTCAGAGGTATGGGTGCTTGAAACGGGCGTCAATATCACAGGCTACCAATACAGCACTTCTATAAACGACACTGCTACTCGGGTGGTGCTTCGCCGGCAAAAGGACAATAAGACATATAAAGCCTCTGCTAAGGACAGTTCAGGCTTAAATAAATACGGTGTGCTTCAATATACGGAAACGGTCACGGATGACATCAACCAGGCACAGCTTCAGCAGCGGGCAGATGTACGCCTTGCTGAAAAAAAGGGCGTGAAAAAAGAACTGAAAAATATTCAGGCAGTGGGCATCCCGGAAGTGCAGAGCGGCTTGCCCGTCTATATTTCGATTCCAGAGGCCGGCATCAAGAAAACCTATTGGGTAGATACGGACCGGCATGAATTTAAAGGAACGAAACATACGATGACGATCGATGTTGTCGAAAAGAATACGATGCCGGAAGGAGTTTCCTGATGAGATTAAGTGAGGCTATAAAACATTTGGCAGTCGGCGCAGTTGACGCTGAGTCTCCGGTAGAACTGCTCCCGGCTGAAGTCGTTTCGGTTTCTCCTGTGGAAATCAAATTAAAAGAAAACAGCAAACTGATCATACCGGAAGACGCCATCATTATCCCAAAACGAATGCAGTCCGGAGGAGACGATGCACTCGAGCCGGGGGATCGCCTCATGACCGCGGCTCTGACTGGCGGGCAATCGTTTTTTATTTTAGATAAGGTATAGACAAAACCGCTTCAGTACGAAGGGGTTTTTATTTAGCATGTAAAAGGAGTGGGCATCATGGCCCTGACACCAGAAGTGGAGTTTGAAGATATTGAAGTTGAGAGCGAAGTCATTGAAACCTCGCAAACGTACAAAATAGATTTTGAAAACGGAAGAATTACGAATGAGCTGATTACCGGGCTTGAAGCGATCAGGCAGTTCGTGTATATCGCCTTACAGACAGAACGCTATGCATATTCCATATACAGCCATAATGTCGGAAACGAGCTTCAGGACGTGCTGACAGATCATGAGACGACTGATGCGTATAAAAAGATGGAGATTCCGAGACTGATAGAAGAGGCGCTGGTTTATGATGACCGGATATCGGCTGTAACAGATTTTGAGATTGAAAAACAAGGCGACGCGTTTCATGTGTCCTTCGTGGTGGAGACGGATGAAGGAACGCTTGAGATTGAGGAGGTGATTGGCGAACATGTTTGAAGATCAGACTTTTGAAGCGATTATGGAGCGTATGCTGAACAGCATTTCCGCAGATATTGACACAAGAGAAGGCAGCGTCATTTATAATGCGTTAGCCCCGGCGGCGGCCGAGCTTGCGAAGTCTTATATATGGCTGGATACTGTGCTTGAGCTAGTTTTTTCTGATACCGCACAAGGCGAATTTTTAGACAGGCGTGCAGCGGAAGCGGGAATTGAACGGACAGCCGCGACAAAGGCGGTCAGAGCGGGAGAGTTTACATCTGGAGTTACTATTCCTGTCGGCTCCCGCTTTTACGTGGATAATCTTTATTTTCAATATACGGCAGACGGGACGCTCATCTGTGAAACACCTGGTGAAGCGGGAAACGCCAATCTGACCGGACGCAATTTACTGTCATTGGATACCATTCCCGGTTTAGAAACGGCCATTGTCAAAGAAATCCTGATTCCGGGGCGCGAGGAAGAGGGAGATGACAGCTTGCGAGAACGGTATTTTACAAGGGTTCGGCGTGAGGCCGTCAGTGCCAATAAAATGCATTATAAAGAGTGGGCTGAGGAAGTGGACGGTGTGGGAAAGGCAAAGATCTTCCCGCTTTGGAACGGTGAAGGCACGGTCAAAATTGTCGTCACCAATGCGAATCTTGAGCCCGCTTCTCCTATTTTAATTCAAAAAGTGAAAGATTATATCGACCCTGAACCAGGACAGGGAGAGGGACAGGCGCCAATCGGAGCCGTTGTCACGGTGGAAAGCGCGGTCTGGAAGGAAGTTGAGATTTCTGCCGAAGTGCTGCCTGAGATCAATCACTCAATTGATGAAGTGAAGTCGGAAATTGAGGAAGGTGTTTTAAACCTCTTTAAAAAAATGGCGTTTGAAGACAACGTTATCCGCCTTTCTCAAATTAACAATATCGTCTATAATTCACCATCAGTCAGTGACTACTCCAATATTCAAATCAACGGCACGTCTGAAAATCTGGTGCTGAGCAACGTGGAAATTCCTAAGCTTGGGCAGGTGAAGATTATTGAGCAAACAAGATGACATGACAGCTTATCTGCCGCCGTTTCTCACCAGCCTTAAAGAAATGGCCGAGCTGCTGAAAGCGGAAGCGCCTGAGTTTGATAAACAGAATAACAGCATATTTGATCTGACGGATCAGTTATTCGTACCGACGGCGACATGGGGGCTCAGCCGCTGGGAAAAGATTTTAAACGTACCGCGTGAATCAGGCGACACAGATGAGATCAGACGATTGCGGCTCATTTCCAAAATGTCGAACATCCCGCCAATCACATATAGGGCCATTGAGCAGGCGGTAAACCGTTTCTTGAAAAACCCGTCTGCACAGGTCCGCCTGCTTCCCGGTGAATACCGCTTTAACGTGGATATCAATGTTGATGACCTTCAGCACATGAATGAGCTGATCGAAGCCATAGAAAACATGAAACCCGCTCATTTGGCGTATACGCTCAGAGGCGGATTGAATGAGACGCTGCAAATCAAAGATACAGTCATCCTGAATCACCGCAGATACCGAACGGCCAGTGAACTCAAGGTCGGTTATTCTGTCACTCTTAACAACAATGAGGTGGTTTTAACTTGATTTCAACCATATACAGAGAACGTACAGCGGCTGATCTAAAAAGCAGAATCGATCACGTGCTGCTCAACGGCCAAAAAACAGAAATAGTAGAGCTCGCCATTGACGGTGCGACCGTCACCGTTCTGACAAAACGTGAGGAAGACATTAAGCATATCGAAACGGTACAAATTTTTGACGAGCTGGGCAACGTCATTACAGAGAGAAAGACTGACCTGGACGTCAGCGAAAACAGAACACTCGATTTCAGATTTACTTTTGAGGTGGTGTAAACATGGCATACGAAGAAAAAACAGACTGGCTTCCGGACGACCCCATCAACGAAGATGACGTCAACCGCTGGGAAAAAGGCATAAAAGACGCCCACACAGACCTGGCCGCCCACAAAAACGACATGAACAACCCCCACAACACAACAAAGGCGCAAATCGGGCTGGGGAATGTGGACAATGTGCAGCAGGCGGCGAAGAAGGATTTTGACAAGCATATTTCAGATGAAATCATACACATTTCATCTAGTGAGAGGACTAAGTGGAACAACGCACAATTAACTAAGCTAACTGATGAAAAAGGAAAATATCTAGCAAGCATCCAAAACGGTCTGGATTTTCACAAGATTGTTGAAGAATTGGATCAAACCTTTTTCTTTTATACTGATAAGACGGGAATCAATACCCCACCGTTTGCCACTAGAGGATTGTATATTGGCTACAAATCTTATGGAGAAGCTTTGGCAATGGATTATGAAGGAGGTACATGGCGAAAAAGCCTGAATGATTCCGGCTGGACTGATTGGGTTCAATTAGAAACTTCAGAAGGCGCTCAATTTAAGGTGAGGAGCCATGAAGAAAAAACTGAAATACATGTAAATAAAAGCGATAAAGACAAATGGAATTTGGGACAGTTATTTAAAGTAACTGCCGATAATGGGACACAAAAGATTAACCTGTCATCTGGATCTTTTTATGATTCGCTCAAAGATGTTGGGACTGTTACTTTCTATGGAACAAATGCGGTCACAGATAACCCGTCAAACACAAGTCTTCGAGGTATGCAATTGGTCGGTCAGCTAGGAATAGGCATGGGGTATGCTGTGGATGTGGGAGGTAATGCTTGGTGGTTTTTCTATAACGCTAACGATAGTGCGATCAATTGGTATCAAATTGAGTCTATAACGGGAGCGCAGTCAAAGATAGATGAACATGCCAATAAAACAGATATCCATGTAACAACATCCGATAAAGACAAATGGAATAATGCACAGCTATATAAATTAACTGATACTCAGGGCTGCCGGACTAAAATCCCAGATGGAACTGACTTATTAACGCTGCCCTCTGGCTTTTATTATGCAGTAGGGAATGTCATAATAAACAATCCTGTTTTGGGAGATGGATCATGGTATAACTATGATGTTATTGAAACAGGAGGTGGCGGCCGAAAAACAATTTTTGCATCTAGAAGTTTCGACGGAACCTTTTGGATGGCAACGATTCATACAGATGGCGTGTTTAAAGGATGGAATAAGATCGAGACCGAGGCAAGTGCACAAACTAAAGCAGATAAAGCCTTAGATGATGCTAAAAACTATGTTGATGCAAATTATTCTAATCAAAAATTAACTGTTTTAACAGGAACAAATGTAATCCAAGATGCGAGAATAAGCGGAAATGATTACCCAGCTGGTATCACATTCATGGATATAGGAGCTAATAACGCTACCGGTTACCCACTTACCTATGGCATTGTAAAAAATGAAAAGCATAGTAATTATCGCTTTACTCAGTATTTTTATGGAAATGCAGACACAACTAGTGGAAGCTATGATCATGTTGGGACTTGGATCCGCCATTGGTGGGCTGGTACAGGCTGGACAGCTTGGCATAAAATTTCTGGATTTGCACATGCCAATATTCGGGCCAACAGCATACAATATTTAAATAAAGCTAACCATACAAAAATTCAGTTTAAACGCAAAATAAAAGATAGTCATAATGCTTTTGACACAAATAATAGTAGATTCGTTGCTCCTAACGATGGAATGTTTCTAGTAGGAGTTGGGCTGTATATGATAAATACACCGGCTTACATCAATTTTCATCTGAAACTCTATCTAAATGGATCATTGTATAAACCAATTGACCATAAGAGAGGGGACTTTGTTGATAAGCAAAATGAAATGTACCTTGGATTAAATGGTAATGTAACCGTTCCTATGAACAAAGGTGACTATATAGAGATCTATTGTTATTGCAATTATAGCGGTGATGATAGAAGAGGTGTATCCGATTTTAACGAGCTATACAACTATATAGACGTCCAAGAACTTGGAGGACTTAACTATCCTACAGTATAAGATAGGAGGCAAAATGATGATCGCAGAAGCAATCATGTTTAAATACCCCAATGCAGATCCAACAAAAGATTTTATCGTTCAGAATGACGGGGAAGGGTCTTATATAGCTGAATGGAACCTGCGCTCGCCCATCCCAACACAAAAAGAACTCGAAACCTGGTGGGAAGAGCTGCAAAAAAACCCGCCGTACGAGCCGCCTGATCAGGTGGAGCTTCTCGCTCAAGAATTGTCACAAGAAAAGCTGGCACGCAAGCAGCTTGAAGAACTGAACAAAACTTTGGGAAGCGAGCTGGCAGATATAAAGCTTTCAATACTTTCTTTGAAAGGGGATTATGCTGAATGAATTATTGGGTGCTAGCCCTTTATTATGAGTGGGCGACAGCAGATATGGTAAAACAAGCATTAGCATATAAAGACTGTTCAATTGAGGATCTGGCAGAGGGTGTGAACAAAAAGCTGATCACAGCTGACCAGTATAAAGAAATTACCGGTAAAGCCATGTAGTAAGGCTTTTTTATTTTGCCTGTTTTTAGATCAAAGGAGGATGAAGATGGTGAAGTATCAATATGAATTTCCTCTCGATAGGACTGGAAAAGCTGGCGCTGTAAAGCCCTATCGAGGAGGAAAAAATGATTTTGTGACACCTGTTTCGAATTTGTCAGGCGTAGCGGAGATTTTAACAAATGCTTCCTTAAAGGCGACTGAGGCATATAGTCAGCTCGGGCAGGACAGGCTTGGCGCAGTTCTGATTTCGAAAGTGAAGGGCTGGGCGTATGCAGATCGTGAAGGTACGCTCTTTATAGAAGAAAGCGACAACAACAATGTTTGGGCAACGACAGCAGCAGTTAATGTCGCAGCAGGCGTCCTGACAGCGACGGACTGGGTATATCTTTCTAAACGCTATTACCGTTTCCGCTATGTGAACGGGAATCTTCAGCAATCTGAGTTTGTATTATACCAATCAGTCGGTGCGGGTGAGATGGATGTGCGTGTCAATGAAAAAACGCCTTTACAGATTGACTTTGCGGAGAATCAAACACACGATGGACGGCTGAAAGTCGAGGCTCGCAAAACATTTGACTTTGTCTTTCATGAAAATGCAGAGTCCGCCGGCGAGGGGGCTGCTTTACCTGTTGACGGTGCCGCGCATTTACTCGTTGAAGTCTACGGCACAGCAGAAATGAGCGAAGTCAAATTTTGGGGCAAATCGGTGTCAGGACAGAAACTGCCGATCAGAGGCGTGAAAACTGATGATGCTACCACTGCCTCCAGTACATTAGGAAAAGCTGAGGCATGGGCCTTTGATATTAAAGGGTTTAAGGAGATCATCATGGAGATTATCAGTATCACCGGCGGTACTCTTTCGGTAAAAGGGACCGCGGTTTCATAATAGTCTCGGCCCTCGGAAGGGAGGTGATCTGCATGTGAAGGAGGAGTGAGAGATGCAGCAAGAGGCAGACGTGAATGTGTTTCAGCAGGATTTAGCAGACATGAAAGGCGAGCACAAAGCACTTGAGCAGAGGGTTTCCGCATTAGAACGCGTGTCTGACCGGCAAGACCAGCAAATCATGACGCTGAACGAAAAATTAAACAAAATTGAAGAAAACACCACGTGGATTAAACGCACCATCACAGGTGCCATCATTACAGCAGTGTCTACAGGCATCATTGGCGGAGCCATCGCCATTATGTACAGCCTGCTGCAGCATTAAAGGGGGATTTTTATGAACACGTTTGACAAGGGCACGGTCATCAGGACGGTGCTTCTTTTAATTGCTTTAATCAACCAGACCATGCTGATGCTCGACAAATCACCATTGGACATTCAGGAGGAGCAGGTCAATCAGCTCGCTGACGCTCTTTATTCAGCCGGTTCCATCGCATTTACAATTGGAACGACACTTGCCGCTTGGTTTAAAAACAACTATGTAACAGAAAAAGGGAAAAAACAGCGCGACTTGTTAAGGGACAATAATCTGACGAAATAAGGAGAGATGAAAATGGTTAACATTATTCAAGACTTTATTCCGGTTGGCGCAAATAACCGTCCAGGCTACGCAATGACGCCGCTTTACATTACGGTGCACAACACAGCGAATACCGCAGTAGGAGCAGATGCTGCAGCGCATGCCCGCTATTTGAAAAATCCTGATACGACGACAAGCTGGCATTTTACAGTTGATGATACAGAAATTTATCAGCATCTGCCTTTAAATGAAAACGGCTGGCATGCGGGAGACGGAAATGGCAGCGGCAACCGGGCTTCTATTGGAATTGAAATTTGCGAAAATGCCGATGGCGATTTTGCAAAAGCAACAGCAAATGCCCAGTGGCTCATCAAAACATTAATGGCTCAACATAATATCAGTCTCGCCAATGTCGTCCCTCATAAGTATTGGTCAGGGAAGGAATGTCCGCGAAAATTGTTAGATACGTGGGATTCGTTCAAAGCAGGAATTGGAGGAGGCGGCAGCCAAACTTACGTCGTGAAACAGGGCGACACGCTTACATCCATAGCGAGAGCATTTGGTGTTACGGTTGCTCAGCTGCAAGAGTGGAACAATATCGAAGACCCGAATCTTATTCGCGTTGGTCAAGTATTAATTGTAAGTGCTCCATCGTCCGCTGAAGAACCCGAGTTGTATCCGCTCCCAGATGGTATCATTCAATTGACAACACCATATACCTCAGGAGAACACGTCTTTCAGGTGCAACGAGCACTTGCGGCTCTGTATTTTTACCCTGATAAAGGCGCTGTTAACAACGGAATTGACGGCGTTTACGGACCGAAAACAGCTGACGCAGTTGCCCGTTTTCAGTCTGTTAACGGTCTAACTGCTGACGGTATCTATGGGCCTGCGACGAAAGCGAAGATCGCAGCGCAATTAAGCTGATCAAAGACCATAAAAAATCCCGGAGCCGCTCCGGGATTTATTTTTTCTTCTTCAACTTTTTAATAATTCCAGCACTGCGCTCCCTCACCCGAAGCGAGTACCCGGAAAGCCCAAACCTTCCGTAATCAACAAACTTCACACGTCTCACCAATTTTTTCACTGTATCACCTGACATTATCCTCTGTTTGTATTTATTATATGTAACCCTTTAAGAAAAGGAATAAGGACAAGAGCTGTTTTCCCTTGTCCTTTTAGTGTGATCATGCTTTTTTTCGTTTATACTCGTCAATCAGCCGTTCGTTTTCTTTGAAGATTCTTGCTGTATGCGGACTGACTTGATAGCTTGCGACACTGGTGGTTGAACGTTTTTTCAGGATTTTAAACGGCTTCGCCGCTCTGGGCTCGCATCTGTTTTGAAACGCACTTTCCATTATCCTTCACCTTCCTCCTCAATTGGCAGCACCAAATCATATATGCTCGTTAATGACGTAAATAGCAAATAATCAAATTCCGTGACAATGCTGTCAGACGTCAGCTTGATGACATAGTTCTGTGTCTCGATGGTAAAGGGGATGAGAACCACTTTTCCGTATTGGTCGTAATAAACATCCTTTCGATCGAGCCGTGTTTGTACATCTGCCGGATCATCCATATGCTCGGTTAACCGGTCTTTATCAGCCTGTGTCGAATAGTGGCAAAGAGAAGCCGTTAAGTTCATTTTATCAGCATAGGTTTTCAGCAGCTTATCAATACCTTCAGCATAAGCATCTATACTTCCATAATAAACATGGATCGGCTCGTTTTTCAATAGGTATTGGTATGTTTTCAGCCGATTGAGGTACATGTGGAGCATTTCGTTGTTTTCTTCAAGAATTTCTCTTGTGTCTGTTTCAAGCTCGCTGCCGGCCAGTTTTTTGACGTATGCACTTAAGAAGATAAAAGCATCAATCAAAGCAAAACTGACTGCGACAATGAGATACCGTTCCCAGTGGGTAAATAGGGAAGTGGGCTCATATGTCCAGTATACCATAGCGCCCAGAACGAACAGCAAATACCAAGTTTTCCGGATGGCGGACATTTTTTCTTTGACCTTCGCTTCGAAACGCCACGTGGCATACACGTATAACCCCAGTCCGGCCACGATGCACCAGACCATGATCTGAAAGAATAAAACCATATTCGAATCCCTCACATCTGAAATAGGTTCTGCTTATTGTATTCGAGAGATCCGGATGGTTTTCCTGTTCCATCAAAAAAACCGCTCCTTTGACAGAAGCGGTGTGACATTAAAATATCATATTTAAAATAAAGTAGGCGATGGCACCAAGTGTCGCTGAAATCGGAAGCGTGATGACCCATGTAATGAGCATTCGCTTGGCCGTACCCCAGTTTACGCCTTTTACCCGGTGTGACGCACCGACGCCAAGAATTGATGAAGAAATGACGTGGGTTGTACTGACCGGCAAATGAATAAACGTGGCGCCGAAAATAATGGCTGCTCCGGTTAAGTCAGCGGAAACACCGTTTACCGGGCGGATTTTCATGATCTTTCCGCCAACGGTTTTGATGATTTTCCAGCCGCCGATTGATGTTCCGAGACCCATGGCTGTTGCGCAGGCGAATTGCACCCAGGTTGGGATATCATTAGCAGAAGTATGTAAATTTGCTGTGATGAGAGCCATTGTGATAATACCCATTGCTTTTTGCGCATCATTTGTGCCGTGTGTATACGATTGCAGGGCAGCTGTTACAATCTGCACTCTGCGGAATTGCTTGTTCGTTTTCGCCAAATTGCTGTCTTTGAATATCAGCTTGACGATGGTGTATAAAATATACCCAACGACAAAAGCAAGAATCGGTGAAAGGATCAGTGCTTCAATGATTTTAATGAAACCTTTATAATTTAATGAAGCAAATCCGGCTGCCGCTACTGCCGCACCGGCAATTGCCCCGATGATGGCATGGGATGAGCTGCTTGGAATACCGTAGTACCATGTGATCAGGTTCCAGGCAATCGCAGCGATTAACGCAGCCAAAATCACGACTGAGCCATTTTCCAGCGTATAAGGATCCACAATGTCTTTTGTAATGGTTTTGGCAACACCTGTGAATGTCATTGCTCCGATAAAGTTCATCACAGCCGCCATTATTATGGCATGGCGCGGTTTCAGCGCTTTTGTCGATACCGAAGTCGCAATTGCGTTCGCCGTATCATGAAACCCGTTGATGAAATCAAACGCCAGAGCACAAATGACTATTAGTATCGTTAATATTAATAGAATATCCATTTTTACCCCTCGTTACGCGTTTTTCATAATGATGGTTTCAAGATTATTGGCAACACTTTGACAAGAGTCGGCGATTTCTTCAAGCGTTTCGTATATTTCACGATATTGAATGACTTTGATTGGATCTGTTTCATTTCCGAAAAGATTCTTTAATGATTTTCTGTGCAAGTTGTCACAGCTGTGCTCATACTCTTTAATTTTGATTGCGTGAGGCTGAATATCCTTTAAGCGATTTTCTGCCAGCAGCTCGATCGTAATCAAAATCTCTTTCGCACATTCTCTGATGTATCCGCTGAATTTATCGATATGCTCGTCTGATGAAGTAATTGAGAAAATCTCCATCATGGCAGAGAAATGTTCGATTCCGTCAAGCACATCATCCAAGCTGTTTGTCAGCTGAAGGATATCTTCGCGCTCAATAGGAGTGATGAACGCTTTGTTAAGCTCTTTAATCATGACATGAACATGATTGTCACCTTTTGTTTCATATTCCTTTAACGTATCTGCAAATTCTTTAAGAGTCGTTTGGTTAGTGACCTTAAAATTCACAAAATATTCTGCAGTTTCGTCTATGTTCTTTGCAATTTCTGTTAAAAGGAGTGAGAACTTATCTTTTTTTCTTCTTATCATTAAAAACCCTCCATAGTTTGAATGAACAATGCACACATCAAATTATTATATAGCCTTTTGTCGAAAAAAAACAGGTAAAGTCGAAAAAAACGCATCTTGACTTTTTCGATAAATCGTGTCTCCTTATTTTGACCTACTTCGCTTTTAAAAAACGACCCAAGTTTGCAAAAACTTTCTGCTTAACGTAAAAAGTATATCAAAAGTTGTGTTTTTCCTGTCAACTTTTATCTTCTGTTTCACCAAAAAACGGTTCCCTAAACAAGGGAACCGTTTTATCAGCTTGCTTTTCGTTTTTTCATCCCGTAATAAACAGGCAGTCCGGCAAGGCCGATGAGGATGGATAATCCGCAGCTCATTGTATCTGTAATGAGTGTGCTGCCTAACACAAAGAAGGAGCCCGCGATTGCCAGAATTGGCATAAATGGATAAAGCGGAACACTGTAGGCGCGCTTTTCTCCCTTTGCTCGCTTGCGGAGAATAAACACTGCAAAAAAGGCCATCACATAAAAAATGTAGATCATGAAAATGGAGATTTCTGAGAGCTTATCAGGGTTGCTGATCAGCATCATAATCAAAGCCAAAGCAATTTGAAAAGAAATCGCAATCCATGGTGTGCGGAACGACGGGTGTACATGTGACAGTTTTTCAGCAAATGGAAGCTGTTTGCGTTCCGCCATTGCAAATGAAACACGCGGGAAAGAAAGCACTTTTCCATTTAAGCACCCAAAGATGCTGACGATAATCCCGACACTGATCAGCTTTCCGCCAATTGAACCGAACAGCATGGTTGCAGCGGTGCTTGTCGCATTTTCACCAAGCGTGACAATTTCGTTCGCTGACAGGATGTGAAGCAATGCAAAATTAATGAAAATATAGATCGCCGTTACAATTAATAATCCGCCCGTCATAGCGCGTGGCAGCAGCTTTTCGGGATTTTTCATTTCTCCGCCGAGAGCGGCTAGGAGAATCCATCCGTCATAAGCAAACAACGTAGCTAAAATAGCCGCCCCGAAGTTCATATCGGAAATGCTTTCGTTTACTGCTGTGAAGATGTGCTGATCCCCTTTCCAAAGGCCAAAGATGATGATGCAGGCAATCGGAATCAGTTTTCCGATCGTTGTCAGCGTTTGGACAAAACCGCCATATTTTGTACCAATAATATTAATGACGCATAAAAAGAGAACTGCTATGATTCCAATGACTTTTGATAGTCCAGATCCCCAGCCGAAAAGATTCGCCATTAAAGATCCAAAATATAAACCCAGCGCGCCAATAATCGCCGGGCCGTAAATGATAATCTGCACCCAGCCGCACAAAAATCCCCAAAACTCGCCGTACACTTCTTCAAGGTACGTATAAAGACCGCCGGTTTTTGGAATCTGCGTTCCGATTTCCGCGATTGTCAAACCGCCCGCCAATGTTAAAATACCGCCTAACAGCCAGGCGAATAGCGCCGTTTTTGAATCACCTGAATAAGCAAGCACAGCGCCGGGCTTCATAAAAACACCAGAACCGATAATGGTTCCGATGACAAGAGTAAGGGCAAACAAGAGGCCTATCTCTTTTTTCAAACCGTTGTCTTCAGTATGCATGTCCTTAACCTCCTATGATGTTGAAGCTTCATGTTGAAGAATCTATTTTTTCATATTGTAAACCCTATTTTAGAAAAGTGAAATAAAATAAATTTTCTGATTTTCGAAATTTGCTTTAGGTACAGCAGATAAAACTGTGGAAATACCTGTTTTAACGATCTATAAACGAATAAAATTCATGATTTTTATTTACAAAGTTCGTGTTTTCTGTATTAGGATTTTAGCCGGTACAGAGGGGAGGTGAGAATTCAGAAAATGAACGAACCTTCGGTGAAGCTGATATGTTGACTTTCTCATGCGAATAAAATACTTTGTTATTAGAACAATAAATATACAATTATGATATGATATCTCGAAATCGAGATAAAATAACCTGGAGGGACAGCATATGAAAGTTAACGGCATTCACCACGTATCGGCATTAACGGCCGACGCACAAAAAAACTTGGATTTCTATAAGAAAGTATTAGGATTAAAGCTCGTCAAAAAATCCGTCAATCAGGATGAACCGACAATGTACCATCTTTTCTACGGAGATGAAGTGGCAAACCCGGGAACTGAGCTGACGTTTTTCGAGATTCCCCGCATTGCACCGTTTCATGCGGGAACAAACAGTATTTCTTCTATTGGATTGCGCGTTCCAGGCACAGAAGCCCTGCATTACTGGAAAGAACGTTTTGAAGAGCAGCAAGTAACGCACAGCGGCATCTCCAAAAGAGCCGGACGTGACATATTGGCATTTCAAGATCATGAAGGGCAGCGACTTGTGCTGACTGCTGATGAGGAAGGAAAAGGATATGGCCTGCCTGTTAAACAGAGCGGCATACCGGAAGAATTTTCGTTTCGCGGGTTAGGGCCGGTTGAACTGACTGTGCCATATGCTGAACCAACCTTACACGTATTGACGAATATTCTTGGATTTACAGAAATCAGCCGTGAACCAGTCGAAGGGCAAGGAACCGCCGTTATTTTGGAATCAGGAGAAGGCGGTGCTGCAACGGAAATCCATTTAATAGAAAGAAACGATCTTCCGCGCGAGCGTCAAGGCAAAGGAAGTGTCCACCACGTCGCATTTCGGGTAAGAGATGAAGAAGAACTTGCCGGGTGGCACCGGATCATCAGCCGGGAAGGCTTTAGCAATTCAGGCATTGTGGAGCGCTACTATTTCAAGGCGCTGTATTTCAGAGAACCGAACGGCATTTTGTTCGAGTTATCAACGGACGGACCGGGCTTTATGGTAGATGAAAATCTTGACGAGCTTGGCCAAACGATTGCTCTTCCGCCATATCTTGAGCATCGAAGAGCTGAAATTGAAGCAAAATTGAAACCGATCCAGTAAATTGTGATTCATTTGCCTTCCGGCGTGCCGGAAGGCTTTTTTATTTTGAGAAAACGCATCGCCGATTACGATTTGGAGAAAGGGCTTGAAACCAGCTGTATATAGGATGATTGGCATGAAATGACCTCGGCAAAAATATTGTCTTTGTTTATTAATAGTTTATTCATATTTGCTTGTTACACTATTCCCAAGTTAGACAAAAAGGAGTGAAAAACACGTGGAAAAGAAAAAACGCGAGCTGGATATTTTCCTCATCCTCATTTTGCTCGCATCTGCATTCTTAAATATCTATAACATCTGGAATGATGATACGGTGAATCCTTATTACACCGCTGCAGTCACAAGTATGATGCAAAGCTTTCATAATTTTTTCTATGCCTCATTCGACGCGGCGGGGTTTATAACGGTTGATAAACCGCCCATTACGTTCCAGATACAAACCATCAGCGCACTTATATTCAGTATGCACGGCTGGAGCGTCATCCTGCCTCAGGCACTTGCTGGTGTAGGTTCTGTCCTTTTAATGTATCTGTTAATAAAACCGACATTCGGTAAGACAGCAGCAAGAATTGCCTCTTTCATCATGGCATGTACACCGATTGCTGTAGCTGTAGCACGTACAAACAATGTTGATGCATTACTGGTATTTTTCTTATTGCTGGCTACATGGCTTCTCTTTAAAGCGATCAGAAAAGGAAAGCTGATCTGGCTGTTAGCAGCATTTTTCGTTGTTGGAGTAGGTTTCAATACAAAAATGCTGCAGGCTTACATGATTTTACCGGCCTTCCTATTGTTCTATTTGATTGCGGCAAATGCCGCGGTGAAGAAAAAAATCATTTCGCTGGTAAGTGCGTTAGCCGTATTAGCAGCCGTTTCGTTATCGTGGCCGCTCATTGTCGACAATATCCCTGCAAGCAAGCGGCCTTATATCGGAAGCAGCCAAACCAACTCTGTTTTGGAATTGGCTTTTGGCTATAACGGAATCCAGCGGCTGACAGGCCAAAATTCAGGCGGCGGCCAGGGTGCGCCAAACAAAGACGCTTCAAAAGAAATGTCTTCTTCTGATAACACTCAAGCACCGCCTAATCAGTCATCAAGCAGCAGCTCATCAAGCGATGGTAAATCCTCAAATGGCAATATGACGGCACCTCCATCCAATGGCCAAATGCCAAGCGGAGGAGAAATGCCAAGCGGCGGTCAAGGAGGCCCTCCAAGCGGCGGAGATGGCGGCCAAGGCGGACCCGGCGGAGACGGAGGGAAAGGCGGTACAGGAACCGGTTCGAAAATGCAATCAGGTTCAGGGATGTTTGGAACGGGAACACCTGGTCCACTGCGGCTTTTCCAACAAGAGTTATCTGATCAAATCAGCTGGCTTCTGCCATTTGCGATATTTGGAATCGCAGGCTTACTGATCGCTGGCGCAAGAGAAAGAAGAAGATTATCTATAGAGCAGAAGGAAACGGTGTTCTGGGTTGCGTGGCTTGTACCGATTGCCGGATTCTTCAGTGTCGCAGAATTTTTCCATCATTATTATCTCATCATGCTGGCACCGCCGATTGCGGCTCTTGTCGGTGCGGGGTGGGTTGCCCTTGTTCATCTGTACCGCAATCAGACAGGCTGGAAAGCATGGCTTTTGCCGGGAGCAATTATTGCGACAACTGGATTTGAATTGTTTATTCTCAGAAACTACAACGATCAAATCGGTGCAGGCTGGAGCATCGGTGTAGGTGTTATCGGCGTGTTGTCAGCGATTGCTTTGCTGCTGTTTAAACAGCGCCAAAAACCGTTCAGTTATTATGTTTCAATTGCAGCTCTCCTCGCATTGCTGGTGATGCCGACTTATTGGGCAAGTACACCACTTCTGTACGGAGGCAACAGCTCACTGCCTGAAACAGGCCCTCAGCTCGCATCAATGAGCGGAAAAGGCATGGGAATGTCTGATGCGACTGTAAATGAAAAACTGATCAAATATCTAGAGGAGAATAACTCCGGAGCTGAATACCTATTCGCCACAACCGATTCGAACACAGCGGCACCATATATCATTAAAACGAAAAAAGCTGTCATGGCTATTGGCGGATTCAGCGGTTCTGACCCGGCGATCACACTGACTCAATTCAAAAAACTTGTAAAAGAAGGAAAAGTGAAATACTTCTTGACTTCTGGAATGGGAAGAGGCGGAAACAATGACATTGTTGAATGGGTTGAGAAAAATGGAAAAGAAGTAGCATCAGAAAAATGGCAATCAAGTTCTGATCAAAAAACAGAAAATACTGATTCGGCTGATACATCAAGTAGCAAGGCTTCAGGTGAAAACGGCAAAATGGGCGGACCTGGCGGAATGAATCAGTCAGCAACATTATACGAACTACATGCTGATGAATAGGAGGCAAAAACATGAGCAGACATATTCAATATTCAATTGTTGTACCTGTGTATAATGAAGAGCTTGTCATTCATGAAACCTATCAGCGCTTAAAAGAGGTCATGGATCAAACGAAGGAAAACTACGAGCTGCTTTTTGTCAACGATGGCAGCAAAGACCGCAGTATTGAGATTTTAAGAGAGCACAGCCTGATCGATCCGAGGGTGAAAATTATTGATTTTTCAAGGAATTTTGGACACCAGATCGCCATTACGGCGGGTATGGATTATGCACAGGGGAATGCAATCGTCGTCATTGACGCCGATTTGCAGGACCCTCCTGAACTGATTTTAGATATGATTGAAAAGTGGAAGGAAGGCTATGAGGTCGTGTACGCCGTGCGGACTAAACGAAAAGGGGAAACCTTTTTCAAAAAACAAACCGCGGCTATGTTTTACCGGCTTCTCAGCGGTATGACAGATATTGATATCCCGATTGATACGGGGGATTTTCGTCTCATGGACAGAAAAGTCTGTGATGAAATGAAGAGATTAAAAGAAAAAAATCCATTTGTCAGAGGGCTAGTCAGCTGGGTGGGTTTCAAACAGACAGCGGTCGAGTATGTACGTGATGAAAGGCTTGCCGGAGAAACAAAGTACCCGCTCAAGAAAATGCTGAAGCTGTCAATGGACGGCATCACGACATTTTCACATAAACCGCTGAAGCTGGCAAGCTATGCGGGGATTTTAATGTCAGGTGCTGGATTTCTGTATATGTTTATCGTGCTGTATCTGAAGCTATTCACAGACAGCACGATTACCGGCTGGTCATCACTTATTGTGATCCAGCTCCTGTTCAGTGGCATTGTCCTTCTGATTTTGGGCGTGATCGGCGAATATATCGGCAGAATCTACGATGAAGCCAAAGACAGGCCGCTTTACATCGTCCAAAAATCGTATGGAATTGAAAATAAAAGACTCTATAGAGACCAGCATATGTCATAACCTCAAACTCCCTGTCCGTAATGGACAGGGGGTTTTTATGCTCTGAGCACGATCTAAAGCAAAAGATGCTGATAGATATATGGAGATTGGGTAAAGAAGAGATTGTGAGCTTGTACTGCGGTTCAGTCATGCCGAAATAAAAACAGCAAAACTTAAAGATTTCGTCATCGGCTTTGCTGCATGTCAGCTGTTATATTGGGGGGCTTTTAAGAAACGCATGATTAGAGCCGTACCAGTTATGTTTAATAGAATACTGGTACCCAATACAATTCCCCACGTCAACGTCGATTCAGAGAGAAGAAAGCTCAGCAAAAGAAAAGCCAATCCTGCGCAGATCATACTCAGTCCCACGGTTTGCATGTTCATGCCTCCTAGCAAACGATGTTTCTAGCATCTGATGTGAATGATGTCAATCTGTATGATATACGGATATCTCGTCAGAAAGTTTCATAGAACAATTAGGTCTTTTATCTAATAAAAAGCCTCAGACCGCTTTTACGGCCTGAGGCGTTATGTCTTACGAAGTTTTCTCTTCTTTTTGATCCAGTTTAATTTTTTTCGTCATTTCTTTGCCGTTTCGGAGAATTTTCACTTCAACGGTATCACCGATCTTTGCGTCTTTATATAAGATATTGCGCAATTCACTGCCTGTATCAATTTCTTTACCTTTTAGGCCGATGATAATATCCTCCGCTTTTAATCCGGCCTTTTCAGCAGGAGAGCCTGAAGCGACCTCACGGATGTAAACACCTTTATTCAGCTGGCTGCCGAACAGGCCGAGTGTGCCTTCTTGGTAATTTTGCGGCACTTGTTCTAGATCAAGCATGCTGACACCGATATATGGACGTTCAATTTGTCCTTTAGACAGCAATTCTTCAGCAATCGGTTTTACGTCATTGCTTGGAATGGCGAATCCGATACCCTCAACATCATCCTCACTGATTTTCATACTGTTAATGCCGACAATTTTGCCGTCTGTATTTAACAAAGGACCGCCGCTGTTACCTGGATTAATTGCTGCGTCTGTCTGAATGACGTTAATGCTCGTTTCGCCGGCTGATGTAGACATTGAAACCGTTCTGTCCACGCCGCTTACAATTCCTTGTGTTACTGTGCGGGACAGATCTTTTCCAAGCGGATCCCCAATCGCAATAACGGTCTCGCCTGTTCTGAGATCAGATGAATCACCGAAGTTTGCCACTTTTGTGACGTGGTCATCACTGATTTGGAGGACGGCTAAATCAGTTAACGAGTCACTGCCTACCAGCTTTGCAGTAACCTCAGTGCCGTCATATAAAGATACCTTCAGTGATGATGCCCCTTCTACGACGTGGTTATTTGTAATGATATAAGCCTTGCCATTCTCTTTTTTGAAAATGACACCTGACCCTGAACCGCTTTCTGTATCTTCGCTGGAATCAGAAGAACTAGAGCCGAACAAAGAGCTGTTTGATTGTGCCTGAAGATTTGTAATACCGACAATCGCTGGTGAAAGGTCTTCTACCATATCTGAGATTTTAGAAGAGTCCTCGCTCTTGAATGCAGATGAGCTGCTTGAGCTTGATGAGCTTTTTTTAGATTCAGAGGAGGTGCTTGTTGCTGTAACAGATTGCGTTTGCTGCTGGCTGGATGATTGTTTTGCAGTGTCCTGAGAATCATGGTCGCCAAGCGGTGTAAACGTGTAAATGCCAAGGGCGAGACTGCCGCCGATCACTCCGCCAAGCAACGGTCTGAACCATCCGAATCCTCGTTTTTTCTTCTCCTGATCATGAATGACATTGCGGGCCGAGTAGGAGGCGCTCTGATCGTTCTCTTTCGTTAAAAAGACCTCATTCTCATTACCTTTCGTTCTGTTTTCATCACGATAGTTATCCATCATGTTCACTCCGTTTCTCTATTTTCACATGTCTATTTATATTGATAGGTTTATGACTTGAGTTTATCATAAACAAAAACTGTGGGATAAAAATGAAAAGATTATGGGAAATTGTGAAAAAGTGCGGAAAACGGTACACTTCATATTGTATATGAAAGGACTGAGTCGATGGAACAGATTGGATTGATTGGATATGGCAGCATGGCGGATATGATCGCCAGACAGCTGTTGAAACATGAACAAATAAAAGAGAATGAGCTATTTATTGAGACGAGAACGAAGGGGGAGCGGCTGCGGGCACTCATGTCAGATTATCCAAACGTATCGGCTGATCCGTTGGAGAATTGGGCAAATACGTGCCAATTGATTTTGATATGCGTCCCGCCGCTCCATGTCATCGAAACAATGCGCCGTCTGCACCCGTATGTGAACAGAAATACTCACATCGTATCCATAGCTGCCGGTGTGCCGCTGCGTCTTTTGGAGGCAGAAACAGAGGCGGGTATCTCACGTGTTATTCCTGCCATTACGTCCGAAGCAGAAGCTGGCATCTCACTTGTCGTTCACAGTGAAGCACTGGCTGCAGAGAAAAAAGAACGTCTGAATGAATTGTTATCGGTTTTCAGCCGTGTACGAGAAATCAAAGAATCGAATTTAGATGCGGCCAGCAATTTAACGAGCTCGGCACCGGGATTCATAGCTGCAATCTTTGAAGAGCTGGCACTGTCTGCCGTCAGAAACAGCAGCCTGTCCAAAGAAGAAGCCTTTGATTTTCTGATTCATTCGCTATACGGAACTGGCAAGGTGCTGATCGAAAAAAATATGTCTTTCGAGGAGACGCTGGAACGTGTCGCAACCAAAGGCGGAATAACGGGAGAGGGAGCTGAGGTGATACGCGCCTCTGTGCCGGACGTTTTTGATGAGGTGTTTGAAAGAACCCTGAAAAAATATGAACTGCTTACAGAACAGGTTGGTAAACAGACATGAATCCTTGAAAGAGGATTCTTTTTTTATCACTGAATGATTGAGATTTTCCCAGTTATATTGCATTTTTCCTCTTTTTTTAATATAATCTGTTAGAATATTCATAATTTAGTAAAAAAGGAGGAGCGTTATGAAATTGTACATGTCAGTAGATATGGAAGGTATTTCGGGTCTTCCGGACGATACCTTTGTGGATTCCGGCAAGCGGAATTATGAACGCGGACGGCTTATCATGACTGAAGAAGCAAACTACTGTATTGCTGAAGCGTTTAACAGCGGGTGTACCGAGGTGCTGGTCAATGACAGTCATTCGAAGATGAATAATCTGATGGTTGAAAAGCTTCACCCTGAAGCAGACTTGATTTCTGGTGACGTCAAACCATTTTCAATGGTGGAGGGACTGGATGATACGTTTACAGGCGCTTTGTTTCTCGGTTATCATGCGAGAGCCTCGACTCCTGGTGTCATGTCACACAGCATGATTTTCGGCGTCCGTCATTTTTACATAAACGATCGGCCTGTCGGTGAGCTTGGATTAAATGCATACGTTGCCGGTTATTATGATGTCCCGGTATTAATGGTAGCCGGGGATGACCGGGCGGCGAAGGAAGCAGAAGAGCTTATCCCGAACGTGACGACAGCCGCAGTCAAACAAACCATTTCAAGATCCGCAGTGAAGTGCTTGTCGCCTGCGAAAGCCGGACGGGTGTTGACAGAAAAAACCGCATTTGCCCTGCAAAACAAGGACAAAGTCAAGCCGCTCACACCGCCTGACAGGCCAGTTCTGAGCATTGAATTCGCCAATTATGGCCAAGCAGAATGGGCGAATCTGATGCCGGGAACGGAAATCAAGACGGGAACTACAACCGTTCAATTTCAGGCGAAGGACATGCTTGAAGCCTATCAGGCGATGCTTGTCATGACTGAGCTTGCGATGCGGACATCATTCTGCTAAAGGGGTGTTTTAGGCTTTGGCGCGATACATGATAAAGCGTTTTTGGGCAATGGCAGCTACGATTTTGGTGATTACCACCCTGACTTTTGTTCTCATGAAGGTCATTCCCGGATCTCCTTTTAACGAGGAGAGAGGCACAAATGAAGCCGTTCAAAAAAATCTCGAAGCCTACTATCACTTAGACGATCCTCTCATTTTCCAATACATTTTCTACTTAAAATCCATCATTACATTCGATTTCGGACCTTCAATTAAAAAACCGTCGGACAGCGTAAATGATATGCTGGAACGCGGATTTCCCGTTTCCTTTGAGCTTGGGATGACAGCGATTGTCATTGCTGTGATTTCTGGGCTGGTGCTGGGCGTAATCGCTGCACTCCGCCGCAATGGGTTTTTGGACTACGCCGCGATGAGTCTTGCAGTACTCGGCATCTCCATCCCGAATTTTATTCTGGCAACATTGCTCATTCAGCAATTTGCTGTCAATCTCAAACTATTTCCCGCTGCGACATGGACGAGCCCGATTCATATGGTGCTTCCGACCGCAGCGCTTGCTGTAGGGCCAATGGCGATCATTGCCAGGCTGACACGGTCGAGCATGGTCGAAGTTCTGACACAGGATTATATCCGCACAGCAAAAGCAAAAGGGCTTTCTCCGTTCAAAATTATCGTAAAACACGCACTCAGAAATGCACTCATGCCCGTCATTACCGTCCTGGGCACACTCGTCGCCAGCATCTTAACAGGAAGCTTTGTCATTGAAAAAATCTTTGCCATTCCGGGAATGGGAAAATATTTTGTTGAAAGCATTAATCAGCGGGACTATCCCGTGATTATGGGAACGACCGTTTTTTACAGCGTCATTCTGATTATCATGCTGTTTTTGGTCGATTTGGCCTACGGTCTCTTAGACCCGCGCATTAAACTGCATAAGAAAGGGTGAAGCGTGTGAATCTCCCTGTACAAACGGATGAACGCCAGCCAGAACAGCACAATCAGGTGCCTGATGAGTGGTTTGTCTCGAATCAGGAAAAAAATCGGGAAGCCGATTCGGTCAAGCGGCCGAGTTTGTCATACACGCAGGATGCCTGGAGGAGGCTGAAAAAAAATAAATTAGCGATGGCCGGACTCTTTATTCTTTTATTTCTTTTTGTCATGGCAGTTATCGGGCCCTTTTTATCGCCCCATAGTGTCGTACGCCAATCGCTGACAGAACAAAATCTTCCGCCCTCAGCCGATCATTGGTTCGGCACCGATGAACTCGGCCGGGATGTGTTTACCCGAACATGGTATGGCGCGAGAATCTCGTTGTTTGTCGGCGTGATGGCAGCACTGATTGATTTTTTGATCGGTGTCATTTACGGAGGCGTTGCCGGCTATAAAGGCGGCAGGATTGACAGCATTATGATGCGGATTATCGAAGTGCTGTACGGACTGCCGTACCTGCTTGTTGTCATTTTGCTGATGGTGCTCATGGGACCGGGACTGGGCACTATTATTGTGGCGCTGACTGTGACCGGGTGGGTCGGCATGGCGAGAATTGTAAGAGGCCAGGTACTTCAGATTAAAAATTATGAATATGTACTCGCCTCGAAAACCTTTGGCGCGAAAACCTTTCGCATCATCCGGAAGAATTTGCTGCCGAATACTATGGGAGCGATCATCGTACAAATGACATTAACCGTACCTGCCGCTATATTCGCAGAATCATTTTTAAGCTTTCTCGGCCTCGGCATACAGGCTCCGTTTGCAAGTTGGGGCGTGATGGCGAATGACGGCCTGCCTACGATTTTGTCTGGGCATTGGTGGCGCCTGTTTTTTCCGGCCTTTTTCATATCTCTGACGATGTACGCGTTTAATGTGCTGGGGGACGGATTGCAGGATGCGCTTGACCCTAAGCTGAGGAGGTAGCTGTATGGAAAAAGTTCTGTCAGTCCAAAATCTGCACGTGTCTTTTACGACTTACGGCGGGACGGTTCAGGCGGTCAGAGGGGTGAGCTTTGATTTGTATAAAGGAGAAACCTTTGCGATCGTCGGCGAATCCGGCTGCGGCAAAAGCGTTACCTCCCAAAGCATCATGGGCCTGCTTCCGCCTTATTCGGCGAAGGTGACAGAAGGCAGCATTCTATTTAAAAACAAAGACCTTTGCCGTCTCTCTGACAAAGAAATGAGAAGTATAAGGGGAGCCGACATTTCTATGATTTTTCAAGACCCGATGACGGCGTTAAACCCTACGCTGACTGTCGGCGACCAGCTGGGGGAAGCGCTATTGCGCCACAAAAAAATGAGCAAAAAAGCGGCACGGAAAGAGGTGCTTTCCATGCTGTCATTGGTTGGTATTCCAGATCCCGAAGAGCGCCTAAAGCAATATCCCCACCAATTCAGCGGCGGCATGAGACAGCGGATTGTCATTGCGATGGCGCTGATTTGCGAGCCTGACATCTTAATTGCGGATGAACCGACCACCGCCCTGGATGTAACCATTCAGGCCCAGATTTTAGAGCTGTTTAAAGAGATTCAGAGAAAAACGAATGTGTCTGTCATTCTGATTACACATGATTTAGGGGTCGTTGCCCAGGTAGCTGACAGAGTCGCAGTCATGTATGCCGGGAAAATGGCGGAAATCGGCACGAGAAAAGATATTTTTTATCAGCCGCAGCACCCTTATACAAAAGGACTGCTGGGTTCTGTCCCGCGGCTGGATTTAGATGGCGCTGAGCTGACCCCGATCGACGGAACGCCGCCGGATTTATTTTCGCCTCCGCCGGGCTGCCCGTTTGCCGCCCGCTGTCCGAACAGGATGGTTGTGTGTGACAGGGTGTACCCGGGCCAGACGATCAGATCTGACTCGCACACCGTCAACTGCTGGCTGCAGGATCAACGAGCAGAGCATGCGGTGCTGTCAGGAGATGCGAAGGATTGAACATGAAAAGGGGGAAGAGGATGAAACGAGTGAAAAAGCTATGGGGCATGAGTCTTGCATTAGGACTTTCGTTTGCGCTGATGGGGTGCACAGCAAATGAACAGGCCGGAAAAGAAGGCAGTCATGATAAGGCAAAAACCAGCGGAGAAAAGGTGCTGTATGTAAATAATGAAAATGAACCGACTTCATTCGATCCGCCGATCGGCTTTAATAATGTGTCGTGGCAGCCGTTAAATAACATCATGGAGGGGCTGACGCGTCTTGGCAAAGATCATGAGCCCGAGCCGGCAATGGCGGAGAAGTGGTCTGTTTCGAAAGATAAAAAAACCTACACATTTACGATTCGGGAAAATGCGAAATGGACAAACGGAGATCCTGTAACAGCCGGAGACTTCGAATACGCGTGGAAGCGGATGCTTGATCCGAAAAAAGGCGCTTCATCGGCATTCCTAGGTTATTTTATTGAAGGCGGCGAAGCATATAACAGCGGGAAAGGGAAAAAAGACGATGTGAAGGTGACGGCAAAGGATGATCGAACCCTTGAAGTTACACTGGAAGCACCGCAAAAATATTTTCTGAGCGTTGTGTCCAATCCTGCGTATTTTCCGGTAAATGAAAAGGTCGATAAAGACAATCCGAAGTGGTTTGCTGAGGCGGATACATTTGTCGGAAACGGCCCGTTTAAGCTGACGGAATGGAAGCATGATGACAGCATCACAATGGAGAAAAGCGACACGTATTGGGATAAAGATACAGTGAAGCTTGATAAGGTGAAATGGGCGATGGTCAGTGACAGAAATACAGATTACCAGATGTTTCAATCAGGGGAACTTGATACCGCTTATGTCCCTGCTGAGCTGAGTGATCAGCTGCTTGATCAGGATAACGTCAATATTGTTGACCAGGCGGGTCTCTATTTCTATCGATTTAATGTCAACATGGAGCCGTTTCAAAATGAAAACATCAGAAAAGCCTTTGCGATGGCTGTGGATCAAGAGGAAATTGTAAAGTACGTCACGAAAAATAATGAAAAACCGGCGCGCGCCTTTGTATCGCCTGGATTTACGCAGCCTGACGGCAAAGATTTCCGTGAAGCAGGCGGAGACCTGATCAAGCCTAACGAAAGCAAAGCGAAGCAGCTGCTCGAAAAGGGCATGAAGGAAGAAAACTATAATAAGCTTCCTGCGATCACGCTTACTTACAGCACAAAGCCGGAGCATAAAAAGATTGCCGAAGCTATTCAGCAAAAATTGAAAAATAGCCTTGGAGTCGATGTGAAGCTGGCCAATATGGAATGGAACGTATTTTTAGAGGATCAAAAAGCGCTGAAATTCCAATTCTCTCAAAGCTCATTTTTGCCTGATTATGCAGACCCTATCAGTTTTCTGGAAGCCTTTCAAACGGGAAATTCGATGAACCGCACAGGCTGGGCCAATAAAGAATACGATCAGCTGATCAAACAGGCGAAAAATGAAGCCGATGAAAAAACACGGTTCTCTCTTATGCATCAAGCTGAAGAGCTGCTCATCAATAAAGCGCCGATCATCCCGGTTTATTTTTATAATCAGGTTCACCTGCAAAATGAACAAGTAAAGGGAATTGTCCGTCACCCTGTCGGCTATATCGATTTAAAATGGGCAGATAAAAACTGATGGCTGTGATTGAGGAAATACTGCTTCTTTATGCGAAGGAGCGGTATTTTTTCTCTTTCTTGCACGTATACGTAGGGTGCAGAGCAAATGAAAGGAGTGTTTTCGTTGAATTACAAGCCGAAAGCGCTGAAAAAGGGTGATATAGTCGGAGTGATCGCGCCCGCAAGTCCGCCGGATCAAAAAAAGCTTGACACCGCGCTTTTATTTTTAGAAGAGCTCGGTCTTCAGGTGAAGTTGGGCAAGGCGCTGAAAAACCAGCACGGCTATTTAGCGGGACAGGATGATGAGCGGCTGGCGGATCTCCATGAGATGTTCAGAGACGAGGAGGTAAAAGCAGTGTTGTGCGCATGCGGGGGTTTTGGGACAGGACGTATCGCCGCGGGCATTGATTTCAGCTTGATCCGCAAACACCCTAAAATCTTTTGGGGATACAGCGATATTACGTTTTTACATACTGCCATTCATCAAAACACAGGTCTTGTCACCTTCCATGGCCCGATGCTCAGCACGGATATTGGCCTTGACGACGTTCACCCGCTGACAAAAGCGTCATATAAGCAGCTCTTCCAGGAGACGGAATTCACCTATACAGAAGAGCTTTCTCCGCTGACCGAGCTTGTTCCTGGAAAAGCGGAAGGCGAGCTTGTCGGGGGAAATCTGTCTTTGCTGACGTCTACACTGGGCACGCCATTTGAAATTGATACGAGAGGAAAGCTTCTGTTTATTGAAGATATTGACGAGGAGCCTTATCAAATCGACCGAATGCTGAATCAGTTGAAAATGGCGGGGAAGCTGACGGAGGCGGCGGGAATTCTAGTTTGTGATTTTCACAATTGTGTCCCGGTGAAGCGAGAGAAGTCTCTCTCGCTTGAGCAGGTGCTGGAAGACTATATTATATCTGCGGGCAGGCCCGCTCTGAGAGGATTTAAAATCGGCCACTGCTCGCCAAGTATTGCCGTTCCGATCGGTGCGAAAGCTGTTATGAATACAGCAGAAAAAACAGTCGTAATAGAGGCGGGCGTTTCAGAAGGGGCGCTGAAGACATGAAAATCATTCGAATCGAAACAAGCCGAATCGCCGTTCCGCTGACAAAGCCGTTTAAAACTGCGCTTCGCACTGTGTATACGGCTGAATCAGTCATAGTAAGGATTACTTATGACAGCGGTGCAGTCGGATGGGGAGAAGCACCCCCGACGTTAGTGATTACAGGAGACAGCATGGATAGCATTGAAAGTGCCATTCACAATGTTTTGAAACCGGCATTGCTTGGAAAAAGCCTGGCGGGCTATGAGGCCGTTCTGCACGACATCCAGCATCTTCTTACAGGAAATATGAGCGCGAAGGCTGCTGTAGAAATGGCGCTATACGACGGCTGGGCGCAGATGTGCGGGCTGCCGCTTTATCAAATGCTTGGCGGATATCGAGATACGCTGGAAACAGATTATACCGTCAGTGTCAACTCACCTGAAGAGATGGCAGCTGATGCCGAGAATTATCTCAAACAAGGATTTCAAACGCTGAAAATAAAGGTCGGAAAAGATGATATTGCAACAGATATCGCCCGTATCCAGGAAATCAGAAAACGTGTCGGATCAGCTGTGAAACTGCGTTTAGACGCTAATCAGGGGTGGAGGCCGAAGGAAGCGGTAACTGCCATTCGGAAAATGGAGGATGCGGGTCTAGGCATTGAGCTTGTCGAGCAGCCTGTCCATAAAGATGATCTCGCTGGGCTTAAAAAGGTGACAGATGCAACAGATACGCCGATTATGGCTGATGAAAGTGTTTTTACACCGCGCCAGGCGTTCGAAGTTCTGCAAACCCGGAGCGCAGACTTGATCAATATTAAATTGATGAAAGCGGGCGGCATCAGCGGAGCAGAGAAAATTAATGCCATGGCGGAGGCCTGCGGGGTGGAGTGTATGGTCGGCAGCATGATCGAAACGAAGCTGGGCATTACGGCCGCGGCGCATTTTGCGGCAAGCAAGAGAAACATCACACGCTTTGATTTTGACGCGCCGCTGATGCTGAAAACAGATGTATTCAAAGGCGGCATAACATATCGCGGCAGCACGATTTCGATGCCTGGCAAACCGGGCCTCGGAATCACCGGGACTGCGCTTTTGAAAGGGGAAAAAGAGCAATGATGCACACTGTCATATCAGCAGTGGCCAACATCTGGACAGCGCCTGATTCACCGCGTCCGTCTGATCAATTCATGCTTCAACCGACTGTAAGGATCAGAGACTGGCTGGAGCGCATGACGTATGATGAACGGCTTGGATTATGTACAGACAATGTAATCCAAACTCAGGTTCTCTTTGGCGAAAAGGTACTTGTGACGGCGGAACAGGGGGAATGGGTTTCTGTGATCGTGCCTAGCCAGCCATCCCGAAAGGATCCGCGCGGATACCCGGGCTGGATGAAAAAGTACCAGCTGGAAAAAACAAAGCCCATCCATACACAACACGATATGATGATCAGCAAACCTGCTGCCTTTTTGTACAGAAGCAATGGGGAAAAGGAGATCGAATTAAGCTTTTTAACGGTTCTCCCCTTCATTGCAAAAGAAAACGGATATTTTAAGGTTTCGACCGTTTTGGGAGAAAGGTTTGTGAAGCAAAGTGATGCAGTGCCTGTCAGCCAACAGAAAGGGACTGCTGAAGACATCATTCAAACGGGTGCGTTTTTTCTTGGCCTTCCCTACCTGTGGGGAGGGATCAGCGGGTTTGGGTTTGATTGCTCCGGATTTATGTACAGTATATTTAAGGCGAATGGATACAGCATCCCCCGTGATGCGGGAGATCAGGCTAAGGCGGGGAAGGGTGTCCCGCTTGATGATATGAAAGCCGGTGACCTGCTGTTTTTTGCTTATGAGGAAGGAAAAGGAGCGATTCATCACGTCGGTCTGTATGTAGGCGGCGGGAAAATGCTGCATTCTCCAAAGACAGGGAAATCAATCGAAATCCTCACATTAAAAGAGACAATCTATGAAAAAGAATTATGTGCGGTGCGCCGCTGTTTTTCAGAATAAGGAGGGAGACAAATGACGCCACTACCTTTGTTAGAGGTCAGCAAGCTAAAAATGCATTTTGACGCAGGGAAAAAGCGAACAGTTAAAGCCGTCGACGGGGTCACCTTTCAGATTCGTGAAGGAGAAACGTTCGGGCTAGTCGGGGAATCAGGGTGCGGGAAATCAACCTTGGGGAGAGTGCTGATGCGCCTCTATCAGCCGACAGAAGGAAGTGTGATATACAGAGGCACAAATCTTCATGCACTAAGTGAAAAAGAGCAGTTTGCCTTCAACCGCAAACTGCAGATGATTTTTCAGGACCCTTATGCTTCACTTAACCCGCGCATGACCGTTCGAGAAATTATTTTGGAGCCGATGGAGATTCATAATCTCTACAATACCCATAAAGCACGGCTTCTCGTCGTGGACGAGCTGCTTGAGGCAGTTGGGCTTCACCCCGATTTTGGCAGCCGTTATCCGCATGAATTCAGCGGCGGGCAAAGGCAGAGAATTGGGATTGCGAGAGCACTGTCGCTGAATCCTGAATTTATCGTGGCGGACGAACCGATTTCTGCACTTGATGTCTCTGTTCAAGCACAGGTGGTCAACCTGCTGAAGCGGCTTCAAAAAGAGAAAGGGCTAACGTTTTTATTCATTGCCCATGATCTTTCGATGGTGAAGCATATCAGTGACAGGATCGGTGTTATGTACTTAGGACACATGATGGAAATTACAGAGAGCGGCACCTTGTATCGTGAACCGCTCCATCCCTATACAAAGGCGCTTTTGTCCTCGATTCCAATTCCAGATCCTGAATTGGAGGACAAGCGTGAGCGTATTCTCTTAAAAGGAGAGCTGCCGAGCCCGGTCAATCCGCCAAGCGGCTGCGTGTTTCGGACCCGCTGTCCGGAGGCGATGCCTGAATGTGGGGAATCTCGTCCCCAGCTTCAAGAAATCGAACCCGGCCGTTTTGTCGCTTGCCATCTGTATCGAAATGCTGAAACGAAGGAAAAAGTGAGATGAATAAAAAGAGTGGCTCCTTTTTACTAGAGCCACTCCATTTGTTTATACTTGATGTAAAAACTTTACACAAACCGGGTAAGGGACAGAAACCGTTGATGGGAGGAGTGTCAATCGGCCGGTTTCTTTGTCTCTTTCAAACAAGACAAGGTTGCCTGTTTCTTCATTTGAAGCAACGAGGAACCCTTCCGTTGGGTCAAATACAAAGTCACGAGGCCAGTTTCCTTCTGTCGACACTCTTTCTACGAAAGCCAGCTCTCCTGAATATTGATTCACTTCAAATACGGCGATACTGTCATGGCCGCGGTTTGCGACATAAACAAAACGTCCGTTCTGCGTGACATGAATTGCGCTTCCCTGGCTGTTATCTGTAAAATCATCAGGGATGGCAGAAACGACTTGGATTTCTCTAAATTCGCCGGCTGTCGGGTTGTATTCAAGCGCAATCACTTCATTGCTTAATTCTGTCATGACATAAGCGTATTTTTCTTTCGGATGAAAAGCGATATGGCGAGGTCCTGCACCGGGAGCGAAGGAATGGCTTCCGGATTCAGTCAATACGCCGTCTTTCAGCTTATAGGTGTACAGCTTATCTATACCTAAATCAACCGCTACCACATAATTGTGTTCAGGTGTGAACCCCGCGTAGTGTGTATGCGGTTTTTCTTGTCTTTCGTGCGGCCCTCTTCCTGTGTGAGCGGCCTCTGAAACAGGTGATTGCAAACTGCCGTCTTCCTGAACCGGAAAAACGTGTACCTTCCCGCTGTGATAATTGGCAGTCAGTACGAATTGATTTTGATCATCAACGCTTACGTGGCATGGCGAAGGGCCATCAATTAACTGATGATTCAGAAATGTCAATTCGCCGCTGTTTTTATCGATTTGATAGGCAGCAACTCCGCCTTGGCCGTCTGCTTTTTCGATGGAGTAAAGGATGGTGTTGTTTTTATTCGGCGCCACATATGTCGGGTTGCCCAGCTTAGCGGCCAGCTTTGGCTCGCTCAGTGCTTTTTTCTCAGTATCAAGCTCAAATGAATAAATTCCTTCGCTTCCGCCTTTTGTATATGTTCCCACATATCCTATGTATTTTGTCATGCGATTTCCCCCTTAAAAATGATGTCACCTCTATATTAACGTATCTTGCTAAAATAAGCTGTTCAAAACATGAAAAAGGGGAAGATTCTTCAATCGCCTCGAATCAGCGGCATTGTGCAGCACCTGAAGGAGCCGCCCGATTTAATAATTTCTGACAGGTCAATTTCGATAATGTGATAGCCTCTTTTCGATAGCTGTTGATTGACATGGCGGTTGCCAGGGAGACTGATGATCGTTTTTTTTCCGATTGAAAGGACGTTGGTGCCAAGCGTAAATTGTTCGTCCTCGGGCACCTCAATAAGATCATAACGTTTTGCCAGCATATCGGCTGCCTTTGGCTCAATGGCTTGTGGATAAATTAACGCTTCGCTTTCAGATACAATGTTAAATACGCAGTCCAAATGCAAAAATTTTTCATGCAGCTTCACTGGAACGATCGTGTATTCAGGAAGTGCCTCTTCCAGCTGGCCGATAGCCGAAATGTCGGTGCGCTGGCTGATTCCGACATAGACAATGTCATCATCGATAATGACGTCTCCGCCTTCAATACTCGTATCAAGCATGCGGGTGTAAGAGATACCTTGGCTGTGAAAAAAATCTTTTATAACGGCTTCTTCTCCTTGGCGAATCGGTTCAGTCATGCTCGATAGGAACGCTTTTTCTCCGATGACAAACCCTATATCCCTAGTGAAAACCTGTTCTGGGAGTCCGTCGCGAACGGGCAAAAGGACGACCTCAACGTTGTGTGACCTAAGTGCCTCCACTAAACGGCTGTGCTGGTCGTTGGCGGTTTTTACATGAATATTGTCATCTTCAAAATGTTTTTGTGTTTCGTTTATAACATCTTTTATGGTCATGTGCTCAGGTTTGCATAAGATCACTTTCTGAAGTGTGCCGTATTCCGTTCGGCATACTGTTTTGTGCTGAGATTTCGGGATGGATACGTCCATTTGTTTTTCCTCCTAAAGTGTGAAGAATACATTTATTATTCCCTCATCATGAAAATCATTAAACCATTTTAAATTTTAGACAAATGGAAGAGAATATTGTTTAATAGGAGAATATAAGTGCATTTAGCTAAAAGATCAGACATCAAAGGGGAGAAAGGTATGGAAACACCGGAAACAAGATTTTGTAAAGAGTCAAAGGTTGTAAAAACCAGCAGGGTGTTCCCGCTTGACACGAACAACCATAATACGCTGTTTGGCGGAAAATTAATGAGCTACATCGATGACATTGCCTCTATTTCCGCGGCGCGCCATTGCAGACGTGAAACCGTAACGGCTTCAATGGATTCTGTAGATTTTTTAAAGCCGATCGGGCAAAAGGATTCTGTCTGCCTAGAGTCATATGTGACATGGGTCGGCACATCTTCTATGGAAGTATTTGTGAAAGTCATTAAGGAGCATTTGATGACTGGCGAACGGGAACTCGCTGCCACATCCTTTTTGACATTTGTCGCATTAGATTCAAATGGCAAGCCGGTGCCTGTACCGAGAGTTGTACCGGAAACAGAAGAAGAAATCATGCTTCATAATACAGCAGTACAGCGCGCTAATGAACGAAAGAACCGCAAGAAACACAGCCAGGCGCTTGCAAATGCGCTCGGAACTGATAAACCTTGGTGACGTTAAACCCAAAACATAAGTTGTTTTGGGTTTTTTTGTACTTTTCAATGGTGATTATTACAATGGTTAGTCCGTTTTTGCTAGGGGATTCTATAAAAAAGTAACAAATGTCATGTTAAATTGATAATTTTGTGACAACTTTATTAAAGATTCATTTTAGATATATCTTTTATTCCTAAGATCATGTATTTTAAAGATATATTCTAAATACATCTTTTCGAAAGGATTGTTTATACAATGTTAGATAACAAAACAATCGAAATTATTAAAAGCACTGTACCCGTATTGCAACAGCATGGAGAAACAATCACTGGCCGTTTTTACGATCGGATGTTTCAAGACCATCCAGAGCTTTTGAACATTTTTAATCAAACAAACCAAAAGAAAAAAACACAGCGAACTGCACTGGCAAATGCCGTTATTGCAGCTGCGGCAAACATTGACCAATTAGGAAACATCATTCCGGTTGTCAAACAAATCGGCCACAAGCACCGCAGTATCGGAATTAAGCCTGAGCACTACCCAATCGTCGGTAAATATTTGCTGATTGCGATTAAAGATGTATTGGGAGACGCTGCAACCTCTGACATTATGCAGGCATGGGAAAAAGCGTATGGAGTCATTGCTGACGCGTTCATCGGAATTGAAAAAGACATGTATGAACAGGCTGAAGAGCAAGCCGGCGGCTGGAAAGAGTATAAGCCATTCGTTATCGCAAAAAAAGAGCGGGAAAGCAAAGAAATTACATCCTTCTATTTGAAAACGGAAGACGGCAAGCCGTTACCTGAATTCCAAGCAGGGCAATATATCAGCATCAAAGTGCGGATTCCTGATTCTGAATATACGCATATCCGCCAGTACAGCCTGTCTGATATGCCGGGAAAAGACTATTATCGAATTTCCGTGAAGAAGGATGGTGTCGTGTCTTCCTACTTACACGATGGGCTGCAGGAGGGAGATTCAATAGAGATCAGCGCACCGGCAGGGGACTTTATTTTAGATCCTGCATCACAAAAAGATCTCGTTTTGATCAGTGCCGGAGTTGGCATTACACCAATGATCAGCATGCTGAAAACATCTGTTTCCAAACAGCCTGAACGGCAAATTCTGTTCATTCATGCGGCGAAAAACAGTGAATATCATGCATTGCGCCATGAGGTAGAAGAAGCAGCAAAACATTCTGCTGTTAAAACAGCATTTGTGTATCGCGAGCCGACAGAGGAAGACCGTGCAGGTGATCTGCATTTTCATGAAGGACAGATTGATCAGCAATTCCTCAAAGAACTGATTGCCAACACAGATGCGGATTACTATATTTGCGGTTCACCGTCGTTTATTACGGCAATGCATAAGCTTGTATCAGAGCTCGGATCAGCGCCGGAGTCTATCCATTACGAGCTATTCGGTCCGCAATTAAGTTTGGCACATTCCGTTTGAACACATACATGAAACTCTTCTCCTTTCAGAGAAGAGTTTTTTATTGAGATATAAGAAGGTAGACAAACGCCGGTTTCTACATCCGGACAATCACAGACCCGCCGCCATTTGTGCATACACGGTTTTGCTGTTCTTGCATTGTTCTCAGCAATTCATTGTTTACCTCAATCGCTCTAATTAGTTGCTCCATCCTTAGCTCCAAACCGGCCAGCCTGTCGATTGTTTGCTGCTGGTAGCCCGCGGGTTGGGGAGCCAATGGCAGATCAAAGGGCCAAAGGGTATTCGACTTCTGATTTTTCATATTGCGTATTGCGCCTCCAATCGGTGTCACTTTCTATTATGTTATGTTCAGGCGAGGTGCACGTTCGCCTATTTAGACCCTGATGCATAGAGGGCCTGCAACGGGGCACAATAGGCTCAATATAACCAGCGGATGGAGGTAAAGATCGGTGTTATGGATGATATGGGTATTTTTACTGAAGCCAGTTATCGTATTTTCGATTGCGTATATTTTGTTTCGGCTTGCCGGTAAAAAAGCTGTGTCACAAATGAACAATTTTGATCTGCTTTTGACCTTCGCAATCGGAACCATTATCAGTGAGCCGATCCTTACATCCAAGCTGCCGATGTCAATTTATTATGCGGGTGCTTTTTTGGTGCTTTATCTTATCATGAGCAAGCTCTCTTTATCTAATAAATGGCGATGGCTCCTAGTCGTGAGCCCGACTGTCCTAATCCGAAACGGGGATATTGATGAACGCGGCCTTCGTAAAGAAAGACTGACTGTTAATGAACTGCTCGGAAAACTGAGGGAAAAGGGCTATGCCGACCCGGCTGACATTGATCTTGCTATCATTGAAGAAACGGGAGAAGTAAGCGTCATCCCGAAAGAGGAAGCGAGAGCGGTGCAGGTGCGGGATTTGAATATGGAAGCTGAACGGAATTTTATCCCGATTCCGCTCATACTGGATGGCGAAATCCTTGATCATAATTTGAAATATCTCCAAAAAAACCGATCCTGGCTGTTTGAGAAGCTTGAGGAAAAAGGGTACAGCCCCAAACTGCTGTCTTCGATCACCTTAGGCACGATGAATGCGCGAGGTGATATATCCCTTGATTTAAATACCTCTAATGACCCGCAGCATGATCCTTACTTATATAAACCGGGAAATAACAACTAAGATGGCTCTCTCTTGTAATGAGAGCTTTTTTCTTTTTTAAAGGGAATTTTTGTTTGGTGTCAAATGTACCTAGTTAGGAGGGGAACTGAACATGAAGGACTTATCCATAAGAAACGACATGGCGCCAACGGTCAGTCTGCTGTATTCCGCAGTGGAAGAAAACAGTCTCCGTCTGGCTTCTATCGTAAGCCATATGACACACAGTGAACTTTACTATAAGGGGCGCTGCCAAACAAAAAACAGCACGGCTCAGCTTTTGCACCATATCACAAATGTTGATATCAGATGGGTCTGGCGTATCAAGGAAAATCGGATACCGAACCATATTGAACAGGCATACGGCCCGATGACAGATGAAAGCGGACGGCTGCCTGAACCGGTGAATCAGCCAGACTTAGATGAACTCCTGAAAAGACATCAGCATGTAGTAGACGAGCTGAAATCGGTATGCTTCACTTTAACTGAAAATGCTTTGAACCAGCCGCTTTCTTTCGAAGGTGACACCGCGACGATACGATGGGGAATTTGGCATATGGCAGATCATAACCGCTATCATCAGGCACATATTGAAGCTCTCAAAAAAGAATGGAAGCAGGATGTGGCGAAGTATGAACGCTAAAACGAAGCTTGTGACCGATCGAATTCGTTTGCGCTGTATGGAAGATCGGGATCAAGCCAATTTGTTTGGGCTGCTTTTTAATGATCCTGACGTCATGAAATATTATTTCGGTTTAAAAGATAAGAGGCAAACCCGCGAGTGGATCAATTGGAACCAACGAAATGAAAAAGGGTACGGCGTTAGTCTGTGGATCGCCGAAGATAAGCGGACAGGGGAGTTTTTGGGGCAATGCGGCATCGTTCCCCAGCAGATCGAAAATCAAACCGTAATGGAAATTGGCTATATGTTTGCCCGCCGCCACTGGGGGAACGGCTATGCGCAAGAAGCGGCTCGGGCCTGTCTGGACTATGGCTTTAACGAGCGGCAGTTCGGCAAAATGGCGGCTTTGATTGATCCGGGTAACAAAGCGTCCATACGGGTAGCGGAGAAAATCGGCATGCATTACAGCAAAACGACCAGAAAATGGAATAAATCAATCGCGGTATATGAAAGAAAATCTTACAATTGAAAGATAGAGCTGAGTTTAGTATCATGATATCATGTAAAGTTTTCTAGGGTTCCGCATGTCAATTGACATGGACTGGTCCGAGAGAAAACACATACGCGTAAATAGAAGCGCGTATGCACACGGAGGGAAAAAAGCCCGGGAGAGTCAATCTCATGTGAGACGACTGTCCGGGGTTTTTTTGTTTTCGGAGAATCCTAATAGATAGAAAGGAATGACTCAAAATGAAATGGGGATTGGTCGTGCTTGCCGCTGTTTTCGAGGTTGTTTGGGTAATAGGCTTAAAGCACGCTGACTCAGCCTTAACATGGAGCGGCACTGCCATCGGCATCATATTCAGTTTTTATCTTCTAATAAAGGCGACTCACAGTCTGCCTGTTGGTACCGTGTATGCCGTCTTTACCGGGCTCGGCACAGCGGGAACAGTACTTAGTGAAATCGTTCTGTTTCATGAACCGATTGGATGGCCGAAGCTATTGTTAATTGGCGTGCTCTTAATCGGTGTAATCGGGTTGAAGCTTGTGACACAGGATGAGACAGAGGAAAAAGGAGGCGAGGCATAATGCTGCACTGGATCAGTTTACTGTGCGCGGGCTGTTTAGAAATGGCCGGCGTGGCCCTTATGAATCAATATGCGAAAGAAAAAAGCGTGAAATGGGTGCTGTTGATCATTGTTGGTTTTGCCGCTTCATTTTCCTTGCTGTCGTACGCAATGGAAACCATTCCGATGGGAACGGCTTACGCGGTCTGGACAGGAATTGGCACCGTTGGCGGGGCGCTTGTCGGCATCCTCTTTTACAAGGAGCAGAAAGACGCCAAACGGATCTTCTTTATCGCGTTGATTTTATGCTCAGCGGTTGGTTTAAAAATTCTGTCATAAATTGATTTTTATCTAATCTTCAGTATAATGGATAAATAGTTTAGACTTACAAAGATAAGAGGGATTATTCATGAAATCATATATGACTCAGCGGTTGGACGAATACCGTGACGGAAATGAGGATAAAGGGCGGCTCTTGGTCAGCTGCCCCGATCAGCCGGGTATCGTCTCTGCAGTTTCCGCGTTTTTATTTGAACACGGTGCCAATATTATAGAATCAAATCAATATACGACAGACCCTGAAGGCGGCCGGTTCTTCCTGAGAATCGAATTCGACTGCGCAGGCATTCGTGAGAAAAAATCATCACTTCAGGCAGCGTTTGTCTCTGTTGCGGAAAAATTCGACATGACATGGAGCTTAACTTTGGCGAGCGAACTGAAGCGTGTCGCCATTTTCGTTTCAAAGGAGCTCCACTGCCTGCATGAGCTGATTTGGGAATGGCAAACCGGCAACCTGATGGCGGAGATCGCTGTTGTCATCAGTAACCATGAGGAAGCGAGAGAGCTGGTTGAGCGCCTGAACATTCCATTCCACTATATGAAAGCGAACAAAGACATCAGAGCGGAAGTCGAAAAGAAGCAGCTTGAACTGCTGGAGCAGTACGATGTTGATGTCATCGTTCTCGCACGCTATATGCAGATTCTAACTCCTGATTTTGTTTCGGCTCATCCGAATCGCATCATCAATATCCACCATTCATTCCTGCCAGCTTTTATCGGTGCGAATCCGTACAAACGGGCCTACGAGCGCGGCGTGAAACTGATCGGTGCGACATCTCATTATGTGACAAACGATCTTGATGAAGGGCCGATCATTGAACAGGATATTGAGCGTGTGGACCACCGCGATAATGCGGAAGCGCTGAAAAACATCGGAAGAACAATTGAGCGCAGCGTGCTTGCCCGTGCTGTGAAATGGCATTTGGAAGACCGTGTCATCGTTCATGAAAATAAAACAATCGTCTTTAACTAGACTGCAAGAGGCCCGCGCAATGCGGGCTATTTTTGATGACAAAAAACCTTGACAAGTGTCTTTTTTCTTTGCATAATATAAAAAAATCATTGAGCGTTGAAGAGGATTAGTAAGCAGACCTTTCTGTGACAGAGAGCAAAATGAATCGCTGAAACATTTTGCCGCATGAAACCTGCCGAACCTGCCTTGGAGTCCTAGGGGGAAAACCTAGGCGCATAACCTGGCGTTACAGGAGAGCGGAGCGTGCACAAGCGCGTTCAATCAAGGTGGTACCACGGAAACCCATTTCGTCCTTATGAATCAGGATGAAATGGGTTTTTTTATTGTAGAAGAGCCGCGGAGGAGAATAAATGAAAAAACAAAGAATAGTAGTGAAAATAGGAAGCAGTTCGCTCACGAATAGCAAAGGAAACATTGATGAAGCAAAAATCAGAGAGCATGTTCAGGCGATTTCCGTGTTAAAAAAAGCGGGGCATGAAATGATTCTGATTACCTCGGGTGCCGTAGCGGCGGGGTTTTCCAGCCTGGGTTATCCATCCCGTCCCGTTACCATCAAAGGAAAACAGGCGGCCGCCGCGGTCGGACAAACACTGTTAATGCAGCAATATATGAATCAATTTAAACAATATTCACTGACTCCGGGACAAATCCTTTTAACGAGAAATGATTTTTCGAAAAGAGAACGGTACCGAAACGCGTATGCAACGATAATGGAATTATTGGAACGCGGCGTCATTCCGATTATCAACGAGAACGATTCTACATCTGTTGAAGAATTGACATTCGGAGATAATGATATGCTTTCTGCGTTAGTCAGCGGATTGATTCACGCGGACCAGCTCATGATTCTCACCGACATTAACGGACTGTATGATGCCAATCCAAATGAAAATCCTGAGGCGAAACGATTTGATTATTTGCCAGAGATCACGCCTGAATTGCTTGGATATGCAGGTTCAGCTGGATCAAAAGTCGGCACCGGCGGAATGAAATCAAAGCTGTTAGCCGCACAAACCGCGCTGTCTCTGGGAGTGAAAGTATTCATTGGAACTGGCAGCGGAGAGCAAAAACTTGCGGACATTTTGGACGGCAGGGGAGACGGCACTTATATCGGAGACAAAGAACTATCTTCGGTTAACAACACAAGGCAGTGGATTCAGTTCCACTCGCCGATATCGGGAGAAATTATCATTGATGCGGGTGCCGAGGAGGCGATGATCCATAATGGAAGCAGCCTTTTGCCCGCTGGCGTTGTGGGTGTGAACGGAAGCTTTCCGAAAGGGGCGGTTGTGGAAGTCAGGGGACCGGGCGGCGTGATCGGCAGAGGCCAAACCCATTACTCCTCTGAGGAGATTATGATGGCCAAAGGCAAACGCAGTGACGAACTTGATTTTGAGAAAACGTTTGAGGTTATTCATAGGAATGACTGGGTCAATGTAAACGACTAGGAGGCGGAAAAATGAGTGAAGTTTCTGTAAAAGCGAAGCTGGCGAAAGAAGCAGCAGCCGAAATGATCATGAAAACAACAGCCGAGAAGGATGAGGCGCTCAGCCTCATTGCAAACGGACTCCGCAAAGAACTGGATTTTCTCTTGGCGGAGAATGCAAAAGACATTGTGAACGGAAAAGAGAATGGTTTAACACCGGACATCATTGACCGTCTCACATTGGATGAGAAACGTATACGCGATATCGCGGACGCGGTGGAGCTCTTAATCGACTTAGCGGACCCAATCGGCGACTCTCTTGAAACGATTGAAAAAGAAAACGGCCTGTTTATTGAAAAAATCCGTGTGCCGCTCGGTGTCGTAGGAATGATTTATGAGGCGAGGCCAAACGTCACAGTTGATGCGGCTACCCTTTGCCTGAAGACAGGGAACGCGGTTGTTCTGCGGGGAAGCTCCTCAGCCATCCATAGCAACAAAGCGCTCGTCAGTGTCATTCACAGAGCACTTGAGCAATCAGCGCTTCCGATTCACGCTGTGCAGCTGATTGAGGATACGAGCAGAGAGACAGCAAAAGAGCTCTTTACGTTAAATGATGGCTTAGACGTATTGATTCCGCGCGGAGGCAAGAAACTGATTGATCTCGTTGTGAGAGAATCAACAGTTCCTGTACTAGAAACGGGAGCAGGAAACTGCCACATATTCATTGACGAAACAGCCAAACCTCAAATGGCAGAAAAGGTTGTCGTAAATGCCAAAACGCAGCGCCCTTCCGTATGCAACGCGATTGAATCATTGCTGATTCACAAGGCTTGGGCGAGACAGCACGGGAAAGAATTGCTGGACCAGCTGGAAAACGCGGGAGTTGAAATTCGCGGTGATGAATTGGTATGTGAACTTCATCCTTCAAGCAAACAAGCATCAAAAGAAGATTGGGAAACCGAATTTTTAGCGCCTGTCCTCAGCGTAAAGACGGTTGAAAACGTCCAAGAAGCTGTAAAGCATATCCAACAATACGGCACCAATCATTCTGAAGCGATTTTAACTGAAAATGACAAAAATGCGGCATATTTTCAAACGGCTGTCGATGCTGCCGCTGTCTATCATAACGCGTCAACCCGCTTTACCGACGGCTTTGAATTCGGCTACGGAGCCGAAATCGGCATCAGCACGCAAAAGCTTCATGCAAGAGGACCGATGGGGCTTCCTGCACTGACTTCTACAAAATACATCATTAAAGGAACTGGGCAAATCCGTGAATAGCGGGGCAATGTTCAATGAAAAAGCTTATCTCGTTACGAGATAAGCTTTTTTATACGCAAAAAATTGACACACCAAATTTAATTGTGTACAATTTAATTGTATAAAATATATTGGGGGAATGAAAAATGAGTCAGCCATTATTTACAGCAACTGTTTCAGCGGTAGGAGGAAGAGAAGGAAAGGTCATTTCATCAGACCGCGTTCTTGAGCTTGATGTCGCAATGCCGGGGACACCGAGAGCCAAGAAATTAGAAAAAGCGACAAATCCAGAGCAGCTGTTTGCAGCAGGTTATGCAGCTTGCTTTGACAGCGCCCTGCAGCTTGTCGCAAGAACAGAACGAGTAAAAGTAGAGACAGAGGTTACAGCGAATGTAAGCCTGTTAAAGGATGAAGCGGACCAGGGCTACAAGCTTGGTGTGACGCTGCAAGTAAAAGGAGAAGGAGTCAGTGCATCAGAATTGGAGGCGCTTGTGAAAAAAGCGCACGGCGTCTGCCCGTATTCAAAAGCAACCTCCGGAAATATTGATGTGACACTTGAAGTTGCTGAATAAATAAAAAGAGGATGCCTTGTACAAGGCATCCTCAATTTTTTTGATGAAGTGTTTCCAGCAATGTATATAGAGCGGATTTTAACTGTTTGAGATCCTCTCCAGACTGCTTTGAGAGCCCCAGAATTGTCTCTGGGATGTCAACCGCTTTATCCTTTAATAACGCTCCGTCCTCTGTCAGGCTGATCAACACGGACCGCTCATCCTCTTCTGATCTTTTTCTCGTAATCAAACCCTGTTGTTCCATTCGTTTAAGCATCGGAGTGAGCGTTCCTGAATCTAAATACAGCTGTTCGCCCATTTTTTTGACAGTAAGCGTTTCGTGTTCCCATAACAAAAGCAAAGCCAAATATTGAGGGTATGTTATATTCAGCTTATCAAGCAGCGGCTTGTATTGCTTTGTCATTTCCCGCGAACTCGCATATAGCAAAAAACAAAGCTGATTCTCCAATTTCATATGATCAAATTTATTTTCCATTTTGTTCACCAACTCTTTTTGTCATTCGATTCTATTGTATCTGAAAAACTTCACTTTTCCTATTCTCGGCAAACATAGCATGTTTAAAAAGATCAGAAAGGGAAATATAACAACTAGATACAAATAAGGAGGTTGGAAAATATGGCATTATTTACAGCAAAAGTAACCGCGCGAGGCGGACGGGCAGGACATATTACATCAGATGACGGTGTTCTTGATTTTGATATTGTCATGCCAAATGCCAAAAAAGAAGGACAAACCGGCACAAATCCGGAACAGCTCTTTGCGGCAGGGTATGCTGCATGCTTTGGCGGCGCGCTCGAACACGTAGCCAAAGAGCAGAATATCGAAATTGATTCGGAGATTGAAGGGCAGGTCAGCCTCATGAAGGATGAGAGCGACGGCGGGTTTAAAATCGGTGTCACACTTGTTGTGAACACGAAAGATTTAGATCGGGAAAAGGCACAAGAGCTTGTCAACGCCGCTCATGAATTCTGTCCTTACTCAAAGGCAACCAGAGGAAATGTTGATGTAAAACTAGAATTAAAATAATGACCGGCATCCTGAGTGTTCTCAGGATGTTTTTTTGTGTCGGAGCGGGTGTGATCTTTTCGAGGTCTGAGACATTTCTTATAAATGGATTCAGACTTATATCCATTATGAATTGACGCGGAACGGGGTAGGGGTGGACACAGATTATTGATAAAACGTCAGAGAAGCGATCACAGCGTTTAAAGCCTGCAAAAGTTACAGATGAAGGGGGCGGCTGGCTCGGTGTCTGCCAAGCTGAATTCCGGCGCGCATGATTGCTGTTTTGTATTTGCACAGGGCATAGCGGCTACTTGGAGAAATAACAAGGATCAGGCCGCACATGCCTGATCCTTTTAATATTCTTTCTTATTGGCGAAGTTCCGCCATGCTTGAAACGGGGATAAATGCTCTGTTAGTGTCACTTGATAAAAGGGGATCGTTCTTTCTTCAGCAGGTTTATCAATTTCTTTATAAATGAATGAATCATCAAACCCGGCTTCGGCAGCGTCTGTGTGCTCAGCTGCATAGAAAACGGCTTTAGGCCGGGCCCAGTAGATGGCGCCCAAGCACATTGGGCATGGTTCACAGCTCGTATACAAAATGCAGTCATCAAGCTGGTATGCTCCTAGCACCTTACAGGCTTTTCGAATAGCTGTGACTTCCGCGTGGGCAGTCGGATCATTGCTTGTTGTGACGTTGTTCTGTCCCTCTGCAATAATGGCTCCGTCTTTCACGATAACGGCTCCAAAAGGCCCGCCGATTCCTGCATTCACTCCTTCACATGCGAGAGTGACAGCCCGTTTTAAGAACGTTTCATGATTCATCCCAATCCCTCCTGTCAATAGAGTGTTATTAGTATAGCCGAAAAGAATGCAAAGAACATTCTTAAAAAAGTGCAAAATAAACAAAGTATTTGGGGGATTTGCTAAATAAGAAACCGATTGTGGCTGTATTATAGAAAAAAACCATCTGCCAAATGCAGATGGTTTTTTCAAATTATACTAGCTGTGTCTGCTGTGCTCTTGCCTGTTTTGCGGCTTCAACCATGTTTTTCAATGCTGCAACCGTTTCTTCCTGCTGTCTTGTTTTCAATCCGCAGTCCGGATTTACCCAGAAGCGGTCAGTCGGACAGACGGCAAGCGCATCAACGATAATATTGTACATTTCTTCAGTTGACGGCACACGAGGGCTGTGAATGTCATATACACCAAGGCCAAGCCCTTTCAAATACGGGTGGTTTTTTAAATAATCTAAAAATCCTCCGTGGCTTCTGCTATGTTCGATTGTAATCACATCGGCATCAAGATCATTGATTGTATCAACGATATCTTCGAAGTTGCTGTAGCACATATGTGTATGAATCTGTGTCTCGTTTTTCACGGAAGAAGTGGTTAATCTGAATGCTTCTGCCGCCCAAGTCAAATACTCATCCCAATCGCGTGTTTTCAATGGAAGGCCTTCGCGCAGCGCTGGTTCATCAACTTGAATGATTTGAATGCCTGCGTCTTCAAGCGCTTTAACTTCTTTGCGAAGGGCAAGCCCGATTTGGAAGGCGATTTCTTTCCTCGAGATGTCGTTTCGAGGGAAAGACCAGTTTAAGATTGTAACCGGGCCCGTCAGCATTCCTTTCACATGCTTGGAAGTCAATGACTGTGCGTAGACTGTGTCTTTCACTGTCATCGGTTCAATAAATTCAACATCTCCGTAAATGACTGGCGGGCGGACACAGCGTGAGCCGTATGATTGAACCCAGGCATATTTAGTGAAGGCGAAACCGGCCAGCTTTTCACCGAAGTATTCGACCATGTCTGTCCGTTCAAATTCGCCGTGAACAAGGACATCAAGCTCCAATTCTTCCTGAATATCAATCCATCTTTTTGTTTCCGCATTGATAAAGTTTTGATACTGTTCATCGGACCACTCAGCTTTCCGCCATTTTTGGCGTGCGCTCCGCACTTCAGCAGACTGCGGGAAGCTGCCGATCGTTGTCGTCGGCAAAAGCGGAAGGCCGAGAGATTCATTTTGCAGGGCTAAACGTTCTTCAAACGGAATCGGGCGCTTGAAATCTTTATCAGTTAATTGCTCAAGCTCTTTCTTTTGTTCAGAATTGGCGCCTGTTGCAAACTGCTTAAGCGCCTGGATATCAGCCTTAGCCTGCTGGATCTCTTCGCTGATCGCCGCTTTTCCTGATACTAAGCCTTCTTTCAAAGCTGTCAGCTCGGCCAGCTTTTCTTTTGCGTAGGATAATCCGTTCAATAGGTCTTTTTCCAAATGCTCATCAGGGTGTTTCGCTACTGGAACATGCAGCAGGCTGCTGGAAGGCTGAATCCACAGTTCATCAACTTTTGCAATGCTGAGAATATCAAGAACGGCATCGAGACGCTCTTCAAGGTCCGCTTTCCAAATGTTGCGTCCGTCGATAACGCCGGCTGCCAGCACTTTGTCTGTCGGAAAGCCATGTGTTTTAAGCTGTTCCAGGTTTCTGCCTTTGTCGTGAACGAAATCAAGGCCAATTCCCTGAACCGGGTAAGAGATCAGCTCTTCATAAGCATCAACAGAATCAAAATACGTCTGCAAAAGCACATTCAAGGATGAAAGCTCACTTGTAATGCTTTCAAATAATTCTTTTGCACCGCGGACATCTTCACTAGAGGCGGTAACGAGCGCCGGCTCATCGATTTGAACCCATTTTACGCCTTCTTCTTCAAGCTCTTTCAAAAGCTGTACATATAATGGCACAAGGCGTTTTTGGATCGCTTTTGCTTCAGACGGTTCATAGCCTTTAGCAAGCGTAACGAACGTATAAGGGCCGACAATCACAGGCTTTGTTTCCACACCGTATTCCTGTTTGATCCGGCGATAATCTTCGAGTTGTTTGTTTCTTGTCAGACGGAACTCAATGCTCTCGTCATATTCCGGAACGATGTAATGGTAATTTGTATTAAACCATTTTGTCATTTCACTAGATACGGCGTCTTTGATTCCGCGGGCGATAGCGAAGTATGTATCGGTAGCATCAGTCAAATGTCTGAAACGTTTCGGGATCCAGTTGAAGCTGACTGCTGTGTCGAGTACATGGTCATACTGTGTGAAATCAGAAACAGGCACAACATCAATCTGCTGGTCAATTTGTGTTTTTACTGCGGATAAAAATAGTTCGTCGATTTGCTTCAAAAACGTATCTTTATCAGTACTGCCTTTCCAATACGCTTCAAGTGCTTTTTTCCATTCCCGGTTCAGTCCGATTCTCGGAAATCCTAAATTCGATGTTTTGATGGTTGTCATTGTTTCTCCTCCTTTATATGTAAAACACTCTCGTTAACCCGCGGATACAGGCTCCTAAGAGGTTTTCTCACAACAAAAAGCCTCTTTCCCATGAGAGAAAGAGGCTTTTCTGCGTAAAACACTGCCTCTCTCATCTCTCAGATTCAATCTGATGGAATTAGCACCGTGCCTTATGAGACATCAGTCTCGGCGCGAAAAGCAGTGCGCCCCATTTCACAATGGTATTACGGTCGGTTGCTGTTGGGGTCAAAAGGCCAATCCCTCGCCCAACTCTCGATAAGAGAAAATGTTATTAATTTTTTGAAAAGTTGAATCATTTGTTGGTAATCTTAACAGTAATTCAAATTCATTGTCAACATAGAATTTGAAATTTTTATTTATATGATGTGGTGTATATTATATAAGAAAAATAATCTTATAGGGTCAACAAATGTGATTGCTCTGCTTTTTCTGCGAGTTCATCAGGAGCTGTTAAATACAGGAATCCATTGCCTGCCAGCGTTTTTGCAATATCAAGAGGAAGTGTCCTGCGGATTAGCTGTGCGAAAACCTCAGATTCAGAAAGCTTTCTTTGAAATGATTCTTCTTCATAGCTTTTGATTAAAGCAAGCGCACCGCTGACATGAGGGGCAGCCATTGAAGTGCCGGTCAGCTTACCGTACTTCTTGTTGGGAAGGGTGGATAAGATATTTTCTCCTGGTGCCACAAGGTCAATCTCTTTATTTGCGTTAGAAAATTCTGATAATTCTCGCGCTACTGAAACAGATCCAACTGCAATGACCTCGTTATAAGCTGCGGGGTAGGAAAGCTCTTCTGTGCGTTCGTCGCCGTCACCCTCATTTCCCGCTGCACAAACGACAAGCACTCCGTTTTTAACTGCGTTTTTCACTGCTTCTTCCAGCTCTGGCACATCGCTTGGCCCTCCAAGGGACATTGAGATGATGTCGACTTTCTGTTCCACCGCGTAGTTGATGCCGTTAATTATCCATTCGTATTGTCCGCTGCCGTTCTCGCCGCCAAGAACCTTCACAATCAATAGGCTTGCCTCAGGCGCGACTCCGGCAATGCCTCCGTTTGAATCATTAGCTGCAATTGTTCCGGCGACGTGTGTGCCGTGTCCGTTGTAGTCGGAAATCGCATCTTCCTTGCCGCCGTCGTCATCCGTAAAGTTCTTTCCGCCGATGATTTGATTTTTTAAATCAGGGTGGCTTGTGTCGCAGCCAGTGTCTAATACAGCAACTTTAATATTTTTGCCTTTTACCCCTTTTGCCCACATTTCTGGCGCCTTAATCACTTTAATGCCCTCAGGAAGCTCGTTTACATCCATGATCTGCTCATTCGTCACATACGGGATCAAGCGGATTTCACCATTCATAAAAAAGCCCTCCTTTTTTATGCTTGCAAGTGGATTCAAGGGTGTTGCCTCATATTATATGAAAAAAGCAAGCGCTCGGACAGAGCCATTTGAAGCATTTTGAAAAAATAGGATACACACCAAAGAATTAGTAATCTTCAAAATATTGGATGGCTTCAACATGTATGACTGGGATTCAACTGTAAGTCAAGTTATAATAGTGTTGGGGAAAGGAGCAGTGTCATGAAACTGAATGAAAAATTATATGCATTTTTTTCAGAGCATGTGGAACAAATGGCCGAGGAATGGATTGAAACGATGGAGGAAAGTGATCCGAATTCGCTTTACGCCCTACATAATGCAACAGTAACGGAAGAATTGAAAGAGCAGGACAGAGAGTTTTACCGGCATCTGAATTACATGTATGTTTTACCGGAAAAACAATTTCTCGAAGAGTTTCAAGAGTGGGTCATTGAGCTGACCAACGATCAAAAACATCTCGACACACCGGTTCAGTATGTCATTCGGGAGTTTATGAGAAACAGGAGATTATATACGAAGTATTTTGAGAAGTTCGCAGAAGAAAATGAATCAGCGTTTGAACCGGGAGAGAAGCAAAAATGGGCAGATTTGATTGTAAAAGTATTTGATTTCACCATTTATACATTCGTTGATCACGCTGAAATGAATGCCAAGCAGCAATTAAACGCCCAAAGAGAAATGATATTGGAATTAAGCTCACCTGTCATTACCCTGAGCAAATCAACAGCTCTGCTGCCGCTTGTCGGTGACATTGATACCGAACGGGCGAAGTTTATTCTGGAAAACACGCTTCAAGCTTGTGCGAAAAGACGTGTGGAGCATCTGTTAATCGATCTGTCAGGTGTTGTTGTGGTGGATACGATGGTGGCGCACCAGATCTTTAAATTGATTGAGGCGCTTAATCTGATCGGTGTCCGGTCAACTCTGTCAGGAATCAGGCCTGAAATTGCGCAAACTGCTGTACAGCTGGGGATTGACTTTTCGAATATTACCATTAAAACCAACCTTGCCCAAGCATTAAACTATCATCAATAAAAAAATCCGCTATCTGTGATAGCGGATTTTTTATGATGCGAAACATAAAGATACGAGAAAGGATCCCGCGAATAATATGAGGACGAGGCAAAAGAACACCCAGTCGCGCCGGTTCACGCTCAATGTCCTGTAGTATGTCCGGTTTCTGCTTCCTGTAAATCCTTTCGATTCCATCGCAAGCGCTGTCCGTTCCGCTTTTCTGATGGCGCTTGCCAATAGCGGTATGGTATATCGTTTTAACGCACCGATTTTATTAATGATGCCGCTCTCCGCCGCTCCTCCTCTGATTTTATGAGCCTGCTGAATCAGCTGGACCTCATCCTTTAACAGCGGAAGAAAGCGAAAGCCTGCAATGACACCGTACGCGAGCTTTGGTGAGAGCCTGCACTGCTGGACAAGGCTCAGCATAAATAAAATCGGATCGGTTGTAAAAACAAACATCATCGATAAGGCGGAAAAGCATAAAATACGAAACCCGAGAGAGATGCCGACAGACACATTATCGCTGTTAATTGAGATAGGGCCTGCTTGAAACAAAAAATTATCCGGTGTTGTCGGCACTTTTCCAAAAACTGCGGCTGTCCACACGCATCCGAATGCTAAAATCAAAAACGGAATCGTAAACAACAACCATTTTTTCAATGGGATTCCGGCCGCCAGTAAAACGCCCGCAACGATGATGATATAAAAACATGCCGGAGTGTAAGGGTTGTAAATAAACGACAGCATGACGACACAACAAAAAACCGCCGCCGCTTTCACAGTCGGATTAATGAGATGTAACGGCTGCTTCATCACGCACCTCCTCTTGAAATGCCATCCATTCATATAGAAGGGGAAGGGTGAGCTTTGCTTTTTGGACAAGCCCTGTTTCTTGAGAAAACAACTGCGCTGGAGATCCGTCAAAGGCCAGGCCCGTATCGTGAAGCACAAGCACGCTGTCAGCATACGAAGAGACTAACTCCATATCGTGTGTAATCATAAGGACAGCGGTTCCCTCTGCCTTGATACGCTGAATCATTTCCATGCATTCAGCCGCTGTGCGGGCGTCCTGGCCAAAGGTTGGTTCGTCTAATAATAAAACCTTTACGTCATGCATGAGCATAGTAGCAACGCTCAGTCGCCGTTTTTGCCCTTGGCTGATCGCAAACGGATGATGATCAGCCAAATGCGCAAGACCAAAACGCTGCAGCAGGTGTTGCGCTTTTTTCTCAGTTTCAGCATTTGCTTTCTGGCCGAACAGAAGCTCGTCATACACCGTATCGGTGACGAATTGATGCTCAGGGTTTTGAAAAACAAATCCCATCCGTTTACGTAATTCTTTTTCTTTATATTTCTGCAGCGGCTGATCATAGAGAAGGATTTTGCCGCTTTGCGGTTTCATGAGACGGGCCAGAACTGATAGGAGCGTCGATTTTCCAGTTCCGTTCGGACCGACAAGCGCCGTTAAAGAGCCTTCGCGCAACGAAAAGCTGATGTCTTTGAAAATCGCCTGCTGTCCTCTCGCGAACGAAAGGCTGCTGACTTCAAGCACACTCTCCCCAGAAGGGGCTTTCTTCTTTTTGACACGCCCGGCAGGAATAGGCTCTTTGAACAGCATCTCTTTTGATAAAGTAAACGGCATACTCAGCTTTTCCTGCAGATGACAGACCTTTGGAATGGCGATGCCCAATTTCTTTAGTGTCTCCGCTTCATGCTGAAATAGATTTTTCGTCAGGCCATCCAGTGCCTTTTTGCCTGATTTGTCGAGTACGATCGTTCTCTCAATCCAAGGCGCCCATTCATCAAGCTGGTGCTCAATGACGAGGAGGCTGAAACCTTTTTCCCGCTGAAGATCCTTCATCAGATGAACGAACTCCCGCGCTGAGAAAGGGTCTAAAAGAGAGGTCGGCTCATCTAAAATAATGAGCTCAGGCTCCATTGACAAAATACAGGCGAGAGCCACTTTCTGCTTTTGTCCTCCTGAAAGGGTTGAGATCATTTTTTCTTTTAAATGGGTAATGCGTAATTTTTCTAATACGGCGTTGATTTTCTCTGTCATTGCTTCTTTTGGAATTTGCAGATTTTCCAGCCCGAACGCAATTTCATCCTCTACCGTCAGCATGCAGAACTGCTGATCAGGATCCTGAAAAACGACCCCGGCATGCTGAGCAATCGTTTCGGAGGTTTCAGCATCTGTGACCGGCTTTTGAAATAGAAATACATGTCCGGACTGAATGCCGTCGCAAGCCTCCGGATATAGACCGTTTAAACAAAGGGCGAGCGAGCTTTTACCGCATCCGCTCGGTCCTAATAATAAAACACATTCTCCTTTTTGAAGCTCAAACGAAATGTCTTGAAAAACCGGTTTCTCGTCTTCTTCATAAGAGAAGCTGAGCTGCTCAACCGTCAGAAGCTCATCAAAGGCTTGCATGTTCTGACGCCCGCTTCCGTTTCTTTTTCAGTTCCTTTCCGAGTGCCATTCCGTTTAACACACCTGTATAAGCGAGAGAGTCGCTGACAGCTTTTCCGAGAAGCCCCGCCAAAAGCGCGCCGGAAATGAGACGGATCACAAGCATAATGAGCAGATAACCTGGTGAATAGGCTGCATAGCCAGAAACAAAGAGATCATAGATAAAGCTGGCTACTGAAGACCCCATACCGGCCAGCATAAGGACAGGGAGAGAGTATGCTTTCCAGCGTGTTGCAAGAAATACAGCCTCAGCCCCGAGCCCTTGAACAATGCCAATGACGATGACCATCGGGCCAGACGGATTTCCCAGCAGGCACTCAACGAGAGCGGCAATGATTTCAGAAACGAGCGCCGCACCCGGTTTTCGAATCATGTACGCGGCGATCACAGAAACGATAAACCAAATGCCGTAAATCGGTTCATAGGCGATTGGCCCAAACATACCTGCAAGCACGTTTCCGAAATGTGTAAATAATAAATAAACAACGGCAAATACGATACTGATAACGGACATGATGACAATTTCTTTTACTTTCCAGCTTTTCATTTTATCCCTGCTTTCTGTTTTTTCTTGATGGACTGTTAGCCGAAAGATTCACAGTCATGGTGATATGGTTTGTTTGCTGCTCGGCCATGCGGAAAACGGCTTCCAATGTGCTGAATACGTCATGCGCATCCCCGTCAAGCTCGCTCGCGTAATGGACACCCTGTACGAAAGTGCCTTGGGCTTTTGCAATGTCGACAGCCTTCATAATCAACCCCATATAATCCGGCTCGTTCATTGGATAAAGGGCAAATTGGCACGGCGCTTCCGCCTTCAAGCCTCGGACAGCATCTTCATTGACACGCTTATCACCTTTGGAAAGATATGTATCCCCCTGTGTGTCACCCGGGCATCCAATGGAAAACGTGCCGTTCATGACGATGTGTTGTTCGCTGTTTGCTGCATGAAGGTAAATGGCTTTTGCAGCATCGAATACATGATCAATCGATCCGCGTAACACCGTACTGATATGGTCGGTTTTCGTCCATACCTTGGATGTATCTGTTTTTTTCAGCGCAGACTTGATCACACTGATAAAATCATCCGTCATCGGATATAAAGAGAAGCGAAAACCGGCGATTCTGCTTGTACCGCAAATATGCTCCATTTCTCCGACCTCCTGTTTTTTTGGTAAAATAAAAAACTGCATATCCTAAGGGAATATGCAGTCATAGATCGATTAAGCGCACAAAAAAATACACCATTCGGTCAACCTGCACTTCCCCACGCTGGTATTATCCAGATCGGGTCATAAGGGATCAAAGCGCGTTTCTTTCGCGCTTTATCTCAGCCAAAACAGCACCCCTAGTGCTTTCCGTATACAATTTTTTATTTTGACATCATAATAGATGATAAGAATCATTTTGTAAACAACGAAATCATTTTTTTCATATAGGGACGGGAGAGGATGATAAAATTTGGAAAAAGGACACATATTAATTGTGGAAGATGAAGAAAAAATCGCCAGGGTTCTTCAGCTTGAATTGGAATATGAAGGATACAGTGTCACCATCAAACACAATGGCACAGAAGGTCTGGATGCGGCAGCGGAAGGCGGGTATTCCTTGGTGCTTCTTGATGTCATGCTTCCGGGGCTTAGCGGATTGGAAGTGCTGCGCCGCTTGAGAAAAACGGATCCGCAGACACCGGTCATATTATTAACGGCGCGAGACAGTATTCCTGATAAGGTAACAGGTCTGGACATCGGTGCAAATGACTATGTCACCAAGCCGTTTGAAATCGAGGAATTGCTTGCGAGAATCAGGGCGGCGCTGCGGCAAAATGGAACAAAAACGGAAGATATCGGCACCTTTCTTACATATGACGATTTGCGGGTGAACGAAAAAACCCGTGAAGTGAGACGCGGAGACAAAGAGGTGGAATTAACGCCGCGGGAATTTGATCTGCTCGTCTATATGCTAAAGCATCCGCAGCAAGTGCTGACACGAGAGCAAATTCTAAGCTCGGTATGGGGATTTGATTATATCGGTGATACAAATGTCGTGGACGTCTACATAAGATACATCAGAAAAAAACTGGACTATCCTTACGAAAAACAGCTGATCCATACGATTCGCGGGGTCGGCTATGCCATTAAGGGGTAAACGATGAAGCTGAAGACCAAGATTCATCTATACACTTCGATATCACTGTTGATTTTATTAATTTTGGTTCATACCGCAGTATATCTCATTTTTTCGTCTGCGCTGACATCAAAGGATGCGGCCCGGCTTGCTGATGAGACGGATAACATTGCCGAAGCGCTGCGTGCCGCTGAAACAGAAGGAGTGGCTTTGCAGGATATGCTGCAGGCCTATCTTCCGGCAAATGGCATGGTGCGTGTAGTGAATGGTGATCAAAAAGCCGTTATGGCGATCACAAAAGAAAAAGCCTATAAAGATTTTCCTCTCTCTTTTCATAGCGGAGAAACGGCAGATGTGAGGAAACATGACGGCAAGCTGTTTGCTGAGGCTGCTGTTCCGGTGATTTGGACCGATGGACAAGTGGTTTCTCTTCAGCTGGTTGAAAGGCTTGAGAACACAGAAGAGAGTCTGTTTCTGCTGAAAATCATTTTAATCGCTGCAAGTGCTGCTGTCTGCATTGCTTCTTTTTTTGCCGGCAGCTTGCTTGCCCGCCGTATCATCAATCCGATCAGACGATTAATGATCACAATGAAAGACATACAGCGAGACAAAGAATTTAAAACGATTTCTTTAGAAGGACAGTCCAACGATGAATTATATCAAATGGGGCTGACATTTAATGAAATGGCAATGATGCTGAAGGATCACTATGATAAACAGCAGCAATTTGTTCAAGATGCTTCACACGAATTGAAAACGCCGCTCACCATTATAGAAAGCTACAGCAGCCTGATGAAGCGGTGGGGGGCAAAAAAGCCGGAGGTGCTTGAGGAGTCGATAGAAGCCATTCACTCAGAAGCGGTGCATATGAAAAAACTGACCAATCAGCTTTTGGCGCTGGCCAAAAGTCATCAAGAGCTTGAGCTTGATCTGAAAACAATCGATCTGATTGAAGTATCGCGCGCGATCATGCAAACGCTCCAGCCCGTTTATCAGCGTGACATATTGCTTGAAACAGATAAAGAGAGCCTGCTTGTAAAGGCTGATGAAGAACGCATCAAGCAGCTGTTGACCATTTTGCTTGATAATGCAATAAAGTATAGTGAAAAGCCTATTGAGATGTCAGCCGGAACGAGGAATGGACGGCCGTTTCTATCAGTGAGGGATGAAGGCATCGGAATACCTGAGGAACATATCCCGCATTTGTTCGAACGGTTCTACCGGGCAGATGAGGCACGAAACAGAAAAACAGGCGGAACGGGTTTAGGTCTTTCCATTGCCAAGCAAATCGCCGATGAGCAAGGCATTGAGCTGTCTGTCAAAAGCAAGCCGGGACAAGGAACAGCTGTTACCATGCAATTCAGCGAACAGAATGGGGGAGGCGGATGACTAAAACAATAAAAACAGTATCTTTTGCTGCAGCAGCCATTTTAGTTGTCATCATCTGTACGTTTCTCATCATTCGGCAAACCCATGAGAACGTATTGTCAAAGGAGACTGTCGTAAAAAAAGTCGAAGCCTCTTATGAAGGCAAGGTCACGAAAGCAACACAATCAAAGGATAAAAAAACATATGATATAACCCTTGAAAATCCAAAGGGAACTTACTTTGTAAAAGCAGACGCAATATCGGCTGACATTCTTTCAATGAATAGAGTAAAAGCAGTGAATCCATCTGCCATGACAGAAAAAGAAGCCGAGCATCTCGCGCTTGAGCGGGTGCCGGGAACGGTCAAAAAACAAACACGGCAAAGTCAAGTTGCCACTTATACCATACAAAAAGAAGACGGGAAAACATACGAAGTGAAGGTAGACATGCAGGCAAAAACAGTCTTGTCTGCCGATCAAATCAGCAGCAAAGATCAACAAAAAACGCCGATTACGAAAAAAGAAGCCAAAACAATTGCAGAGCGAAAAACGGGCGGTACAGCGGATGACGCAGATCTCGAAGAAAGTGAGGGTACTCTCATCTTTGAAGTGGACGTTGATCTTCCTGATGATAAGGAAGCGACAGTGAAAATCAATGCCTACACAGGAAAGGTAGCTAACATTGTGTATGAAGACTGACGGTTTCTCATCAAATTCTCATCTTGCTCTCGTTTTCCTTTCATGTTGAGTGTGTAAACTGTACTCATACAAAACAAAGGAGGACTCACAAATGCTCAAGAAAAAATGGATGGTCGGTCTTTTAGCAGGGTGCCTAGCGGCCGGAGGATTCAGCTACAACGCGTTTGCCAAAGAAAACAATGAAAACAGACAGGCTTCTTCTAAGACGGATGCACTCACTGAACAAGAAGCAGAAGCAATTGCTAAAACAGTTGTTGACGGCACAGTAGAAGACATTGACAGAGACCTTTACAACGGCAAAGAAGTCTATGAAGTGGAGATTGAAAAAGAAGGTGAAGACTACGACGTTTATGTAGATATTCATACAAAACAAGCGCTTAATGACCCGTTAAAGGAGAAAGCAGAACAAGTCGCCATAACCAAAGAAGAAGCTGAAGAAATTGCTTTAAAGCAAACAGGTGGAACCGTAACAGAAAGTAAGCTTGACGAAGATGACGGTGCTTACATCTATGAAATGGAAATCCAAACGAAGCAAGGAACTGAGACAGAATTTGAAATTTCCGCAAAAGATGGACGCATTATCAAACAGGAGATAGATGACTAATCAAAACCCCCGCTGCAGCGGGGGTTTTTCATGATAAGAAACCTTTTTTTGGACAATCTAAGTAGAAAAGGAGGCGAAACGCATGGAAAAGAAAGAGGAGCAATACATCAATCAGGCTGAATATGTCCCTCATCCGACGAAGGAAGGAGAGTACGCCTTATTTCTTCATGAAACGTATCATTTGCTTTCTGAAGATGACGAGACACAAACAACAGAATAAGGGCTTAGGCCCTTGTTTTGTTCCGTAATTGTGATGTAAGCGCATTTATTACTTTTTTGAGTTGACACAGCTTGTTTTTTTCTGTAATCTCAGTGTGTCAATTCAATTAGGAACTTCGTTAGGTGAGGCTCCTGTATGGAGATACGCTGCTGCCCAAAAATGTCCAAAGACGCCAATGGGTCAACAGAAATCATCGACATAAGGTGATTTTTAATGCAGCTGGATGCTTGTCCTATGCCATACAGTGCTAAAGCTCTACGATTGAAGGCGCCCGCACGCTTTTTTTGCCGTGCTTCTTTCACCTTCAATCCCGAAGGCTTTTTTTATGCCTTTAAAACGAAACCAATCAAAGGAGGTGCGGAGTATGGATTCTCCCCATTCGAGTCAATCTGAAGAAGTACCCATATACTATGACAGCAAGACAATTGATTACACGATGAGGAGACGAACTGCCGCACCTTCTGGCGAGGCCGGCACGTCTCCGTAGAGGAGGTACGAGTCCCGATGGTTCAAAACATGACCTATGACGAACTCATTTTACGCATCATTATTTTACTGCGAGACGGGAAAATCAGGGATTTCAGAAGTGTTATTGATGAGCTTCAGCCCTATGACATGGCATTTATTTTTAAAGAAATGCCGGAAAAACACCGCGCCCGCTATTTATCTTATTTAACTGTAGACGATATCACTGATATGATCGGGGAGCTGGAACGCGAATTTCAGCTTGTCGTCTTAAATAAAGTCGGAAAAACAAAAGCAACACTGGCGATGAACAAAATGGACAACGATGACCTCGCTCAATTGCTTGAAGAAATGGACGAAGAACTGAAGGAACAGCTTTTGTCCAGCATGGAAGCGTCAGAGTCAAAAGCTGTACAGCTCTTGATGAATTACCCGGCTGATTCAGCGGGACGCATGATGACAAACCGGTATGTGTGGATCCCTCAGCATTACACGGTAAAAGACGCGGTCGTCAAACTGAAAAGCTTCGCTGAAATAGCTGAATCGATCAACTACTTATATGTTATTAATGAAAGCAAACAGCTGGTTGGGGTTCTTTCCTACCGCGATTTGATTCTGGGTGAACCTGAAGAAAAGGTGCAGGATTTAATGTTTACCCGCGTCATATCAGCAGATGCTCTTCAGGACCAGGAAGAAGTTGCCCGCCTGATTGAACGTTACGATTTTTTGGCAATACCGGTTGTAGAAGAAAACAACGTGCTTGTCGGTATTGTGACGGTCGATGATATTATCGACGTCGTTATTCGGGAAGCTGATGAGGATTACGAAAAATTTGCCGCTTCCGGTAAAGACATCACCTTTGACACAAAAGCTTACGTGGCGGCATACCGGCGCCTGCCATGGCTGATTTTACTCTTGTTTATCGGACTGATTTCAGGAAGCATTATCAGCTATTTTGAAGACGCGCTGAAGCAGGTTGTCGCGCTTGCGTTTTTCATGCCGATGGTGTCAGGGATGACAGGAAATACGGGAACACAATCTCTCGCGGTTGTCATCAGAGGTTTGTCTAAAGAAGAAATGAACAAAAAAACGATTGTGCGCCTGATCTTCCGGGAGTTCAGAACAAGTATTTTTATCGGAGCGGTTTGTTCTGTGCTGATTGCGATTGTCTCCATCATATGGCAGGGGAATGCGCTTTTGGGATTTGTTGTCGCCTCTTCACTGTTCTTAACCTTAATCATCGGCACGATGTCAGGAACGATTATCCCTATTATTTTGCACAAACTGAAAGTAGACCCGGCGATTGCTTCTGGACCGCTGATTACAACGTTAAACGATATTTTATCTTTATTAATCTACTTTGGCATTGCCACTGCATTCATTCACTCATTATAAACGTAAAAAGTCCGTCTCAACTGCGAGCCGGACTTTTATTATTTAACGGTTTTTGTACCGAAAGTGAGCATTAAGCTGCCCCTCCAGCATTTTTTTCCGCACTTGCGGATCGTTTTTTAACATCTGTTCTTTTTTGCGCATATCCTTTAAAATCTCTGCCGTCTGTACGCCGTCTTCACGCTTATTGGCGATATCCATCAGCCGCTCCACATCGGCAAAGGAGTATTTTCTTGTCCCCCTTGAAGAACGCTGCGGGTAAATGAGCTTTCGTTCCTCATAATACCTGATCTGTCTTACGGACAATCCTGTCAATTCACTCACAATTCCGATTGAAATCACTTTTTTGTCTTTATAAGAATGATCTTCTGTGGTCATTTTTCCACCCCTGGATGTCTTTTGATAATAGTATATAAAAAACAAAGAGAAAAAACCTGACGCTTGTCATATTTTCTAACATCAAATAGAAGATTTTTGAAAAAATACGGAAGAAAAATTAACAAGAATAATGCGTAACACCCAAGCGCGTTTTATCCTTTATGTAACGAATCAAACGAGGAGGAAGGATAATCATGGAGGAAGAAAAAGCGGTCTCACTGGCAAAAGAAATTATAGAGTTGGATATCAAGCGTGATGAAATGCTGGAGACGTTTATGCAGCTTGCCGGAGAACAGGCTTTTCAATTATTAAGATCCGTTCAAAACGGACAATACCGAAAATCTTCGTAAACATAAATTCTTTACATTAGATTCATACCACGTTCATTTAAAAAGAGTATCTTTTGTATAGGATACCTCAAAATGAAGGAGGACGCTATGAGTAATTTATTGAAATCCGCTTTAGAAAAAGAACGAAGCCATTATTCTGAAAAACTCTATCAGATAGGGGTTTATAATAAAGAGGTCATGAACAAAATGACGATTTCTGAGCTTCGGAAAGAATACGCTTATTTCTTTCGAAGCATTACAAATCATAAAAATTATCCTTATACAAGATAATGTATAAGGATTTTTTTGCTTTTAGAAGGAATTTCTCGAATTATAGCGAATACGTATAGTAAGGGACTGAACTCTTATTATATGTAAGGGTTTTCATTATTTTTTTATAAAAATCCTATATACGAGGTAGATATGATGAGATTATCGTTTAACGAAGAAGAAGTTGAGCGTGCGATGAATTTGTACAGAGTTTTTGCAAGGGCTTTCAAAAGTGTGTCCGAACATAGTATCCGTGATAGCAAAGAGCACGGTTTTAATCCCACTGAATTTGCTGTACTGGAGCTCCTGTACACAAGAGGCCCGCAAAAATTACAGCAAATTGGGTCGAGACTTCTGCTTGTAAGCGGAAACGTCACATATGTTATTGACAAACTAGAAAGAAACGGGTTTTTAGTAAGGGAGCAGGACCCGAAAGATAAACGCTCTGTTTACGCACATTTAACTGACAAGGGAAATGAGTATTTGGATAAAATTTATCCGATTCATGCACTGCGTATTGCGAGAGCGTTTTCAGGCCTTTCGCCTGATGAACAGGACCAGCTGATCGTCCTGCTCAAGAAAGCAGGCATACACAGCCAGCATTTGCTGTTTCGTTAACTATTCTACACTCTCTATTTCAGGAGAGTGTTTTTTTGTTTCCATATGATTCTTTTTAAAACATCTTCAATCTTCCTATCAGACATTTCGCCAAGGTATCCATTGACGTGCTTTTTATACTCCTTCATCTGTTCGTTCGATTGAAAAAATGCCGCGATATACTCTTCTGCTTTCTTCATGTCCCAGTTTCTCATATCTGTGACGAGCTTCCTTCCATGTAGAAGGTTTAAATTCATTTCCTCCTGTCCCGGCAGTGCATGATAAATAAATACCGGAAGCCGTTTCTGTAAGCATTCACTGATGGTCACGCCTCCGGGTTTAGTCATGATGCCTGTCGCCTGTTCGTACAAACGGTTCATCTCAGCTTTGCTGTGAAGGTAAGGAATCGCCTCAATCAAGGGGTGGTGTAAACTTTTGACATAGGAGTAGAGCTTTTCGTTTCTGCCGCATAATATTTTGTATAAGATCTTTCCGCCTGGCGACAGTTTCTGCACCCATTTTAAAACTCCACCGACCCCCATACTGCCCCCAGTGATGATGATGGTATATGGCGGGTGGTGCTGCAAGGTATCTGCTGATTCCATTTCAAAATTTCGGTGAACTGGAATACCGGTCAAGTATATGTTGTTCTGATCGATCCCCTCTGATATTAGCTGCTTCTTTACTTCCGTGCTCGGAACAAAATGGTAATCAATGTTCTTCCGTCCCCATAATTGATTCACGAAAAAATCAGTGTATACATTCACAACCGTCAGATTCGGATATTCAGGCTTTAGTCGGTTCAGCAGATAAGAAGGCAGCGCATGTGTGCAGAAGGCGATATCAGGCTGTTTTTCTTGGAGAATGTGCCTCATTTGCTGTGTGAACAGCCATTCGTACATGAAATAGCGTTTGTCATGCTGAAATTCTCCGCAGGCGAGGAGCCTGTAAATGCCGCTGTACGTTTTCGGGAAATATTGAATCCATTTTAAATAAGCCACGGAGGACAATTTTTCTAACCGGCTATACGCATGTGAAAAGATATCAATCTTTTCAGCTGCCAGCCCTTGAGACTCTAATTCAGCCTGCAATGCATCAGCCACATGATGATGGCCGGTGGAAATGCTTAAAAAAGGAAAAATGAGAATGTTTTTCATGACGGTCCTCCTAAAAAATATGGCAACTATATTTTGAGGAGAACGTTCACAAAATATAAGGGTGTTTTTGATCATAAGGAAGGTGAAAAGATGAAAACTTGTTTCCTTTCCATATGGAGAGTGGTTGACCCGATTTATTTCTTTTTTTCAAGGCTGACCTTGGTTGACAAAGATCATAAAAGCGTCTTTCGAGTCAGGCTGACGAAGTACAAAGGACATCATGTCGTGCTTAGCGACGGAACGCATATAAGAAAAAATGATGTGCTCGTTAAAATCCACCTGCATAACATAAAGCTGATCAGGGAGCTTCAAAGCATTGAGAGCGCGGTCAGAAAGGGAATCATTATTTATCAGAAAGTATATCAATCGATGCCGCTTCTTCTTGACTATATTAACAATCATAAAAAAAGCGAGAAAATCAAAGGAATCATTGGGATTACAATGCTTGACAAAGGTGTGGAAAGGCTCGGCTTTGATGTGATCACCCCGGTGAATCCTTTTTACAGATGCTTTAAAAAAGTGTCCCATGTGCCGATTTTATATTTGACTTCAAAGCCTGTGAGCTTGCGGCATTTACCGAATTCATCCTATTTGTTTATCTCAAAAGAAAAGCTGCAGAAAACCTATCAAAAAAAAGACTGATGCCTCGGTCAGCACAGTCTTTTTTGATTAAATCTGATGAAATGTTACTTCAGGACGGCTTCCGACACGGATATTTACGCCAGTTTGTCCCAAGCCTTCGCTGATATAAAATGGTTTATCGTGATGATAATGAAGGCCTTTAATCATGTTCATTCGCACGAGCTTGCCCATTTTCACCAAATGATACGGTTTTGGCCAGTGAATTTGCCCGCCGTGAAAATGCCCTGACAGCAGGTAATCATAATGAACATCTTTCATATCCAGAATAATATTTGGGTCATGTGTTAAGACAAGATGATAGCCATTTTCCAGACTTTGATAAGAGCCGTTGATATTACTACGATTCGTACTGTAATCATCAATGCCGATAATATTGACTGGCCCTGCAGCCGTCTCGATTCGAACATGTTCATTTTGCAGCGTGATACAGCCGTTTTCCTCTAAAACTCGCTTCAATCTCTGAAAGTCCTCTTCTTTCAATACATAATCGTGGTTACCGAACACCGCATACATTCCATATGCAGGCTTCAGATTTTGCAAGGCGTTCAAGTAACCTGCCAGCTTCGGAATATTACGTTTCCGATCAAGAAAATCCCCGGTAAGAGCAATGATGTCCACAGGCTGATCTTTTGTTAAATGATACAGCTCCTCAGGTGAGACTGAAATGTTTTCCAAGTGAAGATCTGATAAATGAAGGATATTTAATTTTTTTCTGGCTGGAAGGCCGTCTTTTGGGTCGATTGAAATGGTGTTGACTTTCACATCTTTTGTATTGCGGTTCGCTTTATATAGAAATGGCACAAATACGAGTATGGCCAATGAAAGTAAGATTGTAAACAAAATATATCCCCTCCCTTCTATCAGTATAGTAAGTGATCAAGCCCTATGGATAGCGGGAATTAATGGGTAGAGACAGGTTGAAAAACGGATTGTCATATGATGAATGATTTGGAAGGGAAAAGGGATAATAAATTTTGACACATGAGGCAGAACATGCCGACGGAGTCAGAATAACAAATGGATGTGTAAGCAATGTTACGATTGATGAGACAACAAAAAAAAGAAACATATTATCTCTGGATCGCATTATTTCTTCTTTTATTGTATGTATCCCCGCTTTTTATTTTAAAGGAAGATGCCCATATCCGGGTCCACGATAATTTAGATTCCAACATCGCTTGGTACAAGGTTCTGGCCGATAGCGGAGAAATCGTCGGCAAGGTTGACGCTGCCATTCCGCAAATCATTAACGGGCTGCCCCGGGATGCCTTTGGCACCGAGTGGAGCGGAATTGTTTGGCTCCATGCTTTCTTTTCTTCCATGACCGCCTATGCAATAAGCCAGACGGTTACAAGAGTTGTCGCTTTTTTTGGAATGTATGTGCTGCTGAAGAAACATATAATCCCGGAACCAAAAGCGGCTTTCATCCGAATTGGCGTATCGCTTGCATTTGCCTTAACACCGTTCTGGCCTTCGGGAATGCTGAGTACGCTTGGGTACCCTTTGGCACTGTGGGCTTTTTTAAATATCCGAAAAGGGGATATCTCATGGAGAGAGTGGCTGACGCTGGGCTTGCTCCCTCTATACTCAAGCTTTGTTCTAGGCTTCTTCTTTTTCCTGGCAGGAATGGCGTGTTTTTGGCTGTATGATGCTATTACAAAAAGAAGATGGAATTTGATGTTCTTAGGCAGTATTGCATTTATGACGAGTATCTATCTTTTCGTTGAATATCGGCTTGTCTATTCGATGCTGTTTGAGCACGCGCCGATGCATCGTATCGAATTTATCTCATCCAGGCATGACGTTTGGCATTCTCTTCGGCTATCCGTAAAAAACTTTGTCTATGGCCATAATCATGTGATGACCGTTCATACCGTTGTCATCCTTCCGATCCTGCTGGTCGTATTTGCTGCTCTGCTGTTCAAACGAAATCGGACAAAGCCAGAAAATGTGTATCTGTTTTTATGTGTGCTTAATTACGGATTGTCATTATGGTATGCGTTTTGGTTCAACAAAATTTGGGCTGTTCCAAAGCAGAAATTTGCCTTTTTAGCAGAATTTAATTTTGCCCGTTTTCATTTTCTTCGGCCGCTTGTTATATACGTGAGCTTTGCGCTTGCCTTATATCTCATTTGGCGGATGGGGAAAGGATGGAAATGGCTTGTGTACGCTGCAGTCGTTGCACAGCTGATGGTGTTGGCGCCTTTTAATGAAGAATATACGTATGGCGTTCATTACAACGCGCCGACATTCAAGGAGTTTTATGCATCGGAGCAATTCAAAGAGATTAAGGAATATATCGGACGTCCTCAGGATTCGTACAGGGTGGCGAGCATCGGGCTGCATCCGTCTATCGCCCAATATAACGGCTTTTATACGTTAGATACGTATAACAATCTGTATCCGCTCTCATATAAATATGAATTTAGGAAAATCATCGAAAAAGAGCTGGAAAAAAATGCTCGGCTGAAACAATATTTTGATGAATGGGGCAGCCGCTGCTACCTTTTTGTCGATGAACTCGGTAAACGATATGATTTCAAAAAGAACTCGAAGAAAACGATCAACAACCTTCAATTAAATACAGATGTATTTAAAAAAATGGGCGGACGGTACATTTTTTCTTCAGTTCCGATCATGAATGCTGAACAAAACCATCTCGCGCTCGTAAAGACGTTTGACCATAAAGATTCCGCCTGGCGCATTTATTTATATGAAACAAGATAAGGAGGATATCGATTGAAACAGTCACAGCCAGTATTAACCATCGTCGTCCCGTGTTTCAATGAAGAGGAAGTGTTTCAAGAAACAAGCCGTCAGCTGACAGAGGTTGTAGATGATTTAATTGAAGAAAAATTAATTGCTGAAGACAGTAAAATTCTGTTTGTCGATGATGGCAGCAAAGACCGCACTTGGGCTTTAATTGCTATGGAGAGCATAAGAAACAAGAAGGTTACCGGCTTAAAATTAGCCTGTAATGTCGGCCACCAAAAAGCGCTTTTAGCCGGACTGCATAAAGCGAAGAATAGGTCAGATTGCGTCATTTCGATCGATGCTGATCTTCAGGACGATATCTCTGTGATCCGGGATTTTATGATGAAATATCATGAGGGCTGCGAGATCGTTTACGGTGTACGCCGGAGCAGAAAAACCGATACCTTTTTCAAGCGCACGACCGCGTTAGGGTTTTATCGTCTCATGAATAAGCTTGGGATTAAATTAATTTATAATCATGCTGACTTTCGTTTAATGAATAAAAGGTCCCTTGAAGAGCTTGAGCGTTATCCGGAAGCGAATCTGTTTTTAAGAGGTATTGTCCCCATGATCGGCTTTAAATCGGCCGAAGTTTTGTATGACCGCAAGGAACGCTTTGCTGGCAAAACGAAATATCCGCTGAAAAAGATGCTATCCTTCGCTTTTAACGGGATTACTTCATTCAGTGTCGCACCAATTCGATTCTTTACGCTTTTAGGGTTTGTTTTGTTTTTCCTCAGCGCTGTGGCAGGGGTTGGCGCGTTTATTCAAAAGCTGCTCGGCCATACGAATGCAGGCTGGGCGTCTCTCATCATATCCATTTGGTTTTTGGGCGGGCTGCAATTGATGGGAATTGGCATCATCGGAGAGTATATTGGAACGATTTTTTCTGAAGTGAAAAGACGGCCGAAATACGCGATTGATATTGATTTGTATAATGAGCAGCTGAGCCCGCTCCAGCGCCAGGAAAAAGAGCGGTTGGAAAAAAAGTACAGTTAAACGGAAAGAGCTGACTTCATTAGTCAGCTCTTTTTCTTCAACTGATGCAATATGGCGCTAAGCGGCTCGTCTTGCGGGTTGCGGTAAAAATCAAAAAATGGGCAGCCCTGCTTCTTAATTCGATCGATGACCGTATCAATTGTAAACAGAGCGGGTGTTAAAGATGATTGCACCTCATGCCAGTAGAGCGGGGCTGCGACAGTCCCAAGCTCATTTCCTCTCGTCGAATAGGGACAGATAATCGTTTTTCCTTCTGCGTGCTGCAAATAATCAAGATACAATTTGCCGTGTCTGTTTTTAATCAAGCGTTCAGTGGTAAATAGCTCGGGAAATGCATTGGTGCAGTACTCTGCGATCAGCTGTGTAAATTGGCGTGTTTCTTCATACGTAAATGCCTCGGGAGACAAGGGAATATAAAGCTGGATGCCTTTGTTGCCGGACAGCTTCGGGTACGATGTGATGCCAAAGGAATCCAACAGCCGCTTCAGTTCATTTGCGGCCTGCACGGCCATAAGAAAGTCATCTCGCGAAGGAGGGTCTAAATCAATGACAATCTCAGCCGGACGCCTGCTTTTAATGGTTTGAAAAGGAACGTGAAACTCCAAAGCAAGCTGGTTGCAAAGCCATAGCAATGTAGACATATCCTCACAGACAATATGTTCATGGCTCCCATCATAGAAAGATTGAACAAAATCCGGCGCATAGTCCGGCTTGTTTTTTTGGAAAAATGATTCGCTCCTAGATCCATGCGGATAGCGGATGACGGTGACAGCACGGTTTTTCAGAAATGGGAGCAGGTAGTCACTGACTTCAATCATATACTGAATAAAATCTTCTTTTGTTTTTTTATTCTTTTCAAATATGATTTTATCCAGGCTTGTGAACTGGAGCTTTGGGTGAACGGGTTTGGAGTGTCGTATGACTTGCGCATATGTGCATTCGGTCCAGTCCATTTGGAATTCGAAACCGATAAACGATACCTCTCTTAATGTACCTTGGAGAATTGTTAAGTATTGAACAGCTGCACAAATCGAAGGTTCAAGCGTAAACTCGCCTGAGGGTGTTTGATGTCCATGCTGTTCCATAATCTTGCGTATAGCGCTTTTTTCCTCATCGCGCATTCCGTGCGAGACAGAGGCAATCGGTGTCATTATTCCGTTTTTTAATACCGATACCGTCAGAAACCCGTTATTAGGGTTGAATCCTGTTATGCAAACATAAGCTTGTTTAAAGTTTTTATATTTGAGCCAATCGGACGACCGCTTCTTTTCAAGCCATTTGCTGTTTGTTTTCTTCGCTACAATTCCTTCTCCGTCATATTTTATTACCATCTCCCAGAGTTGATCAAAATGATCATAACAGGGAATGGATTGAATGGTTTCTTTTGCGTAAGGATTTGGAGATGCAGGAAGCTTTGCTGCGGATATGAGATCATGCAGCGATTTTTTGCGGTCCAAATACGAAAGAAACGTTACATCTTTTCCGCTTCGCTCTAACAAATCAAAGGCGAGAAAGCAGCACGGCCGCGCGTTTGCCGATTCCTGAATCTTGTCTGGCCTTTTCAAACGCCCCCGCACTTGAAGGTGTTCAAAATCTGCACGACAAGGATTCACCAAACATACGATTTCACCATCAAGTGTCAGCGGAAGCTCTTTTTCCATGTGCTGAAAGGCAGTTTTGGCGAATTGTGTGATTTCAGGGAAGGTGCTGCTGAGCTCCACACCATTTCTGCTGGTTAAGGTCACACCTGAAGAATGGATGCGGAGAATACAGCGGTACCCATCATATTTTACTTCGTAACGCCATTCTGCTCCGATTGGCGGTGACGAAGTTAAGACCGGCTGCATGGTAAACGCCATGGGCTATGACGTGCCGGAGGCTTTTTTTCTAGTTGTTTTTTGTTTTTTATCTCCGGCTCCTTTCGGTTCAGCGGCTTGTGCAGGTGCGGCAGCCGGTGTCTCCCGGTTCGGCCTTCTGGTTCTGTCGATGCTGGCTTGCAGAGCGCTTACCAGGTCAATGACATCTTCACGAGGTGGCGCTTTATCAGGAGTGACAGCCGTTTCTTTATTTTCTAGCTTGTCGTTGACTCTTTGCAGCAGCGCCTGTCGGTACGTGTCTTCATATTTCTCAGGCTCAAACTCAGCAGTCAGTTCATCTATTAATGTGATAGCAGTTTGCAGTTCCTTATCGTTTACATTCGATTGATCAGGTACACCTGGGACATGAGCGGCGCTTCTGACCTCATCCGGATAATGGATAGACTCCATGACGATACAATTTTCATAAACGCGGAGAATCGCCAGCTGCTGCTTTGACCTGATTGTCAAATTGGCGATACCGATCTTTCCGGTTGAGCGCAGCGCCTCACGAAGCAGGGTATAGGCCTTCGTCCCATTATCCCCGGGGCCGACAAAGTAGGAGCGGTTAAAATAAATCGGATCAATTTCCTGAAGCTGAACAAAGTCAACAATCTCAACCGCTTTCTCCTCATGCTCCTGTTTTAAGCTTTTTAAATCTTCGTCCGTCAGCACTACATATTTCCCTTTTACATATTCATATCCCTTCACAATTTCATCAGGACTAAGAGTTTTTTCGCAATTTGTGCAAACTTTCTCGTATTTGATTGGTGCGTGATCCTCTTTATGGAGGCTGCGCAGTTTAATATCTTTATCTTCTGTGGCCGCATATAGCTTGATGGGGATGTTTACTAATCCAAAGCTGATCGATCCCTTCCACATTGTATGCATATCGATAAACCCCTTTTTTTCTTTAGTGTGAAGAGAAGGAGTACGATTCATGTGTAGTAACTTATGGGTGAAAAAAAGCCGGCGCACTTATTGCGACGGCTGTTCAGTAATGAATTGTTCGAGCTGTTCCGGAGGTATTGGCCTGCTGAAAAAGAAGCCCTGCAAATGGTCGCAGCCTTTTTCAAAAAGAAGCTGCTTTTGAGCTGCATTTTCCACACCTTCGGCAATCACCTGCAAAGACAGCTGATGCCCCATGGCAATAATAGCTCCGGTAATTTGCTCTGATTTAGGATGGGTCTGAATATCGTCAATAAATGATTTGTCAATCTTCAGCCTGTGAATCGGGAAGTCCTTCAAATAGCTAAGAGAGCTGTGACCAGTACCGAAATCGTCAATACTGATTCTGATTCCTAATTCTGTTAGGGATGACAAAACCTTTTTGGAGTGATCGAGATTGTCCATTGTCATGCTTTCCGTCACCTCCACTTCAAGAAGCTGCGGAGGAAGCTGGTATTTATTAAGCGTATCCTTGATGAGGGGAATCAGATCTTTGGATTGGAACTGTCTGGCGGAAATATTAATGGCGACAGAAAGATCATAGCCTTTGTCATGCCAAATCCTTGCCTGCTTGCATGCTTCATCTATAATCCACTTTCCGATATCAATAATAAGTCCCGTTTCTTCTGCAACACCGATGAATTCTCCGGGCGGACGCAGTTGCCCGTCTGGTGTCACAAGGCGTATCAGTGCTTCTGCTCCTGTCATTTTTTGTTTTTTCACACTGAATTGCGGCTGATAATGCAAGACAAATCTATCGTTTTCGATTGCTTCTCTGAGTACCATCTCTTGGTTAAGCTTGACGGTTTCTTTGTTGCCGATTGAAAAAGAATAGTATCTGTATTTGCTTTTGTTTCGTTCTTTAGCCGCATACATCGCCATATCAGCCTTTTTCATCAATTCAAGGCCATCCGTCCCGTCTTTTGGAGATATCGCAATCCCGATACTGACAGATGTGACAAGGGTGTGATCTTGAATTTTGAAAGGTTTTTTGAATTTTTGGATAATTTTTCTTGCTAAAACATCTGCTTCGCCTGTTCCTGTATTGGCGTCTGTTAATATAATAATAAATTCATCACCGCCAAGACGGGCGATAAATCCGTTATCAGGGACTACAGATGACAGGCGTTTAGCTGCAAACTGAAGCAGTTGATCACCGACATTATGCCCTAATGCATCGTTAATCACTTTAAACCGGTTTAAGTCGAGAAAGAATACAACGGTGTTATAATGCAAGGAATGCTCGCGATTCAGCACCTTTGTTAGATGAGAGATGGCATGTCTTCTGTTAGGTAAGTCTGTAAGCGAATCATAATGAGCCATTCTATGGATTTCTTTTTCTGCTTTGTACTGCTTCGTCATGTCTTTGCAAATGACATAAATGCTGTCTAGTTCCTGATTGACCTCAACAGGTATGAGCGTAATATTTAAGTGAAACTGGCCTTTTTCAGTGATAAGCTCGCTATCGCTGTTCATCGCTTGTTTATCTTTTTTAACTTGCTCAAAAAGGCGCTTAATCTTCTGTGATGTGTAATTCCTCCAGTCATGCATGCTGAAGCCAAATTTGCTGATCATTTCCTCACCAGCGTGATTGGAAGATATTATGTCTCCTTCTAATGATAAAATAAAGATTGCATCAATATTGTGGACGATTAAAGACTGAAATCGCTGTTCGTTATCCTTTATGCGTTCGCTCTGTTTAATAAACTTTCGATCTGCATGGGAACTGAATAACAATAACGTTTGGATACAGAAAATAATTAAAGTAACAAAAATTGACCAATGAAACGTTTGTACCTCCATATGGCTTCCGGGCGGAGCCATGTCCTTATGGAAAGTTGCCGCAAGCATCCCTGTGTAGTGCATGCCCGAAATCCCAATACCCATTACAATTGAACTGATGACTTTATAGAATATAAGATGCTCAGAATGTTTTTTCACGGCCAAGTCAAAGAATATTTTTAACGAGACGAAAGAGGCTGCAATCGCAATGATAATTGAAACTGTAAATAAAATCGGTTCGTAAATAATCATTACCCGGGAAATGGCAGACATTCCGATATAGTGCATAGAAGCAATAGATGCGCCAAGCACAACTGATCCGGTAAGCAGTCTGTAATATGTAAGAATGTGCCGGCTGACAAAATATAATGACACAAATGATCCCGAAACAGATGCGCCAATGGCTGCCATTAAAGGCATGAATTCATATTCCATCGGCATTTCCATATGGACGGCCATCATCCCTACAAAATGCATTGACCAAATACCGAATCCCATAATAAGTGAGCCGCCGATCAGCCGAATTTTACTTTTTAAGCCTGTATTGATGGTGACTTTCCTGGAAAGTTCAAGGGAAATATACGAGGCGGTACAGGCAATTAGAATAGATAAACATATGAGCGTCGTATTATATGTAGCGTGTATTTCCAAATGGAGATTCCCCCCGTATCGTGTGTTCCAGTCTTGTTGACTCTCTTTATTATCGGCTGCTTAACCGCAGAGTTTCAGCCTTCAAAACGATAGAAATACGAGGGAGATCTATTTTTAGTTCAACTGACCGTGAAAAATGTGTTAAAATCATCTTGACGTTTTCCGAAAAAACAAAAATGTATGATACATAAACATGAAACAAGGGAGTTGGTGGCTATCGAAGAGCTGGTTATGTCATGGATAGAAGCATTTAAAAGCTTATCTTATTTTGGAATATTTCTAGCGCTCAGCATTGAGTTTATCCCTGCCGAAGTCGTCTTGCCGCTTGCGGGCTATTGGGTATCTAAAGGCGATATGACACTTGCCGGCGTTGTTTTGGCAGGATCGCTTGGGGGAGTGGCCGGTCCGCTTACGCTGTATTGGATAGGCCGGTACGGAGGAAGGCCGTTTCTTGAACGTTTTGGAAAGTATCTCTTTATTAAACCTGAAGCGCTTGATAAATCAGATAAATTTTTCAAAAAACATGGGGGCTTTGTCGCGTTCAGCGGGCGTTTCTTGCCTGGCATCAGGACATTGATTTCCATACCGTGCGGAATTGCAAAAATGAATGTTTGGGTGTTTTCGCTTTATACATTCATTGCTATGCTTCCGATTACATTTGTATATGTTTATCTCGGTGTGAAGCTCGGTGAAAATTGGAAGGAAGTCGGCTCTATTCTTGATCAATACATGCTTCCGATCGGGATAGCGATTTTGGCGCTGTTCCTGCTCTACTTACTGTTGAAAAAGAGGAAGAAACGCACGCATTCCGAACAATTATCTGTATTTTTAAAAAATAAACGTTGACAAATCATTGCGCTGCGCATATCATTGACGTATAAAATCATATTTCTTGAAATCCCAAAGGGGAGTAGCGTCCGGAATGTATTCCGGAAACAAAGTCGTCATTTCATGGATTGTATCCATCGGCTTTGTTGGCATGCCTGAATTCATGTCTAGCAAGACCTTTGCCTTATGTCGGCAAAGGTCTTTTTTGCATGGTCCGGCCGGCATAAGATCGGATGAAGAGAAAGAAAACAACTTTTTTGGGAGGGTATCATTTATGGATGCAGCATTATTATTAGAGTATGGTTGGGTTCTTCTCGTCTTGATCGGGCTGGAAGGGATTTTAGCCGCCGATAACGCGCTGGTTATGGCGGTAATGGTAAAACATTTGCCGGAGGAAAAAAGAAAAAAAGCGTTATTTTATGGATTGGCAGGGGCTTTTGTTCTGCGATTTGGCTCTTTATTCGCCATTTCATTTTTGGTCAACGTATGGCAGGTTCAAGCGATTGGCGCGATCTATTTGCTGTATATCTCAGCAAGCCACTTATTGAAAAGATATGTATTTAAGAAAGAAGACACACATAAAGAGACAAAGCAAAGCGGTTTTTGGCCGACTGTTTTAAAAGTTGAACTGGCAGATATCGCGTTTGCTGTTGATTCCATCTTAGCAGCAGTAGCGCTGGCGGTTACACTTCCTGGGACATCACTCCCGAAGATCGGCGGACTTGACGGAGGACAATTTCTCGTCATTTTGGCCGGCGGTATCATCGGACTGGTGATCATGCGGTTTGCGGCTTCCATGTTTGTGAAGTTATTAAAGGAACGTCCAAGCCTAGAAACAGCAGCCTTTGTGATTGTCGGCTGGGTCGGAGTGAAGCTTGCTTTATATACGCTTGCCCATCGCGACATAGCGGTTGTTTCTGAGCACTTTATCCATTCTGGAACATGGAAGCTGATATTCTGGGTAGTCTTAGCAGCAATCGCGGTTTGCGGCTGGTTTATGTCAGGTGGGAAAAAACAGCCGGAGGGCGCACAAAACGAACAAAAAAACAGCACCCGTGAACGGGCGTAATCTGAAAGACTCTGCTTAAAAGCAGAGTCTTTTTGTGTTTGAAGCGTTTTCATAAGCGAAATAAAATAACATTTTTATAACATCTTTGTTACAAAAAACACGCATAAAACCCCCTTAATTCTATAGAAAGGCACGAAATCATGTATAGGACGTCAGAATGGTTTGTCATAATTGAGACATTGGAAATCAATATTTCTTTTTCTCCTTTGCGAATCCCTATCAAATTAGCTATCATTAATGAGTAGTTATAGGGAGGAACTGAGGTGAAACCAGTGCTTAGCCTTTTGTTTAAATTGGGAAAAAAGAAGCAAACACTTGAAAAAGCTGTTGAGAGTATACAAAAAGGCAATAAAGATCTGCAAAATGAATTAATACAGCAATATAAGCCATTTATCGCAAAGACGGTTTCATCCGTTTGTAAACGATATATAGATGAAAAAGACGATGAGTTCAGTATTGGACTGATCGCGTTTAATGAAGCTATAGAAAAATATTCACCTGAAAAAGGAAATTCTCTGCTCGCATTTGCTGAGCTTATTATAAAAAGAAAAGTCATTGATTACATTAGAAAAGAAGCCAGAAGCGCACAAAATATAAATATCGATTTACAGGAAGGAGACGATCAGGAGTCATCACAAAGCCTGATTGAAGCCGAGCTTTCCATAGATGAATACCGCCGTCAGATTGAACAGGAGCAGAGGCGGGAGGAAATCCTCTATTTTCAAAAGCAGCTCAAGGATTATGGTTTATCGTTTAAAGAACTGCTTGAAAATTCTCCAAAGCACACGGATGCAAGACAAAACGCCATAAAGGTGGCAATGACGCTTGTTGAACATGAAGAATTGGCCGCTATCCTGTATACAAAGAAGCAGCTTCCAGTCAAACAGCTTGAACAGCTTGTCTCTGTAAGCCGAAAAACGATTGAGAGAAACAGAAAATATATTATTGCGATGTGTATTATCATTACGGGTGATTATATTTATTTAAAAGATTATCTTAAAGGGGTGCTGCACTCATGAGAAGAGGGATTATAGTAGAGAAAAATAAAAAATTCGTCACGTTGCTGACCCCTGACGGACAATTTTTAAAAGCCAAAAATGATCGACACAGCTATGAAATCGGAGAAGAAATCATGCTTCCGAGTGAAACACGCATGGGCAGAAGGGCCAGCTTTTTTGATTTTTTTAAACTGCGCCCTTTCAAAATGGGGATTTTTACGATGACTGCTATTATGCTTTTTATTTTTATAGTTCTCCCCGTTTTTTCTAATAATAAGGCCTATGCGTATATGACAATCGATATCAATCCAAGCGTCGAAATGGCGTTAAACAGCGATTATGAAGTGATTGAACTGACGCCTCTAAACGATGAGGGACAGAAAGTCGTGAATGATATAGATGATTGGGAGAAGACTGATTTTAAAAAGGTGATTGACGATATTATAACCGACTGCAGTGAACACGGGTATGTAAAGAAATCGAAAGAAATATTGATTTCCACTGTTTATGAAAACACAGAAGACAATACATATAAAAAGGCTGTGAAAAAACAGCTGAATGATGTGACTGAAAAATATAAAACGACATACCGCATGGAATCTCTCGAGTCAGATATGCAAACGAGGGAAAAAGCGAAGAAAGAAGGCGTCTCAACAGGCAGCTACATCAAATCAAATGAAAAGAATGACAATAAAGATTTAAAAGATGACTCCAGCAAACCATCCGGGGAAGAGGATCAAAAGAGTGATGAAAATGAGGATGAAAACACCGATCAAACTGACACCCAGGACAGCAAGCAAGGAGATAATGAACAGCTGAATGATGCGGATTTCGGAGACCAGAAAGAAGATAAAGCGGATGACCAGATTGATGATAGTGACAAAGATAAAAAAATAAAGGAATCAGATGAAAACACAAATACCGAAAAAGATGGGGACCATGAGCAAACCCCAATACAAGATCCTCAAGATAAAGGAAATGAAAATAACGGCGCTGACAAGGGCCAAAGCCAATATCACAGGGACTGGAACAATGGTGAACAAGGCAAGAACCGTTCTTCGTCCAGAAGGGATAACGCTTCAGACCGACGTAATCCAAACGGCTACAGCAGTGATAATAATTCAGCTCAAAATGAAGATTCGCCGAGTGCCCCCGGCGAATAAAGACCTGAATTTATTTAGTTGTGCCATTTAATTGTGATTGTGCTTGCTGTACCAGCCGCTTTGTCATTTCTCCGCCTACAGAGCCGTTAGCGCGTGCGACTGTATCAGAACCAAGGTTCACACCGAATTCTTGAGCCACTTCGAGTTTAAATTGGTCTAGTGCCTGCTCCACCCCTGGAACAACGAGTTTATTTCTGCTCGCCATCTTTTTCATCTCCTTTTTCGATAAAGAAATTCTTAACGCGTATTTAGTTTGAAATATACGGGGTTTATTTATGCTGGCAATTGTTGTGGAGAAAAATAAAACCCCGGCCTCTGAGCCGGGGTGACGCAGACTATAGAATGTCTGCTGTCATTTTATGTGCGGTTGCCTGAATATGGAACGTCAAAATGGAGAGGACTGTAATGGCGATAATTTGTCTGATTTTAAGCCATTGGCTGTCATTCAGTTCTTCAAAACGGTGACGGAGACGCTCTGTCTCCTGTTCGGCGATCTCCTGCAGATTTGATTCTTTCATAGAAGGAGTATCTTGGTGATGGATGGCATCAAGCACATATGCACAGCTTTCATAATAAGCAATCGGGCTGATGACATCATCAGATCTGTCTGAGATTGTGTTAAAGGCCACTTTTAAAATAGCCCGTATGTGTTCAAAGTCATAAATGGATTTTAAATCACGTACAATTAAAAGAATAACTGCCTGTTCAACTGAGTATTTTTTGCCCAGCTCAGGGTGTCCGATCAGATCTTTGATATCACGCTTTACCCAGTTTTGAATCGCGGTTGACTTTAACGAAGTCAGCTCGCATAAGTTGCCAAGCTCTACGATTTCATTTGTAGAAAGACCGTATTCTTTTTTCCGTTTTTTTCGTACATATCTTGTAAGAAATTCAGGAATTTCTAGATGATTGGCTGCTTTTTCTGCTGACATGTTCGCTGATTGGACGAGAATGTCGAGCGGGCTATGTTCTCCTTGTCCTTTTAGGGAATAGAGCAGCCGCACCATATCGGTTCGAGAGAGTTTAAAAATGTTCATTGTTCACCTCTTTAAACAATTTGACGCGGATATAGGTCTATGTATAAGTTCAAAATTCAAGCGTCAGCAAATTACATTAACATCATACGTCGAATTCCTTGCATTTTCAAATGGATGTTTTATAATTTAAATATACGGGTTCTTTTGAACTTAAAATAACGGAGGTTGTTATGGCGAAAAGAATTTTTCTGTTTATTCTAACGAATATTTTGGTGCTTACAACAATCGGGATCGTTTTGTCTGTTTTAAGCTCTGTTACAGGAGTCGGGACGTACTTTACAGCTGATGGCGGTATCGATCCAATGGCGCTTCTTGTGTTCAGTTTAGTCGTTGGATTTGTCGGTTCCTTTACATCTCTTGCGATGTCCAGATGGATGGCAAAGACGATGATGGGCGTCAGAGTGCTGAATCCGAAAAAACACTCGCTCAGCTATGAGGAACAGCAATTGGTTGATCGTGTTCACAGATTAAGCCGCTCTGCCGGTTTAACGAAAATGCCGGAAGTCGGGATTTACCGTTCACCTGAAGTAAACGCGTTTGCGACTGGACCGTCAAAACGCCGTTCACTTGTCGCAGTATCGTCAGGGCTGCTGGAGCAGATGGATGACGCAGCGGTTGAAGGTGTGCTTGCCCACGAGGTCGCGCATATCACAAATGGTGATATGGTAACAATGACGCTTTTACAAGGTATCGTTAATACTTTTGTCGTCTTTTTATCGCGTATCGCCGCTTGGATAGCAAGCCGTTTTGTCAAAGAAGATCTAGCGCCGATCGTTCATTTTATTGCAATGATTATTTTTCAGATTGTCTTTTCGATACTTGGCAGCCTGGTTGTGTTTGCGTATTCACGCCATCGTGAATTCCATGCTGACAGGGGAGGAGCGGATCTTGCCGGCAAGGACAAGATGATTCATGCGCTGCGGACGCTTAAAAGCTATTCTTCCCGGATTATGGAAGACGATCAGACAGCTGTCCAAACGTTAAAGATTAATGGCAAGAAGCGCTCTTCACTTTTCTCTACTCACCCTGATTTAGATGAGCGAATCAGACGGCTGGAAGCTAAATAATACAAACACATTGTTCCTCTGAGAGAATTCTCAGAGGTTTTTTATTTTATCCATTGACTAAAATCATAAAAAAATAAGCAAGTTAAGAAAATGTTTCGTAAAAGCCTTTAAAAATGGACCTAATATCTTTAGAATAATTACCGTACTTAAAAAGAGAGGCAGAAGGATTTTACATGAGATTAAAGTTTGGAAAATTGATACAGGCCTTGTCACCGGCCCAGCTGATCGCATTATATTATTTTCTTGCAGTTACGGTGGCCGTTATATTGCTGAGTTTGCCGGCGGCCCATAAACCGGGGGCGGATTGGACGTTTATTGATGCGCTTTTTACAGCTGTCAGTTCAGTCAGCGTAACGGGGCTGACGGTTGTTGATACAGCTGATACATTCAGCACCATAGGCATTTTTATATTAGCATTTGTTCTGCAATTTGGCGGAATCGGAATTATGACGCTCGGAACGTTCATTTGGCTGATCATGGGAAAACGAATCGGGCTGAAAGAACGAAAACTGATTATGGTTGATCAAAACCAATCCCAGTTTTCAGGAATTGTCAATCTGATGAAGCAGGTTCTTTTTCTGATCTTGTGGATTGAATTTTTTGGCGGGCTGATACTCGGCACATATTTCTTAACCTACTATGACTCCTATCAGGAAGCTTATTTACACGGATTTTTTGCCAGTATCAGTGCAACGACAAATGGCGGATTTGATATTACCGGTAATTCGATGATTCCATTTCGCCACGATTACTTTGTGCAGTTTATTACAATGCTTTTAATTATATTTGGAGCGATTGGATTTCCCGTGCTTGTTGAAGTAAAGGATTTCCTGTTTTCAAAGCATCGGCGTTATCCATTTACGCTTTTTACAAAGATCACGACGATTACGTTCGGCTCACTTGTCTTGTTTGGAGCCATTGGCATCTTTGCCCTGGAAGCAAACCATGCGTTCGCAGGAAAATCATGGCATGATATTTTGTTTTTGTCCCTGTTTCAATCAACGGCAACCCGAAGCGGGGGGCTGGCAACAATCGATATCAGCCAATTATCAGATTCCACACTCTTTTTTATTTGTGCGCTGATGTTTATCGGAGCGTCGCCAAGCTCAGTTGGGGGAGGCATACGGACAACGACTTTTGCTTTGAACCTTCTTGCGCTGTTTCATTTTGCCCGCGGCAATAAGGCCGTAAAGGTATTCAAACGGGAGCTTCACCCTGCTGACTTGATGAAGTCGCTTGTTGTCACGATGATGGCGATCCTGCTCGTTTTTGGCGCGACACTCATTCTGACCATTACAGAAAAACATTCCCTGCTGGAGCTTTTGTTTGAAGTGTGCTCGGCATTCGGTACAACCGGTCTGTCGCTTGGAATTACGGCAGATTTGAGCAGTGTTGGAAAATGTGTCATTATGATTGTCATGTTTATCGGGCGAATCGGCATCCTGACCTTCCTGTATCTGATCGGAAGAAAGGAAATTGAAGCGAATTATCACTATCCGAAGGAAAGAGTGATTATCGGATAGGCAAAACACCGCATATTTTGCGGTGTTTTTTGATTGCCAAAAAAAAGATGTGTGCCTCCTGTTCAGTTGGAGAACCTAACTTCGACAGGTGCAATTTATGCTCCTGCATCTTGAAATGTCTGAAAACTGGCGAGGAGGATTCGTATGAAGCGCAAAGCTGAAGTGAATGAAGCCATTAAAAATAACAATACACCTACCGAGAGCATGGACCCCAATTCATATAAGACACAATATCATGACGACCCCAATTTTAGAGGGGCAAACCGCAATTCCAAACAGGGCCAGCAGGGAGGCATGTAATTGTGAAGAAAAACCGTCATAGCAGAGACATGCAAAATCATAAAAAGCCTATGAATAAAAAGGTGCTGGAGGAAGAATTCTCAAGTGAACTTGGGGATTACAATGCCGGAAAGATCATCGAAACGCTGGAAGTCACCAAGCCTGAAAAGAAAAAAGAAAAAAACAAAAAACAATAATAAAAAAGACCTCTTAGGCGGCGTCCGCTTAAGAGGTGCTTTTCTATTTTAAATAAGCATTTTTGCCCGTTCCTCTGACAAATTGCAATAAGCTGGTCATCCTCAGCTCAATGAAGGGCTGAGCGACTGTCTTAACAAAGTTGCTGGAGAGGACTGATGTCAGGGCTGCTGTTAAAAGCAAGAGGATCACTAAGCTTTGATAGTCAGTAAGCCAATCCTCAAGCCCGACCTGCCGCAATGTTTTAATAATAAACCCGTGAAGCAGATACACGTAAAATGTCCGGGTTCCCCATTTGGTAAAGAAATACCGTTTTTGCGGAACGAGCGCTAAAAAGCTGAAGGTTGCCGCAAAGGCGAGTACATACCAGCCGATTCGGGATAGTCCGCTTACCAGGGTAACGTCTCCAAATGAAGAATACGGTTTTGAACCAAACAGAAAAGAATAGTCAAAATCGATGCCCCAGCAGATGACGAATACTGCGGCAAGCACTCCGAGCGCAATTTGTTTGCCGCGTTTTGATCTCAATAAATCAAAATGATGTTTATTTAAATAAAAACCGACAAGGAACATCGGTAAGAATACGAATGTCCGTGACAAGCTCAGCGTGCTGCTGACAAAGTCCAGATAACCGATTAGCACGGCGATTCCGCAGCTGACAAACAGCGCCCACTGCTTTGAAAGCTTTGAAAAAGGATATAGGAGCAGGTTCCAAAAGAATAAGCTTACAAGAAACCATAACGACCATTGCGGATCAATCGGGTTCACATTTGCCATGCTTTCATCTTGCATAATGTAATAAAAGACGGAATAAATGATTTGGAAAATCAAATACGGAATAATCAGCTTGACCGCCAGCTTTTTTACATATCCCGCCCGTTTAAAGCCTTTCGCGAAATAACCGGATACAAGAATAAATGCAGGCATATGGAATGTGTAAATGAACTTGTAGAGGTAGAGCATAAAATGATTATCATTAATAAAGGAACGAAGGATATGACCGAATACAACAAGGAATATCAATAAAAATTTTGCGTTATCGAAATAACTGTCCCGCGATTTACTCATAGCATCACCTTCTCTTTCATCAGTCACTAAGAGATTATTCCCTGCTGGTACATATTTTAAAATAAAAGATGAAAAAGGAATCTAAAAAAATGCTGATTGTTAGGTCGATGTAAAGTGGCGGTAAGGATCGTAGAAAATGTCTTCGTAATGTAATGGCGCTGAAATTTTCTGAAATTTATAGGGCAAATGAAGGAAGTTCCCGCATTTTGTAGAAATATTGAGGGATAGGTTTTGAAGAAGGAGTGTACATGCATGGAAACTCTTGGTGTCCAGACAAACACGGAGCTGCGAGAGGAACTGAATCGCCTCAAAGAAGAAAACGCGCGACTGAAAAAGGAATTGAATCAGCATCAAGTGATTGTCAACAATACGCTCGATGCTATTTTTATTTGTGATAACGAAATGCGGATTGTTCAAGCAAATGAAGCAACAGAAAGGATGCTTCAAGTTGACTCGGAAGATTTGAAAAAGCGTTCTGTTTTGGATTTTTTGTTTTCAATCCCAAAGGATGAACTGAATCTTGCCGTAAAGAAGTTTTTTAAAAAAGGTTTTCTGTGGAAGGAGGTTCCGATCAGGCTTGATTGCGGGGCAACAAAATACATAGAGTTTCTGGCCAAAAGAGGCATTGGTGAGGATTTCTTTTTTGTTGTCATGAGGGACATATCTTCTAAGAAGATTCTGGAGCGGGAATTCTCTATGAATGAACAGCTTTTTAAGGACTTGTTTGACAGAGCAGTTGACGGAATCGTCCTGTTTGATAAAGATGGCGGTTTTATTGATGCCAATTTGTCCTTTTGTAAAAGCTTTGAAATCAATCATAATGAGCTGTCTCATTTATCTTTGTATGAGTTCATAGACAGCGGCTCACGAAAAGATTTTGACAATATATGGAAGGCTCTCAACCGCAAGGGAAAAGCGAAGGGGGAGCTGCCTGTCAAGCTTCGTTCAGGAGTTCAAAAACTATTTGAATTCACGATTACATCAAACATCATCAGCGGTTTTTATATGTCCATTATGAGGGATATCACAGAGAAGCGGTCTATGGAGCTGCAGCTCTTTAAAAGTGAGGAGCGCTTCAGAGAAATCTTTGAAAATGCGATGGACGCCATAATCATCTGGTCGAATGACGGAAGAATCGTAAAAGCGAATCAATCAGCCTGTAAAATTTTTGAGCTGCCGATGAATTTGCTGTTGAAAAGAAAGCTGTGTGATTTTCTCGTTGACTCGCAGCAAAAATACAGCATAACGAAAAGGAAATACGCAAAATACGGAGAGATCAGAGAAGAGCTGCTGTTTCAAATGGGGAACGGGCAGTTCAAAGAGCTTGAATTTACTTCAAAACGGACAATCCTTGAAAATCAGCATTTGACGATCTTAAGAAATGTAAGCGACAGAAAGCGGATGGAAAAAGAGCTTCGGGAAAGCGAGTTGAAATTCAGAAAAGTGTTCAACGGCTCAATGGACGGCAATGTATTGTTTGACAATCAATACAGGATCATCGACGCCAACCCATTAGCAAGCCATATTTTGGGCCTGTCACATGAAGAGATAAAACAGCACAGCCTGTTAGATATTATTTCTGCTTATGAAATAGAAAATTTGGCATCACCGGCAAGGCAGATTAATTTTGATGAAATGGACAACGAAATTCCATTTTTGCTGAGCAGCGGTGATAACAGAAAACTCGAATTCTCATTTAAACGGAATATTATTCAAAATATGAACTTGGCTATCTTTAAAGACGTAACAGAGCGAAAAGAATTGGAGGAACGCCTGCGCAAATCAGATACCCTTCATGTTGTCGGCGAACTCGCAGCCGGCATTGCTCATGAAATCAGAAATCCGATGACTGCTCTTAAAGGCTTCATTCAGCTTCTGAAAGGGAGTGTCGAGGGAGACTACGCCCTTTACTTCAACGTGATCACCTCAGAACTAAAGCGCATCGAATCCATCATCACCGAATTCTTGATTTTAGCCAAGCCCCAGGCCATTATGTATGAGGAAAAACATGTTACCCAAATTATGAGGGACACGATAGACCTTCTAAATGCGCAAGCCAATCTCAGCAATGTACAAATGCAACTTGATTTAATTGACGACATTCCCCCGATTTACTGTGAACCGAATCAGCTGAAACAGGTTTTTATCAATATATTAAAAAACGCCATCGAAGTGATGCCTGACGGCGGAAATATTTTTGTAACGATAAGGGCATTGGATCCAGATCATGTTCTTATCTCCTTAAAAGACGAGGGAATCGGAATGACAGAAGATAAATTAAAGCGCCTTGGTGAACCGTTTTATACGACAAAGGAACGGGGAACTGGACTTGGGCTTATGGTAAGCTATAAAATTATTGAAGAACATCAAGGCGAGATTATGGTAGAAAGTGAAGAAGGGAAGGGCACCGTTTTCCATATTACGCTTCCTGTCAGACAGAATGCTGAAGAAAGAAGGAATGATGAATGAACTACTATACGACAGCCGAAACGCCGCTCGGTGAACTTATCATTGCCGAAGAGGAGGACCGGATCACTCGTCTATTTCTCAGTCAGGAAGATTGGGTGGATTGGAAAGAAACGGTTCAGAATACTGAGCACATGGAAACACCTAATCTTGCAGAAGCGAAACAACAGCTTCAAGAATATTTCGCAGGCGAAAGGAAGACATTCACCCTGCCGCTCAGCCAAAAGGGCACTCCTTTTCAGCAAAAAGTGTGGCAGGCGCTGGAGAGGATTCCATATGGTGAATCCCGAAGCTATGCGGATATTGCCGCTGCGGTCGGCAGTCCGAAAGCGGTGCGCGCTGTCGGGCAGGCTAATAAACGTAACGACCTGCCGATTTTTGTCCCGTGCCACAGAGTGATCGGCAAAAACAGTGCGTTAACAGGATACGCTGGAAGCAAAACGGAGATCAAAGCATTTTTGCTAAACATCGAGCGAATCTCCTATAAAGAAAAATAAAACATATGGCACGTTCCCTTTTTTCACGGCCGACATATCATTTTATTAAGTTAAAAAAGTTGGTCTGATGAAAAAGGAGGACAAAGCAATTGAAGCCGAGCCGCTCTGAGAAACTTGCCGTTTTTGCCGAACTGTTTGTGAAACTGCATATCTTATCAAGCGCTCAAAAAGATGAAATCATCAATGTTAACAAAAAGAAACAAAAAAACCGCTGACTCGGCTCCAAATGAGCAAAGTCCAGCGGTTTTTTAATGCACCCTTTCTCCTCTAAACAGCTGTTCAATCTCTTCTTCATAGTTTCCGGTCATAATCCCTTTTTCTGTGATGATTCCTGAAATGAGATCATGAGGTGTAATGTCGAAAGCGGGATTAAAGACAGGCACATTGGATGGAGCGGTCCGAACTCCGGAAATCTGCCTGACTTCCTCGGGATCGCGTTCCTCTATCGGGATATCAGCGCCGCATTTGACCTTTGTATCAAATGTAGATAAAGGTGCGGCGACAAAAAACGGAATATCAAAGGCGTTTGCTAAAATAGCAAGACCGTATGTGCCGATTTTATTTGCCGTATCACCGTTCTTTGCAATTCGGTCGGCTCCGACGATAACAGCGGAAATTTGTTTTTCCTTCATCGTATGGGCAGCCATGCTGTCTGTGATCAGAGTGACATCAATGCCCCCCTGCATCAGCTCCCAAGCAGTAAGGCGTGAACCTTGCAGGACAGGCCTTGTTTCACAGGCATAAATGTGTAATCCCAAATCTTTTTGTTTGGCCAAGTAAAACGGAGCTAGCGCCGTTCCATAGCGGCTTGTCGCGATTGAGCCGGCATTGCAGATTGTCATGATCCTGTCGCCTTTTTTGAAAAGCTGCAGGGCGTTTTGGCCGATCAACCGGCACGTTTCCTCATCCTCGACCTGAATCTGAATTGCTTCATGGACAAGGTTTGTTTTTGCTTCATTTACGGAAATCGCGTTTTCGACCGAATGACTCAGTCTCTCAAGCGCCCATGACAAATTAATGGCGGTAGGCCGTGAGCTGTTTAAATATTGTTTGATGTCTTCCAGTCTGCGGCGGAATTCCGTGACATTATCTGTTTCAATGTTTTTGGCAGCAAGCGCTAGTCCGAAGGCAGCCGTAATGCCGATCGCCGGAGCGCCCCTTACTTTTAGCGTGACAATCGCATCAAATACATCCTCTTTCGTCGTCAGCTCTAAATATTCCGTCTCATCAGGAAGCTTTTGCTGATTTAAAATGGTAATAGCTGTTTCTTTCCATTCAACAGAACGTGGAACAGCAAATGAATGGGTCATGAATAGATCATTCCTTTACAAGTAACTTAAATAATTCAATAACATCTGTTATCGTTTTGAATTCCGAACGTTTTTCGATAAAGGCTGTGCCGGTTTCGAGCGCCAAGCGTTTTCTGCCGATTCGTTTATCAAACGGCACGATCGTATCCAGGTCAGCTACATGGGCAAGGCCGATCGTGCGTCGTATCAGCTCACAGCCCGCAAATCCGATTGCTTCTTCAAAAATATGGCTGAGCGTATCAGTGAGGTAACCGTCGATGTTGGCGTAAACATCCAGACTGTCCTTCCGCCAGGCTTCACTAAACGTCTCTTCAAACGTTTCCCAGACCTGGTTGACATGTTCATATAACGGCTCTCTGTCAGCCCCGTCACGGCTGAGTGCGTTCAAAAATAAGTTGGCGATAAATTGCCCTACATCAAAGCCGATCGGTCCGTAAAAAGCAAACTCAGGATCAATCACCTTTGTTTCGTGCTCACTTGCGAAAATGCTTCCTGTATGCAAATCACCATGAATCAACGTTTCTGCAGACGTTAAAAATGACTTTTTCAGCTTAGCGGCTTCGATTTTAACGCTGTCATTATTCCAAAGCTTTTCGACAAAAGGACGAAGCTCTTCTTCAAAATCATTTGTGTCATGGTCGAAGAAAGGATCTGTAAAAACAAGTCTTTCCGTAATGTCGCATAGCTCTGGATTTGTAAACTGTTTAACAAGCTGTTTTTTCACCTTAGGTTCAAGCGCGTAATCTGATGAGTAGAAAAGTGTTTTTCCTAAAAATTCACCGATGTGCTGCGACAGATGAGGATAGTTTTCACCCTCAATGAGTCCTTTTCTTGCGATCTTGAGGTGAGAGAGATCCTCCATGACGGTAACCGCCATTTCCGTATCAGAATAAAACACTCTTGGAACCAGGTGAGGCACATGCTCGCCCTGACGGATGAGAGCGCTGCTTTCGATTCTTGCACGGTCGATTGTCAGCGGCCAGCTTTCTCCCACCACTTTTGCATACGGAACCGCCTGTTTAATGATCAATGCTCTGTCATGTTCTTGATCATAAATATGAAAAACGTAATTTAAGTTGCCGTCTCCGATCTCCTGGCATGTCAGCGTGCTTTTGCTTGGAAATAGGCCAAGCTTCACCGCCAACGCCACAGCGGAGCTTTCATTTAACGTTTCGTATAAAGGTGTTTTTGTGACTCCCATCATCATAACCTCCAATTATGTAATCACTTAATATGTGGCCGTAAAAAAGCCTCCTTCTCAGAGAGAAGGAGGCTTAACATCTATGTCCGCCTCTCTTATCTCTCAGATCAGATCTGAATGGAATTAGCACCGTGCCTTAAGAGACCAGCGTCTCGGCGCGAAAAAGATGCGCCCCATTTCACAATGGAATTACGGTCGGTTGCTGTTGGGGTCAAAAGGCCAAATCCCTCGCCCAACTCTCGATAAGAGAATATATTCACTTGTTTGACAATTCTAATTTATCAGTTGATGAACATGCTAACAGGTAATTTAGTTAGTTGTCAATATATTTTTTAATATAAATCTTTTCTGATATCATCGAAAACAGGAATGCTCTCCCGAACTTCTGCGCTTTCTTGAAGGTCGATTTCCGCTCGGACTATGCCTTCTTCCCGGCCGCCTTCAGCAAGTACACGCCCCCATGGATCAATAATCAGGCTATGTCCTGCAAATTCATTATCCGGATTTGAACCGGTACAATTGCAGGCTGCGACAAAGCATTGGTTTTCAATGGCCCGCGCAATAAGCAGGCTTTTCCAATGATCAAGGCGGGGAAGAGGCCATTCCGCAGAAATAAACAGCACGTTGGCGCCTTTTGTCGTATGTTTTCTGATCCATTCCGGAAAACGGATATCGTAACAGATCAATCCTGAGCTTTTGACGCCGTCAAGCTCAAAGTATCCGTCTTCGGAACCGGCTGATAAATACAGATGCTCATCCATCAGCTGAAAAAGATGGGCTTTTCTGTACTCTTTAATGATTTGCCCTTCCTTATCCGCGATGTACATTGTATTATAAACATCAGAATTCTTTCTGACAGCGACCGATCCGGCGACAATATGAACACCATGTTTTTTTGCCGTTTTCTTCAGCCAGCTCTGAGCGGAGCGGCCGTCTTCATCAGCGAGTTCATCAAGATTGGCCAGATCATATCCGGTCGTCCATAATTCAGGCAGAACAAGAACATCAGCATGTTTGCTTTCTTTTTCGATGAAAAATTCAGCTTTTTTTATATTTTCCGAAGGTTTTCCGTATGAAATATCAAATTGAAGACAAGATATCGTCCATTTCATCTTTTTAACACCCCAAATTTTTCTTTACTTTTTTCATTTAACCATATATGATGATGGACTATCATTTCAAGATTTTTTTAGAAGGTGAGAATAGATGAAATTTGAACAGTCTCATGTATTGAAGGAATTGCCTAAACAATTCTTCGCTTCTCTGGTGCAGAAAGTGAACCGAAAGCTCGCAGAAGGACATGACGTTATCAATCTGGGACAGGGAAATCCAGATCAGCCGACTCCTGAACATATTGTTGAGGAGATGAAACGAGCTGTTGCTGATCCTGAGAATCATAAATATTCGTCTTTTCGCGGCTCATACCGTCTGAAGTCAGCGGCTGCTGCATTTTACAAAAGAGAATACGGCATTGATCTGGATCCGGAAACCGAAGTCGCTGTATTATTCGGCGGAAAAGCGGGTCTAGTCGAGCTCCCGCAATGCTTGTTGAATCCTGGTGATACGATTTTAGTTCCCGATCCGGGTTATCCTGATTACTGGTCGGGTGTCACACTTGCAAAAGCAAAGATGGAAATGATGCCGCTCGTAAAGGACAGGGCGTTTCTCCCTGATTACAGCAGCATAACCGCTGAAGTAAGGGAACAGGCGAAATTGATGTATTTGAATTATCCGAATAATCCGACTGGAGCTGTTGCTACTTCCGAGTTCTTTGAAGATACCGTGCGTTTTGCGGCTGAAAACGGAATCTGCGTCGTTCACGATTTTGCTTACGGCGCTGTAGGATTTGACGGCTGCAAGCCTTTCAGCTTTTTGCAGACTGAAGGTGCGAAGGATATCGGAATTGAAATTTACACGCTGTCAAAAACGTATAATATGGCAGGATGGCGGGTTGGCTTTGCCGTCGGAAACGCTTCGGTCATTGAAGCGATCAATCTTTATCAAGACCATATGTTTGTCAGTCTTTTCGGAGCAACTCAGGAGGCTGCAGCAGAGGCACTGTTAGCCGATCAGACGTGTGTGGCAGAGCAAAATGCCAGATATGAGAGCAGGAGAAACGCTTGGATCACGGCATGCCGGGAAATCGGCTGGGATGTAACAGCTCCCGCAGGTTCTTTTTTTGCATGGCTGCCTGTGCCTGAAGGCTATACTTCTGAGCAGTTCTCAGATCTTTTGCTGGAAAAAGCGAATGTAGCGGTTGCGGCTGGAAACGGCTTCGGTGAATATGGCGAGGGCTACGTCAGAGTCGGACTTTTAACAAGTGAAGAAAGACTTAAGGAAGCCGCTTATCGAATTGGCAAACTGAACCTGTTTACCCAAAAAAGCATTGACAAGACCTTATAACGATGGGATAATTCAAAATAATTTATAAAATCTATATTTTCTTATCAAGAGCAGGCAGAGGGACGAGCCCGATGAAGCCCGGCAACCGACTTATAAAGCACGGTGCTAATTCTTGCAGCTGGCGGCTGAGAGATAAGATTCGGACGAGAAACGAAACCTCTTTAGACGCGATTGCAGTTTGAAGAGGTTTTTTGATATGGATGAAAATGAAAGGAGCTCTGGCATGAGTGAGTTATTAGCGACATATCTCCTGACCGAACCGGGAGCCGATACAGAGAAGAAAGCAGAACAAATCGCAACAGGATTGACAGTAGGCTCCTGGACTGATCTGCCCCTTGTAAAACAGGAGCAAATGCAAAAGCACAAGGGGCGGGTGATAAAAGTTGAGGAGAGAGAGGGAACTGCTGCATCAGAAAAACAAGCGGTCATCACAATTGCCTATCCTGAAATCAATTTCTCTCAGGATATTCCGACTTTGCTGACAACAGTGTTTGGCAAGCTGTCCCTAGACGGAAAAATCAAATTAATCGATCTTCACTTCTCTGAAGCATTTAAGCGTGCACTGCCGGGACCGAAGTTTGGCGTATACGGCATCCGGAAGCTGCTGGGAGAGTTTGAGAGACCGCTGTTAATGAGCATATTTAAAGGCGTAATCGGAAGGGACCTGAGTGATATTAAAGAACAGCTCCGGCAGCAGGCGCTTGGCGGAGTTGACTTGATTAAAGACGATGAAATTTTCTTTGAGACTGGTCTAGCGCCTTTTGAAACAAGAATTGCAGAAGGAAAGCAAATATTGAAAGAAACGTATGAACAAACTGGACATAAAACGCTGTATGCGGTGAATTTGACCGGACGTACGGCTGATCTGAAAGACAAAGCGAGACGCGCCGCCGAGTTGGGAGCGGATGCGCTTTTGTTTAATGTCTTCGCTTACGGCTTGGACGTTATGCAAGGCCTTGCGGAAGATCCTGAAATCCCAGTTCCGATTATGGCGCATCCAGCAGTGAGCGGAGCGTTTACGTCTTCTCCGTTTTACGGTTTTTCTCACGCTCTTTTACTCGGAAAATTAAACCGATATTGCGGTGCTGACTTCAGCCTCTTTCCGTCTCCATATGGTTCGGTTGCGCTTCCAAGAGCAGATGCACTGGCGATTCATGAAGAATGTGTGAGAGAGGATGCTTTTAACCAAACATTTGCTGTTCCGTCAGCAGGCATTCATCCCGGCATGGTTCCGCTATTAATGCGTGATTTCGGCATAGACCACATTATTAACGCCGGAGGAGGCGTACATGGACATCCGAACGGTGCCCAAGGCGGGGGGCGAGCGTTCAGAGCCATTATTGATGCGGTCCTAGAGGCCCAGCCGATTGATGAAAAAGCCGAACAATGCAAGGATCTTAAGCTTGCGCTAGATAAATGGGGAAAGGTTGAAGCCGTATGACGACTCGAAAACCTTTTATTATTTGTGATTTTGACGGAACAATCACGATGAACGACAACATTATAAATATCATGAAAACATTTGCTCCCCCAGAGTGGGTGGCATTAAAAGACGGCGTACTTTCCAAAACGCTGTCGATCAAGGAAGGTGTCGGGCGGATGTTCGGCCTTCTGCCCAGCCGTTTAAAAGAAGAGATTACAAGTTTTGTATTGGAAGATGCAAAAATCAGGGAAGGCTTTCGGGAATTTGTAGCATTTATCAATGAGCACGAGATTCCGTTTTATGTCATAAGCGGTGGAATGGACTTTTTTGTATATCCTTTGCTTGAAGGCATTGTGGAGAAAGACCGCATTTATTGCAACCATGCTTCATTTGACAATGACTATATCCATATTGACTGGCCTCATTCCTGCAAGGGCACATGCAGCAATCAATGCGGGTGCTGTAAGCCGTCGGTCATCCATGAACTTTCTGAACCGAACCAATATATCATCATGATCGGTGATTCGGTTACAGATGTGGAGGCAGCAAAGCTGTCTGACCTATGCTTTGCAAGGGATTATTTATTAAACGAATGTCGGGAGCAAAACCTCAATCATCTTCCGTATCAAGATTTTTATGAGATCAGAAAGGAAATTGAGAATGTAAAGGAGGTACAGGAATGGCTGCAAAACAAGAACGCTGGCGAGAGCTCGCTGAAGTAAAACGGGAATTGGCAGAGAGAGATTGGTTTCCGGCGACTAGCGGTAATCTGTCAATTAAGGTTACAGATGAGCCTTTAACATTTCTCGTCACTGCAAGCGGAAAAGATAAACGTAAAGAGACGGTTGAAGATTTTCTGCTGGTTGATCAAAACGGAGAGCCTGCTGAAAGCGGGCATTCTCTGAAACCGTCAGCAGAAACGCTTTTGCATACACATTTGTACAATAAAACCAATGCCGGATGCTGCCTGCATGTCCATACGGTAAACAATAATGTGATTTCAGAGTTATACGGAGACCAAAAGAAAATCACATTCAAAGGCCAGGAAATTATAAAAGCACTCGGCTTGTGGGAAGAGAACGCAGAAGTGACCATTCCGATTATAGAAAATCCGGCACATATCCCGACGCTTGCGGTACTGTTTGCGGAAGAGATTTCAGAAGATTCAGGAGCTGTTCTGATCCGAAATCATGGTATTACGGCTTGGGGGAGAACAGCATTTGAGGCAAAAAGAGTGCTTGAAGCGTATGAATTTTTGTTTAGCTACCATTTGAAATTGAAAACACTCCAGCATCAGCTGGTTAAATAAAAGGAGGAATTGAAATGGCTACAATTCGAATTCATGATGAGGCAAATACAACGATTGAAAATCAAGAGGAAGTAGCAAGCTTTCTGGACAGTCAAGAGGTTATTTATGAGCAATGGGATATCACGAAGCTTCCGGAACATCTCTCAGAGAAATATGACCTGACAGAAGAAGAAAAACAGCAAATTCTAGATACCTTCGAAACTGAAATTAAAGATATCTCAACCCGCCGCGGCTATAAAGCCCAGGATGTTATTTCATTGTCAGACAGCAATCCGAAACTTGATGAACTGCTTGAAAACTTTAAAAGAGAGCATCACCATACAGACGATGAGGTTCGTTTTATTGTAAGCGGACACGGTATTTTTGTCATTCAAGGCAAGGACGACACGTTTTTTGATGTCCGTTTAAACCCTGGAGATTTAATCTCTGTGCCTGAGAATATCCGCCATTACTTCACGCTTCAGGAGGACCGCAAAGTTGTCGCGGTGAGAATTTTTGTCACAACTGAAGGCTGGGTTCCGATTTATGAAAAAGACAGCGTGAATCAATAAGCATGAGATAGCCCCGTTCATCGAACGGGGCTTTTTATATTTATTGCAAACGCCACTTTTCATACTGTGACAGTTCTTTTTTAATCAGTGTCCAAATCAAACCTAAAACAGCTGCATCGTCAATGAATCCAAGACCGAGGATTACGTCTGGAATGATATCGAGCGGCATGACGATATACAGGATTGCGGCAGTTAACAGCAAAAGTGTTTTAACCTGTGAACGAGGGTAGTCGCCATTTCGCCAATCGCGAAGCATCTGAAAAAAAGTAGTGATGTGCTGAATACATTTTTTTCGGTTTTTCCTTTTCAAAATTGCTTTTCCGCCTGCCGCTCCGAGCATAATTGCTTTCTTTTTCTTCATTGGGCATACCTCCTGCCTGGCGGCGTGTTTAAGATATTCTTCACCTGGGTATTGTTCTTCTAATCCTATCAATATATCTATTATACCTGAAAAATTAACTTATTTAATGAAAATATGTTTACAAATAAAGTATAATCTGTAATAATGCACAATAACCCAATCAAACTTGTTTCCTATTTCTTAGCGGCGAGGGGTGAAGTGAATGGGCGGTTCTTCTGAACAAGAAAGATTGTTGGTGTCTATTGATGAAAAAAGAAAGTTAATGATAGATGTCGCTAGAAAGCAGGGATTTACAGGGCATGACACGATCAGGCACAGTCAGGAGCTGGATTGTTTAATAAATGAATATCACCAGCTTATGCACGAAAACGAACATTCCCAAGGGATTCAAGGCCTTGTAAAGAAATTAGGCTTGTGGCCCCGCAGAGATGTTATGCCAGCATATGATGCAAATAAATAGCGGCCTATCAGATGCATATATAAAGAGAGAGCTTTTCGGAAGCGCTCTTTTTTTCTGGGAAAAATTCATATGAAAGAGGGAACTAATGAAAGAACTGGCGATTCTCATTACCGAAATGGTCAATCAATTTCATGATGCTTTTATTTCCTTATGCGAAATATTTGGCATTCATTTAACTGACAAAGAAATGCATTTTTGGGTGATCGGCATTTTTGGCATATTCTTTTTCGGCGTCACTCACGCTGTGTTTACATGGCTTTCTAAATGGAGTATGACAGCCTTGTCCTTTATCTACACCGTTACAGTCATCATTGTCATCGTATTTGCGATTGAGATTCAGCAAAAGGTCACGGGGAGAGGGAATATGGAGTTTTTAGATGCCACGGAAGGTATAAAGGGTTTTTTAGTATTTTTTATGTTTTTTTTGCTTTTGAAAATGCTGTTGCGTTTCATCAAAATCCTTTTTTCTGGAAGACCAGCAAGCAAATCGAATGGCAATGCCCGATCACGAAGATAAAAAACCCTCCTGACATGGTCAGGGGGGCTATGATGCGGATACGGGGAGGGTGATTGTCACCTCTGTGCCTCTTCGCACTTCACTTTCAATATGAATAGAGCCTCCGTACATCAGCACGATCCGTTTACAAACAACAAGGCCGAGACCGGTTCCTTTTTCTTTAGAAGTAACAAAGGGAAGGAAGATGTGATCCAGCATTTCCTGAGAAATCCCTTCACCGTTATCCACAACTTTGATTATGGCTTTTTTATCTAAAGCTCCCAGGGAAATCGTTAGTTTGCCTCCTTCAGGCATTGACTCGAGGCCATTTTTTGCTACATTTAAAATCACTTGTTTAATATGATCTTTTGTACATTTTACGAGTAAGGGCTGCTCGGTTAAATACTGTAATTCGACTTCAACATTGTATAGATTGCCCTCAGAATAAATGATCGGCATAATCTCTCCGATAATGTCCTGAAGTGAGTTCAGCTCCCATTTTTCAGCTGTCGGCTTGCCGAGAACGAGAAACTCACTCACTATTTGATTGATGCGCTTTATCTCCTGTTCGATAATGGAGAAGTAAAGCTGATCTTCCTCACCTTTATATTTCTTTTGCAACAGCTGAATAAAGCCGCTTATGCCGGTGAGGGGGTTACGGATTTCATGGGCTGTGCTGGCAGCAAGCGTCCCGATCAGCTCTAATTTTTGCGCCTCATTTTCTGAGCGCTCCAGCTGGGTCTGCCGCTTCAGCAAATAATACAGCACGAGAATAAAAAGGATATTCAGCAGAACAATAATACATGAAAGCGGAAGCACTAGGCTTTTCGTCAGTTCTTCTATTGTGACCGGGTTCGGATAGACTTTCATATTCCAGCTGATATCATCCAGATATCCGCTGACAGGTTTCTGATCCTCTGCATGAGAGGCTTGTCCGCTCGCAAAAATCATTTTCCCGTCTTGGTTCACAACTTCAATATAAACATCAGGGCTTAGTAAGTTAATGAGATTTTTCAAATAATCAATTTGAATAGCTGCGACAAGATAATCTGTCACATTACGTTTTGAGTCCAAAACAGGCACACAAATTGTGAAAATTGGCTGACCAGTAATTCTGCTCGAATAACTATCTGAAATGACTGTCTTTTTAGTTTCCTTTGCTTTTGTAAAAAAAGATCTGTCGGCCAGGTTTACTTTCGTTTTTAATTCGGTTGTGCTTGCGGTGACGTCTCCTTTGGCATTGAGAAAATAGAGACCGGAAAATCTCGGCTCTGAATCAAAGGTCTTTTCCAAAATTGATTGCATTTTCTTTATATCAACCGGTCTGTCGATGGCGATGGACAAGGAGGTCATTCTCGCCATTGTTTCTCCGATTAAATAATTGATTTTGTTGCGGTGAAGGTTTAGCAGGACACTTGCTTCTTGTTTATGTTCTGCAGCTATTGTATCTTTTTCTTTTTCATATACGAAAAAGCTGATGACGATTGCCGGAATCACGACCAGTATGATATAAAGTTTGACTCTCCCGCAGGCGCCTTTTAGTATTTTCAATTTGCATCGCTCCAACATACACCTGATTAGAGGTATTATATCATTGTTTCTTCTTCTTTAATAAGAAAAAATAACCAAAAAAATTAGAAAGAGGTGTTGGCAAGCTTACATTTTAAAAAAGAAGAGAAATATTGGAAAGATTTTTATTGACATTTTGGTCTTTGTTTATTAATGTTTCTCTGTAACGGTTTCTAAAAGGATGATTGAGACATGACAGAAAAATCACTGAAGTTATTTATCGTGCTGTCGCGCGCGTATCGGTCTATTAACGATCATATGAATAAGCATATTCATAAGCATGGGCTGAATCCGACTGAATTTGCTGTGCTAGAGCTTTTGTACCATAAAGGCGATCAGCCGCTACAGCAGATAGGAGATAAAATTCTCTTGGCTAGCGGGAGCATCACATACGTTGTAGATAAGCTGGAGCAAAAAGAACTTCTCATTCGGAAAGCGTCTCCTACAGACAGACGAGTGACATTTGCGCAAATTACTGAAAAAGGCATCGGTCTTTTGAACGATATTTTCCCTGATCACGCTGCTGAAATTGATGAAATGATCAGCGTATTAAGCGAAGAAGAGGTAGAGATGTGCACAGAAATGTTAAAAAGAGTAGGATTAAACGCAAAACAGTTTCATAATAAGTAAAAAAAGGAAGCCTGATATGTCACAAGGCTTCCTTTTTTGCTATTTTTCATTTGTTTCCGCTGCGCCTCTCGGCAAAATGAGAACTTCAACCCGCCGGTTTTTGCTTCGGCCTTCCGCAGTTTTGTTGGAAGCCACCGGTTTATACTCGCCATAACCCTTGGCACTGAACACTTTTGCATCGAGCTTGGGGTTTTCAATCAGGAGCCCCATAAAGTTTACCGCTCTCATGACGCTTAAATGCCAGTTTGATTGGAATTCAGAATTTTTAATTGGCATATTATCAGTATGTCCGCTGATAATGATATTCCTTGGCGGGTTAATCACAAGAAGATTTGAAATCTCTTTTGCGAGCGGCACATCTTCCTTACGGATGGTCGCTTTTCCAGAATCAAAGAAGATGCTGTCTTTAATCGTAATCAGAAGGCCTTCACTAGTCATCTTCGTCTCCAGCTGATGTTCCAGCTTTTTATCTTTGATGAACTTTTCCACCTGGCTCTTCACATTTTCAAGTTCTTCTTGATCAGCTGCTTTTTCTTTTTCTTTCTTGTTTTTCTCTTTCTCTTCTTTTTCCTTTTTCACTTCATCGATGCCGTCTGACTCGTTTTCAGGAGGAGTGACACTGGAGTAGTCCAGTACACCGGTGCCGCCTGTAAAAACTTCATTAAATGATTTTGAGAGCATTTGAAACTTAGCTGCGTCAATCGAGCTGCTCGCGTACAGCACAATAAACAATGCCAGGAGAAGAGTAAGGATGTCGGCGTAAGGAACGAGCCATGATTCATCAACGTGCTCGTCCTCATGCTTCTTCTTCTTTTTTCTCGCCATTTTGCGCCTCTCCTTGTTCTGCAAATTTCAAGCGGTCCTTCGCAGGAAGATACATTAAAAGCTTTTGTTCGATGACTTTCGGTGCTTGTCCTTCTAAAACGGATAAAACACCTTCAATCATGACCTCACGCAGTTTTACTTCTTGTTTTGATTTTCGTTTTAATTTATTTGCGAAAGGATGCCATAACACATACCCTGTAAAGATACCGAGAAGTGTGGCAACAAAGGCGGCACTGATGGCGTGTCCAAGCTCATCTGTATTGTCCATATGAGAGAGAGCGGCAATCAGCCCGATTACAGCGCCGAGTACTCCAAGTGTCGGAGCGTACGTTCCCGCTTGTGTAAAAATAGCGGCTCCGGCTTGGTGTCTGTCCTCCATTGCTTCGACTTCCTCTGTCATAATATCTCTGATAAATTCCGCGCTTTGCCCGTCAACAGCCATGCTGAGCCCGTTTTTCAAGAAAGCATCATCTACATCCTCAATGCTTGCTTCTAAAGCAAGCAGACCTTCGCGGCGTGCAAGCTGAGCCCATTCAGAGAACATAGGAATGAGTTCCTCTATTGTGAGCTGTTTATTTTCCTTAAATAACACTCGAAACAGCGCAGGCACTTTTTTAATTTCTTTTGTTGGGAACGCAATAACGACTGCTGAGATTGTCCCGGCGATAATAATTAAAATGGCAGCGGGGTTTGCAAGGGCGCTGAAACTGACGCCTTTCAGAACCATCCCGACGCTCAATGCCACAAAAGCAAGAATAATACCGATTAACGAAGTTTTATCCATAGTTTTTCACCAAATCCTTTTTTACTAGCTTGTCTATGGTTAATATCGGTTTTGGTGCCCGGAACTTTAGGGACATTGTGAATTTGTTCATGAAATATTCAAGGAAGAGGCATAGAAGGGAGAAATAAACAAAAACGGGCTCTCCAAAATTGAAAAGCCCTGGGGTCTACTGAAAATGGCAGCTTTCTTGCAAGCTGTCCTTCAGATGGTATTCATATAATAGTAGAAATACATATTCACTGTATATAAACATGTTCCATCCCTCCTTGAAAAAAGTGTAAAGGATGAAGGGAAGTAGCGCTTCAGGGGAAGGGATGGTAATTTCTAAGTCAAGAGTATGAAAGCATAAAAAAAAGCGGCTTCCTAAAAGGAAACCGCTGATTGTTATTTCGCTCGCACTTTGATTTTATCATCTTCTAAAATCACGTGAAAACTTGTGATCTCGCCATTATCAAGCAGCAGATCGGTCATTTCATCCTCAACCCATTCTTGGATGGTTCTTCTAAGCGGACGTGCACCGAATGAAGGGTGGTAGCCCAGCTCAGCGATTTTTTCTTTCGCTTCAGCTGTCACATTCAAGCTAATGCCCCGTTCAGCCAATGTTTCTTCAAGTTCTCCAAGAAGAAGGCTGACGATTTTGACAAGATGTTCTTTTTCCAATGAGCGGAACTCAATAATGCTGTCAAAACGGTTGAGGAACTCAGGTTTAAAGAACATGCTCAGTGAATCAATCAATGTTTGTTCTTCGATGACACTGTCATCTGATTGGAAACCGACTTTCGTTTGTTTCTCACCAGCACCCGCATTACTTGTCATGATGATCACAGTGTCTTTGAAGCTTACGGTTCTGCCTTGGCTGTCTGTCAGACGGCCATCCTCCATAATTTGCAGGAACATATGCTGAACGTCTGGGTGTGCTTTTTCAATCTCATCCAGCAACACAATGCTGTAAGGATTGCGGCGCACTTTCTCAGTTAATTGTCCAGCTTCCTCATGGCCGACATATCCAGGCGGTGAACCGATGATTTTAGATACGGCGTGTTTCTCCATGTATTCGCTCATATCGAGTCGGATAATAGCGTCTTTTGTGCCGAATAATTCATCTGCCAGTGTTTTAGAAAGCTCTGTTTTCCCTACGCCGGTAGGACCGACGAAGAGGAAGGAGCCGACTGGTCTGTTTTTGGATTTTAATCCGGCGCGGCTTCGTCTTACCGCTTTTGCCACTTTTTGAACAGCGGCTTCTTGTCCAATCACGCGTTCATGAAGTTTTGCTTCGAGCTCTTTCATTTTCGTTTGTTCGTCTGCCTGCAGTTTGCCGACAGGGATGCCTGTTTTTTGTTCAACAATTTCCTGAATGTGCTCAGCTTCCACAGTGACAGCGGTATGAGCGGAGGAGCTGTTCAGTTTTTTCTCCAATGCAAGTTCTTCATCACGGAGTTTTGCCGCCAGTTCGTAATTTTCTTCTTCAAGGGCTTTTGTTTTTTCGGCTTCAATTGCAGTTAAGCGTTCAGCGGCATCCTCATCATTCAGTTCATCAATTAACAGGTTGGCTTTTGAACCTGCTTCATCTAATAAATCAATTGCTTTATCCGGCAGGTGTCTGTCCTGAATGTAGCGGGATGATAAAGTGACACATGCTTTGATTGCTTCATCACTGAATGTTACGCCATGGTACGCCTCGTATTTGTCTTTAATCCCTTGCAGAATGAGGATAGCCTGTTCAATTGAAGGCTCCTGCACCATGACAGGCTGAAAACGTCTTTCCAGCGCGGCATCTTTTTCGATTTGACGATATTCTTTCAGTGTTGTCGCGCCAATGATTTGCAGTTCGCCTCTGGCTAGGGCCGGTTTGAGAATGTTGCCGGCGTCCATTGATCCTTCTGCAGAGCCTGCGCCGACGAGAAGGTGAATTTCATCAATGAACAGAATGACATTTTTTCGTTCCTTCAGCTCAGTGATCAGCTGTTTAATTCTCTCCTCAAATTGGCCTCTGATCCCTGTGTTTGCAACAAGAGATGCAACATCAAGCAAATATAGCTCTTTGTTTTTCAGTTTGTTTGGAACATCACCTTCAGCAATTTTTAAAGCGAGCCCTTCAGCGATGGCAGTTTTCCCTACACCCGGCTCCCCAATAAGAACCGGATTGTTTTTGTTGCGGCGGTTTAGAATTTCGATCACTCGCGCCACTTCATCATCACGGCCGATGACGGGGTCAATGAGACCGGCTTTTGCACCGTTTGTAATATTTTGAGCCAGCTCATCAAGCAACCCTTTTTTTCCGCTTTGTTTTGCTGCGCTCTTTTCTTTCGGCTGGAATGCCTGTTCAAACGGAAATCCGAAAGGTTGAGGACCCATACTCATTGAAGGTTTACGGGTCAGTTCGTTATAGCAAGTTTCACAAAGAACCATCTGTTTATGAACGGAATTTATTTGCATGTTAAGGCGAATCGTCGCCTCGTTTTGATGACAATGTTGACAACGCATTTGCCAAAACCTCCTTAATAATTTGATCTTCTTTGACCAATGAAAGTGAATAAAAAGGTCTATTGGATTTGACCTTCTTTGACTATTAGTATACGGCAAACTTAACGGCATTCAAACCAATATGCTCAAAGCAGACTGAATATTTGACTATCTTTGACCAATTGATTTTTAAAAAAGGCCGGTTTGTTTGACCTTTGATTAATAGTATACTCTGACTATCTTTGACTTTCAAGTCTTATGCACAAAAAATTTTTGATTTGTTACAAAGTAAAACATGTTTTCTTCGTCTTTTCAAGGAACTTGTCTCATAGGTTATAAAAAGGCATATATGGACAAAACTGCGGTTCGTTCGGAGGGAAGAAATGGAACAATCAAAAGGGTCTGCAAGTCAGCTTGCTTTTGTGTATGTCGGCACAGTAGTCGGAGCTGGATTTGCGACTGGGAGGGAAATTGTTGAGTTTTTTCTGAAGTTCGGCTGGTTCGGTTTATTCGGCATTCTCGTCAGCGGTGGAATGTTTACGTTACTGGGGGCCAAGCTGATGATCATTTCAAAGCGAATCAATGCCAAGTCATATCAAGAAATGAACATATTTTTGTTCGGGGCGACGGCTGGGCGGATTATCAATGTATTTATGCTGTTTGTTCTCCTTGGAGTTACATCTGTTATGCTTTCAGGGGCAGGGGCGCTTTTTGAGGAACAGCTGGGGATGTCCGCTCAGATTGGGATGCTCATTACAATCGGTCTGAGCTTAATTGTAATGACTAGAGGAGTAAAAGGCATTTTCGGTGTCAATGTGTTTGTTGTTCCTCTTTTAATCATCTTTTCAATGATTGTGGTGGCCGACTCTTTTATATTCAGCGAATCACGAAACGCAGCTCAGTGGGTCTGGCCGCATCGCTGGGATTGGCTGTTATCAGCCGTTTCTTACGGGGCTTTGAATTTATCGCTTGCCCAAGCAGTTTTGGTTCCGCTGGCGAATGAAATGTCATCGGAGAAAGTGATAAAAAAAGGCGCTTTAATCGGAGGCACGATGCTGACGATTGTGCTGTCCGCGAGTTTTCTGTCTTTGTCGACTCTTCCGGATGTATTTTTGTATGATATACCGATGGCGCAAGTGGTTTATCTCTTTGCACGATCTGTCCATTTGATTTATTTACTCATTATTTTCGGAGAAGTATTCACATCAGTTATCGGTAATCTATATGGATTAGAAAAACAAGTGCAAAGCTTTCTTCCATTGAAAAGCAAATATATCTTTGCGGCCATTATGATCACGGCTTATATTACGAGCCAAATAGGGTACGGCAAGCTTATTTCAACGATTTATCCCTTGTTTGGCTATGTGAGCCTGGCCTTCATTGGCGCTTTGCTTTGCAAAAAGGCTCCTCGGCGGCGCAGTTTATAAATATATATAATGAAACGAACCGTCACTATAGAGCGATAATTGATCTAGGAACCGGGGACTGACTTTTTTATTGTCAAGAAAAACAACATTATGGTAAGATAGCAGAAGTGAAAAAATTGAAGAAAATCCGTGCGATATGCGGGAGAGGTTCTAGCTACACCCTCTATAAAAAACTAAGGACGAGCTGTATCCTTGGATACGGCCTTTTTTATGTTTTTCTAGAGCACCTTCCGAAAAAAGGTGTTTTTTTGCGTGAATTAGCTGTAGCGATGTCTCTCGCCGACGTTTTTATTGCGGAGAAGGAGAGGAATCATGAAAAAAGAAAAAGCAATTGTCGTATTTAGCGGCGGTCAAGACAGCACAACATGCTTACTGTGGGCCTTAAAAGAATTCGAAGAAGTCGAAACGGTGACTTTTCATTATAATCAGCGACATTCGCAGGAAATTGAAGTGGCAAAATCCATTGCGGAAAAGCTTGGTGTGAAAAATCATTTGCTTGATATGTCACTTTTAAATCAGCTTGCACCGAATGCCCTGACTAGAAATGATATTGAGATAGAAGTAAAAGACGGCGAACTGCCATCCACATTCGTTCCAGGCCGCAATTTGGTATTCTTATCCTTTGCGTCTATCCTGGCTTACCAAATTGGCGCGCGCCACATTATTACAGGAGTTTGCGAGACAGACTTCAGCGGTTATCCTGACTGCCGTGACGAATTCGTGAAATCTTGCAATGTCACGGTAAATCTGGCAATGGAGAAGCCGTTTGTGATCCACACGCCTCTCATGTGGCTCAATAAGGCGGAAACGTGGAAGCTTGCAGATGAGCTTGGCGCGCTGGATTTTGTGAAAAACAACACGCTGACATGCTATAACGGCATCATCGCAGACGGCTGCGGCGAATGTCCGGCATGTCACCTTCGTTCAAAAGGTTATGAAGAATATATGATGATGAAAGGAGAGCGTGCATAAATTGTTATCTCAAATTTATCCGCAGGCCCAGCATCCTTATTCGTTTGAACTGAATAAGGACATGCATATCTCAGCCGCTCATTTTATCCCTAGGGAAAGTGCGGGAGCGTGCAGCAGGGTTCACGGACATACGTATACCGTAAATATAACCGTCGCCGGCGACGAACTTGACGATTCAGGCTTTCTTGTCAATTTCAGCGTACTCAAAAAACTGGTGCACGGAAACTACGATCACACGCTATTAAATGATCATGAAGATTTTTCTCAGGACGACCGGTATTCGCTGCCGACAACTGAAGTCGTGGCGAAAACGATTTATGACAACGTACAGGCTTATTTAGACACTTTGGAGAATAAGCCAACCTGTGTACAGGTGTTTGTCCGTGAAACACCGACAAGCTACTGTGTCTACCGTCCGAAAAAGGGTGGTTTGAATGGCTAAAGGAATTCCTGTATTAGAAATTTTCGGCCCGACGATTCAAGGAGAAGGCATGGTGATTGGACAGAAAACGATGTTCGTCCGGACAGCCGGCTGCGATTATTCCTGCAGTTGGTGTGACTCCGCCTTCACTTGGGACGGGTCTGCTAAAAAAGATATTCGCTGGATGACGGCGGAGGAGATTTTTGCGGAGCTTAAGGACATTGGAGGAGACGCGTTTTCTCATGTGACGATCTCAGGCGGTAACCCGGCTCTGTTAAAACAGCTGGATGCTTTTATTGAACTGCTGAAGGAAAATAACATCCGTGCAGCGCTTGAAACTCAAGGGACCGTTTATCAGGATTGGTTTACGCTGATTGATGACCTGACAATTTCTCCAAAACCGCCAAGCTCAAAAATGGTAACGAACTTTCAAAAGCTTGACCACATTTTAACTTCACTTCAAGAGAATGATAGACAGCATGCTGTCAGCTTGAAGGTTGTCATCTTTAATGATGAAGATCTGGAATTTGCCAAAACTGTGCACAAGCGGTATCCGGGAATCCCGTTTTATTTACAAGTCGGAAATGATGACGTGCATACGACAGATGATCAGTCACTGATTGCACATTTGCTTGGGAAATATGAAGCGCTTGTTGATAAGGTAGCTGGCGATGCGGAGCTGAATCTCGTCAGAGTGCTCCCGCAGCTGCACACCCTGTTATGGGGCAACAAACGCGGAGTATAATAGAAAGGAAGATGAACATGACGACAAGAAAAGAATCAGAATTAGAAGGTGTAACATTACTAGGCAACCAAGGTACAAATTATTTGTTCGAATATGCACCGGACGTGCTGGAATCCTTCCCTAATAAACATGTAAACCGTGACTACTTTGTAAAATTCAATTGTCCGGAATTCACATCTTTATGTCCTAAAACAGGGCAGCCTGACTTTGCGACAATCTACATCAGCTACATTCCTGATGAAAAAATGGTTGAAAGCAAATCATTAAAGCTGTATCTATTCAGCTTCAGAAACCATGGTGACTTCCACGAGGACTGCATGAACATCATCATGAATGATTTGATCGAATTAATGGACCCCCGCTACATTGAAGTATGGGGCAAATTCACGCCTAGAGGCGGAATCTCGATTGACCCGTATACAAACTACGGCAGACCGGGAACAAAATATGAAAAAATGGCCGAACATCGGATGATGAATCATGATATGTACCCGGAGACGATTGATAATCGGTAATTATTCCGTTGTGTGATACGGAGTGTGAAACGAAGTGGAGTCACAGTAAAATCCGAACATTCAGTGCTGATTTTCAGCGGAATTGTGACCGAGTCACAGCGAAGTGTGACCCGCACTAAGCTCAATAAAAGTGTGACCCGGTCACACTAAAAGTGGGAAAAGTCACACCTGAAAATGGCTCTACTCATGGGAATTGTATTAAAAAGTGTGACCTGAGGTGCAACCTGAACTGTGACTTTTATGCAGTGAAAAATTGATAGTACAGAAGCAGATTAAGGCGTACAATTTGTACGTCTTTTCTTTTTTATCCGAAAGAAAAAATGCCTATCTAGAGATCATAGGCATTAAATATTATTATCAATATCTTCATTTATTTTTTGGCTAAGTTTCTGAACCTTCTCTTTAACATTTGAAACAGCTCTTTTTTGAATTTCATCAAAGTTTTCCTGAATATAGTCCGTGACACTTCTTATTAGAACTTCACTTTCAAAATTGAATATCTCATTTATTTCTGACTGTTCTTCATCTGTTAGGTGATGGTATTGAAGTTGTTTAGCATTTACTTCAGCAACTACATCAATCCTAACTTTAGTTGTTCTGGTTGTACAATTTCATATTCACCTTCTGCATACTTTTGCTCCGCATAATGGCTTCCCCATTGACAGAGCTCCTGCAAGATAGGTTTAAGAGATTCTCCAAGTTCAGTGGATGAATATTCAACCTTCGGCGGTACTTGATTATACATCTTTCTGCTCACAAGTCCACTGGCTTCAAGCTCTCTAAGTGTTTGAATCAGCATTTTCTGAGTTATATTTGGGATCATGCGCTTTAATTCACTCGTTCTCTTTGGTCCATTCATTAAAAAGTATAATACAAGGCCTTTCCATTTTCCGCCAATAACTTCCTTTGTCACTTCAAACCCACAGCTAAATTTTTTCATGTCTAAAGCTCTCCATTCCGCATTTATTACTTTTTAGTTACTATATCACAAAAAAGTGGGTACTTCCGATAATGTGCTTACTGAAGGATACTATATCTTGTAAGTTGTTCTTCAAGTACTTAAAGGTACTAGACATAAAATAAAATCAATTCTAAAGGAGTGTTAAGTATGGGTAAATTTGAAGGTAAAATAGCGCTTGTAACGGGTGGAACAAGTGGGATTGGTCTTGCTACAGCACAAAAATTTGTAAACGAAGGTGCATATGTTTATATCACGGGACGTAGACAAAACGAACTTGATAAAGCTGTTAACCAAATTGGCAAGAACGTAACCGGTGTTCAAGGTGATATTTCTAAGCTTGAAGACTTAGATAAACTATATGACATGATAAAGCAGGAAAAAGGTAAGTTGGACATTCTTTTTGCTAATGCAGGCACCGGCAACTTCCTTCCATTAGGTGAAATTACTGAAGAGCAGGTTGATAGAATGTTCGACATTAACGTTAAAGGAACCATCTTTACTGTTCAAAAAGCGTTATCACTATTCCCGGACAAAGTAGGTTCTATTATTGTAACGGGCTCTACTGCTGGATCAATTGGCAACCCAGCGTTTAGTGTATATGGAGCATCTAAAGCAGCATTAAGAGCACTAGTTCGCAACTGGATTCTTGACCTAAAAGGTACTGAAATCCGTGTAAATGTGGTGAGTCCAGGAGCTATTCTTACACCTGCATACGATGAGCTTTTTGGTGATGAACTTGAAGGAGCAATGGAAAATACCAGAAATACTGTTCCAGCTGGAAAAGTTGGGACACCTGAAGAAGTAGCAAACGCTGTATCTTTCCTTGCTTCAGACGAAAGCAGTTACTTGACGGGTGTTGAATTGTTCGTAGATGGCGGGCTAGCACAGGTATAATTCCACTGCGCAGAGATTACAAATAGTCCTCAAAAAAGGTTAATGGGGATTTACTTGAAGAAGTCGTATAAAAAAGTCGTTTTCCTTAAAGGACAGGGAATTCGACTTTTTTATGTTTGAATTTGATTAACGTTGTAAATTCGCATTCTCCTGGGGCTACCACTAAATGACCTGTAAAAAAGATTACACTGTGAATAAATGTACTTAACGGGGGCGTTAGTTGAAGAACAAACAACACCGTTGTTGTAGTAAATGAGGTCATTTGTTGTACAAAAAAAGGATAGTTGAATACAGGCATTTTCACCCTGTTCATCTATCCTCTCTTTTTGTTTATAAAATATGTGGCGTTTTATTTGGTTGCTTAATTATTAATAATATTAAACATTTTCTTGACTTTTAATAAAAAATAATATCCCTGTCCTTGTATTCTAATACTTTTAAAAATATTTAAAGGAATCCTTATGTCCTGAATAACCACATAGGAAAATATGTTGTAGGTTGCTTTCTTTTTTTGTGGGGCATCCCACACAAGCTATCTCGTGATCTCACACCTGAACGTTTTTTATAGACTAGTACCGCGACAAGTTATATTACATATACATACCAATAAAGTAGACATTAAAAAGTGAAAGAGAGGATGGAAATGTGTGAAAATTCTTTTCCTTGAGAGTCATCCCATGTGGCTCTATGGTTTACCGAATGGGTTTAGGGAAGCAGGACATACCGTAATGATTTCCGGTCCTGTAAGTCGGGAAAATATAACTGAAATGATAGACGAATTTAAACCAGATCTAATAGTATCTATGGGATGGACACCAGAGCATTCAAGGGAAAAGCAGGCCTGGATTCGCAACGCTACTAAAAAGGTGAATATCCCTCTCGTTTATTGGGCAACTGAAGACCCGCTGCACACTCAAAACTTTACTATCCCGTTAATTAAAAAGATGAAACCGGATTTTGTTTTCACGGTTACGCCTTCTCTGTGTAAAACTTATGAAAGCATGGGGATTAAAGCAGCTCACTTAGACTTTGCATTTCACGAAAGTATACATCACCAGATTAAACCATTAGCGAAATACAGTTGTGATATAGCAGTGGTGGCTAATGCTTACCCTAATTTTCTTGAAGAACATCCGGAAGTGTTCCGTTCGTCCTCTTTGAAAACGCTTATTCGTCCACTTATACGGAAGGGTATTCGCATTGATTTTTGGGGGAGAAATTGGGAAAAAATGAGTAAATATATAGGAAGAGAAATTCCCCGCAATTGGATCCATGGATACCTTGATTATACTGAAGCATATAAAGTTTACAGTTCAGCAAAAATCATTATCGGTTTGCAAAACTGTGAAAGCCAACTTACGCAACGCACCTATGAGATTCTTGGTTCCGGGGGGTTTTTATTGACATCGGATACACCAGCAGTTCGAGGTAAATTCAAACCTGGCCGCGATCTCATCGTTTCTTCCTCCCCAAAAGAAACTTTGGAAAAGGTTAAATACTATTTGAATCATGATAGCGAGAGAAAAAAGATTCAGATAAACGGTAAAAAGGCTGTAAAGAATGATTCCTATCGGCATAGAGCCGAGAGAATGCTTGAGGTGCTAAAAAGCAGAGGAATTATAAGAAACTTAGGGGAAACTATTCATTATGTAGATGTTCTCAAAGAAAAATACCTGATCCATCATGTTACTCCCGGTGAAACATTATCAATAATTGCCAGGAAGTATAACGTTTCCCTGCAGCAACTCATGGAGCTTAATCATTTCAAATCAGATCAAATATATGCTGGACAAATCATTAAGATTAGAGAGAAACTGTTTAGAAATATGAATAACAAATTTTTCTAAAGGAGAGTAATATGAATGAAGGGGAAAATACCAAAAATAAGAAATCAAGCGAATAAAGTAAAAAGAACGCCTCGTTATATGGAATTTCCCGTGACATACGAAGTATATCATGTGGAATCCGGTGATACATTATGGACGATTGCCAAATCCTTTGAAATTCCGGTACAACAACTTATGAATCTTAATAAGCTTTCTTCAGATAGAATTTATCCTGGACAAATTATAAAGATAAGAGAAAGATAATCTTTGAGGTTTCGGAAACGAATCAAATTGAAATGACAATCCTCATTTTTTTATTTGTGGGGAACTTGATATTTTTGGGGATGAAGGGGTTATGAGATGTTTCAAATGAGCTATTTCTATTCTGGATTAGGATGGGATTTTATTCAACACGTTGATCAAACGAACGGAGTATTAAATGTTGTGTCTCCTGATTTTTTCTATATCAGAAAAGATGGATCATTACTTCTCCGTTCAGCTAATCCCGATGTGATTAAAGCTCTTCATAGAAGAAATTTAAAAGTAGTTCCTTTTCTAAGCAATCATTGGGATCAGGATTTGGGACGTTTTGCATTAATGAACCGAGTTCTTTTAGCTAAACAAATTTCTCATGCAATAGAAGAACTGGATTTGGACGGAGTTAATATCGATATAGAAAACCTTACAGAAAAAGATCGGAATTTATTTACAGATTTTGTTAGATTGGTAAGAAAAAGTATTCCTAGACATAAAGAAGTATCAGTTGCAGTGGCGGCAAATCCTTTTGGCTGGACGAAGGGCTGGCACGGATCATATGATTACGAGTATTTAGCTAAATATGCAGATTACCTTATGATTATGGCCTACGATGAAAGCCACCTTGCTGGACCTACTGCAAGTGTAGGATGGGTGGAAAAGTCCATTCAATATGCCCTGACCCAAAAAATCTCTCCTAAAAAACTAGTTTTAGGATTGCCATTCTATGGCCGCTGCTGGATGAAAGGCCAATCTGCCTCTCAAGCCATTCCCCTTTACCTTGTTGACTCATTAGTAAAAAGGCATAACGGGACAATTATTTTTGACACAAAGAGTCAATCTCCAAAAGCTATTTTTACTGTCAATCACGATAACAAGGGGCTGTTGCCTTCGGGAACATATACATTATGGTTTGAAAATGAACAGTCACTCAGAGCAAAAATAAAACTCGCTCAAAAATATAATCTGAAAGGTCTTGGCAGCTGGAGTCTTGGACAAGAAGATGCATCAGTCTGGAATACAGTGTTTAAAAATATATAATGATTTATAGTTCAGAACAAAATTCGAAGAAAATTGCATTGAATCTCTAAATGGACATACTGAAAGGAGTTTATTACGAGTGCGGGTAAAACAGTGAGGGCATTCCATAGGCCCTTCTCCCGAAATGTTCTATACGAGGCATTACATTGGGCTTGAAATACACATTCAAACTTATGTTATAGTACGCATTTCAAGTAATTACGGATGTGTTGAATTTATTCTGCTTCCATGATTCAAGTCATACACATACTACTTGATAGCAGGATTATTGCATTTCATTCAGATTTGTTCAGGATCGATATGGAAGCGCACGAATAACTAGAACTTTAAAAACTTACCTCATATACTTCCTGAATGGATGCTGGTTTATCTAAAAAACATGATGAGAATTGATTGACCGCTCTCATTAAAGGATGGGGAAATTCAAGGCGCCAAGGTACGTGGAGAACCATGACTTGTTGATAATCGACCATATAGTTTCTCCTCAGAAATGAGGGGGTTTTACATAAAAAAGACGAGCGAATCCGGGGGGAATTCCACTCGCCGCTTTCTAATGAAAAGACGGGATGCTGGATGGCAGCTCGTCTGTTTTATTATAATTTATCGAACATATGTTTGTAAAGGTGTCTTTTCGAATGAATTGGTTCATATAACCGTTAAGAACAGATTCATTGTAAACACTCGCTAAGGTATGCTAAGATGCATGGACTATAAAGGAGTGATATGAAGTGAAGACATTGCGGTTAAACAATGTAACGTTAGAAATGGCTGCATATCAAGAGGAGAGCGAGCCGAAGCGTAAAATTGCATTTACCTTAAACGTTACGAGTGAGACTTACCATGATATCGCTGTCCTGTTGTATGAAAAAACGTTTAATGTCGAGGTTCCGGAACGCGATCTTGCCTTCCGGGGGGAAATGACAAATTATTCAACATCTTTGACCAACCTGTACGAACCAGGGTCCGTCAGCGAGTTCTATATAGAAATAACGGAAATAGACAAAAACGCCGATTCATGATCGGTGTTTTTTATGTAAAAAAGCTGCCGGCCGGCAGCTTTTGAGAAAGCGAATTTCATATGTAAGGTGTTAAATTGTCCGTCTTGCAGTTTTTTGAATAAATGTGGAAATAAGGAGGTTTTAATAGGAGTCTCTTATGATCTTATAATTTTTATGATTAACAACTGTCAATGAATCTAACTCAAGATCCCGATAGTTATCCATGATCGTCACATCAACGATAACAGAATTCTCATTTACTTTTTCAACAACACCGGTTAATCCGTTTTTAAATTCAATGACATTCCCAACCTTAGCGATTTTCACAAGCTTCCTCTCCTTTAAACATAATAATGCCTTTTGAAAGTATTTTGCAGTATTTTCATTGAGAAGTAAAGCGATAAGGAGTTTTATCTCCCTTATGAATTGTCCTGTCGCTATAAAGATGATATATTGATTTTCGTCAATAGAAAGAAAAGGGGGGAATTTTTGTTGCGTCCCGAAGAAATAACAGAAATGATTGAACAGCTGCGCACCGGCGCCATAAACGAACTGAGAGTCCAGAAAGAGCATTTTCTTGATTTCAGGGCCGTGTTATCTAAACAAGATGATTTTAAACATTTCCGGGGAATTGCCCAGCAAGGCGGAGATGTTATCTTTCAATACTTAGAACAGCCAAGAAGCTGAAGGTTTCTCATACGTGAGAAGCCTTTTTATCATATATGACAGAATACAAGCCTTTTATTACAGCTGTCTGTAACAGGTGTAAATAAAATGTAAAGTGCCAAATATGGATAAACACGTTTTAATTTGACAATATTTATAGAATTTCAGACTGTTTTTTTGCCATTAAGCAGTGAGTCATCCTCTTTATTCCATCCTGATACCTCCTTGGGAGAGTTGGAAAATCTTTTTCCGTGAAAATGAATGAATCTCTTGTTAAGGTTATGAAGTGTTTTTTGGAGCACTTTAAGGAGGAAACTGTATGACAACGAAATTCACTGCTCTGGCTGTTTTTCTTCTTTGTTTCATGCCTGCAGCCAAAATTGAGCATACACAAGCTTCACTACTGAGCGCAAAGAAGACAAAACATGAAGAAGCGAAATGGCTTACACATATAGATCGAAATACGAATGAATCTTTCCCTTCACTGTCTGCTGATAAGGACAAGAAAATAAAACCGATTAAGCTATCAGCACACACTGAAAAGAAAGAGAAAGGTAAACCGGACAAAACAAATGATGAGAAAGAAACATATACACAGTCTGAAAAAGAGTTGCTGTCCCGTCTCGTTCACGCAGAGGCCAAAGGAGAATCATATAAAGGCAAGGTCGCTGTAGCAAGCGTTGTACTGAACAGAACGGAGAAAAAAGGTTTTCCTGATACGATAAGAGGAGTTATTTATCAGAAAAACGCCTTTGAACCGGTCGCAAACGGGAGCATTAACCAAAAGCCTGATAAAGAATCGATTGAAGCTGCCGAAGAAGCGCTGTCCTCAAAAAATAGAGAAACAGATGCCATATTCTTTTATAATCCGAAAACAGCGTCAGATAATTGGATTCGTTCAAGAAAAATCGTAGAAAAAATCGGCAGACACGTTTTTGCCGTCTAAGCATAGAAGAGACAATTTGTCTCAGCTGTGCTTTTTTTCATATAAAGAGTAAAAATAAAATAATTTTTGAACTTGTCTCATATGATGTTGGTAGTACAAGAGACAAGGAGAGACATCATGAATCGATTTGTGAAAGGGATCATTCTTTTATCCATTGCCGCCTTTTTCGCTGAATGCCTTGAATTTGTCGTAAATATGATTTTGGCGCGGGAGCTTGGCGAGCATGGGATGGGGCTTTACATGAGTATTTTGCCCACGATCTTTTTAATTATTGTCATCGCGAGCCTGGAACTGCCGATATCCATTTCTAAATTCATTGCCGAGTCAAATCCTAAGCTTCATGAAAGCATGCTGAGGCACGCTTTCAGAATGACAGCCATTTTTACTGCTTTTTCTACTGCCGCCGCTAGTATTGCGCTTCCGTTTATTCCGGTATTTGATACATACCATCCGTTTATTAAAGGGATTGTCATCGGCTTAATTCCTGTTGTCGCCTTTACTTCAATCGCCAGGGGCTACTTTATGGGTGTGCAGAAAATGGGGAAGATCGCAATTGCCAATGTGCTGAAAAAAATCATCCAGCTCTTGTGCTTATTCCTCTTTTTTCAATGGTACTCATTTGAATTGGACATGGCTGTGCTGATTTCCTTGTTTGTTCTAGTCGTGAGTGATGTGGTCGTGCTTGTTTATTTATATTCACAATTTATCATGGCAAGGCGGGCGTTATCCGGCCAGCAGCACATTCATTTGCGCGGAAAGGATGTAAGGAAAAGACTGCTTGCTGTTTCAATTCCTACAACAGGACTGCGCATTTTTCATGCGGTTGTCAATGCAATTGAACCCTTTTTAGTAAAAGGAGCTCTTTTGGCTGCGGGCGTTGCCGGGACAGCGGCGATCGATCAATACGGAATGCTGGCAGGAGTGGCTGTGACGATAGGGTCGTTCCCTGCTTTTATTGCCCATTCGTTAATGGTCGTCATGATACCGAGTATTTCGGAAGCTTATGCACTTTCTCAGTATGACATCGTGTTAAAAAGGCTGAAGCAGTCGATTTTCATTACATTGGGTTACGGTATACCTGCCGTCTGGGTCATGTTCCAGTTTGCGGGACCTCTCACGCATTTGTTTTTTCACTCTCCTGAAGCGCAGTATTACTTGCAGCTGTTGTGGCCTTACTTTCTCTTTCATCTGTTTGTCATGCCGCTCCAGGCGTGCTTAATCGGGATGGGTTTTGTGAAAGAGGCTTTTTATCACAATGTATGGAGCCATATCGTTGCGCTAAGTATGATGTATGTACTGGGATCAATGGAGAATCTGCAAATGCTCGGGATTATCCTTGGAATGAACACTGGCATGATTCTTTTGACGAGCTTGCACTATGCCACGATCTGCAAAGCATTGAAGGTATCCGTATTCCTTACGGGAGGGACCAGAACGCCGCGAATTGAAGGATGATATAGGAACAGCAGGGGCAAGCTAATTGAAAAGCATGAAAGGAAGATTCCATGTTGACGAAGCGCTTGCTTACTATATACATTATGTTATTAGGGTTGATTGCATGGTTTCCAGGTGCGGCACAAGCTGAGGAAAAACAGCCTGCTGTTCCCGCTGTTTTTCTTATGAAAACGATAGAAGGGGAGGACATCTCGATTCCGAATAAAGGGCAAAAAACAATTCTCCATTTTTGGACGTCATGGTGTCCGCCCTGCAAAAAGGAGCTTCCCCAGTTTCAATCGTTTTATGATGCCCATCCATCCGACAGTGTAAAGCTGGTAACGGTGAATTTAGTGAATTCGGAACAAAATCAGCAAGTCGTTGAAGACTTTATTAAAGCAAAAAAGCTGACGTTTCCGATTGTCCTTGACTCAAAAGGGGAATTGATGAAGGAGTATCATATCATCACGATCCCAACATCATTTTTGCTGAATGAAAAGGGAGAAATTGAAAAAACAAAAATTGGCCCGATGACAGCGGAACAACTGAAGGAATGGACGGAAGAATAGCTGAGAGCATAGACTCTCAGCTTTTTTCATAAAGAGAAGAAGTGAATAAACATTAATGATAATTATTATCAAAAAGAAATTAAAATAATTATAATTGAAATTCTCTTCTTGCATGCTATAATAAAGGAAGACATCGAGAAATAACTGACGATAAAGCTGCCTTTTGGGCGGCGATTTTGTTTTTATAAGAGAAATGAAGATGATTTACGTTCTCAATTAGAGAGGAGAATTCGATATGAATGAACAAGTTATCGTTCAACGCGACCCGCACGAGCCATTGAAAACAGACAAGAGGGAAAAAAATTGGGCACAGCACGCGGAGCTTGTTGCAGCACTTGTATCAGGCGCTCTTATTTTGGCAGGCTGGCTCTTATCCGGATATCAGGTATTATCCATAATACTTTTCTTGCTGGCTTTTGTGATCGGCGGATTTGCTAAAGCAAAGGAAGGAATCGAAGAAACACTCGAATCCAAAACGCTGAATGTAGAACTTTTAATGATTTTCGCTGCCGTTGGTTCCGCCTTGATAGGATACTGGGCAGAGGGTGCTATTTTAATATTTATTTTTTCCTTAAGCGGAGCTTTAGAAACATACACGATGAATAAAAGCAGCAGAGATTTAACGTCTTTAATGCAGCTTGAGCCTGAAGAAGCGACATTGATGGTCAATGGTGAAACCAAAAGAGTTCCGGTTTCAGACTTGCAGGCCGGTGATATGATTGTGATCAAACCTGGAGAACGCGTAGCGGCAGATGGTATCATTGAATCGGGCTCGACAAGCCTTGACGAGTCGGCTTTAACAGGTGAATCAATGCCTGTAGAAAAAAACACAGGCGACACTGTATTCACAGGAACGGTGAATCGCAATGGCTCCTTGACTGTCCGTGTCACGAAAGCGAATGAAGATTCGTTATTCAGAAAAATTATCAAACTGGTTGAATCAGCGCAAAATAGTGTTTCACCCGCGCAGGCTTTCATCGAACGATTTGAAAATGCTTATGTGAAAGGTGTGCTAATTGCGGTGGGGCTCCTGTTATTCGTCCCGCACTTTGCGCTGGGCTGGAGCTGGAGTGAAACCTTCTACCGCGCAATGGTGTTTATGGTTGTCGCGTCACCTTGTGCGCTTGTCGCCTCTATTATGCCGGCGGCGCTGTCCCTGATTTCAAATGGCGCCCGCAACGGTATGCTTGTGAAAGGAAGCGTCTTTCTTGAACAGCTGGGCTCTGTGCAAATGATCGCCTTTGATAAAACCGGAACTGTAACAAAAGGCCAGCCTGCCGTAGAGACGATCAGAATAGCAGAAGGATTCAGTGAAGCGGAAGTTCTTGAGGCTGTCTATGCCATCGAAACGCAATCAAGCCATCCGCTCGCCCAAGCCATAACGGCGTACGCTGAAAGCCGCGGCGTGAATCAGTCCGGCTACATATCTATAGAAGAAACCTCAGGGTTTGGCGTTATGGCAGAAGTGTCGGGTGCGAAATGGAAGGTCGGTAAAGCAGGTTTTATCGGCGAGGAAATGGCAGCACAATTTATGAAACAAACAGCATCAGATGTCATTCAAAGCGGTCATACAATTGTATTTGTGAAAAAGGATGATCAAATAGCAGGCTGTATCGCACTGAAGGACCAAATCAGGCCTGAAGCAAAAGAGGTCATGGAAGAACTGAACCGACTTGGGATTAAAACGGCCATGCTGACAGGAGATCACGAAGACACGGCTCAAGCGATTGCCAAGGAAGCCGGCATGACAACTGTCGTAGCAGAATGCCTGCCTGACCAAAAAGTGAATGAAATCAAACGGTTAAAAGAAGAATTCGGAACGATTGCAATGGTGGGTGACGGAATCAATGATGCGCCGGCACTCAAAGCGGCGGATGTCGGCATTGCGATGGGCGGCGGAACAGATGTAGCACTTGAGACCGCTGATATGGTCCTCATGAAAAACGATTTGAAAAAGCTCGTAAACATGTGCCGCTTGTCTCGGAAAATGAACAGGATCATCAAACAAAATATCGTGTTTTCTCTAGCTGTAATCTGCCTGCTGATTTGTGCAAACTTTTTGCAGGCGATGGAATTGCCATTTGGCGTGATTGGTCATGAGGGCAGCACGATTTTGGTCATACTAAACGGTTTAAGACTCCTAAAATAAAACCAGCAGCCTAATCAGGCTGCTGGTTTTTTATGTATCAAGCTTTCCCTTCATTTTTGTCTTTATCAGATCTTTTCATAACCAGGATGAGAGCGAGGATGCAGCAAAGGAAACCCGCTGCACAGCCTATGATAGAGCTGTAATAATAAAAGCCCACCATCTTCATCCCGATAAAAGGAGCGGAAATTCCCAAAACCGTTAAGAGCATAACTGCTTTTCGTCTGAAAAAATTCATCAGCAAACGGAACAACCCCCCTGCGATTGAACGTTACTGTCAGTATACAGGAAGAGGAGCAGGAAATAAAATGCATTAGAAAATGAAGGCGTCGTGAAAGGCAAACACCGGTAAAACCTGTTACAATGGAAGACAGAACAATGCATTGCAAATGGCAGGGAGGAACAAGAAGTGAATAGAATACAACGCGTCTCTTCATGGCTGAAGGAAGCGGGGCATACTGCCGCATTTATTCATACAAAAGAAAATGTTTTTTACTTAACCGGTTTTTACACAGAGCCGCATGAAAGATTAATGGGGTTATTTATTTTTCAAGAAGAGGAGCCTTTCTTTGTTTGTCCAGGAATGGAAGCAGGACAGGCCCGCAACGCAGGCTGGAATCATGAAATCATTGGCTATGCGGATCACGAAAATCCGTGGGAGCTGATAGAGAAGGCCTTGAAAAAGCGAAATATCAGCATACATACGCTTGCGGTAGAAAAGGATTCAATCTCGCTATCACGTGCAGACCAGCTGAAGCATGCGACGGGCGGGGCTCAATTTGTTTCAGCAGAAGAAACACTCAATCAATTTCGCCTGATTAAAGAAGACAATGAGATTCGTTTGCTGAAAGAGGCGGCAAAGCTTGCAGATTACGGTGTTGAAGTCGGTACAGCCGCTTTGCGTGAAGGCATCAGTGAAGTGGAAGTGCTCGCTCAAATTGAGTACGAACTGAAGAAAAAAGGAATTCAGGGCATGTCTTTCTCTACAATGGTTTTATTCGGAGAAAAATCTGGCCAGCCTCATGGAAATCCTGGTACAGCCACGTTGAAGAAAGGTGATTTTGTTTTATTTGATCTCGGTGTTATTCTTGATGGCTATTGCTCTGATATTACAAGAACGTTTGCATACAAAACCATCAATCCGAAGCAGGAGGCCATTTACGAGACTGTGCTTCAAGCGGAAAAAGCCGCGATTGAGGCAAGCAAACCCGGTGTGAGAATCGGAGATCTGGATTTAACTGCCCGCGGAATCATTGAAAAAGCGGGATACGGTGATTATTTTCCTCACCGGCTTGGGCATGGACTCGGAATTTCTGTCCATGAGTATCCATCAATGAGCCAGGCCAACGATACACTGTTGCAGGAAGGCATGGTCTACACGATCGAACCGGGGATTTATGTGCCTGAGATCGGCGGCGTGCGCATTGAGGATGACGTTCACGTAACAAAGGACGGAGCAGTTGCTCTGACCCAATATCCAAAGGAATTAATCATACTGCCGTAATAGAAATAAAAAAGGACTTTGTTCTCGACATCGTCCTTTTTTATCTGCATTAAATAAAAAAATCATCAAATGTTCGAAAGGGTTTAATTTCATGTTTTTGGTTGAGAGGTTTTACAGCAAGACAGCTGCCACCGAGAACAGTGAGACATAACCCAATTAAAATGAAGAAACCCATGTGATCTTCTCCTTTCAGCTTAAAACACAAAAAGATATCTGGTACGTCCATATCATATTGTATGAAACGCATTCCAGATCAAGGGGATTTAGAAAGAAGGGAATCTATGGCTAATATTAAAGACATTGCAGAAAAAGCCGGTGTCTCTGTTACAACGGTTTCCCGAGTCATAAACAATCATCCATACGTCAGTGAAGACAAACGAAAAAGAGTGTTTGAGGCAATGGAATCATTGGAGTACACGAGAAATATTCACGCTGTACATTTGTCGAAAGGATTTTCAAACATGATTGGTGTTGTCTTGCCAACGGTTAATCTGCCATATTTTGCAGAGCTGATTGCAGGAATAGCCGACGCAGCCGCGGAATCCGGGGTTCACCTCTCTTTATTCCAAACAAACTATGAGGTACAAAAAGAAATCTTTGCGCTGTCCCAATTAAAGCAGCGCCAGGTTGACGGCCTGATTTTTTGCTCAAAGGCGCTTGCTGATGAGAAACTCATGGAATGGGAGGGCCCGATTTTGCTTTGCCAGAATTCAGATAATGCCCGCTTCCCAACCATCAGCATTCCTCATCGAGAAGCATTTCGGAACGGCTTGGACTATTTAATTGCCAAAGGGCACAAAAAAATAGCCATCTGTTTGGCAAGAAAAAAAGGCATGAACAGTCATTTTCGAATCAAAGCCTACAAAGAGGCATTGGAAGAGATCGGCGAGGCATTTCGTGAAGACTGGGTAATTGAGAAAGCGATTACAATCAATGATGGGAAGGCGCTTTTTCATAAATGGAATACGTGGAAGGAAAAGCCGACGGCTATTTTTGTTGCCAATGACCAAGTCTCAGCAGGGCTTTTTCTTGAAGCAAAGAACCAGCGGGTGTCAGTACCGGATGAGCTTGCAATCTTAAGCGTTGATAACCACGAAATCAGCCAAGCGCTTGGAATCACAACGATCGATATTCAGACAAGGGAAATGGGAAAGCAAGCATTTGCCATACTGGAAAAAAGAATTCAAGGACAGCCGATTGAAAGGAAAGTTCTGGATTACCGTCTCATCGAAAGATCGACTGTTTAGTGAATGCATTGAAAAAAGGTTTGACGTGCATTCTGTTCGTTATGTACGATATGAGGTATTGAATGACAAAGGAGCTGAGGATCGTGAATGGGTCCTTCACAGTGAAAAAGGTACTGAATAATAACGTATTAATTGCTTCTCATCATAAATACAGCGAAGTCGTTTTAATCGGAAAAGGTATTGGTTTCGGAAAAAAACAAGATGATGTCATTGAAGATAAAGGCTACGATAAAATGTTCATTTTAAAAGACGAGAAGGAACAAAAGCAGTTTAAAAAGCTCCTTGACTATGTTGATGAAAAGCTCGTTGATATTTCAAACGATGTCATCTATCACATAAGCAATAGGACTAATCACTCATTAAATGAACATATTCACATTGCGTTGACAGACCATATCGCATTTGCGATCAAAAGGCAGCAGCAGGGATTTGATATGAAAAATCCATTTTTAATGGAGACTCAGTCACTATATCCTGAGGAGTACCAAATTGCCAAAGAAGTCATAGATATGATCAATGAAAAAGCGGGAATCTGCCTTCCTGAAGGGGAGATTGGTTTTATCGCTCTGCATATCCATTCAGCGTTGACAAACCGTCCGCTGTCCGAGGTCAATCAGCACTCTCAGCTCATGGCGCAGCTTGTCGAGGTGATTGAAGACTCATTTCAAATGAAAGTAAATAAGGAAAGTGTCAACTATTTGCGGCTGATCAGGCATATCAGATTTACAATAGAAAGAATTAAAAAAGAAGAACCGACTAAAGAACCAGAAAAATTAATGTTGTTATTGAAAAATGAATATCCGCTATGCTACAATACAGCTTGGAAATTGATTAAAATCTTGCAGCAAACATTGAAGAAACCAGTTCATGAGGCGGAAGCGGTTTATCTGACGCTTCATCTGTACCGATTAACCAATAAAATTTCATAAATTCAGTTTATCCTTATAACGTGTTACTGATTCGATCAGGCATGAGTGATTGAGGGAAAAAAACGGGAAGCTCATTCTCGTTCTTTTGCGCACCCAATTTTGCTCATGCCTTTTTGTTGTGTAAAAGGGCAAATGTAAACGGTTAAACTGGAAGACTTACGCCTGTGAATTCGTTGTCATGATTTTTAGCTGTAAGGTCAGACTAGTAAAAAGAGGAGGTCAATTCTTATGTTTAAAGCATTATTCGGCGTTCTTCAAAAAATTGGGCGTGCGCTTATGCTTCCAGTTGCGATCCTTCCGGCTGCGGGTATTTTGCTTGCGATCGGGAATGCGATGCAAAATAAGGACATGATTCAGGTCCTGCATTTCTTGAGCAATGACAATGTTCAGCTTGTAGCAGGTGTGATGGAAAGCGCTGGGCAGATTGTTTTCGATAACCTTCCGCTTCTTTTCGCAGTAGGTGTAGCCATCGGGCTTGCCAACGGTGATGGAGTTGCAGGGATTGCAGCAATTATCGGTTATCTTGTAATGAATGTATCCATGAGTGCGGTTCTTCTTGCAAACGGAACCATTCCTTCGGATTCAGTTGAAAGAGCCAAGTTCTTTACGGAAAACCATCCTGCATATGTAAACATGCTTGGTATACCTACCCTGGCGACAGGGGTGTTCGGCGGTATTATCGTCGGTGTGTTAGCTGCATTATTGTTTAACAGATTTTACACAATTGAACTGCCGCAATACCTTGGTTTCTTTGCGGGTAAACGTTTCGTTCCAATTGTTACGTCAATTTCTGCACTGATTCTGGGTCTTATTATGTTAGTGATCTGGCCTCCGATCCAGCATGGATTGAATGCCTTTTCAACAGGATTAGTGGAAGCGAATCCAACCCTTGCTGCATTTATCTTCGGGGTGATTGAACGTTCGCTTATCCCATTCGGATTGCACCACATTTTCTATTCGCCGTTCTGGTATGAATTCTTCAGCTATAAGAGTGCAGCAGGAGAAATCATCCGCGGGGATCAGCGTATCTTTATGGCGCAGATTAAAGACGGCGTACAGTTAACGGCAGGTACGTTCATGACAGGTAAATATCCATTTATGATGTTCGGTCTGCCTGCTGCGGCGCTTGCCATTTATCATGAAGCAAAACCGCAAAACAAAAAACTCGTTGCAGGTATTATGGGTTCAGCGGCCTTGACATCCTTCTTAACGGGGATCACAGAGCCATTGGAATTTTCTTTCTTATTCGTTGCTCCAGTCCTGTTTGCGATTCACTGTTTGTTTGCGGGACTTTCATTCATGGTCATGCAGCTGTTGAATGTTAAGATTGGTATGACATTCTCCGGCGGTTTAATTGACTACTTCCTATTCGGTATTTTACCGAACCGGACGGCATGGTGGCTTGTCATCCCTGTCGGCTTAGGGTTAGCGGTCATTTACTACTTCGGATTCCGATTTGCCATCCGCAAATTTAATCTGAAAACACCTGGACGCGAGGATGCTGCGGAAGAAACAGCAGCACCTGGGAAAACAGGTGAAGCAGGGGATCTTCCTTATGAGATTCTGCAGGCAATGGGTGACCAGGAAAACATCAAACACCTTGATGCTTGTATCACTCGTCTGCGTGTGACTGTAAACGATCAGAAAAAGGTTGATAAAGACCGTCTGAAACAGCTTGGCGCTTCCGGAGTGCTGGAAGTCGGCAACAACATTCAGGCTATTTTCGGACCGCGTTCTGACGGGTTAAAAACACAAATGCAAGACATTATTGCGGGACGCAAGCCTAGACCTGAACCGAAAACATCTGCTCAAGAGGAAGTAGGACAGCAGGTTGAGGAAGTGATTGCAGAACCGCTGCAAAATGAAATCGGCGAGGAAGTTTTCGTTTCTCCGATTAGCGGGGAAATTCACCCGATTACGGATGTTCCTGACCAAGTCTTCTCAGGGAAAATGATGGGTGACGGTTTTGCGATTCTCCCTTCTGAAGGAATTGTCGTATCACCGGTTCGCGGAAAAATTCTAAATGTGTTCCCGACGAAACATGCGATCGGCCTGCAATCCGACGGCGGAAGAGAAATTTTAATCCACTTTGGTATTGATACCGTCAGCCTGAAGGGCGAAGGATTTACGTCTTTCGTATCAGAAGGAGACCGTGTTGAGCCTGGACAAAAACTTCTTGAAGTTGATCTGGATGCAGTCAAACCGAATGTCCCATCTCTCATGACACCGATTGTATTTACAAACCTTGCTGAAGGAGAAACAGTCAGCATTAAAGCAAGCGGTTCAGTCAACAGAGAACAAGAAGATATTGTGAAGATTGAAAAATAAGGGTGTTAGTACGCCGTGCTTGTCAGATGACAAGTACGGTTGTATGATATAATATTGTGAAGTAATTAAGCTTTAAGTTAAAAGGAGAATGATAAAAATGGCACAAAAAACATTTAAAGTAACTGCAGATTCTGGAATCCATGCTCGTCCTGCGACAGTTCTTGTACAAACTGCTAGCAAATACGACGCTGACGTTAATTTAGAATATAACGGCAAAACAGTTAACCTTAAATCTATTATGGGTGTTATGTCTTTAGGTATCGCTAAAGGCGCTGAGATCACAATCTCTGCTTCCGGAGCTGACGAAAACGATGCTCTTAACGCTTTAGAAGAAACAATGAAAAGCGAAGGACTCGGCGAGTAATGCAAGAATTAAAAGGGATTGGTGCTTCAGCCGGCATCGCGATTGCAAAAGCATACCGGCTTGAAGAGCCAGATTTAACGGTTGAAAAGAAAAACATCTCTGATTCTGAAGCGGAAGTAAGCCGTTTTGATGAAGCGATTGCACGTTCAAAAGAAGAGCTCGAAAAAATCAAAGAGCACGCTTTGAAAGAACTGGGTCAGGATAAAGCTGATATTTTTTCTGCTCACCTTTTAGTTCTCAGTGACCCTGAGCTTCTGAACCCTGTGAAAGAAAAAATCAGCACTGATTCAGTGAACGCTGAATTCGCTTTAAAAGAAACGTCTTCTATGTTCGTTACCATGTTTGAATCTATGGACAACGAATATATGAAAGAGCGTGCGGCAGATATCCGCGATGTAACAAAACGCGTAACCGGCCACCTGCTTGGCGTCGAAATTCCAAACCCAAGCATGATCTCAGAAGAGGTTATTATTGTAGCTGAAGACTTAACACCGTCTGACACAGCTCAATTAAACCGTGAGTTCGTAAAAGGATTCACTACTGATATCGGCGGACGCACATCTCACTCTGCCATCATGGCACGTTCTCTTGAGATTCCAGCAGTTGTTGGAACGAAAGCGGCTACAGGCACGATCCAAAACGGCGTGACTGTTATCGTTGACGGTATCAATGGCGATGTCATTATTGACCCATCTGCGGAAACTGTAAAAGAGTATGAAGAAAAACATAATGCTTATTTGGCTCAAAAAGCTGAGTGGGCGAAGCTTGTCAATGAACCGACTGTCTCAAAAGACGGACATCATGTAGAGCTTGCAGCGAACATCGGTACTCCTGATGATGTAAAAGGTGTTCTTGAAAACGGCGGAGAAGCAGTTGGCCTTTACCGTACAGAATTCCTTTACATGGGAAGAGATCAGCTGCCTACAGAAGATGAGCAGTTTGATGCTTACAAAACGGTTCTTGAGCGTATGGAAGGAAAATCAGTCGTCGTGCGGACACTTGATATCGGCGGAGACAAAGAGCTTCCTTACCTGCAGCTTCCTAAAGAAATGAACCCGTTCCTGGGATATAGAGCGATTCGTCTTTGCCTTGAAGAGCAAGAAATCTTCAGAACACAGCTTCGCGCGCTGCTTCGTGCAAGTACATACGGAAACTTGAAAATCATGTTCCCTATGATTGCGACAGTTAACGAATTCAAAGAAGCAAAAGCGATCCTTCTTGAAGAGAAAGAAAAGCTCGTAAAAGCGGGACAGGCTGTATCTGACGATATTGAAGTCGGAATGATGGTTGAGATTCCGTCAACTGCAGTCATCGCTGATCAGTTTGCTAAAGAGGTTGATTTCTTCAGTATCGGAACAAACGATTTGATCCAATACACAATGGCAGCTGACCGTATGAATGAACGTGTATCTTACCTGTATCAGCCATACAACCCGGCAATCCTTCGCTTAATTACACTGGTAATTGAAGCAGCACACAAAGAAGGAAAATGGGTTGGCATGTGCGGAGAAATGGCAGGAGACGAGATTGCGATTCCGATCCTTCTCGGCTTAGGCTTAGATGAGTTCTCAATGAGCGCAACGTCTATCCTTCCGGCAAGAACACAAATCAGCAAATTGTCTAAACAAGAAGCTGAGTCATTCAAAGAGAAAATCTTATCTATGAGCACGACAGAAGAAGTTGTCGCGTTCGTAAAAGAAACATTCAAGTAATGTACAAAAACCAGACGGCCTCCGGCCTGTCTGGTTTTTTTCATAAGTAAGGGTATAGAAGGACACAATAACATGGCTAGGAGGGATAGTATGTCAAACCAATTTAACGCAGGAGATACTGTTTATGTGATCTACAGAAATCCGCACGCCGCCAATGTAGCCCACATAAAGGAAGCCGAAATTGTGCACCATCCATACCATGAAGGCGAGCTTTCCCTGTTTATTTATGAAACCTATCATCCGTTCGCAGAGGACGATGCTGTGTTTGCAAGCTATGAAGAAGCTAAATCGCTTTACAAAGAACTCTTTGATATTGATCCGTATGAGTAACAAGGAAATCATTACAACTCATATCCTTTCCGCCTAGTGAGAAAAGTAACGTTAGTAAAGGAAAAGGATGTGGCATCATGCAGAACCCATTTGTTCCGCAGCTTGTATATATAGAACCGAGGGCGCTGGAATATCCGCTAGGCCAAGAATTACAAGATAAATTTGAGAATATGGGCATTGAAATCAGAGAAACAACATCCCACAATCAGGTGCGTAATATTCCTGGGAAAAATCATCTTCAGCAATATCGCAATGCGAAATCAACTTTAGTTATCGGTGTCCGGAAAACATTAAAGTTTGATTCATCCAAACCCTCGGCCGAATATGCCATTCCGTTTGCAACAGGCTGTATGGGGCATTGTCATTACTGCTACCTGCAAACAACCATGGGATCAAAGCCGTATATCAGAACTTATGTAAACGTCGAAGAGATTTTGGATCAGGCAGATAAGTATATGAAGGAGCGCGCACCAGAGTTCACAAGGTTCGAAGCATCATGTACGTCAGACATTGTAGGAATTGATCATCTGACACACACGCTGAAGCGCGCCATTGAACATTTTGGACAAAGCGAGCTCGGAAAGCTCCGATTTGTAACGAAATTTCATCATGTCGATCACCTATTAGACGCAAAGCATAACGGGAAAACGAGATTCAGATTCAGTATTAATGCCGACTATGTGATTAAAAACTTTGAGCCGGGAACTTCACCTCTTGATAAGCGGATAGAAGCGGCAGTAAAAGTTGCAAAAGCAGGCTACCCGCTAGGCTTTATTGTTGCTCCGATTTATATTCATGAAGGCTGGGAAGAAGGATACAGACATCTGTTTGAAAAGCTTGATGCTGCTTTGCCGCAGGACGTTAGACATGACATAACGTTTGAATTAATTCAACACCGTTTTACAAAACCGGCCAAACGAGTGATAGAGAAAAATTATCCGAAGACGAAGCTCGAATTAGATGAAGAAAAGCGCCGTTATAAATGGGGCCGTTACGGGATCGGAAAATATATTTATCAGAAAGACGAAGAGCATGCACTTCGAGAAGCACTTGAATCCTATATTGATACCTTTTTCCCTAACGCGAAAATTGAATATTTCACTTAAACGGGCTGTTGTGATCAACAGCTCTCTTTTTATAAAAAGGATTTTTCCATTCCATCAAAACACCGTAATTCAATGATTCTTTATCCTCTACATAATTGCTGACTACACGAATAGGTGAACGCCCGCAACGGAGGAGAAAGGACAGCACAGGGTCGTTTTTCCTGCCTTCCATCACATCTTCAACGTACTGAACAGCGCTGATCTCGTGTGCGTATTTATGATATAAAGGAATGCGGCCGCCGCCGAGAAGGCGCTCGAGTCTCTTATCAACAGTCAGCTCATACATCGTATTCATCAGCCATTTTCCGATTCCAAGCTTTCGATAATGAGGAGAAACAGAAATATCCACTACATATAAAGTATTTCCATGAGGTTCATGGTTTTTAATCGATCCGTTGTCTGTTGCTTGTGCCCATGTATGATCAGGAGATTCAGGCTCAAATTGTACAATAAGAGCAGTCATGGAACCGATAATTCTGCCATTGATGAGCGCGCATAAAGCGCCTTCTGGAAAGGTTTTGATATGGCTGGCAAGCTGGTCCTCTGACCACAGCAATTCCTGGGGAAACGGAGGAGGGAAACATTCTTTTTGAAGAGAAATCAGCCTCTCGATGTCAGTCTCAGTGTAGTTTCTGATGGTCAGAGCCTCAAATTTTCTGCCGTCATGCACATACATTTGTTTTAGTATGATCATCACTCTCCTTATGTTGTTTCATTATAACGAAGATTGAATTTTCAGTAAATATATTCCGATTTTCTTATAATTTATTTTTTGATTATTCATTTTTCAAACGAAAGGGCCGATATAGAAATTAGGAGGGGATTGGTTTGTTTAAAAAACTTCACATGAAGATTGCTGTTTTTGTTTCGATTATGTTAATCGTCACAGTTGTTCTTTTAATGCTGTCTTCTTATTTGACGCTAAAACCGATGATTACAGAGGATGGGAAAAATACAACTCAAAATGTGACGCAGTCACTTGAACAAAATATTGAATTGCAATTAAAGAGTTATGCCATTTCGTTATCAAGATTGGCTAATGGGGAATTAACGCATACATTTGTAACGAAACCAAGTAAAGAAGCTTCTCGGCTGTTTCACGATGACATTAAGCAAATCAAAGATAACGATGATTATGTTGCGATGGCTTACATAGGCACCGCCAAAAAAGAAATGTTTACATATCCAAAAGCGGATTTCGCTGAGGATTATGATCCAACATCAAGACCATGGTATAAGCTTGCAGCTGAAACCCCGGATCAAGTTGTTTGGACGGAACCTTATAAAGATGTCGTGACAGGAGACATGATTGTTACTGCATCGAAAGCGATCTTAGACGGGCAAAAAGTGATAGGGGTTGCCAGCTATGACTTGAAACTCTCTGCTATCCAGAGTATGGTCAATAAACAAAAGGTGCCTTACAAAGGATTTGCCTTTTTAGCTGATGCGAGCGGCAATCTTTTAGCCCATCCGTCAAATCAAGGAAAAAATATATCAAAGGATCAAACACTGCAAACCATCGCATCCGAGAAAAAAGGGATACAAGATGTGAATGGGAAAATGGTTGTGTACCAAACGATTGGCGAGACAGGCTGGAAGGTCGGAACGCAATTTGATACCGATCAATTAATGTGGATTTCAGATAAAATGAATCGGGCAAATCTTTGGATATCATTGCTTGCGCTTATCATAACAATTATTCTCAGCTACTTCCTGGCCAAAACGATAACCGGTCCGATACAGCAGCTGATCGCAAAAACGAAAGCTGTTTCCGCAGGCGATTTAACAGTGCGCGCGGAATCTAAATCCAAGGATGAAGTCGGTATTTTAACAAGAGACTTCAATCTGATGGTTGAAAATATGAAGGAGATGGTTGAGCAAGTGAGACTCTCTTCAGGGAAAGTATCTGACACCTCTGAACAATTAACGGCTGTCTCTGCCGAAACAAATGAAACAAGCGGACAAATTGCAAAAGCGATTGAAGAAGTAGCCGCAGGGGCATCGGAACAGGCTTCTGAAGTTGAAACCATTAATGAAAAATCGGAAAGCCTGTCAACGAAAATCAGGCAAATCGCTGAGGAGGCAGGCGGAATTAAAGAACGCTCAAAATCGTCCGAGGATGCAAGCTATAAAGGACTTGACGCGCTCGGCCAGCTTCTGATGAAATCAAACGAAGCCAATATGGAAACGAAAAAGGTTGAAACGATGCTGCTGGATTTGGAAAATCAAACTAAGAATATTGAAGAAGTCGTTACAGCGATTTCAAACATATCTGATCAAACCAATTTGCTTGCCTTAAATGCCAGTATTGAGGCAGCCAGAGCCGGAGAAAGCGGGCGCGGTTTTGCCGTCGTAGCCGATGAAGTGCGGAAGTTAGCTGAGCAATCAGCCCTTTCTACAAAGCATATCAGCGAGACTGTGAAGCTTATCCAGCTTGAGACAAAAGAGGCCTCTCACGCAATGGTTGAGGCAAGCAGAATGAATGATGAACAAAATAGTGCCATTCACGAAACTGGAGAGGTATTAAATACGATAACTGCAGAAATGCAGTCACTGGTACAAGGTATTGATCACATTTACGCGGAAATTCAAAGAATGAGTGAAGAACAGCTTGCGATATCTGAAGCTATTCAAAGCATTTCAGCCATATCACAGGAATCAGCTGCCGCAGCAGAGGAAGTGAACGCATCAACCGATGAACAGCTTGTCACCCTTGATAAAGTCAAACACTCAACGGAAACACTAAAACATGCAAGCCAAGAGCTTATGAACACAATTGCAAAATTCACATTGTAATCCAATTACATCCCCAAACATCATTTGTTTTGGGGATTTTTTATTTTATAAGATGAATAGATATGGTAGTCTAGAAAATGAAGGAAAAATGATAAATTTTAACTAAAATCTAAACGAAACATCTGGGAGGAATGACCTTGAAAAAAACAATTGGTTTTATCGGTCTTGGAGTAATGGGAAAAAGCATGGCATCACATATTCTGAATGACGGCCACCCTGTTTTGGTGTACACCCGGACAAAAGAAAAAGCAGAAAGCATACTTCAAAAAGGCGCGATCTGGAAAGATACGGTCAAAGATCTTTCGAAAGAAGCGGATGTTATCATCACAATGGTCGGCTATCCCAGTGATGTTGAAGAAGTGTATTTCGGAAGCAATGGAATTATTGAAAACGCAAAAGAAGGCGCATATCTTATTGATATGACGACATCTAAGCCTTCGCTTGCGAAGAAGATTGCTGAAGCGGCCAAAGAAAAAGCATTGTTCGCTTTAGACGCTCCTGTTTCCGGTGGAGACGTCGGTGCACAAAACGGAACACTCGCGATTATGGTCGGTGGAGAAAAAGAAGCTTTTGAAGCCTGCATGCCGATTTTCTCTTTAATGGGAGAGAATATTCAGTATCAAGGACCGGCTGGAAGCGGACAGCATACCAAGATGTGCAATCAGATTGCAATTGCAGCCGGTATGATCGGTGTTGCTGAAGCGATGGCTTATGCTCAAAAATCAGGCCTAGAGCCGGAAAATGTTCTGAAAAGCATCACAACGGGCGCAGCCGGAAGCTGGTCATTGTCAAATCTTGCTCCCCGTATGCTGCAAGGCAACTTTGAACCGGGATTTTATGTGAAGCATTTTATTAAGGATATGGGAATTGCACTAGAGGAAGCAGAATTAATGGGGGAAGAAATGCCAGGCTTGTCGCTCGCAAAATCCTTATATGACAAGCTAGCTGCTCAAGGTGAAGAAAACAGCGGAACACAGAGTATATATAAGCTTTGGGTGAAATAAAAAGACTGCTTGTATCCTGCAGGCAACCATCAGGCTGTCGTGAAAATCTCGACAGCCTTTTTTTGGACTATAAGTGCGTAAAAGAGAAAAATACCACTTGTTTTAAATAATTGACAAAAAGGAGACAGTATTTTACTGTTGCCTTAACGAAAAACGAAAGGGTGAAAATAAGAACATGATTCTATAATTCTAGCTTTAAGAAAGAATCAATAGCTTAACCTATACATTCAACATCAGTGACTATTTTTCTGATGATCTGAATGGCTTATTTGTTTTGTTTATTGATTTATTCTCTGAGATAGGATTATGGGGTAATGTTCTTATTACTAAAGCGGCTTTGGAGTGAAGTCGATTTAGCATTGCCTCCTATCTCAGAAAAGTGAGTATAGGAGGCTTTTTTTGTAGATTATTATTGATGGGGGTATTGATATGAAGCTTGAACAGCAAGAAATAAATATTTTACATTCTGATTCTGGTCCATACGGGATAGCCATTTCACCCGAAGGAAAGGTATGGTTTACTCAACATAAAGCTAACAAGATCAGCTGTCTTGATAAGACGGGCCAAATTCAAGAGTATATTGTTCCGACACCTGATGCTGGAGTCATGTGTTTAACGGTGTCTTCAAAAGGTGATATTTGGTTTACAGAAAATAGGGCTAATAAGATAGGGAAACTGACAGCAAAACGGCAATTTATAGAATATCCATTGCCGCATCAACATTCAGCCCCATATGGGATTACGGAAGGTCCAGGCGGAGATATCTGGTTTACTGAGATGAATGGAAATCGTATAGGTAAATTGACATCAGAGGGCAAAATTCATGAATACGAACTGCCTAATGAAGGATCGTACCCTTCTTTTATTACGTTGGGTTCAGATCACTCACTTTGGTTCACTGAAAACCAGAATAATGCTATCGGCAAAATAACTGAATCAGGTGAGTTAACGGAGTTTCCAATTCCTACACCAGCAGCAGGACCAGTAGGCATTACAAAAGGGCATGATGATGCACTTTGGTTTGTAGAGATAATGGGTAATAAGATAGGTAAGATTACGGTTTCCGGTGAAATAACTGAATATGATATCCCTACATCAAATGCACGACCTCACGCTATCGCTGCAGGTGTAAAATCTGATTTATGGTTTACCGAATGGGGGGGGAATAAAATCGGAAGGCTGACAAGTGATCAAACAATTGAGGAATATACAATCAACACACCTCATGCTGAGCCTCATGGAATAGGATGCGATAATGATGGCACAGTTTGGTTTGCATTAGAATGTAACAAAATAGGGAAATTAAAATTAACTAAATAATGGGAAATGAGCTCCTTTGCACCTCATGCGAAACCCTAAGTTGCTCAACCTGACTCAAAAATTTCTCCTTTATTATAAAAAGTCAAATCTATCAATGGCATAAATCTATTGCAGCAGCTTTGCTATTGAAGGTGAAAGAAAAACGGATTTAGTGAACAAGTTCCCCTCACAGCCGGGTGAAGAAGACTGCCTTAACTTAACCTTGCTTGGCTGGGGGTCTGGCAGCTTTTTTCTGTTTCTCCATACATTTAGATGAATACAACAAAAAAGCTTGTAGAAAAAACATGGTTTTCTCTACAAGCTGAAGATTACCTGTATCGTACAGGGAATTTTTTTATTATTTTCCGATGAATTGTTGTGTCCAGATGCTTCCAGACTCAACGTAGCCAACACCGATGTGAGTAAAGTTAGGGTTTAGAATGTTTTTTCTGTGTCCTTCACTGTTCATCCAAGCTTTTACTACTTCTTCTGGTGTCTTTTGGCCCTTCGCAATGTTTTCACCTGCTGTTTTGTAGCTGATTCCGAAAGATTTCATCATATCAAACGGTGAGCCGTATGTTGGGCTTTGGTGATCAAAGTAGTTTTTGTCCTTCATATCCTGAGATTTTGCGCGTGCAGATTTGCTTAACGTTTCATCAATTTGAAGCGGCTTTAATCCTTGTTTTTGTCTTTCTGCATTTGTAAGTTCAACAACTTTTTTCTCATATGCACTTACAGATGAAGGTGCAGATGTTGTTGTGTTTGTTTTTTCAGCAGTTGCAGGTGCTTTAGAAGCAGTGTTTTGATCAGCAGCTGCTTTTTCAGTAGTCTTTTGTGCAGGTTTTGCCGTTTCTGTCTTTTGAACATCCTGAACTTTCACGTTAGATTGCTTCGCATGTTTTTGAAGAAGCTGCTTAATCTCTTTTTCGTTTGCAGCGTTTAACGTTTTGATATTTGTGTTAATATGCAGTTTTTTCACTGCATCGTTAAGTGACATGTTTTGTACTGTGTTCCCCGTTTTTACTGTAACCACAGGCTGGCAGGAGAGTTCTTTCGCTGATGCTTGCTGTACGCCCCCGAATGTGAATAATCCAACCGCAGCGGCAGCAGATAAAATAAATGCTTTCTTCATTAGTTCGTAACCTCCTAGAGTTGTTTGTTTCTACAGAAAAATCATAACATAGCTTTTTTGTCATAAAGGTTCCAGCACTTTCCTTTGACAAATAGAGATTGTCATTTTCGTAAAGTAAATCCGTTGAATCACTAAGAATAAGGGAATCAGCGGTATATATGATTTTATCGTACCGTTACATATCTTCCTTTTTTTTGAACCGTTAGTTATATTTTAATGTGTTTTTATATTGACAGCTTTTTTTACTCCTTTTCGCTGTAACAACTATTACAAAGGTGTTACAATTAATCTCAGTATATGTAAATATATTGAATGATTTGAGAGGGGTAACCAGAAGTGACTGAAATAGGACGTGAACCAAAGAAAAAGAGCAAAGGAAACAGAGCAATCAGAATGAACCTTTTTTTCCTAGCTGTCTTTGTTCTATTCACTGCATTAATTTTTAAGCTCGGGGTTGTTCAAATTGTTGAAGGCGAACAGCATGAAGAAGACGCTGAGAAATCAAATGCAAAAACAGCTTACTATCCTGCGCCTCGCGGGAAGATGTACGACAGAAACCAGAAAGTTGCTGTCGACAACCAGAGCGTTCCAGAAATTGTGTATGTATCAACATCTAGCACAAAAACAGAAGATAAAATCAAAACAGCGAAGCGGCTTGCTTCTTTCATTCATATTGATACTGAATTTTTGAAGGAAAGGGATCTTCGTGATTACTGGATCGCAGCTCATCCGAAAAAAGCCGCCGCTCTGCTTAAGGAATCAGAAAGCAATCTGAAAGGAGACCAGGCTTACAAGCTTCAAATAGAGCGTGTTCCGGATCAAGAATTAAAGGCTATTCAGCAAGATGACGAAGAAATGGAAACTGCTGCGATATATACAAGGTTTTCAAGCGGAAATGCTTACGAACCTCAAATCGTAAAGGCAATGAATCCAAATAAGAGCAATAGCAATGGAAAAAACGGAGCGCTGCTTGATGAGAAGAAAAACTCCTCGCAAAGACCAAAAAATGACTTAACATATGATGAAATTTCCATTGTTTCTGAGCATTTAGAAGAACTTCCGGGAATCGATATCGTAAACGATTGGACACGAAAATATCCTTATGACAAAACCCTTTATTCTGTTTTCGGGGGCGTCACGACACCTGATCAGGGCCTGCTGAGCGACCGGAAAGATTTCTACTTAACAAGAGGCTATGCGAATAATGACAGGGTGGGAAAAAGTTATTTAGAGTATCAATATGAAGAATATTTAAATTCGCATAAAGAAAAAGTGGAATACGTAGAAGATAATAAAGGAAATGTCGTCAGCCAAAAAACCATTGATAAAGGCAGCAGGGGATACGATCTTCAGCTTGCTTTTGACATGGAGCTTCAGGCAAAGGTAGAAAAGATCATTGAAGAAGAAGTAAGAAACAGCCGTGCACGCGGAAATTACATGCTTGACAGAGCCTTTGCCGTGATGATGGACCCGAATAACGGCGATATTTTATCGATGGCAGGGAAAAAGATAGATTTAAAAACCAACAAAATTGAAGATTATGCGATAGGGGCATTTACCACCCAATATGAAATGGGATCAGCAGTAAAGGGGGCCACCGTGCTAGCCGGCTATCAGGACGGGATCCCGCATTATAAATATTTTGTTGATACACCTCTTTATTTAGCAGGATACGGTAACAAACCGAAGAAATCCTACATGAACATGGGAACCATCAATGAATTAACCGCTCTTCAAAAAAGTTCAAACGTATATATGTTTAATGTTGCCATGCACATTGCCGGTGTCACATACAAGCCGTATGGACCTCTTCCTGCTGACCAGAAGGATTTAAACAAAATGAGAAATTACTACAGCCAATTTGGCCTGGGAGTAAAGACAGGTATTGATCTTCCGCAGGAATCAGCCGGAATGCAAACTACACCTGATGCGGTAGGGGGGTTAATTTTAGACTTGGCCATTGGACAATACGATACATATACACCGCTTCAAATGGCACAGTACATCTCATCAATTGCCAATGGGGGGTACCGCATTCAGCCAAGAATTGTTACAAGTGTTCATGAGCCCAGCAAAAAAGAAGGCCTTGGGAAGACCATTGAACAAAGAAAGCCAAACATTCTCAACAAAATTAACAACTCAGAAAGTGACATTCAGCAGGTGAAGACTGGAATGAAGCTAGTTACCACTTCGGGAACAGCTAGAAATACGTTTGCAGAGGATGTTTCCGGAAAAACAGGAACTGCTCAAACATTTTATTACGGAACAAATCGTAATTGGTGGGGAAAAAGCACGTACAATCTAACATTTGTCGGCTATTATCCATCAAAAAATCCAAAAGTAGCATTCAGTGTTGTTGTCCCTTCTGTAGCGAACGACCACGACCCGATCAACAAACTCATTGCCAAAAGAGCTATCCACGCCTACGCAGAGCTCGAAAAAAAACACAGTAAAAAATAAAAAACAGGGTGCACAACGAAAAGATTGTGTGCCCTTTCTTTTATTCAAAAATTGACGTTCACCATAAGAATAGAAGGAGAATACTCATTTTCTAGCGAATCATACTAGGTAAAAGTCAATCTGTATATGTCGAAACACGATGATCATGCAAAGGAGGGATTCTGTGGAACAGGATACGCAGCATGTTAAACCACTTCAAACAAAAACCGATATTCATGCAGTCTTGGCCTCTAATGGACGCATCATTTATATATCTGCCAACTCCAAACTGCATTTGGGCTATCTCCAAGGAGAGATGATCGGATCATTCCTCAAAACGTTTCTGCATGAGGAAGACCAATTTTTGGTTGAAAGCTATTTTTATAATGAACATCATCTGATGCCGTGCACCTTTCGTTTTATTAAAAAAGATCATACGATTGTGTGGGTGGAGGCTGCGGTAGAAATTGTTACGACAAGAGCTGAGCGGACAGAACGGGAAATCATTTTGAAAATGAAGGTTCTTGAAGAAGAAACAGGCCATCAATCCCTAAACTGCGAAAAACATGAAATCGAACCTGCAAGCCCGGAATCGACTACATATATAACGGATGATTATGAACGGTTGGTTGAAAATCTCCCGAGTCCGCTATGCATCAGTGTCAAAGGCAAGATCGTCTATGTAAACAGCGCGATGCTCTCAATGCTGGGAGCAAAAAGCAAGGATGCTATTATTGGTAAATGGTCCTATGAATTTATTGAAGAAGAATATCATGATATCGTGAAAAACAGGATTATACGAATGCAAAAAGGAATGGAAGTCGGAATGATTGAACAGACGTGGAAAAGGCTTGATGGCACACCTGTTCATTTAGAAGTGAAAGCATCCCCGACCGTCTACAAAAAACAGCAGGCTGAGCTGCTGCTGCTGATCGATATCTCTTCAAGGAAAAAATTCCAAACCATCCTGCAAAAAAGCCGTGAACGATATCAGCTGCTGATTCAAAATTCCATTGATACCATTGCGGTGATTCACAATGGAAAATGGGTGTTTATGAATGAATCGGGAATTTCCCTGTTTGAAGCGGCTACCTATGAGGACTTAATTGGCAAAAACATATACGATCAGCTGCATCCTTGCGATCACGAGGATGTAAAAGAGAGAATCCAAAATATCGCCGAGCAAAAAACAGAATCTGAAATTGTCAAGCAATCCTGGTTCACCTTTCAGAACAGGGTCATCTATACGGAGATGGTCTGCATTCCGACGACCTTTTTTGGTGAAGCGGCCGTCCAGGTCATTCTTCGGGACATCTCAGAGAGAAAACAAACAGAAGAATTGATGCTGAAATCGGAAAAATTATCAATCGCAGGGCAGCTCGCGGCGGGAATCGCCCATGAGATCCGCAACCCTCTTACAGCGATCAAAGGATTTTTACAGCTGATGAAACCGACAATGGAAGGCAACGAACATTACTTTGATATTGTGTTTTCTGAACTCAGCCGTATCGAATTAATACTCAGTGAATTGCTCATGCTGGCGAAACCTCAGCAAAATGCTGTCAAAGAATATTTGAACTTGAAAAAATTAATTGGTGAGGTTTCAGCCCTGTTAGAAACGCAGGCGAATTTAAATGGCATTTTTATCAGAACAAGTTATGAAAAAGACAGCATTTATATAAACGGGGATCAAAACCAATTAAAGCAGGTATTCATTAATTTAATCAAAAATGCAGTTGAATCAATGCCTGATGGGGGAACAGTAGACATTATCATAACCGAAGATGAGCATTCTGTTCATGTTACTGTCAAAGACGAAGGGGAAGGTATACCTGAAAAGGTACTAAACCGGATTGGAGAGCCATTTTTAACAACAAAAGAAAAAGGTACGGGGCTTGGATTAATGGTGACATTTAATATCATTGAAAACCATCAGGGAGTTATACATGTGGACAGCCATCCTGAAAAAGGCACAGCGTTTAAAATTTCATTTCCAAAAAAATAAAACAACGGCTTAAACGCCGTTGTTTATCGTCTGCATTGCTTCACGTTTTTTTAATACAAATAATTCTAAACGGTCCAGGCCTTCTCTCAGTGTGTCCAGCGAGTACGCAAAAGACAATCTTACATATCCTTCACCATATGTTGAGAACGAGCTGCCCGGCACGAGTGCCACACCAGCGTCTTCCAAAAGAGCCATACTAAAATCAAATGAAGTCATTCCAAATGATTTAATAGAAGGGAAGATATAAAACGCACCGGACGGTTTAACTACGTCAAGTCCCATGGAAACAAGACGGTCATAAACATAGTCCAGACGTTTTTTGTATTGTTCTCTCATAATCAATGCATCGTCAAAGCCGTTTGTGACAGCTTCAAGCGCGGCTTTTTGAGAAATGGATGAGGCGCACGACACATTGTATTGATGAACCTTTAAAATGTGCTTTGCAATGTCTTTCGGTGCGAATAAAAATCCAATTCTCCAACCGGTCATGCTGTGTGATTTTGACAAGCCGTTAATGACAATTGTTTGATCCCGCAAATGGTTTGCGATGGAGTAATGCGGTCTGTCATATGTTAATTCACTGTATATTTCATCAGACAATACGAAGACATTTCTGCCTTTTAAAAGGGCTGCGATGCTTTTCAGTTCTTCTTCAGATAAAGTCACGCCGGTAGGATTTGACGGATAAGGAAGCACGACACACTTGGTGTTGGGTGTCAGAGCATCTTCAATCAGCCGGGCGGTAAGCTTAAAGCCGTGTGACGTAGTATCAACAATGACAGGCTTGGCCCCGCACAAATTGATAATAGGTTCATAGCCTGGATAAATAGGCCCTGGCATAATGACTTCATCACCGGGAGATAAAATCGTCCGGAATGCAGCATCAATGGCTTGGCTTGCGCCTGTTGTGATGATAATTTCAGATTCAGCATCATAGTTGAAATCCGCTTTTTTCTTCATATAAAGCTGCACAGCTTGTCTCAGCTCCAGGTAGCCGGCATTCGGAGTATATGACGTCACGTTTTCATCAATGGCTTTTTTTGCGGCAGCTTTCACATGATGCGGTGTGAAAAAATCAGGCTGGCCGATTGTAAGTGAAATGACGTCTTCGTGTTGGGCTACAAGATTCGAGAATTTGCGTATTCCTGAAATTTCGATCTCTCTTGCTTTCGGATTCAGCAAATGTTCCATAATTCATCACCTTAACAAATATAATGAGTTTATCCTATTTTACCACTAGCTGATCATTTGTCACCTTTTTAACTGATATATTTCGATTGTATGCGCCTTTTTTCTAAACATACCTTTCTTTTCAGAAAAAAAGAAGACAACCAGCGATTTGATTGTCTTTATTGTAACATGTTCTATTATTGTTTATATGTGCCAATTTCATTAATAGCCATAATCAAAATGAAGGTCTTCGTGCCAAATCAGATACTGAGGATGCTCTTCTTGAAGGTCAGCTGATTCTTTCTTCATATTCAGGTAAGTTTCTTCACTGATATCCTCTAAAACAGTCATTTCGTTTTCTTTAAATATTACTAAGGTACCCATTATTTACACCCTTCTTTGGAAAAATCCTTGACTATTTTATCACTGTTAGTTGGAAAGTCAATGGTTATTAGGAAAAAAGTTTCTTTTTTGAGGAACGCGGCTTGTTGCCTTCGGAATTCGATTTTGAAGAGCTGCCATTCACTTTTTACAAATTACGCCGATATATACAGTACAATACTGAATGCGAATAGCGAGGGATTGAATTGTCGTTACAACAATACGAAATTTTATTGGATTCTGGTACAAATGAATTAGAAATTGTGAAGTTTGGCGTGGGTGAAAATGCTTTCGGAATTAACGTCATGAAGGTAAGAGAAATTATTCAGCCTGTCGAGGTGACATCAGTGCCTCACTCCCATCAGCATGTAGAAGGAATGATTAAACTCAGAGGAGAAATCCTCCCTGTGATCAGTCTCTTCTCATTTTTTGGAGTAGAGCCTGAAGGATCAAAAGATGAGAAATATATCGTGACTGAATTTAATAAACGGAAAATTGTTTTTCATGTCGGCTCTGTTTCTCAAATTCACAGAGTATCCTGGGAAGCGATTGAAAAGCCGACATCGTTAAATCAAGGAATGGAGCGGCACCTTACCGGGATTATTAAGCTCGAAGACCTGATGATCTTTTTGCCTGACTATGAAAAAATTATTTATGACATTGAATCAGATTCAGGTGTTGACACGTATAATATGCATACCGAGGGCTTCGATGAAAGAAGAACTGATAAAAAGCTAATCATTGTAGAGGACTCACCGCTTTTGATGCGCCTCTTGCAGGATGAATTAAAAGAAGCAGGGTACAACAATATCGCTTCGTTTGAAAATGGAAAAGAGGCATATGAATACATTATGAACCTTGCTGAAAACGAAACTGATTTATCAGAACAGATTGATATGATCATCACTGATATTGAAATGCCAAAAATGGACGGACACAGGCTCACAAAGCTGCTGAAGGAAAATCCGAAAAGCTCAGATGTGCCGGTTATGATTTTCTCATCGTTAATTACGGATGATCTGCGTCACCGCGGCGAAGTTGTAGGCGCAGATGAGCAAATCAGCAAGCCTGAGATCAGTGATTTGATTAAAAAAGTGGATACGTATGTTATTGAATAAATAAAAACAGCCGTTGCCAGAAAGAGGCACGGCTGTTTTTATTTTAAAAGTAACTCTCGCCAAGTTTTTTAAAGACCGGTTTATGGTAAGCTGGCTGCTGGCGATTTGGCACTAGCGGCTTTTCTTTCATGCCGACATATTCTTGCAATAGGTGTTTCGCTTTTGTTAAAGACATTTGAGCTTTAGGATTTCGGTACGATTGATTAAGTGTACCTAAATGCGGAAGATGTTCGAAGTCTTCTTTAGTTGGAGGCATGTGAAAATAGTAGTCTCCGATTGAGATAAGCACGTCCGATTGCTGTTGGCTGAACCTTGGATTTTTTGAAAAATGAAGCCCTATTTTCTTTCCTTTACCTTCTTTGACAAGCTTTTGCAAAGCCCGTTTTTTCAGCAGATATAGGTATTTAGGGTTGGGGGCGGTTTTTGCATGGCGGTTCACAGTGTAAACTGCTTTTGAAAGATTTTCTACGGTTGGCTGCAGATCTTTCGCATATGCATGGTCGTCCATTATTTCTCTCCTTTGCTCTTATCAATTTCTATATGTTTAGATTATACTTTTTTAAAGTTGAAATGCAAATATTGAATGTAAAAATGCGCTTTTTTCTAAGAAAAAAAGCGCATTTTTAACCTGCATTATACAGATCTTGCCTTCTTTTTCGGCTGTTCTTGAAATGCTTCCTGAACATTTACTTCCACAGCCTGAGCACTGTATTTTGGCAGTGCAATAAAATAAAAAATAAAAACGAGCAGGATAATAACACCCATGCCGTAATAAAGATAATCAATGTTTGAAACAAACTTAGGGAATAACAGTGCGACTAAGCCAAGTGTCAAAGACTGTGCAAACATCATAAAAGGGTCCTGCATGCCGCTTACACGTCCCATCAGTTTTGGATGAACAATTTTGGGCATCCACCCTCCGATTGCAATGTTGATCGGTCCGATGCACATTCCCAGTGCAAAAGCTGCCGCGTAATACACCCATAAAATATTGGTGTAGCCGAGGACGAAGATCAGCAAACCTGCAATGAAAATCGGTATCGACATTAAAAAGTGCGGCTTCACTTTTTTAGAGATGATCGTGCCGATTACGCTGCCTGCCAGCAGCCCAAACCCGAGTGCGATCGTAAATACAGACGTATGCCACTCATAACGGTCAGGCGCCAATCCATATTTCATTGTAAACATCGGCAATACGGCGAATCCTCCATTGACAAATCCAAAAATGAAGAAGCCAAAAATAAGAGATGCCAGCAATTTGTTTTTTAAAATATAGAGGATGCCTTCTCTAAAGTCATTTATTGAATCCTTAACAGAAGTCTTTCTCCAGCTGAATGCACCGTTTGGCTGTCGGGCTTCTTTTGGAATCCGGCAGCTGCGGATCAGCAGCCCGGAAATGATAAAGCTGACAAAATCAAGAATAATGGCGCCTTCAATACCGATGCTGTTGTACATAAACGCGCCTATACCGACTCCAAACACCATAAAAATGCTAAAAAGCATCTGATTAAGCCCTGCCGCTTTCGCATAATGCTCCTTCGGCAGAATGGCTTGTACCAAACTGTTTTCTGCCGGAAAGAAAAACTTTGTTACAGCGCTTCTGATAAATAAGATACAAAAAACAAGAGGAATATTGCCGGTAAATAAAGTGAAAAAAAGCACGACAGTCAGGCCTGCTCTGATCCAATCACAATTTTCTGCCACCTTTTTTCTGTCAAACCGGTCCGCGACGACTCCCACGATCAGAAATACAAATATGGTCGGAAGAGAATACATCAGCTCCGCCAAGGTCGTATATGAAGGCTGGCTGCTGAATCGGTCCAGCAAAAAAAAAGCAAAGGCCATGTTGCCTACTGTCGTGCCCATTTGAGAAGCGAGTGCTGCGAAAAATAGACGAACAAAATTACGATTTTTAAATATATCCATAAAAACGCTCCTTACCCTAAAGGTCCCACTTTATCATATTATAAACCGCCTGTTTTTGAAACAAATAAGAAAACATTACCGGTTAATCGTGACTCTTGTTCCGTTTGGCACAATTGAAGCAAGTTCGATCACGTCTTTGTTATGCATGCGAATGCAGCCTTTAGAAACAGCCTTACCAATCGAAGCGGGATTATTCGTCCCATGTATTCCGTAGTGCTGCTTTGAAAGGCTCAACCAATAAGCGCCAAATGGGCCGCCGGGATTGCGCTGGCGGTTAATAATGTAAAACTCGCCAGTAGGCGTTTGCGTTAGTATTTTACCAACGGCGATGGGATAGGTTTTCATTACCCGATTATTTAGGAACAGCGTAAGGGTCTTCGCTCCGATTGAGACTGCGATATGATACGGAATTGTATAAGGGTCAGGCAGTCCGGGGATGACTATGGACTGTCCCGCTGTGAGCCCTGCCTGCAGTGACGGATTAGCCTGGAGTAATGCAGCCGTGCTGATTCTGAAATCAGCCGCGATGCTGTTCAGTGTATCACCTTGCTTCACCTGGTACGTAAGCAGTTTCCTCATCCTCCTTTTTTACTTATAAGTATTGATGAGGAGCCCATCCTGCTACATTAATTTGTGCTTTTTAAGGTGAAGACAGTGATTTCAGGCTTGGCCAGAAACCGCAAAGGCAGCCTGGTCATCCCGAGGCCTCGGTTTACGTAAATATGAGTGCTGCCCGTTTGATACATTCCCTCTGTGTAGACTTTTCCATATGGAGGCGTAATAATCGGTCCGTAAAAAGGCAGCTGAATCTGGCCGCCGTGTGTATGGCCGGAAAGCTGAAGGTTCACGGGATAATCTGTTGTTTTCAAGGCCGCATCAGGTTCATGGACGAGAAGAATGGAAAAAAGTCTGTCGCTCAGCCTTGAAAGGGTGCCTTCATAATCTGGGTTTCCCAGCATTAAGTCATCAAGCGAAGCAATTTCGATTTTGCTGCCATCTGCGAGTGACAATGTTTGATAGCCATTGCGATATACCGTGAAACCTCCGGCCGTCATCAGGCTTTTGTAAACGGCAGTTCCATAGCCTCCGTGATCATGATTGCCGTAAATACAAAGCTTGCCGAAGGGAGCATTAAGCTTTCTCAATAATGGAATGACTGCCTGGTGGTGCTGGTACGTATCAGGATTATCGATAATATCACCTGTAAAAACAATGAGATCAGGTTTAGATTCATTAATTGTAAGAATGACAGTTTTTAAATCTTCGAGAGTAAAGTAATCACTCAAGTGTGCATCGCTGAACTGCACGATTTTAAAACCGTCAAATCCGTGCGGGATGAGAGAGCTTTTTATTGTGTGTTCGGTTGTCTCGATCATATGCGGCTCGAGATACCTGGCATAGCCATATCCCCCGCCGGCCGTTAAAGCCCCGGCAGCAAGAGCGCCGAACATTCCTTTTAGAAATTGTCTTCTGGACATCTTTTTCATTTCAAACCAACCTTTAATAGAGTTTTTCTATTATATCATCTGTATCTGATAAAAATCTCATATGAGCATGTGCTGACAGAGGCAGGGATATAATGATAGAATATTATTGAATGAATACTCATTCACAATTGGAGGGAGAAACATGGAAAAAAAGGCGGTTATCATTACCGGCGGGTCAAGCGGCATGGGAAAAGCGATGGCAAAAAAACAGGCTGAATTAGGGTGGCACGTTATGGTGACAGGGAGGAACCATGAAGCACTTGAGGAAACAAAAAAAGAAATTGAGACCTTTGAGGGGCAGGTCGCTTGTTTTCAAATGGATGTCCGTTCCGATTCCGCCGCTTCAGACATGATAAAAGAAGCGATAAAAGCCTTTGGCCGGCTTGACGCGCTGATTAACAACGCGGCCGGAAACTTTATTTGTCCGGCAGAAAAGCTGACGCCCAATGGATGGAAAGCCGTTATTGAGATTGTTTTAAACGGCACATTTTTTTGCAGCCAAGCAGCGGCAAGGCATTGGATTGACCAGAAGCAGCAGGGTGTCATTTTAAATATGGCAGCCACGTACGCTTGGGGAGCGGGAGCGGGGGTCGTTCATTCCGCTGCAGCCAAAGCGGGGGTATTGTCATTGACAAGAACGCTGGCCGTTGAATGGGGGAGCAAATACGGAATTCGTACAAACGCGATAGCCCCCGGACCGATTGAACGAACAGGCGGTGCGGAGAAGCTATTTGAATCGGAAAAAGCGATGGCCCGCACGATGAACAGTGTGCCGCTCGGCCGATTGGGCACACCGGAGGAAATCGCCGCTTTGGCAGCGTTTTTGCTTTCTGATGAAGCATCCTATATAAACGGGGATTGTATCACAATGGACGGGGGGCAATGGCTGAATCCTTATCCGTTTTAAAGAATATTAATCTTTGGATTCAATGTGGTATAATCAGACAAAGATAGAGAAGCAGGTGATAACATGTTGGATCCACTTGATATTTTAACGAACATTGATGATGTCCTTCCATATTACCAGGCGATTTTTAGTGCCGAGGAGCAGAAGGTTGTCGGATATGAGGTGCTTGGACGAATTTTGGCAGATTCAGAAATCCAAAGTCTCGGGCCCTTCTTTTTAGATGCGGGGATACCCGAAGAATATAAACTAGAGGTTGATAACAGAATTATCCGCCAGGCTCTAGACCGCTTTTTAGATGCGGATTCTGATCTGCTGATTTTTATGAATCAGGATGCCAATCTGCTGATGCTGGATCATGGTGAAAGCTTTCTGGAGCTTCTGAAAGAATATGAAGCGAAGGGAATCGAACTCCACCGTTTTGTGCTTGAAATTACAGAGCACAATTTTGAAGGGGATATTGAGCAGCTCTACCATATGCTTGCATACTATCGTACATACGGAATTAAAATCGCAGTTGACAACATCGGAAAAGAAAGCAGCAACTTGGACAGAATCGCGCTGCTCTCACCAGATCTGTTAAAAATCGATTTGCAGGCGCTGAAAGTGTCACAGCCGTCACCGTCATATGAGCATGTGCTGTACAGCATATCTTTATTAGCAAGAAAAATCGGTGCGGCGCTGCTGTATGAAGACATTGAGGCGAACTTCCAGCTTCAGTACGCCTGGAGAAACGGAGGCCGTTATTTTCAGGGCTATTACTTGGTGTCTCCATCTGAAACGTTTCTAGAGAGAGATGTATTGAAACAAAGACTTAAAACTGAATTTCACCAATTTATCACACATGAGAAAAAGAAACTGGAGACCGTCTATGAGCACTCTGAACAGTTTTACAAACGAGTGCATCAGGCTGTGACCTCTTTGAGAAAAAACAATCTGTCTTCTGATGATGACTTTATTAAAAAGCTGGCGGAAGAGCTGACAGATTGCAGCTTCAGGATTTACATGTGTGATGAAGAAGGCGATCAGCTGACGGGAAATGTGTTTAAGCAGGATGGAGAATGGATTTATCAGCCGGAATATGCGGAAAAGAACTGGAGCTGGCGTCCTTATTTTCTGGAGAACATTATGCGAATGAGAAATCTCAGAAAAGGTTTTTTCAGTGATCTGTACAGTGATTTGGAAACAGGTGAAATGATCAGAACGTTTTCATATCCGATGGATGATCAAATGTATTTATTTATAGACTTGCCTTATTCTTATTTATATGAGCAGGACGGACTGATTTAACGGCTGAAAGGCCGTTTTTTTTATGAAATGAAAAAAATATCAAAAAACGATTGACATTGATACTGAGAATCATTATCATTTAATTATAGAGAGAAGCTACTCTCTGTTCCCCAACCCCTCTATCAGATCAAGATCCGAAAAAACTTGGCGCTACCCCCGCCAAGTTTTTTATTTGTCAAAGCATAGGACAATCCAATGAAACAATAAACCTAATTAGTGGTAAACGTTTAACACGGGGAGAAACATTCAGTGCCGAACACCCCTGACACTGCTGCACGGGTGAGGAGGAAAATCCGTTCCGAAATGTTTATTTCAGTTCCGTTGTTTACCTCTATCCAGCATGACTCCCATTGATTATGGCCACGCGGGACTTCACCATAAAAATCAAAAGAAGGTTTTGACAAAGTTGCAAAAAGGCATTCTTAATGCTGCCAAAGATTCGAAAAAAATTATAATTGTGTGCATGACATTCAAAAAAAGCCTCAAACTAAAGAAAAATAGTTTTTTTCACTTTTTTTCTTTGCTTAAATTCAGCAGTGAAAATGCCATCCTGTCCGACTTTATGGTATGATGCTCAATAGAACTTGTATTATAATAAATACTTGTTGATTTGAAGTTGCTTTTTGAAAGGAGTCTTTTTTTAGAATGTCACAATTAATGGGTATCATCACACGGCTGCAAAGTCTGCAAGAAACAGCGGAAGCGGCTAACGAGCCAATGCAGCGTTATTTCGAAGTGAATGGTGAGAAAATATGCAGTGTTAAATATTTCGAAAAAAATCAAACGTTTGAACTGACGGTTTTCCAAAAAGGTGAAAAACCTAACACATATCCGTTTGATAATATCGACATGGTTTCCATCGAAATCTTTGAACTTCTTCAGTAAGATTCCTGAAATAGGGGGAACAAGCTTCCGCCTTTGCAAAAGTAATCGAAATAAACGGTAAGGAACATACTTGTTTCATGGTTGTAAATCCTTGAAAAGGAGTGTCGTGATGGCTGATTCTTTTCTGTTTTATAATCTTTCAGAAGCACAGATGACCTTTCAAGATGTGATGGAACGGCTTAAAGCCTTTGTTCAAAAGGACCCCCGTTCTTCTTATGTGTTATCGATCGGAACCGATTCACAGGTTTACCGCGATTACACAAAGTTTATTACCGCATTGCATTTGCATCGTACAGGCAAGGGAGCTTGGGGCTGCTTGAAAAATCATACAGTCGACAGACCCATACATAGCCTTCGGGAGAAGATTTCGTTAGAAACGGCGTACAGCCAAGAAACGGCCGCTCATATTCTTGATGGACACTTAATGGATATTACCGATCTGCTCCTGCCCTTTACCGGTGAGGGGGCGGATCTTAACTTTGAAGTTCACTTGGATATTGGGAAAAAAGGGCTTACAAAAGATCTGATCCAAGAAATGACTGGACGTATTACCTCCATGGGGATTGAGGCCAAAATAAAGCCGGATTCATACACTGCCTTCAGCTATGCAAATCGTTTCACAAAATAATTTGGCTGAAAAAGCCAAGGTAAATGTCGAATTATGCGGTTGACGTTTGTTATCTGATTACTTATTCTAGCGGTAGAGCTGAAAGTAAGTTGTCTTGCTTTCAGAGGTATTCAGTATAAAACAGGGGGCCTGATTGCGAATGAGTCTTATCGGTGAACGATTTACAGAAGAAGAACAAAAACTTCTGCTGAATATCCTGATCAACCATGAGTATGCCATCGAGCTATTAAGCAGTGAGATCAACGATATAGAGACAGGGACCAAAAACGTTGACGGAACCACCTACAAAAAACTTGTAACGCTATACGACCGATTTCGATTTGAAAATTAATGGGACACCCTATAATTGATACTCCACAAAGAGTATCTTTTTTATTGAAAGGAAACTTTTCGACAAATACTGATAAAGTTTATATTATTGCAATATAGGGAATGTATTGATGATGAAAATGAAAAGGGGTCGAAAACATGATAAGCTTACAATCAGATCAACTTCTTGAGGCAACAGTCGGACAATTTATGATTGAGGCGGACAAAGTAGCGCACGTGCAAGTTGGAAATAACCTTGAGCACGCATTATTAGTATTGACAAAAACCGGATACACAGCCATCCCGGTTCTGGATCCTTCCTATCGTTTACATGGCTTAATCGGGACAAATATGATCATGAACAGTATTTTTGGACTTGAGCGAATTGAGTTTGAAAAGCTTGACCAAATCACTGTTGAGGAAGTCATGCTGACCGACATTCCGCGCCTTCATATCAATGATCCGATTATGAAGGGATTCGGCATGGTCATTAATAACGGATTTGTCTGTGTTGAAAATGACGAGCAGGTATTTGAAGGGATTTTTACGAGAAGAGTCGTTTTAAAGGAATTGAATAAGCATATACGCTCGTTGAATAAGTAGGCTGTACGGCCTATTTTTATTATATAGCCAGAGCGAAAAAAGAAAGCGCATACATAATTTAAACGAGAATAGGGCTTGAATAAGAAACTAAGATTTTATTAGAATGGGAGATAAGAAAAACTTATTGATAACAAAAAGGAGGACGACATGCAGCTTCAAGAGCTTCATATGCTCGTAGTTTTAGCTGAGGAATTAAATATGAGAAAGGCGGCAGAACGACTTTTTGTATCTCAGCCGGCTTTATCTCAGCGCTTACAAACCATTGAAAAGGCGTGGGGAACAAAAATCTTTTTAAGATCCCAAAAAGGATTAACGGTAACGCCCGCCGGTGAGAAAATCATTCAGTTTGCGAATGATGTGACATTAGAGCAGGAAAGAATAAGAGAAAATATTGACGAGCTTGAAGGTGAAATTCACGGCACATTGAAGCTTGCCGTCGCCTCCATAATCGGTCAGCATTGGCTCCCTAAAGTCCTGAAGACGTATGTGGAAAAGTATCCGAATGCAAAGATCTCCCTCATAACCGGGTGGAGCAGCGAAATGCTGAAAAGCTTGTATGAGGATCAGGTTCATATCGGCATTATAAGAGGCAACCCTGAGTGGAAGGGGCGCAAAGATTACTTAATGACAGATCATCTGTATTTAGTGGATACTGAAATTTCCTGCATCGAAGATATTGCCCATACAGAACGGCCGTTTATCCAGTTTAAAAGTGACAGTACTTATTTTCAGGAAATTCAGCACTGGTGGCATCAAAAATTTAAAACGTCGCCGAAACAGACGATATTGGTTGATCAGATTGAAACGTGCAAACAGATGGCGCTGCACGGAATCGGGTATGCCATTTTGCCGTCTGTTACCCTTCAAAATGAAGATAAAGTGAATAAAATGCCTCTTTTAGACATGAAAGGGCATCCGATCGGTCGGGATACATGGTTATTAGGCTATGAGCCTGCCTTTGAACTGAAACAAGTTCAAGCTTTTGTACAAGTGATAAAGGATATGCTGGATCAGGAAAATCCATTTTAAAGACAGCGAGGTGCTGTCTTTTTTTTATTTATCTGTTGACAATGAAAATCATTATCATTTAAAGTGATACATATGATATTGAAAATCATTATCAATTAATGGGGTGATAACATGGCTAAAGCCTTGATTACATATGCCAGCATGTCAGGAAATACAGAAGACATTGCCTTCATAATAAAAGATACGCTTCAGGAATATGAGTTGGATATCGATTGTGTCGAGATAGATGATGTGGATGTGTCTTGTTTAACCTCCTATGATTACGTACTGATTGGCACCTATACGTGGGGGGACGGCGATTTGCCCTACGAAGCGGAGGATTTTTTCGAAGAGGTCAAACAGCTTCAGCTTAATGGTTTAAAAACAGCCTGCTTCGGGTCTGGCGATTATTCTTATCCAAAGTTTTGCGAAGCGGTGAATTTGTTCAATGCCATGCTGCAAGAGGCGGGAGCTGCTGTTTACCAGGAAACACTAAAAATTGAATTAGCGCCTGAAACAGATGAAGATGTGGAAAGCTGCCGAGCGTTTGCGAGAGGTTTTCTTGCATGGGCAGATTATATGAACAAGGAAAAAAGCCATGTTTCATAAAGGAGCAACTGCTGTTACGGCATCGGCGTTTTCTGGATATTTTGTGGCGGTACAAAGAGAAGGCATTTTTCATTATTCTTTGGAGCAGGGCTGGAGAAAGCTTTTTCGTTTGAAAAGTAAGATACACTGTATCAGCTACATAGGGCCTTACTTATTTGGCGTCGGTGAAAAGGGAACAGTCATTCGTTCGGCTGATGAAGGGAAAACCTGGACGATGTCGAGCTTTCCGACAAATGCAACAGTGTGGGCGATTACCGGCAGAAACAACGGGTTTGTCTGCGCCCACGGTAAGCATTGTATTTATGTATCGGATGATTTTGGTGTCTCATGGCGCGTAGCCAAACCTTTTGCCGAATTTCATAATCCCCCTGTTATCCGGTCGCTATGCCTTCACGGGGGCAATCTTTTTATCGGCACGCAAATACACGCATATTTTGGCGGCATTTGGGCTTACGACATTAAGCGTGACACTGTCCAAGTTGTCAAAAAAGAAAAAAACCGGATGACGGCATCCATGCTCGTGTTCAATGAAAATTGGCTGGTGGCGGCGATGGGTTCTGTGAAAGGAAAGCACGGTGCTGTCACTGTACGGAATCTTTTGAATGGTGAAGAATTTATCATTCAATCCAGCATGATCAGAAAAGAAGAGTCATTTCTTGATCTTTCAGAGGATGATGGCATTATATATGTCACTACAACACAAGATGAAAACGGTTTTTCGAGAATTTACCAGGCTGATCTCGAAGCCCGGTCGTTAAAATGGTTCGATACCATTAAGGGACATGGATGGAGAGTGGCCAATCAGAAAGAGAATTTCTTTTGCGCAGGCTTGTATGAATGTAAATTTGTCCAGCCGTATGAAGTTTCAGCAATGATTCATTAGAGGAGGAACAAGGAATTGGCGAAGATTTTGCTCGTTTATGCAACAATGTCAGGCAACACTGAAGCTATGGCAGATTTGATTGAAAAGGGGCTTCAGGAGGCGGAAGCAGAAGTAGACCGTTTCGAAGCAATGGATATTGATGATGCCCAGCTGTTTACCGATTATGACCATATCATAATGGGAACCTATACGTGGGGAGACGGAGATCTGCCTGATGAATTTTTAGATCTTGTTGAAGACATGGAGGAGATTGATTTTTCCGGTAAAACATGCGCTGTATTCGGTTCTGGTGATACAGCATATGAATTTTTCTGCGGAGCGGTTGATACGCTCGAAGCAAAAATAAAAGAACGCGGTGGCGACATTGTGCTGCCTTCGGTAAAAATCGAAAATAATCCAGAAGGTGACGAAGAGGAAGAATTAATAAACTTTGGGAGACAATTCGCAAAGAAAAGCGGATGCGCTGTCTGATCACTCACTGGGAACTGCTAAAACGGCTGTTCCTTTTTTTCTTGTCTTTGTATCTTTCCTTTGATACAGTAATGAGGTAGAAAATCAGGAGGAGGACTATACATATGAAAATGATGGACGCAAATGAAATTATTTCATTTATTCAAAATAGTACAAAATCAACACCTGTAAAGGTTTACGTGAAAGGTGAGCTGGAAGGAATCAATTTCGGCGAATCTGCGAAAGCTTTTATCAATGGAAACACTGGTGTCGTTTTCGGTGAGTGGAGCGAAATCCAAACAGCAATCGAAGAAAACCAAAGCAAAATCGAAGACTATGTGGTTGAAAATGACCGCCGCAATTCTGCGATCCCAATGCTTGATCTTAAAAACATCAAAGCGCGTATCGAGCCGGGCGCGATCATCCGCGACCAAGTTGAAATCGGTGATAACGCAGTCATCATGATGGGTGCTTCTATTAATATCGGTTCAGTCATCGGCGAAGGCACAATGATTGATATGAATGTTGTGCTTGGCGGACGAGCTACTGTCGGAAAAAACTGCCATATCGGCGCGGGTTCTGTACTTGCGGGCGTTATTGAGCCGCCATCCGCTAAACCGGTTGTGATTGAAGACGACGTCGTAATCGGCGCAAATGCTGTTGTGCTTGAAGGTGTAACAGTAGGTAAAGGAGCTGTTGTTGCTGCGGGAGCGATCGTGGTAAACGACGTTGAGCCATACACTGTCGTTGCAGGCACACCAGCTAAAAAAATCAAAGACATTGATGAAAAAACAAAAGGCAAAACTGAAATCAAGCAGGAATTACGCCAGCTGTAAGGAAAAGTTTGATAAAAAAGGCGTGGATAATATATCCACGCCTTATTCGTATAGGCAGGAGGAATAGAAATGAAGAAAGAGGAGCTCATCGCAATTCGCAGAGATCTGCATCGTATACCGGAGCTTGGATTTCAGGAGTTCAAAACCCAGCAGTATTTATTAAATGTCTTGGAACAATATCCGCAAGACAGAATTGAAATTGAGAAATGGCGAACAGGGCTTTTTGTAAAAGTGACCGGGACGGCGCCGGAAAAAATGCTGGCGTACAGAGCGGATATCGATGCGCTTTCTATAGAAGAGCAAACTGGTCTTCCATTCGCATCAGAGCATCACGGCAACATGCACGCCTGCGGTCACGATTTGCATATGACGATTGCACTCGGCATTATTGATCATTTTGTTCACCACCCAGTCAAACATGATTTGCTTTTTCTGTTTCAGCCGGCAGAGGAAGGGCCTGGCGGTGCGGAACCAATGCTTGAGAGCGATGTATTAAAAAAGTGGCAGCCTGATTTCATCACTGCGCTTCATATTGCTCCAGAGCTTCCGGTAGGCACCATTGCGACAAAAAGCGGCCTTCTATTTGCGAATACATCAGAGCTAGTCATCGATCTGGAAGGCAAAGGGGGACATGCGGCATATCCGCATTTGGCTGAGGATATGGTTGTAGCAGCAAGTACACTTGTCACCCAGCTGCAAACGATTATCTCTAGAAACACAGATCCGCTAGACAGTGCTGTTATTACAGTTGGTACCATTACCGGAGGCTCGGCACAAAATATCATTGCGGAAACGGCCCACCTGGAAGGCACGATCCGCACGCTTTCTGAAGAATCGATGAAACAGGTAAAGGAGCGGATTGAAGATGTAGTGAAAGGAATCGAAATCGGATTCCGCTGCAAAGGAAAAGTGACATATCCGTCTGTATATCACCAAGTTTACAATACGAGCGGATTAACAGAAGAATTTATGTCTTTTGTTGCTGAACATCAACTGGCGACAGTAATTGAAGCAAAAGAAGCAATGACTGGAGAGGATTTTGGCTACATGCTGAAAAAATATCCCGGCTTCATGTTCTGGCTCGGCGCTGATTCTGAACATGGGCTTCATCATGCTAAGCTGAATCCCGATGAAAATGCGATAGAAACAGCGGTTAATGTCATGACAGGTTATTTTTCTGTTTATGCCAATTAAGTACAAATGAAAGAATAAAATTCCATAAAATGAGCACTCTAGTAAACGGAGGTGTTCAAAAATGGCTAAAAAAATTGGAATTGAACAATCATTATCAGATGTAGAAGCTGCTTTAAAAGAAAAAGGATATGACGTTGTAATGATGAAAAGCCCTGCTGATGCTCAAGGCTGTGACTGCTGTGTCGTAACAGGTCTTGATAATAATGTGCAAGGGATAGCCGATACGGTAACACAAGCACCTGTCATTACAGCTTCCGGGATGACGGCTGAAGAAATTTGCAGCGAAGTTGAAAGCAGAATTCAGTAATATAAAAACCGAAGCAAAAAGCTTCGGTTCTTTTATTTATTCTGTTTCTTTAGGGAAAGCGCGGTCGAACGTGTTCTTTATTTCTTTTCTCAACACTCGTTCGACTCGCCACTGTTCCATATTTTCTGTTTTGGCAATGACCCTGATCACAATTTCAGAAGTCCCCAGTTCTTGAATCCCGATGACATTTGGGCCTTCTTTTATTTGTGGAAGAGCCGCTGCCGTCTCATCACAAACCTGCTGTAAAATATGAATCATTTCATCAATGTTTCTTTCAGCCGGCACTTTAATATCAACAAGAGCCTGCATGGTACCACGAGAATGATTACTCACGTTTGTGATGTTTCTGTTGGGGATGTAATGCAATGTTCCGTCAAAGCTGCGGATTTGAGTTGTTCTTAAGCCAACCTGCTCGACAATTCCGTCAAAGGTGGAAACGGTAATATAGTCTCCGACATCCAATTGTTTCTCAAGCAAAATAAAAAAACCTGTCACGATGTCACTGACAAGCCCTTGGGCGCCAAATCCGACAGCCAGGCCGACGATTCCTGCCCCCGCTAAAAGAGCGCTTGGATCATAATGAAACAAATCTAGAACCATGACGAAGAATATAAAAATCAAAGTATAAGCAAATATGTTAAGAGTCAGGCTTCGGAGCGTATGTGCACGTCCGATAGACAAGCTATTCTGCTCCTCGAATTTTGCAAACAGATGTTTAATGATTTTCATGCCTAATGATCGAACGATAAAATAGAGCAATATCATAATGGCGAGTTTAATGAGCAGAACACCGGCATTTGTAATCAGTCCCGCCCAATCATATTGTTTAATAAAGTCCATGTTGAGCTCCTTTTCTAATTGATTGCTGCACATTGAGGCTAGTTACCCTGTACATGACCATGTTAAACGTTTTATTCAAAAATGTCGAAGCCAAAGACATGCATGATTTGTTAAAAATTGACTCAGGAAATCTACTTTTATATAATGGCATTGCAATATAACTAAAAATGGTTAATAACCCTTTATTTTCAAGCTATTTCGACTTTTAAGCCAAACAATAAATTGGAGGGATACATATGGCAGAACGTATGGTAGGTAAACAAGCTCCTCGTTTTGAAATGGAAGCAGTCCTTGCAAGCAAAGAATTCGGCAAAGTAAGTCTTGAGGAAAACATGAAAAACGACAAATGGACAGTGCTGTTCTTCTATCCAATGGACTTCACTTTTGTTTGTCCGACAGAAATTACAGCAATGTCCGACCGCTATGACGAGTTCGAAGATCTTGATGCAGAAGTCATCGGGGTTTCAACTGATACCATCCATACTCATTTAGCTTGGATCAATACAGACCGCAAAGAAAACGGTCTTGGCCAGCTGAAATACCCGCTTGCTGCTGATACAAACCATGAGGTATCCCGGGAATATGGCGTTTTAATCGAAGAAGAAGGTGTGGCTTTGCGCGGATTGTTTATTATTAATCCTGAAGGGGAGCTCCAATATCAAACTGTTTTCCATAACAATATTGGGCGTGATGTTGATGAAACGCTGCGTGTTCTCCAGGCGCTGCAAACTGGCGGACTCTGTCCGGCTAACTGGAAACCAGGCCAAAAAACACTTTAATTCTTTCCAAGAACGAAAAGCGGTCTAGCATATTCGTTAGGCCTCTCTGTTAAATAGGAGGGAAAAAGCAATGAAATTACGTCAGCCCATGCCGGAATTGACGGGAGAAAAAGCTTGGTTAAATGGTGAAGTGACGAGAGAGCAATTGATTGGGGAAAAGCCGACGCTTATTCATTTCTGGTCCATCAGCTGCCACTTGTGCAAAGAAGCGATGCCGCAAGTGAATGAATTTCGTGATAAATATAAAGATCAACTGAATGTTGTAGCTGTGCATATGCCCCGTTCCGAAGATGATCTTGACCTTGGTAAAATTAAAGAAACAGCCGCTGAACACGATATCACTCAGCCGATTTTTGTTGACAGTGACCATGCTTTAACCGATGCATTTGAAAATGAATACGTACCTGCGTATTATGTGTTTGATAAAACAGGACAGCTCCGTCACTTCCAAGCCGGCGGGAGCGGTATGAAAATGCTTGAAAAACGTGTGAACCGCGTTCTAACTGAAACGGAATAGGTATCTGACTAAATAGTATTTCCTAAAAACCTGATCACATCAGGTTTTTTATTTGTGCAAAAAGCAATGGAAGAAGAGTAAGAAGCTTATTTTTCCAAATTTGGGTATAGGAATTGATGGTTTGTTTGATTGATACGCTAGAAAACACAGCTAATTTTTGATGTTTTTCCTCAATTTTAGATAAATCTCATATCTCATAACTCGAAAATTGTAGATATTACACTAAATTTCTTTAAAGAAGTAAGTAAAATATATATTTTCAACATTATACCAAATAAACTAGAAAGCCCCTTAATCCCTTGAGAATAAAGGACTCTTTTGAAAAATAAAACATTTTCAGAAAATAAGGAATTTTTCATAGAGTAAATATAATAGTAAAATGCTAAAATAATAGTTGATAAAATTACTTTTGTAATCTAATATCTTAATTAAAGATGTTAATTTTGATAGGGGGTACATTGAGGAATGTTTAATGAAAGAGAAGCTTTGCGCTTGCGGTTAGAACAATTAAATGAAGCTGAAGTGAAAGTCATTCGTGAATATCAAATTGAACGTGATAAAATATACGCAAAATTAAGAGAGCTGGACAGAAATGGAAGCCCTTCCGAAATCAAAAAGGATTTCCGTTCTGAAAAAAAACCTGACTCTCTGCCGGTTCTCGCTGAGCTTGCGGCTCAGGAAATCAGAAGCTATCAGCCGCAATCACAGCAGCAGTCTGTCCAGCCTCAGCTTCAATCTATTTCCTCTCTTCCTGCCGGTATACCAGACGGAACAACACGAAGAAGAAGAGGAACGGCAAGACCGGGATCAAAAGCAGCTAAGCTGCGTGAAGCTGCTATTAAAACATTAAAACGCCACAACGCGGCGATTAAGAGCTCCGAGCTTCAAAAAGAGATTGAAAAAGAAAGCGGTCTTGAAATCCCTAATATGACAACGTTTATGCAAAGCTTAATTAAAATGTACCCGGAAGTGAAAAAACCATATCGCGGGCAGTACATTTTAGAGGGTGAAATCGAATCTGCAGAATCAGCTAATGAATAAATATAAAGAAAAACTGCTTGGCATCGCTCAAGCAGTTTTTTTATTGAGGTTTTTTCTGTGAAGGTTTGTTTTCTTTTTCAAGATTAAGCTTATACACCCACTTTTGATAAGGCTTTTCTTCAGCGGCTCTGTTTTTCAGCTCTTCGATTGTATGGCTCTTGGCCTGGTCTGATGATTGGGCGCGGGCAAGCTGTTTTTGGAGCACATGTATCTGTTTGGTGACATCTTCAAGGATGGTCTCTACATGATATGGCTGCGCGTAGGCCGCTGGAGCTTCTTCTTCCGTTTTTTCTTTTTGTTTTGTGCCGCCATCAATATCGGCAAAATGAGAAGCAATCCAGGCATCGCTTTCATCAAGCTGCCGTTTATACGATATAATAGTTTCGTGAAATAATTTTTCTTTCGTTTTTTCTATGTCTAGCAGTCTTTCTTTCGTTTCTATGATTCGATCTTTCATATGATCAACTTCTATTTTAATATGTTTTAGCTGATATTCTTTTTCTACCATTTGCTCTTTTAGACGCCCATTTTCGGCTTTTATCAATTCGGCTTGCTGTTTTGCCTGAAGCAGTGCATTTTGTTCTTGCTCAATTGAGGCTTGAAGTTCGCTGATCCGTTTATGAAGATTTTTATTTTCTTCTTCGATTTTGACTTTAGCAATATGAAGTTTATGTTTTTCTTCGATTTCGGCTCTGCGTTTATAGGTTTCAGCAGATAGAAGCTCCTGCAAAACAACGATTTTATCAAGCAGTTCAGCTCTTATTTGGTGCAGGGTTTGGCTGGTGTGGGAGGCATGTTTTTCTTTTGTTGACATATGTGTTAATTCGGCAGACAGCTGCTGGAGTTTTTCTTTCATATCGGTATTTTCTTTGAGCAATTTGTTATTTTTCTGATGAAAGTAGCTTGCTTCAAGTTCAGAAATCAGCTTATGGCACCTTGAAAGCTCGGATTTTAAATAAAGGTTCTCCTGAGACACGTCGTGGAAAAAAGGACCTGATCTTTTCATTCGAACCATCTCCCTCATGATGTTAACACTACAATATGCAAATACTGAACAGCTATTCCTCTTTAATAAACAGACAAGCAGTAGCGTTGAGCCTTTGCTTTTGCTATGCTTTTAACGAAACTAGAGGTGAGATGATATGAAGCATGTAAACGTACTGCTGGCAGGGGGAGCCTCGCGGCGATTTGGAGAACCGAAGGCGTTTGTCAAATGGAAGGGCAGGATGCTTTACGAATGCGCTAAAGAGGCACTTGGAGAACAAACGGTTATCATCAGCCGTCCCGAATTTATTGATAGATTTCAAGAAAACGGTGAAAATGAAGTGTATCAAGATGCTGAGCCATTTCAAGGCATGGGGCCATTGGCTGGTATATATACCGCTTTTAAAAAGACAGACGGTGATCTTTATACTGTTCTTTCCTGTGACACACCGCTGATACAAAGAAGGACGATGCTGGAGCTCAAACGTCTGATGACTGCCGGTGCTGACGCGGTAGTCCCAATTTCTGACGGACAAGTGCAGCCATTGATTGCGATTTACCACAAACGTATCATGCCAGTTCTATACGATCAGCTTTCTGAGAAGAGGTTGAGAATATCAGATTTATTAGGGAGAATTTCGGTTTGTTACGTACAGGCTGAAAATATCGGAGCAAACCCGGCAGAGTTTATCAACATTAATACACGTGATGATTTTAGCTGTTTGGAAGAAAAATCGAACTCCCTCAAGCGGGACTGACGGGGCAATAACATGATAAGATGACATAAAAGATAAGGAGAACAGGTTTGATGGAGGAACGTTATTCACGGCAAATCAGATTTAAGCAAATTGGGGAAGAGGGCCAGAAAAGACTGGCAGACAGCCATGTGCTGATTGTCGGAGCGGGAGCGCTCGGCACTGCAGGAGCTGAAGGGCTTTCGAGAGCGGGAGTCGGTACTATTACCATTATTGACCGTGACTATGTGGAGTGGAGCAATCTTCAAAGGCAGCAGCTTTATACAGAAAGCGATGCCAAACTCCGCATGCCGAAAGCCATGGCTGCCAAAGAGCATTTATCAGCGATTAACAGCGAGATACATATTGAGGCGTATGTTACCGAAGGAACAGCCGAAACGCTTGAGCCGCTGATTGAAAAAGCAGATGTCGTGATCGACGCGACAGATAATTTTGAAACCCGCATGCTGATAAACGATCTTGCCCAGAAAACAAAGACACCTTGGGTCTATGGCGCCTGTGTAAGCAGCCAGGGAATGTTCATGACTGTCATTCCCGGAGAAACCCCTTGTCTGTCTTGTTTGTTTGAGCAAATTCCTGTTGGCGGGGCGACGTGTGATACTGCCGGCATTATTCCGCCTGCTGTGCATATCGTTTCAGCATATCAGCAGGCTGAGGCATTAAAGCTGTTAACCGGCCAAATAGAAGCAATACAGCGGGGTTTTGTGACATTTGATGTCTGGAACAATTCGCATATGAAGATTAACGTTAATCATGTACGCCGTGAGGAATGCCCATCTTGCGGAGCAAATGCGGTATATCCTTATCTTCAGGATTGGAACACACCAAAAGCTGCTGTACTATGCGGCCGTGATACAGTGCAGGTAAGGTCAGAATCATTAAAAAGAATCCCGAAACAGGAGCTCATTAAGCGGCTGAAAGCAATCGGCAAGGTCGAGGCTAATGCGTTTTTGCTGCATATTTTTTACGAGGATTTCAGAATTGTCATTTTCAATGACGGACGGGCACTGGTGCATGGAACAAATGATGTGAAAGAAGCCAACTCCGTGTTGGCAAGAGTGATTGGACTGTAACAACAGGAGGGGTCAGAATGCTGGAGAAACGAACACCGATACCGGTAGACGAGGCAGTTCGGCGTGTCTGCCATTTTCAAAAACAAGGTGAAACAGAATGGGTGGCGCTGGAAGAAAGCCTTCATCGGTTTTTAGCCGAAGATATAACTGCGGATCACCACGTACCTGCGTTTGACCGTTCGCCATACGATGGTTTTGCTGTCAGAGCGTGCGATACGGCAAAAGCTTCACGTGAAAACCCAGTTCGGTTTGAAGTTATTGACCATATTGGAGCGGGAGCAGTATCTGAAAAAAAACTTGGCCAGTTTCAGGCCGTGCGGATTATGACTGGCGCGCAAATCCCTGAAGGGGCAGATGCAGTCGTCATGATTGAACTGACTCAAACTTTTGAGGAGAATGGGAAGTCATTTATGTCTTTAAAACGCCGCTTTCAGACGGGGGATAATATTTCAAAGACAGGTGAGGACGCTCAAAAAGGGAGTGTTTTACTGACAAAGGGCACCCGGGTGACACCAGGAGTGACGGCTCTTTTGGCAACATTCGGATACGCATCTGTGCCTGTCGTGAGAAAGCCTGTAGTCGGGATTATCGCAACCGGTACCGAATTGCTGAATGTCAGTGATCCGCTGGAACCGGGAAAAATCCGCAACAGCAATGCGAGTATGGTATATGCGCAAGCGATAGAAGCAGGCGCAACACCGCTTTATTTAGGGAAAATCTCTGATGAACTGGATAAAAGCTTTGCTGCAGTTAAAGAAGCGATGAAAAAGGTGGACTTCCTGATCACAACTGGAGGTGTGTCAGTCGGTGACTTTGACTTTTTGCCTGCGATCTATGAAAAACTCGGAGCGGACGTGCTGTTTAATAAAGTTGCCATGCGCCCGGGCAGCGTGACAACGGTGGCGCATGCAAACGATATGCTGCTGTTTGGCCTTTCAGGTAATCCGTCGGCATGCTATGTCGGTTTTGAACTGTTTGTCAAACCGATAATCCAGACATGGCTGCTCAATGAAACACCGCATTCAATTTGTGCGGAAGCTGTTTTGACCAAGGATTTTCCGAAGCCGAACCCATTTACCCGATTTGTTCGTGCGCTCGTGCACCATCAGGAAGGGAAGCTGTTGGCGACACCCGTTGGCTTAGATAAGTCGAGCTCTGTCACATCACTTGCAGATGCCAATGCATTTATTATCCTGCCGGGCGGCACGCGAGGCTACGAATCTGGCAGAACGGTTCAAGTACTGCTCATCAGAGAAGAGAATGGAAGTGAATGGCCTTGGTCCGTCCTTTCCCGATCGTCCAAGTTGTAGGATTTCAAAACAGCGGGAAAACAACGTTTATTGAGCGCATTCTTGAAAAAGCCTCTGAACAGGGAGTCCATTTGGGCTGCCTGAAGCATCATGGTCACGGCGGTGAACCGCAAACGCTCACGGAAGGAAAAGACACGGACCGTTACAAGGCGGCAGGTGCTGATGTAACAGCGGTAGAAGGCGCTGGTGTGTTACAGCTGACTGCCCGCCGCAATTGGGATTTGGCACGGCTGATCGAGTTATACCAATTTCTCGAAACAGATTGTCTTCTGATTGAAGGCTTTAAAAAAGCCCCTTATCCTAAAGTGGTTATCCTAAGTGAAAAGGAAGATCTGGAAGCGCTGCAAGCAGTAAATATAATCGCCATCATCTATAGAAAAAAAGAGCATATGACAGAGCATCAGGGATTACCCGTTTTTCATGCGGATGATCCGGTTGCCGTGGATTTTGTGCTTTCACAGCTGAAGGGGGAATCTGCATAATGGAACGGTTTGAGATTACGAAAACACCCATTAATACTGAAGACATCATCAAAAAAGTGGAGAAACGGGAAGCAGGGGCAATTACGACATTTATCGGTACGGTTCGGGAATGGACAAACGGAAAAAGAACGGTTCGGCTTGAATATGAGGCATATGAACCGATGGCCGTGCAAATGCTTGCTCAAATCGGCGCTGAAATCGAAGAAAAATGGGAAGGTGCCTCAGCTGCGATCACGCACCGTATAGGTGTGCTCGATATCGGTGAAGCAGCGGTGGTGATTGCTGTATCTTCTCCCCATCGAAAAGCCGCATATGAAGCCAATGAGTATGCGATTGAACGAATTAAACAGATTGTGCCGATTTGGAAAAAAGAAATTTGGGAAGACGGTGAGCAATGGATCGGCGACCAGCTAGAAACAACAGCTTATCCGAACGGAAAACCAGACCTAAGCGAGGGAGAGCAGCATGATTAAAATTCTTTTATTTGCAGGACTGGCTGAACAGGCCGGTACACAAGCAATAGAAATAGATGTGGAACAAGCAACCACAGATGAAATAAAAGCGAGTCTAAAAGAACAATACGGTCTTGAATCTATTGATACGGCTATGATTGCCGTTAACGAAAGCTATGTAAAAGAAAATACCTCTGTATCTTCGGGTGACACGGTAGCCATCATACCGCCGGTCAGCGGGGGATGAAAACCGGACGGCATTTCAGCCGTCCGGTTTTTCTGTATTTCATTGGCATATCCCCAAGTATCCCCAGCATACAATGATTTTCTGTAAGCGTTTATTCTACATATGGTACTCCCTATAAAGTAAGAGACTCATTCCATAATTAGACTGAAATTTTGAAAAATAATAGAAATTTATTTCGGGTATCGATATAGTAAAGATGATAAATGTTGGAAAGGTGCTGGATATGGAGACATTTAAAAGATTAAAAATGTATTATTGGCCGTATAGAAAAGTGTTTATGTGGTCGCTTCTAGCCATGCTTTTGATGACTGCAATTACTGTCGTTTATCCGATTATCCTGCAAATTACGATTGATGAGATCGTGCTTGGAAGGCAGTATCAGCTTGCGGCGTGGGTCAGCTTAGGATTTATTGCGGTAATGGTTTTGAAAGGAACGGCTACCTTTTTTCATCAGTATTTAGGTGATATGTTCGGGATCAAATCCGTTTATCGGCTGAGAAATGGTCTGTATGAAAAACTGCAGCGGCTTTCTTTTTCTTACTATGATAACGCGAAAACAGGAGATTTGATGTCCAGGCTGACTGCTGATGTTGAAGGGCTTCGTTTTTTCTTATCATACGGTCTCGCTGAGCTCATTCGCTTCGGCCTGCTGGTAGCCATCAGCCTGTCGGTTATGTTTTACTATTCTGTTCCTCTCACGCTTGTGACAATAGCTGTTCTGCCATTTCTCGCGGTTGCGGTATACCGGTTTGACAAAAGGGTCCATCCCGCCTTCAGAGGCATCCGCAAATCGTTTGCGAAACTCAATACAAAAGTCCAGGAAAATATCAGCGGCATTAATACGGTTAAATCTCTTTCCAGGGAAGATTTTCAGATCAGCACTTTCAATAAAGCCAATGCAGAATACAGGGCGCAGTATTTACAAACATCATCCATCTGGTCTGCGTATTTCCCTTTAATGGAGTTCATTGGTAACATTTGTATTGTAGCTCTCCTCTCATACGGCGGTTACTTGGTTATGCAAAATCAGCTCAATCCCGGCGAGCTTGTTGCTTTCTTCAGCCTTGTCAATTATATGATGTGGCCGATTATGAACTTAGGTTTTGTCATCAATATGTTCTCTCAAGCAAAAGCGTCAGGGGAACGCCTGCTCGACATTCTGGAAAAAGAAGAAGACATTACAGATCATCCTCATGCTTTGCATAAACAAAAATTAACCGGAGATGTCCATTTCAAAAATGTTTCTCTTGCATACGGAAAAGAACAAACAAACGCGCTGTGCAATGTAAGCTTTGAGGCAAACAGCGGGAAGGTAATCGGACTGTTGGGCCCGACAGGTTCAGGCAAAAGCTCAGTGACACAGCTTCTCACCAGATTTTACAGTCCTGTTAGCGGAATGATTACCATTGATCACAAACCCATCACAGATTATTCGTTAAAAACCCTTCGTTCCAATATCGGGGTCGTACTTCAAGAATCCTTCCTGTTTTCATCTACGATTAGATCAAATATTTCGTATGGGCGGCCGGATGCCTCAATGGAAGACGTCATCGAAGCGGCAAAAAGGGCGCAGGCCCATAACTTTATTATGGAGCTTCCTGATGGGTATGACACCATGCTGGGAGAGAGGGGAATGGGGCTTTCCGGCGGACAGAAACAGCGTATTGCCATTGCGAGAGCCATCTGCTTGAACCCGAGCATTTTAATATTGGATGATGCCACAAGTGCAGTAGATATGCAAACGGAGCACAGCATACAGCTTGCCTTAAAAGAAGTCATGAAAAACCGCACAACCTTTATCGTCGCTCACCGCATTTCTTCACTGAAACACGCCGATGAAATTCTCGTTTTTAATAAAGGACGCATTCGTGAAAGGGGAACACATCATGAGCTTCTTGAAAAAGGCGGCTACTATAAAAAGATTTACGATTTGCAATACCGTGATGTCAAAATCATTAATGAACCGCATGAGGTCGGATAGGGAGGGGCCAAATGAAACAAGCGAAAAAACAGGGGATTTTAGAGCGTTTCTATTACTCTTCAGATGAAATCATTGAAAAGCCGTTTAACTGGGCTCAAATGTGGCGGCTGCTGAGCTATGTCAAACCATATCGAAAAACAATTTTGCCGCTTTCTTTTCTCACCGTATTAATTGGCACTGCTGTGAAGCTTGTGATCCCCATTCTGATCGGCGTTTATGTTCTTGATCAAGCGATTACAGGGAGAAACTCGGAGCTGCTGATTCAGCTCATTTTTATTATTAGCGGTTTATATGTCCTCAATTACGCCGCCAATGTGTTAAGAATCAGGTGGATGAATCAGCTTGGCCAGCATGTCATTTACGATTTGCGACAGCATTTATTTACCCATGTGCAGCGCTTATCCCATCGATTTTTTGATCAGCGGTCGGCGGGATCGATCTTAGTCAGGATCATGAATGATATTAACTCTCTTCAGGAGCTCTTTACAAGCGGAGTCATCAATTTGTTGACCGACTTGCTGCTCCTGGCCGGCGTGATTATCATTTTGTTTACGCTGAGCCCTGAGCTGACTATAGCCATCATGGTGACATTGCCGATTATGTTTTTTATTTCAACAAGTCTCAGAAAAAAAATACGCCGATCCTGGCAAACGGTACGGCTGAAGCAATCGAAGCTCAACTCTCATCTAAATGAAAGCATTCAGGGCATCCGGGTCACACAGGCATTTACGCAGGAAGAAGAAAACATGGCGTATTTTGACGGTGTCAATCAGGAGAATTACGAATCTTGGCGGGAAGCAACTAGAAAAAATGCCATGTTCCGTCCGCTGGTAGAAATGACGAATGCGATTGGGACGGCTGTCTTGATTTGGTATGGAGCCACACTCATCATGAATGAAACCATCACGATTGGCGTCTTCGTTTCTTTTGCTTTCTATCTGGGTATGTTTTGGGAACCAATTTCGAGACTGGGTCAGGTCTATAATCAGCTGTTAATGGGGATGGCATCATCAGAACGGATTTTTGAGTTTCTGGACGAACAGCCAAATGTCAAGGAGAAGCCCAATGCCGTTCATAATGAAAAGATAAATGGGGAGATCAGTTTTGAAGAGGTTGAATTTTCGTATGATGAAAAACGAAAAGCCCTTCACGCCGTTTCTTTCTCTATTCCGGCGGGCTCGACGCTTGCGCTTGTCGGGCATACAGGGAGCGGGAAGACGACGATTGCCAATTTAATCAGCCGTTTTTATGATGCGACCGGAGGCACCATTAAAATAGACGGTATACCGATTAAGGATCTTTCCCTTGCCAGTCTGCGCTCTCAAATCAGCATTGTCCTGCAAGATACATTTATTTTCTCTGGGACCATCATGGAAAATATTCGTTTTGGAAGGCCAAATGCTTCGGATGAAGAGGTGATGAAAGCGTCCCAAGCGGTCGGAGCGGATGAGTTTATTTCCGATTTAGCGGAAGGATACGCAACAGAGGTAGAGGAAAGGGGCAGCGTACTGTCTGCCGGTCAGCGTCAGCTTATTTCCTTTGCAAGAGCATTGCTCGCTGATCCGGCTATTATCATCCTTGACGAAGCAACGGCAAGCATTGATACAGAGACAGAAGTAAAAATTCAGCAAGCGTTAAAAACGCTTCTGAAAGGGCGTACAGCAGTGATGATCGCTCACAGATTGTCTACGATCCGCGACGCCGATCGGATCATTGTTCTTGATCACGGCAGGAAAATAGAAGAAGGGAACCATGATCAGCTGCTCGCTAAAGGAGGCATTTATGCCGGGCTTGTGAAAGCGCAATACAGCACAGCGATAGAATAATATGAAAAGCCTTTAATATTGAAGGCTTTTGGAAATTTATTAGAAAAACATGAAACTTTTTGATATCCTTCCCGTACTATTTGTTAGATATTCTCAAGGAGGTTTTGAAATGGAAACGAATGTAGAAAAAAACAGCGGAACGGCGACTGAAAAGCCTTCACTTTTAGGAGTAATCACAAGTCCGTCCGTTCAATTTGAAAGAATAAGAGAAAGGCCGGCTGTGTGGGGACCGCTTTTGATTGTTGCAGCAATTATCATCGTCGGTGCCGTGCTGCAATCACTCGGTACGGATTATAGTGAGCTTTTGAAAAGCCAGGATACGCAAGGGCTATCTGCTGAACAAATGGAAACTGTCGCAACAATAACCAAAGTTGGCGGAATGGTAGGCGCTATTATCGGCGGTATCGCAGCATTATTTATTGCTCCTCTTATTTATTGGCTCTGTGTAAAAGTATCAGGCGGTGTTACGACATATAAAAAAATGCTTTCTCTCGGTCTGTTTGTCTCTTTGATTAGCAGTCTCGGATTATTGGTTAATGGAATCGTTGCTTTTACGACTGACGTGAATCCTCTTTACAGCACGACGTCACTGGCAGGGATTATCCCATCTGACGGGGCTCTTGCCAGCGTGTTAAATACCTTTGAAATTTTCAGCATCTGGAGCTTTGTATTATTAGCAATCGGACTTCACAAAACGGGAGGCATCTCCAAAAAAGCCGGGTGGATTTCAGCAATCATTCTATTCGGAATTTTAGTTGTATTTTCGCTCTTTTCAGGTTTAATCAATTCTGTGGCGGGTGCATAGGCTCATGAAAAAAGTCTGGATCGGAATTGGAATCGCAGTTATAGTCGCTCTTTTTGTTGGAATCAATATATACCGGTCTGCCGCTCCAACAAGCGGCAGCGCCGGCAAGGAGATACAGACGGGGAGCGTTGAAGAAAATGAAATCTCATCAACGGTTATGGTTCCTGGCACGCTAAAATTTTCAAATGAACAGTATGTTTTTTATGAAGCGGATAAAGGGACATTAGAAGACATTAAAGTAAAGGAAGGTGATAAAGTTAAAAAAGGCACGCCTTTAGTCATCTATACAAATGAGCAGCTGAGCCTGGAAAAAGAACAGAACCAGTTAACGTCTGAATCCAACCGGCTTCAAATTGACCAAATTCAAGAAAAGTTAAAAGCCTTAGACAGCAAAGAAAGAGAACTGGAAAAACAGGTAGGAAAGAAAGAAGCAGAAAAACAAATCGAATCTGAACGAACAGAGCTTCAAATGCAGAAAAAAACAGCGGAGATCGAATTAAAACAAACCGAGCTTCAGCGGCAGTCACTTGCCAACCGGGTATCAGATCTTGAAGTGAAAAGCGAAATTGAAGGCACCGTTATTTCTGTCAACCAAGAAGCGGCATCCAAAAAGTCAGATATTCAAGAGCCTGTCATACATATCGGCAACCCAAAAGACCTTGTCGTCTCAGGGAAATTGTCTGAATACGATACATTGAAAGTCAAAAAAGGCCAGAAGGTCACACTCACTTCAGATGTAATACAGGGTAAAACATGGAAAGGCACGGTTTCCGCAGTCGGGCTTGTTCCGGATCAGCAGGAGAGCGCTGCGGCACAAGGAACAGAACAGGCGGTCCAATACCCGCTTCAAGTGAAAATAAAAGGAAATCTTCCAGAAGGAAAGCCAGGCTTTAAATTTATCATGAATATTGAAACAGATAAGCGGAAAGCAAATACGCTTCCTTCAAAGGCAGTCAAAAAAGAAGATGACCAATATTATGTGTATACAGTAAAAGACGGAAAAGCAAAGCGAGTTGATGTCAAAATCGGCGAAGTGACAGATGACCTGACAGAAATTAAAGAGGGGCTTTCCCAAGATGATCAAGTCATTTTGAATCCATCTGATCAGGTGACTGACGGAATGGAAGTGAAATCTTAAATGATTCAGCTTTCTAATGTGCGAAAAAGCTACCAGATCGGAAAGGAAACGTTTGATGTTCTCCATTCTATTGATTTGGACATTCATCAAGGTGAATATGTCTCGATTATGGGGCCGTCAGGATCAGGGAAATCGACGATCATGAATATTATCGGCTGTCTTGATCGGCCGACTTCCGGTACATATAAATTGGACGGCGAAGACATTTCTTCATATAAAGATAAAGAACTGGCGGCAGTCCGTAACCGGTCCATCGGTTTTGTATTTCAGCAATTTCAGCTTCTTCCGCGGTTGAACGCAAAAAAAAATGTCGAGCTGCCGATGATTTATTCCGGGATAGGCAAAAAAGAACGTCAAGAGCGGGCTGAGAGAGCATTGGAAAAGGTCGGGTTAGCCAATCGAATGCTCCACATGCCCAACGAGCTGTCGGGTGGGCAGAAGCAGCGGGTGGCGATTGCGAGGGCGATCGTGAATGAGCCGAAATTGATTTTAGCTGATGAACCGACCGGTGCGCTGGATACGAAAACAAGCGAGGCGATTATGGATCAGTTTACAGCATTAAATGCCGAGGGAACGACAATCGTTCTGGTTACTCACGAGCCTGAAGTAGCTGATTGCACGAATCGGATCGTCATGGTGCGTGACGGAAACATTGTTCCTGCCAGCTCCGGACAAAGGAGTGTGGGAGAATGAGCCTGTTAGAAAACATCAGAATGGCTCTAAGCTCTGTCCTTGCCCATAAAATGCGTTCGATCTTAACGATGCTCGGCATTATCATTGGTGTAGGCTCTGTCATTGTTGTCGTTGCGGTAGGACAGGGCGGCGAGCAAATGCTGAAGCAGTCGATCAGCGGCCCAGGAAATACTGTGGAGCTGTACTATATGCCTAGCGACGAGGAGCTTGCAAGCAACCCGAACGCCGCAGCTGAATCTACGTTTACAGAAAACGATATTAAAGGTTTAAAAGGAATAGAAGGTATTAAACAAGTCGTTGCTTCGACTTCTGAAAGTATGACAGCGCGTTATCACGAAGAAGAAACCGATGCTACGGTTAACGGAATGAATGATGGATACATGAATGTCAATTCTTTAGAAATCGAAAGCGGCAGAACATTTACCGACAATGACTTTCTCGCGGGGAATAGAGCCGGAATCATCTCTCAAAAGATGGCTGAAGAACTGTTCGATAAAACCTCCCCTTTAGGTGAAGTTGTCTGGATAAACGGACAGCCCGTTGAAATTATCGGCGTGCTGAAAAAAGAAACAGGCTTGCTTTCTTTCGATTTAAGTGAAATGTATGTGCCATTTAATATGATGAAATCCTCTTTTGGCACAAGTGATTTCAGTAACGTATCATTGCAGGTCGAATCAGCAGACGACATAAAATCGGCTGGAGAAGAAGCGGCACAGCTGGTAAATGACAATCATGGCACAGAGGATTCGTATCAAGTGATGAACATGGAAGAGATTGCGGCCGGAATTGGCAAGGTAACGGCAATTATGACGACGATTATCGGCTCAATTGCAGGTATTTCCCTTTTGGTCGGCGGAATCGGTGTCATGAATATTATGCTCGTATCAGTCACAGAACGGACGCGGGAAATCGGAATCAGAAAATCACTTGGTGCGACGAGAGGACAGATTCTGACTCAGTTTTTAATTGAATCAGTCGTATTGACGCTGATTGGCGGACTGATCGGGATTGGTATTGGATACGGAGGGGCCGCGCTTGTTTCAGCCATTGCGGGCTGGCCGTCACTCATATCCTGGCAGGTTGTATGCGGGGGCGTGCTGTTCAGTATGCTCATTGGTGTTATTTTCGGCATGCTTCCTGCAAATAAAGCCGCAAAGCTTGATCCCATTGAAGCGCTGCGTTATGAGTAGCCTCATGCAACATGCATGAGGTTTTTTTACGTTTAGTGATTTCTACTATGAATATAAAAGACTTTTTTCATTAAAATAAGAAGAAAATGTCGTACAATTGTCCTTATTTTTGTCGAATTTACAGTTTACAAACCCTATAGACATACGTTAATATGGATAAACGTGAAAGATTTTGATAGTTATTGAATGAATTTGAATGATTTTAGTTACCTAAACCGAAAATAGCGTTTACAATGAAATTGTATTCAAAATGAATACGTTTTCATTAGGAGGTGAAGCATGCTAACTCCTGAACGGCATCAATTGATTATTGATCAAATAGAAAAGCATGATGTGGTAAAGATTCAAGAGCTTATAAATCTGACTAATGCTTCTGAATCAACAATCAGAAGAGATTTATCGACACTTGAAGAACGCGGTTTTTTAAAGCGCGTTCATGGTGGAGCGGCCAAGCTTTCCGATATCAGACTTGAACCCGATATGCTTGAAAAATCATCCAAAAACCTTCACGATAAACTGAAGATTGCTGAAAAAGCAGCTTCTCTTTTAGAAGAAGGGGATTGCATTTACCTTGATGCAGGCACGACGACATTGCACATGATTGATTTTATGGATAAAACCAAAGATATTGTCGTTGTCACAAACGGGGTAATGCATATCGATGCATTAATAAGGAAAGAAATTTCTTTTTATCTGCTTGGAGGATACGTAAAGCACAGAACGGGCGCGATTATTGGAGGCGCTTCACTGATTGCCATGGACCAGTACAGATTTGACAAGAGTTTTCTGGGGACAAACGGTGTCCATACAGAGGCTGGATTCACAACGCCGGACCCTGATGAGGCCCTTTTAAAACAGAAAGCGATCAAACAGGCAAAACACGCTTACGTCTTAGCAGACCCTTCGAAGTTCGGAGAAATTTCATTTTCGGCATTCGCCGGAATAGGCGACGCAACAATCATTACGACTGACGCTGAAGAGCTTACATTCGATAATTACCAAGAAAAAACTGTCGTAAAGGTAGTGAAACCATGATTTACACTGTAACACTTAATCCATCTGTCGATTATATTGTTCACGTTGAAGATTTTACTGTAGGAGGCCTGAACCGTTCTTCGTATGATACCAAGTATCCAGGGGGCAAAGGCATCAACGTATCGAGACTGCTGAAAAGACACCATGTGGCGTCTAAAGCGCTCGGATTCGTCGGCGGATTTACCGGAGAATATATCAAAACATTTTTACGGGAAGAAAACCTAGAAACAGCTTTTTCTGAAGTAAAAGGGGATACCCGTATCAATGTAAAGCTGAAAACTGGTGATGAAACTGAAATTAACGGGCAGGGACCGACAATTTCGGATGCAGATTTCAAAGCCTTTTTAGAGCAGTTCCAATCTTTGCAAGAGGGAGATATCGTTGTTCTTGCAGGAAGCATTCCATCTTCACTCCCTCACGATACTTATGAAAAAATCGCAGAGGCCTGCAAACAGCAGAACGCACGAGTTGTTCTGGATATCTCAGGCGAGGCTCTTTTGAAAGCAACAGAAATGAAACCATTTTTGATGAAGCCAAATCATCATGAGCTTGGAGAAATGTTCGGCACGACCATTACATCTGTTGAGGAAGCCGTTCCTTATGGGAAAAAGCTTGTAGAACAAGGCGCTGAACATGTAATCGTATCAATGGCCGGAGACGGAGCGCTTCTGTTTACGAACGAAGCTGTTTATTTTGCTAACGTGCCAAAGGGGAAATTGGTAAACTCAGTCGGAGCAGGGGATTCCGTTGTTGCAGGTTTCCTTGCCGGAATTTCCAAACAGCTGCCGCTTGAAGAAGCATTCCGCTTAGGAGTTACTTCAGGCAGTGCTACCGCGTTCTCTGAAGAACTTGGAACAGAAGAATTTGTCCAGCAGCTTCTTCCTGAAGTTAAGGTCACACGTCTATAGAGGAGGAAACACAAGTGAAAATAACTGAGCTTTTAACGAAGCATACGATAAAGCTTAATATTGAGAGCAAAGAAAAAGAAAATGTTATTGACGAAATGGTCACTGTTCTTGATAAGGCTGGAAAGTTAAATGACCGACAAGCCTATAAAGAAGCCATTTTAAATCGCGAAAGCCAAAGCTCCACGGGTATCGGTGAAGGAATCGCTATCCCCCATGCGAAAACGGCAAGCGTTATCAACCCGGCGATCGCGTTCGGACGTTCAAAAGACGGCGTCGATTATGAATCATTAGACGGCCAGCCGGCTCACTTAGTGTTCATGATCGCGGCGACTGAAGGCGCAAACAACACTCACCTTGAAGCATTGTCAAGACTTTCAACGCTGTTAATGCGTGAAGAAATCCGTAAGCAGCTCCTTGAAGCTGAGTCTGAAGATGCCATCATCGACATTATTAATCAGCACGATAAAGATGATGACGAAGAGGAAGAGGAAGAAGAAGAAGCGGCACCAGCACCTGCCGGAAAAGGAAAAATTTTAGCGGTTACTGCATGCCCGACAGGAATTGCCCATACATTCATGGCTGCGGATGCCCTTAAAGAAAAAGCGAAAGAGCTTGGTGTGGAAATTAAGGTCGAAACAAATGGGTCAAGCGGCATTAAGCACAAGCTCACTGCCCAAGAAATCGAAGATGCACCTGCAATCATTGTCGCAGCGGACAAGCAGGTTGAAATGGAACGTTTTAAAGGCAAGCGCGTACTTCAAGTTCCTGTAACGGCGGGTATCAGACGTCCGCAAGAGCTTATCGAAAAAGCGATGAATCAAGATGCGCCGATTTATCAAGGCAGCGGCGGCGGTTCAGCAGCTTCAAACGACGATGAAGAAGCGAAAGGCAAGTCTGGAAGCGGTATCGGAAACGCGTTTTATAAGCACCTGATGAGCGGTGTCAGCAACATGCTTCCGTTCGTAGTCGGCGGCGGTATTCTCGTTGCGATTTCATTCTTCTGGGGAATTCACTCTGCTGATCCGAATGATCCTAGCTACAACACGTTTGCAGCAGCATTAAACTTTATCGGCGGCGACAATGCATTAAAACTGATTGTTGCAGTTCTGGCCGGTTTCATTGCGATGAGTATTGCAGATCGTCCTGGTTTTGCGCCTGGTATGGTCGGCGGATTTATGGCAACTCAAGCGAATGCTGGATTCTTAGGCGGCTTAATTGCCGGATTCCTTGCCGGTTATGTCGTGATTTTACTGAAGAAAGTATTTACGTTTATCCCTCAGTCACTTGATGGATTAAAACCTGTTTTGATTTACCCGCTGTTCGGTATTTTTATCACTGGCGTATTAATGCAATTTGTCGTTAATACACCTGTAGCGGCATTTATGAATTTCTTAACAAACTGGCTTGAAAGCCTTGGTACTGGAAACCTTGTGTTAATGGGTATTATCTTGGGCGGCATGATGGCGATCGATATGGGCGGCCCGCTTAATAAAGCAGCCTTTACGTTCGGTATCGCCATGATCGATGCAGGCAACTATGCGCCTCATGCAGCAATCATGGCCGGCGGTATGGTTCCTCCGCTTGGTATCGCACTTGCAACAACCATTTTCAGAAACAAATTCACTCAGCGTGACCGTGAAGCTGGTATTACATGCTATTTCATGGGAGCTGCTTTCGTAACAGAGGGAGCGATCCCATTTGCTGCGGCTGATCCGCTTCGCGTCATACCAGCTGCTGTAGTCGGTGCAGCTGTTGCCGGCGGATTAACTGAATTCTTCCGTGTAACGCTTCCAGCCCCTCATGGAGGAGTATTCGTAGCTTTCATTACAAACCATCCGATGCTTTACCTTTTAAGTATCGTGATCGGTGCTGTCGTGATGGCAATTATCCTCGGTATCGTCAAAAAACCTATTACAGAAAAATAAGAAAAAAAGCGTCCTTGGTTCGAAAGGACGCTTTTTCTTATCCGGCCGGCAGGGAGCGCGGTTAAGTTATGTATTTTATTCTTTTTTATGATAAAGTAAAAGAAGAGAAACAACTGACATAGCAATTGTCTAGGAGGAAACACTTTGACCGAGGAAAAAAATACGAATACTGAGAAAACGGCGAAGAAAAAAACCAATACGTACCTGGAATGGGGTAAAGCGATTGTCATCGCTGTTCTGCTGGCTCTCCTGATCCGTCACTTTTTGTTTGAACCGTATTTAGTTGAAGGTTCATCTATGTATCCCACATTACATGACGGAGAAAGGCTGTTTGTGAATAAAACAGTTAACTATATCGGCGAGCTGAAGCGCGGAGATATCGTTATTATCAACGGTGAAACTTCTAAAATCCATTATGTAAAAAGATTGATCGGAAAGCCTGGAGAAACCGTTCAAATGAAGGATGACACGCTTTATATAAACGGTAAAAAAGTAGCCGAGCCTTACTTGTCTAAAAACAAGAAGGAAGCAGAAAAACTTGGTGTCAGTCTGACAGGAGACTTTGGACCGGTTAAGGTTCCGAAAGGCAAATACTTTGTCATGGGAGATAACCGGCTGAATTCTATGGACAGCCGAAATGGGCTGGGACTGATCGCGGAAGATCGAATTGTCGGCACATCGAAGTTTGTCTTTTTCCCGTTTAACGAAATGCGTCAAACAAAATAAAAACGCCTTGCTGGCCTTTGGACAGCAGGCGTTTTTATTTTGAAAAAGAAGCGACTAATGCAATGCATAAAACCGTGATGAACACTGAACCGATAATAGCTAGCACACTGAAGAAAAGGTGAACCTGTTTGTTCTCTTTTCCGCGCTTTTCTAAAAGCCGTTTAGAAAAAATGTGCGAAAATATGTAAATAAGGGCTATGCCTATATATAAGCCGATATCTTTGGCGGTAAAGCCTGTTACGGCAAGGTAAAAGCCCGTAAAAAAGATCAGTAAGCAATATTCAGTAAGTGTTAAAAGCCTCAACGTGTTCCTCCATGAGAGTGTGTAATTTTCCAGGCGGATGCATTCTCTCTCTTTAATTGTAACACAGCTGGCTGGTTTGGGTGTATAAGTGTTTTCTCTCTGTTTTATCAGGGAATCATTTCTCTTGCCCTGCATTCATGGTATACTTTTATTGATGATAGACATGATGGAGGATAATAAATGATTGCTGTAAATAATGTAAGCTTGCGGTTTGCGGATCGCAAGTTATTTGAAGATGTTAATATTAAATTTACCCCAGGCAACTGCTATGGGTTAATTGGTGCAAACGGTGCCGGTAAATCAACGTTTCTAAAGGTGCTGTCAGGCGAAATCGAGCCTCAGACAGGCGACGTGCATATGAGTCCTGGCGAGCGTCTTGCCGTCTTGAAGCAGAACCATTTTGAGTACGAAGAGTATGAAGTGCTGAAAGTGGTCATTATGGGCCACAAACGCCTGTATGAAGTCATGCAGGAGAAAGACGCTATTTACATGAAGCCTGATTTCTCAGATGAGGATGGGATTCGTGCTGCTGAGCTAGAAGGTGAATTTGCGGAACTGAACGGTTGGGAAGCGGAAAGTGAAGCTGCGATCCTGTTAAAAGGTCTTGGTATCTCAGAAGATCTGCACACAAAAAAGATGGCAGACCTCGGCGGTTCGGAGAAGGTAAAAGTTCTCTTGGCACAGGCATTATTCGGCAAGCCGGATGTTCTGCTGCTCGATGAGCCGACGAACCACCTGGACCTTCAGGCAATCCAGTGGCTTGAAGAGTTTCTGATTAACTTTGAAAACACAGTTATTGTCGTATCCCATGACCGTCACTTCTTAAATAAAGTATGTACGCACATTGCCGACCTTGATTTTAACAAAATTCAAATCTATGTCGGAAACTATGATTTCTGGTACGAGTCAAGCCAACTGGCGTTAAAGCTTTCTCAAGAAGCGAACAAGAAAAAAGAAGAGCAGATTAAACAGCTTCAAGAGTTTGTCGCTAGATTCAGCGCCAATGCGTCTAAATCTAAGCAGGCTACATCAAGAAAGAAACTTCTCGAAAAAATCACGCTGGATGATATTAAACCGTCTTCCCGCCGCTATCCTTATGTTAACTTCACGCCGGAACGGGAAATCGGAAATGATGTTCTTCGCGTGGAAGGCTTAACAAAAACAATCGATGGCGTAAAGGTGCTTGACAATGTCAGCTTTATTATGAATCGAGAAGATAAAATTGCTTTCACTGGCCGAAACGAACTTGCTGTTACTACGCTGTTTAAAATCATTTCCGGGGAAATGGAAGCTGACAGCGGAACGTTTAAATGGGGTGTTACCACATCTCAGGCATATTTTCCAAAAGACAACAGCGAATATTTCGAAGGCAGTGATCTGAACCTTGTAGACTGGCTTCGCCAATATTCTCCGCACGACCAAAGTGAGAGCTTTTTACGCGGTTTCTTAGGACGCATGCTGTTCTCCGGAGAAGAAGTCCACAAAAAAGCAAATGTACTTTCCGGGGGAGAAAAGGTCCGCTGTATGCTGTCGAAAGCGATGCTTTCTGGCGCCAATATTTTAATTTTGGATGAGCCGACTAACCATTTAGACCTAGAGTCCATTACAGCGCTCAATAACGGCTTAATCAGCTTTAAAGGCGCTATGCTGTTTACTTCCCATGACCATCAGTTTGTGCAGACCATTGCCAACAGAATTATAGAAATTACACCTAACGGCATCGTCGATAAGCAAATGAGCTATGACGAGTTCCTTGAAAATGCTGATGTGCAGAAAAAATTGACTGAACTATACGCGGAATAAAAAAGCAGAGATTTCTCTGCTTTTTTTGATACCTAAATATGAAAGGAGATCACAACATGAAATTTTTGGTTGTCGGAGCAGGTGGAGTAGGCGGGTATATTGGCGCACGGCTTTCGGAGAAAGGAAATGATGTGACATTTCTTGTGCGCCAAAAAAGAGCTGAGCAGCTGAAAGAAACCGGGCTTGTCATCCATAGTGAAAAAGGGAATGTATCATTTCAGCCCGAACTAATCAGTGCTGGAGAAACAGGGCAATTTGATGTCGTTATCATTGCTTCTAAAGCATACTCACTTGGTCAAGTGATAGAGGATGTTAAACCATTTATCCATCAGGAATCTGTCATTATCCCTTTCTTAAACGGGTACCGCCACTATGAGCAGCTATTTGTGGCATTTTCAAAAGAACAGGTGCTGGGCGGCCTGTGTTTTATAGAAAGTGCTTTAGACAACAAAGGAGAAATTCATCATACGAGCGCATCACATCGTTTTGTATTTGGAGAATGGAACGGCGAGCGTACGGAGCGAATAAGAGCGCTTGAAGAGGCATTTTCAGGTGTGAAGGCTGAAGTCATCATTAGCGGGCATATCGAGAAGGACATGTGGAAAAAGTATCTCTTTATTGCAGCGCAAGCGGGGATCACAACGTTATTTCAACGACCGCTTGGCCCAATCCTCGCCACAGAAGCCGGACGTCACACGGCTCAAACTCTTATTGGGGAAATTTGCGCTGTTTTACGAAAAGAAGGTGTTCCGGCTGATCCGGCTCTTGAGGAAGAGAGCTTTCGTACGATGACCAGCATGTCTTACCATATGAAGTCCTCCATGCTTCGGGATATGGAAAACGGCCAAACGACAGAAGGCGACCACCTGCATGGATTTTTGCTTGAAAAAGCAAAACGTCTATCTCTTGCAGTACCAGTATTAGAAACCGTTTATGCGAATCTGCAAATGTATGAAGCAGAAAAATAAAAAAAGGAGGCGAAAAAGCCTCCTTTTATTTACTTAAAAAGCCCAATTTCCGTTTCTGAAGATAGGCTCTCTTTTCCCGTCTGCCGTAATTCCGTCAATATTCATATCCTTAGAACCGATCATAAAGTCTACGTGTGTAATGCTTTCATTTAGGCCTTCTTTGACAAGCTCTTCACGAGACATCTGCTTTCCGCCTTCAATATTAAAGGCATAGGCGCTTCCGATCGCCAAATGATTTGACGCGTTTTCATCAAACAGCGTGTTATAGAAAAGAATGTTTGATTGTGATATAGGCGAATCGTAAGGAACAAGTGCCACTTCACCTAAATAGTGAGAACCTTCATCTGTTTCCACCAGTTCTTTTAAAATATCCTCACCTTTTTCAGCTTTAATGTCGACTATACGGCCATTTTCAAACGTCAGGGTGAAATTTTCAATAATATTTCCGCCGTAGCTTAATGGTTTTGTGCTTGATACCACTCCGTCAACCCCGTCTTTTTGCGGCAGCGTGAACACTTCTTCTGTCGGCATATTGGCCATAAACTCATGGCCGCTTTCATTCACGCTTCCCGCACCTGCCCAAACATGCTTCCTAGGCAGCTTAATTGTTAGATCAGTTCCTTCTGCTTGATAATGTAAGGCAGCGTAATGTCTCTCGTTCAAATGGTCAACTTTTTCATGAAGATTTTGGTCATGATTGATCCACGCCTGAACCGGGTTGTCTTCATTTACGCGCGTCGCTTTAAAAATTTCTTCCCACAGAAGGTGGATCGCTTCCTCCTCTGATTTGCCAGGAAACACTTTGTGAGCCCAGCCTGCTGATGCCGCACCTACGACAGTCCAGCTGACTTTGTCTGATTGAATATATTGTCTGTATGTATGTAATGCTTTGCCTGCTGCTTTTTGGAATGCCGCAATCCGTTTGGAATCTATACCTTTTAGCAAGTCTGGGTTTGACGACACAACTGAAATGAAAGCAGCTCCATTTTTGGCAAGCTCTTCTCTGCCTTTTGCTTCCCATTCAGGATATTCTTCAAATGCTTCAAACGGCGCTAATTCGTATTTTAATTTGGCGACTTCGTCATCCTGCCAATTCACGGAGACGTTTTTTGCGCCCTTTTCATATGCGTGTTTTACAATTAAACGAACAAAATCCCGGACGTCTGTTGAAGCATTGACGACTACATACTGGCCTTTTTGGACATTAACGCCGACTTCTACCGCCAGCTGTGCATATGTATTTAATTTCTGTGAAAATGAATCCATGAATCATTCCTCCAAGCTTTTTTCTCATCATATCAAATATGATCCTATAAAGGAAAGAAGGAGCCCAAAGTGAAAAACCCAAAACGACACGTCTTGGGTTTTTTCAATATTATGGATGATTCAGTTTTACAGTGCCGCCTGCAGGCGAATGGGGCATATTTGCCAAAGAAATGCTCATGCCTCCAAGAATAATTCCGCTTAAAATGGCTGCGATCGCTACTCTTCTTCCTAAATCTCTTAGCATCTGTTTCCTCCTTAACGTTTCTCCATTTCCCACAATATGAAGGAAGTGAGGAAAAAAGAAGCAAGAAATTTGCCGCGTGTGAGAATTTTGCGGGTAAAGACTATTTAATTGCCTTTTGCAGCTTATCAATCACTTCTAAAGAACGGCCCGTGCCGATTGCTACAGATTCAAGCGGGTTTTGCGCCACGTGTACAGGCACGACAATCTCTTCTGTGAGCCATTCTTTAATTCCATTAAGGAGCGCGCCGCCGCCTGTTAAAATAACGCCGCGATCAACAATATCTCCGCTCAATTCAGGCGGGCAGTCCTCAAGTGTCGCTCTGATGGCTTCAAGGATATGCAGAAGGGATTCACGCATTGCATCTTGAATTTCGTTGGATTGAAGCATAATGGTTTTTGGAAGACCTGTCACGAGGTCGCGTCCCCGAATTTCCATTGCCTCTGGTATATGTTCAATCAGAGCATGGCCAATTTCCATTTTTACCTGCTCAGCTGTGCGTTCGCCGATCAGCAAATTGTATTTTTTACGGACGAAAGAAACGATATCCTCATCAAGCTGGTCTCCGCCGATCCTGATAGAATGGCAGGAAACAACGCCACCGAAGGAAATAATAGCGACCTCTGTCGTCCCTCCGCCGATATCTACTACCACATTGGCAACCGGCTCATCAACCGGTAAATCCGCTCCGATGGCAGCTGCGACTGGCTCTTCGATTAAATGAACGTTTTTCGCGCCGCAATTTTTCACTGCGTCACTGATGGCGCGGCGTTCTACTGCTGTTGAGCCTGACGGTGTGCAAACGACTACGTTCGGTTTTCTGAACGACATGCCGATGCTTTTTGCGGCTTTTTTCATAATGTGCTTTAGCAGATCAGTTGTCATATCATAGTCTGCGATCACGCCATCTTTCATCGGTCTGACAGCGACAATTTTTCCCGGTGTTTTACCGATCATGTTTTTCGCGTCAGCTCCGATTGCAAGCACTGATTTTGTAGTCGTATCCACTGCGACAACAGATGGTTCATTTAGGATAATCCCTTTATTTTTGCTGTAAACAAGTATATTAGCTGTTCCTAAGTCAATCCCGATTTCAGTTGATTGAAACATGTTTTCACCCAATCTCTATCCTAATTTAATATGATTCTACATTTAAAGTTTCTCAGAAATACTGCGATTTTTGGGGGTGTGCGTCGGTAAAGAAATGTTTTTGTAAAAAATCAAGGAACTGTGTAACAGAAGTAATACATTTTTCGGTTTTATGGAAAAAATATCTTGTAATTCTTATAGAAAGCGGGAAACTTTTTCAAAGTTTCATTCGTCTACGATATATTGAGGTACATCCTTAAAACATTACATGAGAAAAGAAACATTTAAAGGAAGAAGGGTTTTTATGAAATCAATAGGTGTTGTGAGAAAAGTAGATGAATTAGGCCGCATTGTCATGCCGATTGAGTTGAGACGGGCATTGGATATTGCCATAAAAGACAGCATTGAGTTTTTTGTTGACGGAGATAAAATTATCTTGAAAAAGTACAAACCTCATGGCGTTTGTTTAATGACTGGAGAAATCACTTCAGAAAATAAAGAATACGGCAACGGTAAAATTACGCTAAGCCCTGAGGGGGCACAGCTGCTTCTCGAAGAAATTCAAGCCGCTTTAAAAGAATAAAATCATGCTAAAAAAGGCGGAGCGATATCATCTCCGCCTTTTTTGCGTGCCAATTTTTGATTACCGCCGCCTAAGATAAGACATCAAGATATTTGGTAATGAATGATTTGGGATACTTTACATATTTTACTCAATTATTTGTCGAAGAATGGTACAATAAGTAGAGAAACACAAGCGGCAGGTGGTCATATGAGAAAATATCAAGCTCGTATCATTTCCATCATTTTGGCAATGATTTTTATAATGTTTTGGGATTATTTATTTTATTTTATAGGCAAAAACCCGATTAATTGGCCTGTTGATATTGTGTATACTGCAGTCACGCTGGTAAGTGTCTGGATGTTGGCTTATTATATTGATGAGAAACAGCAGCTGGTTAAGAAAATGAAGGATAACGAATGGAAGTATAAACAGCTTTCTGAAGAAAAAAACCGCATCATGGATAATTTGCAGGAAATCGTATTTCAAACGAATGCAAAAGGCGAAATTACATATTTAAACCAAGCGTGGGCATCAATAACCGGCTTTTCAATCAGTGAATGTATGGGAACAATGTATAACGATTACTTCATAAAAGAAAAGCACGTAGCCGACCACATTAACACCCAAATCCAAAACAAAGCGTCTTCTGGCATGTTTACGGCAAAATACGTGACAAAAAACGGCACGATTTTTTGGGGAGAAGTTCATTATAAACTTTACTATGACCGGGATGACCAATTTACAGGCAGCCTGGGTACAATGTCAGATATCACTGAGCGGAAAGAGGCTGAAGATGAGCTCATTGAGATTAATGAACGGCTGGCGAGGGAATCCCAGAAACTATCAATCACAAGTGAACTTGCCGCAGGTATTGCTCATGAGGTCAGAAACCCTTTAACATCTGTCAGCGGTTTCCTCCAGATTATGAAAACACAATATCCGGACAGAAAAGACTATTTTGACATCATCTTTTCAGAGATTAAAAGAATCGATTTAGTGCTCAGCGAGCTGCTGCTGCTTGCAAAACCGCAGGCAATCACATTTAAAATACACCAGCTTAATGAGATCTTGAAACAAGTCACGACATTGCTTGATACCAATGCCATTCTGTCCAATATCGTCATAGAGAAAAATTTCAAAGAGACAGATGGCTGTATGATTAATGGAGACGAAAATCAGCTGAAGCAGGTCTTTATCAACATCATTAAAAACGGAATTGAGGCAATGCCAAAGGGCGGTGTCGTAACCATTTCAACTGCTAAAACCGCCTCTCATGCAGTGATAAGCGTAAAGGATGAAGGAAACGGCATGCCGCAGGAAAAGCTGAAGCAGATTGGCAAACCTTTTTATTCAACAAAAGAAAAGGGCACTGGACTGGGACTTCCCATTTGTTTGAGAATCCTGAAGGAACATGACGGGGAATTGAAAATCGAAAGTGAAGCTGGAAAAGGCAGCGTCTTTCAAGTGGTTTTGCCTTTAAAATCAGACAGCTGAGAGGAGAAAAATAAAGTGAACTCGCTTCTGTTTGTATACGGGACATTAAGAAAGCATGAAAAAAACCATCATTTGCTGGCACAATCGGCATGTATCAATGAGCAGGCGAGAACAAAGGGAAGTTTGTTTGCTGCAAAAGGGGAGCCCACAGCTGTTTTAAATGGTGAAGGCTATATATACGGCGAAGTATATGAAGCGGATGAATTGTGTATACATAAGCTCGATCAATTTTTTCAAGGATATCATAAACAAACGGTGTTTGTAGAAACGGATGTCGGGATTAAAAATGCGCTTATTTATTTTATGAACAAAGAAGGGTGTGCCGGTTTTACGAAAATAAGCAGCGGCGACTGGAAAGAACATCAGATGATCAGCAAATCGAAAAATCCCATTTATTATTTTGCCTATGGATCATGCATGGATAATGCCCGCTTTCAAAAAGCGGGAGTCGATCACTATTTTCAAGATCCAGTAGGAAGAGCTGTTTTAAAAGGATACACAACCCGCTTCACGCTAAAAAGGGAAGACGGTTCAAGAGCGGACATGTTGGAAGACGGAGGAACAACAGAAGGCGTTTTATACCGTATCCCTTATTCTGCTCTCTCCTATCTATATAAAAGGGAGGGCGTCGAATCTCTTACGTATCGGCCGGCATTTGTAGACGTTGAAGCTGGCGGAAGGCACTACAAAGACTGTTTAACCTTTCTCGTCCTCCAAAAAGAAGCGGAAATTGCCCCGCCTCAGCACTATCAGATTGAAATCGAACGCGGAGCGGAGCTGTATTTGTCGCCTGAGTTTACTGAAAAGCTCAAGCGGCATATGAATTCGCTGCCAAAAGGATAACACTGTAACAAAAGAATATGATAAAATTTGATCAATATCATGTCATATAAAGGAGCACCACGATGAAAAAAGAATTTGCGGTAATTGGGCTGGGCCGTTTTGGTGGCAGTATTTGCAAAGCATTAAGCGAAGAAGGCGTCGAGGTTATGGCAATGGATATCGATGAAGATAAAGTCAACGAGTATGCCAAGATTGCATCTCACGCAGTTATCGGTGATTCGACAGACGAATCTGTCCTGAAAAATTTAGGCCTGCGAAATTTTGACCACGTTATTGTAGCAATCGGGGAAAATATTCAAGCGAGTATTTTAACGACACTCATTCTGAAAGAACTTGGCGTCCATACGATTACAGTTAAAGCGCAGAACGATTATCACGAAAAAGTGCTGTCTAAAATTGGTGCGGATCACATCGTCCACCCGGAACGCGATATGGCAAAACGAATTGCGCATAATATCGTGTCCAACAATGTACTTGACTATTTGGAGCTGTCTGAAGAGCATAGTCTTGTTGAAATCGTAGCTAACAGCCGCCTGGCTGGAAATACGCTTCTCGATTTAGATATTCGCGCAAAATACGGTATTAACATCGTAGCCATAAAAAGGGGCAAGGAAGTCATCGTATCACCGCTTGCAACCGAAGTCATCCACCAAGAAGATATACTCATTGTTATTGGATCAGTTACAGACATCTCCCGTTTCGAAAAAAGAGTTCTTCATACAAAATAGCAGCCAAATAAGCCGTCCTCAAAGGGCGGTTTTTCATATTATCAGAATATAACAACTTTAATGAACTGAGCGTCAATTTCTTAAAATTTCATTGACTAAGCACAGGCGTTCCGATAGCATATTGTACCATATAATAAAAAAAGGAGGGGCCTATTTGAATAAAGAAGCGCTAGTCAATAGGCTGAATGCTTCAGCCAAAAGACAAAAAGCTGATATCGTCATTAAAAACGGAAAAATCATGGACGTATATAATCAAGAATGGATATATGAAGATATTGCGATTACAGATGGAGTTATTGTAGGCCTCGGTGAGTATGAAGGCGAAAATATCATTGATGCAGAGGGACAAATGATTGTTCCGGGTTTTATTGATGGACATGTACATATTGAGTCGTCAATGGTTACACCGATTGAGTTCGCTAAAGCAGTGTTGCCTCATGGCGTGACGACGGTTGTTACAGATCCGCATGAGATCGCGAATGTGTCTGGTGAAAAAGGGATTGAGTTTATGCTTGAACAAGCTCGGCATACACCGCTGAATATCCATTTTATGCTTCCTTCCAGTGTGCCTGCCGCAAGTTTTGAGCGATCAGGCGCAATTCTCAAAGCTGCCGATCTCAAGCCTTTTTATGAAGAAGAAGAAGTATTAGGGCTGGCTGAAGTTATGGATTATGTGTCGGTTCAGCAGGCTGAAAAAGACATGGTTCAGAAACTGCTTGATGCCCGTGTGGCAGGAAAAAGGATAGACGGTCATTTAGCTGGTTTATCAACAGACCTCATTAACATTTACAGAACCGCATTTGTCTTAAACGACCATGAAGTAACATCGAAGGAAGAAGCCCTTGATCGTATCAGAAGGGGCATGTATGTCATGATGCGTGAAGGATCAGTCGCCAAAAACACGCTCAATGTGCTGCCGGCGGTGAATGAAAAGAACGCACGCCGGTTCTTTTTCTGTACGGATGATAAGCATGTGGATGATTTATTGTCAGAGGGAAGTGTAAACCATCAGGTGAAAATGGCGATTCAAGCCGGACTTAATCCGTTTTTAGCCTATCAGCTAGGAAGCCTCAATGCAGCCGAATGCTACGGATTAGATACAAAGGGAGCGATTGCCCCGGGTTTTGACGCTGATTTGCTTTTTGTATCTGATCTGGAAAATGTCACTGTCACAATGACGATGGTAAAAGGGCAGACTGTTGCTGAAGACAGCAAAGCGGTCTATCAGGATCATGCTTCAACTGCAGCACCAGATCAGGCACTGCTTGATTCTGTTAAGCTTGCTGCTCCTCTTCACAAACAGGATTTTCATATGCCAATCGATTCAGAGCAGCAGATCAATGTCATTCAAATCATACCAAATCAGCTTGAAACACGATTAGTACAAGTTCCGGCTCCTGTTGCCCGCGAATTTGAGCCTGACACTGAGCTTGATTTGTTAAAGATTGCAGTTGTCGAGCGGCATAAAGGATTAAAAGAAACCGGACTTGGTGTTGTGAAAGGTTTTGGATTCAAGAGCGGAGCGATTGCCACAACCATTTCACACGACTCCCATAATATTATTGCCGTCGGAACGAATGATGAGGATATCGCGGCGGCAGTTAATAAGCTGCAGGAAATTGGCGGAGGATTAACAATTATAAAAAATGGGGAAGAGCTCCATTCAGTACCGCTGCCGATTGCAGGGTTATTATCCGACCAATCTGCAGAGCAAGTGAATCAAAGCTTGCTGACGCTTCATGATAAATTGCCGTTAATCGGTTTCACAGGCGGATTTAATCCATTTTTGACATTGTCGTTTTTAGCGTTGCCTGTCATTCCTGATATTAAAATGACGACTACGGGATTATTCGATGTAAAATCATTTCAACACATATCACTGCAATAAAAAGAGGCACTCCCTTAGAGAGTGCCTCTTTTTTTAAACCTCCATAATGATCGGCAGGATCATTGGACGGCGCTTTGTTTTTTCGTACAAGAAAGGTGCAAGCGTGTCTGTAATTTCGTTTTTGATTTCAGACCATTGAGTCGTTTTTCGTTCCATTACTTTTTGTAAGTGATTTGAAATGAGCTCTTGAGCATCGTTGATCAAGTCGCCAGATTCTCTCATGTACACAAATCCTCTGGAAATCAAATCAGGACCCGCTGAAATCTTGAAGTCGTCCATGTCAATGCTGACAACAACGATGACAAGTCCTTCTTCAGAGAGAATTCTGCGATCACGAAGTACGATATTGCCAATATCACCGATACCGCTTCCGTCAATGTACACTGAACCGGACGGGATTTTTCCTGCAACTGAAGCCTCATCGCCTTTAAGCGCTAATACTTCACCATTATCCATGATAAAGCAGTTTTCCTCTGGGATGCCACAATCTGTTGCAAGCTTGACATGCATCTTTTGCATTCTGTACTCACCGTGAATCGGCATGAAGAATTTAGGCTTGATTAAACGAAGCATCAGCTTCTGTTCTTCCTGTCCGCCGTGACCGGATGTATGGATATCGTTAAGAGGGCCGTGAATAACCTCAGCACCCGCACGATACAGCTGGTTGATTGTTCGACTCACGCTGATTGTGTTGCCTGGGATAGGTGATGAAGAAAATACGACTGTATCCCCAGGATTGATTGAAATTTGGCGGTGTGTGCCGTTTGCAATTCTTGATAACGCCGCCATTGGTTCCCCTTGGCTTCCTGTACATAAAATTGTTACTTTATTAGCAGGCATACGATTGATTTCGTTATGCTCAATAAACGTATTTTTAGGACAGTTAATATAACCGAGTGTCTGTCCAATTTCGATAGCCGATTCCATACTGCGTCCAAATACGGCAACTTTTCTTCCATTTTGTACAGCAGCTTCAATTACCTGCTGCAAGCGGTGAATATTCGACGCAAATGTAGCGAAGATAATTCGGCCGTCCACCTTGCGGAAAATGTCATGAATGCTTTCTCCTACACGGCGCTCAGACATGGTAAACTCCGGATTTTCACTGTTTGTGCTGTCTGAAAGAAGGCACAAAACGCCCTCTTTACCGATTTCGGCCATTTTCGTTAAGTTTGCCGGCTCGCCGACTGGAGTAAAGTCGAATTTGAAATCCCCAGTATGTACGATGTTTCCGGGCGGAGTTTTTACAACAATGCCGTAGGAATCCGGAATACTGTGTGTTGTTCTAAAGAATGACACAGCCGTTTTGCGGAACTTTACAATATCATCCTCGCCGATAATGTTCAGTTTCGTCTGTCTCAATAATCCATGCTCTTCAAGTTTATTCCGAAGTAAGCCGATCGCGAGTTTTCCGCCGTATACAGGAATATTCACTTGTCTGAGCAGGTATGGAATACCGCCGATGTGGTCTTCGTGCCCGTGGGTGATAAAAAGCCCTTTAATTTTATCTTCGTTTTTGACTAAATACGTATAATCAGGGATGACGTAGTCAATTCCGAGCAGTTCGTCCTCGGGAAACTTGATCCCCGCATCAATCAGCACAATTTCATCCTGGAATTGCACCGCGTACGTATTTTTACCGATTTCGCCCAAACCTCCGAGGGCGAAAACAGCAGTCTGATCATTTTTTACAAATTTCATACCGCTCATAACTCCAATACTTTAAAATTTTCGCTCTGTTGTTCATATTCTAAGAATGCACCATCAACAGGTGTAATAAACTCAATATTAAATTTCTTTTCTTTCAGCTTTGTTCTGACGTCACGCTCAGATACGCCTTCAATATAAAGTGAATCTGTCTTTTCCCGAACAGGTACTTCGTCAGCCTTCTCTTGATAAAATACCTTATAAATCATTCCAAATCTCTCCTTAAATGCCGTATGTTAGACTCGCTCATTCTATTATATTCGAAAACGGAATATAAGGAAAGCCTTGAGCAAAATAAGGATCTCTCAAAAAGTGAAAGATCCCTTGTCAGGCAATTGCTTTCTTACGGAGCATTCCGTTCCATTGTCTTCTGAGTTTCTTTCTTAATTTACGCAGCATTAGCCAGTCCCTCCTTTAATGAAAAATTTGTCCCAGAGTTCTTTTATACAAATAGTATACGGAGATTGAGGAAGACTTTTCGTGGTTATTAATGGAATTTAATATGATTTTTGAACGAAATTGTTTGCTGAATGACAATCTTTTTGTATGATGAGGGTGGGAATTGCAGACCAAGACGATAAAGGGGAAGTTGCGATGGATTCTAAATTAATCTTTTTTGATATTGACGGCACAATATATGATCATGATAAGAATATACCGGAAAGTACGAGAAAAACCGTGGCGGAGCTGCAGCGCCAAGGGCATCATGTGTTTATTGCCAGCGGCCGGTCTCCATTTTTGGTTAAGCCGATTTTGGAGGAGCTGGGCATCCACTCATTTATTTCCTACAATGGACAGTTTGTTGTCTTTGAAAATCAAGTGATTTATAAAAATCCGCTGCCTGAAGATGCAATCAGGCGATTATTAAAGCAGGCGGATGAAGGCAAGCATCCTGTTGTGTTTATGGCTGAGGACACGATGAAAGCGACTGTTGCGGATCACCCTCATGTTCTCGAGGGAATCGGCAGCCTTAAAACCGATTATCCAGAGACCGATGACCTTTTTTATGAAGGAAAAGAAATTTTTCAGCTTCTTTTATTTTGTCAGGATGAAGAAGAAAAAGCTTATGCCGCTTTTCCTGAGTTTGATCTAGTTCGCTGGCATGAGCTATCGACTGATGTTCTGCCGCACGGAGGTTCGAAGGCAGAAGGAATCAAAAAAGTGATTGAGCGTCTTCCGTTTGATATCGGCGATACATATGCTTTCGGCGACGGATTAAATGATCTGCAAATGATTGAATATGTAGGGACAGGCGTTGCTATGGGAAATGCTGTTCCCGAACTGAAAGAAATCGCGGACTTTGTAACAAAGCCGGTGGACGAGGATGGAATTGCATACGCTGTCAAAGAATTGGGCCTTTTAAAATAAAGAAATGGCTGGCATTGTGCCAGCCGTTTTTTCTTTTAGCGCTCAATTGCGATTGCATTTTCAGGTTCTTTGAAAGGATTTTCCTTGTCAATATGATCATAGAACATAACGCCGTTCAAATGATCGATCTCATGCTGAAACACAATAGCCGGAAATCCTTTTAAACGAATATCAATATTTTCGCCTTCTAGTGTTGTTCCTTTTACTCTGATGCGAGCATAGCGGGGAACATAACCGGGAATCGCTTCATCTACAGAGAGGCAGCCCTCGCCGCTTGTTAAGTAGCTTTTTTCAACTGAATGGCTGACGATCTTAGGATTAAACAGAGCATAGCTGTATAGTTTACCGGAAGCATCTTCCGCATGAACGGCGATCATTCGTTTTTTGATATTAATTTGAGGAGCTGCGAGTCCTACGCCAGGGCGCAGCTTGTATTTTTCGGCTAATTCCGGATTTTGGCTGTTTTTAACAAATTCGATCATGTCGGCCAGCTGCTGTTTTTCTGCATCAGTTGGAGGCAGCTCAACAGGTTCGGCAGTCTCTCTGAGGGCTGGATGGCCGTCACGTACGATGTTTTCCATAGTAATCAAGAAACTTCACTCCTAAAGCTTAATATGTAAATTATATCGGATTTCTTCACAAAGGTGCAACGAAACGAATGACCAGCCGTATATGGCTGGTCAATTTCATGCTGTGTGGTTAGCAACAGCCTCCGCCTAAATAAGCAGCTCCGACAATGATTAACAGAATGAATAAAACAACGATTAGCGCAAAGGTGCGGCCGTAGCCATATCCGCAGCCACCATATCCGTAACCACCATAACTGCAGCAGCCTCCGCCGTAACCATATCCATACATATTACATAACCTCCTCTTTTAATTACGCCAGAGCCTTTATAAGTAGGCATAGCGTCTAATATAACCTATGTAAAAACAAAAAAGTTGTATGGTCATCTGTCCTGATTTTTCACTTTTTTGATTTAATTTCAGTATTGCATTTATACAGCACGGTTATTGCCAAATGTCCCCATGGATTCTATAGTAGAAATTGTCAAGATTGGGGGATTTAACGTGAAAGACGCTATAAAACGGCGGCCTGGAATCAAGATCGGAGCTTTTTGTGCCATGGCACTGATATTAACAGGATGCATGGGACAGGACCCGGTTGATTCACTTCATCATTCATTAGAAAAAGCCGCGGAATCGGAAAAGCCGTTTCAAGAAGAACAAAACACACTCAAAGAATTAGAGGCCAAAGAAAATCAGCTTTACGATAGTGTTATGAAGCTCAATATGGATGATTATAAAAAAATTGTTGCTTTATCTGATAAGGCGCTTGAAAATGTCAGCAAGCGCGAAGAACACCTAAAGCTTGAAAATGACAGCATGAAAAAATCGGAAACAGAATTTGAGGAAGCAAAAACGTCAGCGGAACATATTAAGGAAAAAGACATAAAAGAAAAGGCCGATGCCGCAGCAAACCATATGGAGAAAAGATATACATCATATGGCACCATGTATAAAGAGTATAAAAAAGCGCTTGAGCTTAATAAAAAACTGTATATGCAGCTGAAAGACAAAGACTTGACAAGAGATGATCTGGATCAGCAGATCGATAAAGTCAATGCTTCTTATGAAAAGATCCTTAAATATAGCGGAGAATTTAATGAACAAACCGAAAAATATAATAAAGCCCGGGAAGATTTATATGATGCTGCAAACTATCGTGTGAAAAAGAGCTGACTCGATCAGCTCTTTTTTTGAATATAATGCGATACAGATTTCGTTCAAAATTTTCATTTCTATTGTAGTACAGCATAGTAAGGTATACTAGTACAGTTTTGGGTGCGGTTGGCATCTGTTTTTTTGCTGAAAATGTAAAGCGAATACATTTATTGAAAATCAGCGATGAAAACGATTGACGGTTCTTCTTTATTTGGTGTAAACTAATCCATGTTAAGCGGTGTTGTATTAGTTTTTTACAACTTCGAAATAATACAGTTCAAAGCAGAGTGTAACTATCCTACATAAAAGGTTTTGGCAAACTGGGGATCGGCTAAAATATAATACGACTTACTGCTGATACTTTAGGGTACCCTAAGTTTGTATGTATAAAAGGAATGCACGTCTAATGACTGTTTAAAAGAAAGGAAGAGGTGACTTAGTATGGCTGCAAAAACGAAAAAAGCTATCGTTGACAGTAAGAAGCAATTTGATGCCATTAAAAAGCAGTTCGAAACGTTCCAAATTTTAAATGAAAAGGGAGAAGTCGTGAATGAAGCGGCGATGCCTGATTTAACTGATGATCAATTAAAAGAGCTAATGCGCCGCATGGTATTTACGCGTGTGCTTGACCAACGCTCTATCTCATTAAACCGTCAAGGACGTCTCGGATTTTACGCTCCTACTGCGGGTCAAGAAGCTTCTCAGATTGCAACGCATTTCGCGCTTGAAAAAGAAGACTTTGTTCTTCCTGGATACCGTGATGTGCCTCAGTTAATTTGGCACGGCCTTCCATTATATCAAGCGTTTCTTTTCTCTCGCGGACATTTCAGAGGAAACCAAATGCCTGATGATGTGAATGCCCTTTCTCCACAAATCATTATCGGTGCTCAATACATTCAAACTGCCGGTGTTGCGCTAGGTCTTAAAAAACGCGGTAAGAAAGCTGTCGCAATCACTTACACTGGTGACGGCGGAGCTTCTCAAGGGGACTTCTACGAAGGAATTAACTTTGCTGGAGCTTATAAAGCACCTGCAATCTTCGTGGTGCAAAACAACCGTTACGCGATTTCAACTCCTGTTGAAAAACAATCTGCAGCTGAAACAATTGCACAAAAAGCTGTAGCTGCCGGTATTGTCGGCGTACAAGTAGACGGAATGGATCCGCTTGCTGTATACGCAGCAACTGCTGAAGCACGCGAGCGCGCAATCAACGGCGAAGGTCCAACACTAATTGAAACACTTACATTCCGTTATGGCCCGCACACAATGGCTGGTGACGATCCTACTAAATATCGTACAAAAGAAATCGAAAATGAGTGGGAACAAAAAGATCCGCTTGTACGTTTCCGTGCGTTCCTTGAAAACAAAGGCTTATGGTCTGAAGAAGAAGAAGCAAAAGTGATTGAGGATGCGAAAGAAGAAATTAAGCAAGCGATCAAAAAAGCTGATGCTGAACCGAAGCAAAAAGTAACTGATTTAATGAAAATTATGTACGAAAAAATGCCTCACAACCTTGAGGAGCAATTTGAAATTTATACACAGAAGGAGTCGAAGTAAGCCATGGCGCAAATGACAATGATTCAAGCAATCACGGATGCGTTACGCACAGAACTGAAAAATGACGAAAATGTCTTAGTTTTCGGAGAAGACGTTGGTGTAAACGGCGGCGTATTCCGTGCGACAGAAGGATTGCAAAAAGAATTCGGTGAAGACCGTGTGTTTGACACGCCACTTGCTGAATCTGGTATCGGCGGTCTTGCCCTTGGTTTAGGCTTAAACGGCTTCCGTCCGGTAATGGAAATCCAATTCTTCGGATTTGTTTATGAAGTAATGGATTCAGTTTCTGGCCAAATGGCTCGTATGCGCTACCGTTCTGGCGGACGCTGGACTTCACCTGTAACAATTCGTTCTCCATTCGGCGGCGGTGTTCATACTCCTGAACTTCACGCTGACAGCTTGGAAGGTCTTGTTGCACAACAGCCTGGTATCAAAGTTGTGATTCCATCAACTCCTTACGATGCCAAAGGACTTTTAATTTCTGCGATCAGAGACAACGATCCTGTTGTCTTCTTAGAGCATATGAAGCTTTACCGTTCTTTCCGTCAGGAAGTTCCTGAAGAAGAATACACAATTGAGCTTGGAAAAGCTGACGTGAAACGTGAAGGTACTGATCTTTCAATCATCACTTACGGCGCAATGGTTCATGAATCATTAAAAGCTGCTGAGGAGCTTGAAAAAGACGGCATTTCTGCTGAAGTTGTCGACCTTCGTACAGTAAGCCCACTTGATATCGATACAATTATCGCTTCTGTAGAAAAAACAGGACGCGCGATTGTCGTTCAAGAGGCACAAAAACAAGCCGGTATTGCTGCAAACGTAGTAGCAGAAATTAATGACCGTGCGATCCTGAGCTTGGAAGCACCTGTACTTCGCGTTGCAGCGCCAGATACAGTATTTCCTTTCTCTCAAGCGGAGAGCGTATGGCTTCCAAACCATAAAGACGTTCTTGAAACAGCAAGAAAAGTGCTTGAATTTTAATCAAACTGCATAATCGAGAGGGAAGATGAACGTTTTCCCTCTATTATATATCTGTTTTCAATGCTTACGATGTAAACTTTAAAATTGCTTAATCAAACTAGGAGGTCGAGAACTGTGGCATTTGAATTTAAACTTCCAGATATCGGGGAAGGTATCCACGAAGGCGAAATCGTAAAATGGTTTGTCAAGCCTAACGACGAGGTAGACGAAGATGATGTACTGGCTGAAGTCCAAAATGATAAAGCAGTAGTAGAAATTCCTTCACCTGTTAAAGGAAAAGTATTAGAATTAAAAGTTGAAGAGGGAACGGTTGCAACTGTTGGACAAACGATTATTACGTTTGATGCACCTGGTTACGAAGATCTTCAATTTAAAGGCAGCGACGAGTCTGACGATGCGAAAACTGAAGCACAAGTTCAGTCAACTGCAGAAGCTGGACAAGACGTTGCGAAAGAAGAGCAAGCTCAAGAGCCTGCAAAAGCTACTGGCGCAGGACAGCAGGATCAAGCTGAAGTTGACCCGAACAAACGCGTGATCGCTATGCCTTCCGTACGTAAATATGCTCGTGAAAAAGGCGTAGACATCCGTAAGGTTACTGGTTCAGGCAACAACGGACGTGTTGTAAAAGAAGATATCGACAGCTTTGTAAACGGAGGAGCGCAAGAAGCTGCACCGCAAGAAACAGCTGCACCACAAGAAACAGCTGCTAAACCGGCTGCTGCACCAGCTCCAGAGGGCGAATTCCCAGAAACACGCGAAAAAATGAGCGGTATCCGTAAAGCAATTGCAAAAGCGATGGTTAACTCTAAACACACTGCTCCTCACGTAACGTTAATGGACGAAGTGGACGTAACAAACCTTGTTGCACATCGTAAACAGTTCAAACAGGTTGCTGCTGATCAAGGAATCAAGCTGACTTACTTGCCTTACGTTGTAAAAGCTCTTACATCTGCACTGAAAAAATTCCCTGTTTTAAACACGTCAATTGACGATAAAACAGATGAAGTCATCCAAAAACATTACTTCAACATCGGTATCGCTGCTGACACTGAAAAAGGCTTGCTTGTACCGGTTGTGAAAAATGCAGATCGTAAATCTGTCTTTGAAATTTCTGATGAAATCAATGGCCTTGCAACAAAAGCTCGTGAAGGCAAGCTTGCTCCAGCTGAAATGAAAGGCGCATCTTGCACAATTACAAACATCGGTTCTGCCGGCGGACAATGGTTCACTCCGGTTATCAACCATCCAGAAGTTGCGATTCTTGGTATCGGACGCATTGCAGAAAAAGCGATTGTTCGTGATGGCGAAATCGTAGCAGCTCCAGTCTTAGCTCTTTCTCTCAGCTTCGACCACCGTATGATCGACGGAGCAACTGCGCAAAATGCATTAAATCACATCAAGCGTTTACTGAACGATCCACAATTAATTTTAATGGAGGCGTAATGTTATGGTAGTAGGAGATTTCCCTATTGAAACAGATACTCTTGTAATTGGTGCGGGACCTGGCGGCTATGTAGCTGCCATCCGCGCTGCACAGCTTGGACAAAAAGTAACAGTCGTTGAAAAAGCAACTCTTGGAGGCGTTTGTCTGAACGTTGGATGTATCCCTTCAAAAGCGCTGATCAATGCAGGTCACCGTTATGAGAATGCAAAACATTCTGATGACATGGGAATCACTGCTGAGAATGTAACAGTTGATTTCACAAAAGTTCAAGAATGGAAAGCTTCTGTTGTCAACAAGCTTACTGGCGGTGTAGCAGGTCTTCTTAAAGGTAACAAAGTAGATGTTGTAAAAGGTGAAGCTTACTTTGTAGACAGCAATTCAGTTCGTGTGATGGATGAGAACTCTGCTCAAACATACACGTTCAAAAACGCAATCATTGCTACTGGATCTCGTCCTATCGAATTGCCAAACTTCAAATATAGTGAGCGTGTGCTGAATTCAACTGGCGCTTTGGCTCTTAAAGAAATTCCTAAAAAGCTCGTTGTTATCGGCGGCGGATACATCGGAACTGAACTTGGAACTGCGTATGCTAACTTCGGTACTGAACTTGTTATTCTTGAAGGCGGAGATGAAATTCTTCCTGGCTTCGAAAAACAAATGAGTTCTCTCGTTACACGCAGACTGAAGAAAAAAGGCAACGTTGAAATCCATACAAACGCGATGGCTAAAGGCGTTGAAGAAAGACCAGACGGCGTAACAGTTACTTTCGAAGTGAAAGGCGAAGAAAAAACTGTTGATGCTGATTACGTATTGATTACAGTAGGACGCCGTCCAAACACTGATGAGCTTGGTCTTGAGCAAGTCGGTATCGAAATGACGGACCGCGGTATCGTGAAAACTGACAAACAGTGTCGCACAAACGTACCTAATATTTATGCAATCGGTGATATCATCGAAGGACCGCCGCTTGCTCATAAAGCATCTTACGAAGGTAAAATCGCTGCAGAAGCTATCGCTGGAGAGCCTGCAGAAATTGATTACCTTGGTATTCCTGCGGTTGTTTTCTCTGAGCCTGAACTTGCATCAGTTGGTTACACTGAAGCACAGGCGAAAGAAGAAGGTCTTGACATTGTTGCTGCTAAATTCCCATTTGCAGCAAACGGCCGTGCGCTTTCTCTTAACGAAACAGACGGCTTCATGAAGCTGATCACTCGTAAAGAGGATGGTCTTGTGATCGGTGCGCAAATCGCCGGAGCAAGTGCTTCTGATATGATTTCTGAATTAAGCTTAGCGATTGAAGGCGGCATGACTGCTGAAGATATCGCGATGACAATTCACGCTCACCCAACATTGGGCGAAATCACAATGGAAGCTGCTGAAGTGGCAATCGGAAGTCCGATTCACATTGTAAAATAATTTTCATATCAAAAACAGCCCTCGCTCAAAGCGGGGCTGTTTTTTTATTTTGACAGCACATGCTGTAATGGTTTAATGATGTCTTCTTTCTTTTTCACACATCCCTCGATTTTCACCACGACATGGCGCTGATCAACAACCATAAGGGTAGGGACAGTTTCAATCTCATCTTCCCAGCCTTCTTTTTTATCATAGACCTTCATTTTATCTATTTGCTCGGGATAATCTTTTTCTAAATCAAGCAGTGCATCGTAATAAGGCGCTTCCTGGTCTATTTGGTTCTCATCAGAAAAAAACAGGATTTGTGTATGATGAATGTTGTCAATCCGGCTTTTTTTCATCGGATTGATGGTGGAAAGCGTACAGCCCGATAAAGCAAATACTATTATCAGCATGGGGAATACCGCGCGATATCGCATCTATCTTCTCCTCTGTATAAACAGTAGTTAACTAGCTTTAGTTTATCACGAGAGGCGGCTTGATCTGCTTCTTGTTACCTAATTGTTATATAATTGAAACCGTTTTTAAAGTGAGATTACATATTATATCAATCGTTTAAAATAGCAACCTGGGGTATATTGAATTTTTTGCTGCATTCTTGGATGAAAGTTCAAGAAAACGTGAAATTACATTATGTGCTGTGGCATATATATCGAGTAAAGCTTCTGTATGAAGAAGATATTGTATGATGGAAAATGGAAAAACAAGGTGAATATGATGAGATAAAATAAAATGTGTTATACAGTTTGTTGTTGACATTTTAAATGTGACATATTAATATAATAACAACAAAAGAAATTAAGCGTTTTCAAATTTCAAAGAAATGGGGAATAAGAGATGGGTACGATTGTTTGCCAAGATTGCAACGAAGCCATTCATTACTTTGAAGATGAGAAAGTGACAACATTATACGGAACATGCTGCGGACAATGTCAATGTCCTGTTGATGAAGAGTAAAAAAAGCATGCGGCTTTAAGCCGCATGCTTTTTATTTTTTATTGAATTGCTTTTTGTTCTTTGATGACCCGGATCATATGTAAAGTCGAGTCCTCAGGTCCTTGAACAGGGAGGCCTGCGTCAAGGTTTTTAAAAATGTAGCTGATGTTTTCTTCTGTAATAATTTCTCCTGGAATGAAGATTGGAATACCAGGCGGATATACCATGACAAATTCAGCAATAATCCGTCCGGATGCTTCTTTTAATGGGATGACTTCCGTATTTGCATAAAAAGCATCACGCGGAGTCATTGCCAATAAAGGTATTTCTGGAAGCAGAACCTCAGTTTGCTGATGTGTTACATCTTGTTCTGACATTTGCTGTGCGATCTCAGTTAAAGCCTCTACAAGCCGGTCTGCATCATTTTGGCTGTCACCAGGAGTGAAAATACACAAAATATTGTACAGATCAGAAAGCTCAACCTCAATATTAAAGGATTCACGAAGCCATTTTTCCACGTCATGTCCTGTCAGGCCAAGACTTTTCACAGAGATAATCAATTTTGTCGGATCATAGCTGTAAGCTGCTTTCGACCCAAGAATCTCAGAACCGACACAATAAATGCCTTCAATCTGATTGAGGCGATCTCTCGTCTGATTGGCAAGCTTGAGTGTTTCCTCAGCAAGCTGGTGGCCTTCTGTTGCAAGGCGTTTTCTGGCAACATCCAAAGAAGCGAGAAGCAAGTAAGAAGTTGACGTAGTTGTCAGCATGCTCAGGATGGATTGCACTCTGTCTTTAGATACAAGGCCTTCTCTCATGTTTAAAATAGAGCTTTGTGTCAGTGATCCGCCCAGTTTGTGGACACTTGTCGCTGCTATGTCCGCTCCTGCCTGCATAGCCGATAGCGGCAATTCGTCGTGAAAATGAATGTGAACGCCGTGTGCTTCATCCACAAGCACTGGCACATCAAACGAATGAGCGAGTTCTACGATGCTTTTTAAGTCGGCTGCAACACCGAAATATGTCGGGTTGATGACGAGAAGCCCTTTTGCATCCGGATGTTCGGTAAGCGCCCGTTTAGCAGATTCAAGTGTAATGCCGTGGGAGATGCCCAACTCATTGTCAATTTCAGGATGAATAAAAATTGGAACCGCTCCGGAAAATACAATAGCTGTCATAATTGATTTATGAACATTTCTTGGAATAATAATTTTATCGCCAGGTCCGCAAACAGCCATTACCATTGTCATAATGGCGCCGCTTGTTCCTTGAACAGAAAAAAATGTGTGATCCGCGCCAAATGCTTCAGCAGCCAGATCTTGTGCTTGTTTAATAATGCCTTTTGGCGCGTGCAGATCGTCTAATGGTTCAATATTAATCAAATCTATGCTTAACGCGTTTTCACCGATAAATTGTCTGAATTCTGGGTCCATTCCTGCCCCTTTTTTATGGCCGGGAATGTGGAATTGAACAGGCTGTCTGCTTGCATGCTTTTTCAGTCCTGTGTATAAGGGTGTTTCATGTTGCGACAATTGTTTTCCCACCTTTGTAATCATACCTATGCATAATAGTGTGTATTAAAATCAGTTTCTCAACCGTTTTTTAGACGTAAAACAAATGAATTATATTATGAACTTGAAAGAATGTAAAGAACAATTTATGATCAAATGAAGATGCTTTCTCTTAAGGGAAGTAAATCTACAAGGAGTGAAGAAAATGGAGTATCAATATCCGATGAATGAAGATTGGACAACCGAAGAAGCAGTGGATGTGATTGCATTTTTCCAGCAGGTTGAGCTTGCATATGAAAAAGGAGCGGATCGTGAAGAACTGCTTAAAGCTTACCGCCGTTTCAAGGAAATTGTACCGGGGAAGGCCGAAGAAAAAAAGCTATGCGGCGAGTTTGAGGAACAAAGTACATATTCTCCTTATCGCACGGTCAAACAGGCGAGAGAATCTGATCACGCGAAGATTAAAATGTAAGAAAAAGAGCCGGGGGATATCCCGGCTCTTTTTTATGCTTGTGATACTTTTTGGGTGAGACGGTACAGAAAAGCAAGCTGCTTAAAGGCATCGTCGATACGCTGAAGGAATTCCTGGTTATTCATATTCAGCACTTCTTCTTTTTGGAGCTGGATGCCGCATAACAGCTCAGCTTTCTTTACAGTCTGCAAACGCTCAAACAGTGTCTTCAGCTGCTCCTTGTCCATTTCAGACTGTTTATGTACTCCCGGTTTTGTGTGATCTGCAGACCAAACGAAGCTGTCAGGGATATTTTTCGTAATGGTTTCTTGGTTCACTTCAAGCAATTTGCCGTATTCTTCTTTGATAGGGGATTCATAAATAATCGCGAACCATACAAAGACGTGGCTTTCCCATAAACCAATTTGGAAATGCGGCAGTTTTTTATAGCCTCTTTTGCTGTTTGCGAACGCCACCCAGCTGTCAGCCGGGGGATTGACGGATCTTCTTGCGTGCTTTGCCACATGCGGAAACATTTCATCTCCGGTTAAAGCTGATAAAGTTGGGGCAAAATGTTCGCCTAGAGCTGTAAGCTTCGGACGGACCGTCTCTTTTAATACTTCCATGCGCGCGTCTAAGCCTTCTATTGTAAATGTGTTAAAGTCTTCTTCAGTGAAACGCATTTGTGTCATGATTTTCCTCCTTCATGCTAAGTATACATATTTTATCACAGTTCATACGAGCTTCAAAAAGATTGAGCGCGTTTGAAGTAAGGGGAAATGTGGTAATAAACGAGTAGGTAAACACACAATTTTCAGAATCATGTTGCGCGTAAATAGAACAATCATACGATATAAGAAGTAATCATTGTTGAATGGCAAAATGGGATGCTTTTTTACAAACAAATGATCTCTGGAAGGGGCGAAAGACAATGAGGCAAGTTGTAAAAGAGGGATTTAAGGAAGAGAAAAACAATCGTGTTGCTGTCTGGAGACTAGAGGTTGATTATGAATTGGCAACCCTATATGAAGCAATGCAGAAAGAAAATGAAGAGCAGATTGAACAAAGCAAAAACAAACTTGAGCGACTTAGAAAAGAATGGATTCGTCTTAACGGGTAAAAAAGCGATAGTGAAAACGAACCGCATGAATGGTTCGTTTTTACGTGAGAAGGGATATTTTTCATTTTCCTTGCTTTTTCATTGCCGTTATCAGTATCCTATAAAATAAAAGGTCTACATAGAAGAGAGGTACGAACGAATGACAAATTGGACGGAAATTGATGAGATTGCAAAGAAATGGATAAGAGAAGCAGGCGCGAGAATTAAACAATCCATGCATGAAAGCCTGACAATTGAAACGAAATCAAATCCGAATGATTTAGTCACCAATATTGACAAAGAAACCGAAAAGTTTTTCATTGATCGAATTCAAGAAACATTTCCGGGACATCGGATACTCGGTGAAGAGGGGCAAGGAGACAAAATCCACTCACTTGAGGGAGTCGTATGGATTATTGATCCGATTGATGGGACGATGAATTTTGTGCACCAGCAAAGAAATTTTGCGATTTCCATTGGGATTTTTGAAAACGGTGAAGGGAAAATCGGTTTAATTTATGATGTGGTGCACGATGAGCTGTATCACGCATTTAGCGGCAGAGGAGCTTATATGAATGAAACGAAGCTGGCTCCATTAAAAGAAACCGTCATTGAAGAAGCGATTCTTGCCATTAATGCAACATGGGTAACGGAAAATAGAAGAATTGATCAAAGTGTGTTAGCGCCACTTGTGAAAAGAGTCAGAGGCACACGCTCCTACGGGTCTGCCGCTTTAGAGCTGGCAAATGTCGCGGCAGGAAGAATAGATGCTTACATCACGATGCGGCTTGCGCCATGGGACTACGCAGCCGGCTGTGTGCTGTTAAATGAAGTAGGAGGCACCTATACGACCATTGAAGGAGAGCCGTTTACCTTTTTAGAAAACCACAGTGTGCTAGCCGGAAACCCATCTATACATAAAACGATATTTGAAGAGTATCTTCATGCTCGGAAGTAGGCCATTTGAGCAGGATGATCTCAGCTTGTTAGAAAAGCTCGCGGAGGCTCATCCTGTATGGAAAGAGGAGGAGTTTGGAGATAAAGATGCAGAAGACTATATCATTTCCTACTCCATGTACAACGGTTCATGGCTTGTATGGGAAAAAGACGGTATGCCTGTTGCCGTCAGCTACCATCTCGAGTGGTCTCCTTCAAACGGTAAGCCGTGGCTCGGAACGGTCCTGATTGACCCGGCTGAAGAAAAAAAGGGACATGCGAAGATGATCATTGAACAGATCAGCAAATTGCTTAGAGCGAAACATAAAGCGATGTTTGCGGGAGTTCCCATTGAGCGCAGGGAATGGATACTGTTTTTAAGCCAATGCGGCTTTGAACAGCTGAAAACGGAAAAAGATGAGAAAGGCAAATCATTTATGATCCTGGTGAAGCCTTTAGCAGAAGCTGCCGTATGATAATGGCAGCTTATTTGCTGCATGCGGGTTCAATAAAAAGCCTCTCAAACATTGAGAGGCTTCTGATGATTTGAAAATTATTTTTTTACCGCATGAATATAATGAATCGTTTCAAACGCTGACAAATTGTCTTTTCGATTACTAAAGAAAAGGTCATTGATGTCGTCTGGTGATAGATGTTCATAGATCAGTAAACCAGATGACTCTAACAGATGTTCAATCTCTTGATAAGTGAAACATGATTTCATCGGTTCCCCGCTTGCGGCAGCCATCTTCACCATATGTTCAACTCGATTCGACGTCCCTTTTGCTGTAAAAAGTGTTTCGTCCGCATAATCAAAAACAATAGAGCTTCCAGGCGGGACATGAGAAAATAAATTGCTTATCAAGCTTGCATTTTCTTCCTGTGTTACATAATAAGACACTCCGAGAAGGCTGAAGAATGTTTTTGTGTTCTTAAATCCTTCATCTAAAAGAGGATCATATGAAAACGTTTTGGTGAAATCCATAGGAACAAAATGAAGATGACCCGGAATTGTCAGATTTGCATCCTTCAGCTTATTTTTTTTGAATTGCTGTGTAGCCGGATGGTCAACCTCGAAAACCTGTAAGCTGTTTTCTAATTCTGGATGCCGAAAGCAGAAAGTATCCAGCCCCGCTCCAAGAATGACATACTGTTTTGCTCCCAGCATTAATTCGTTGTGCAAGACTTTTTCACAATAAGAAGCACGTGCTAGGGGCGTGGGAGACAGCTGGATTTGTGCAACCCATTTTAATATTTTTTCAGGATCATTTTGAAGACGTTCGGCGATCTCTTTGTTGAAAAACGATATTCCTTGAATCATATTTTTACTGATGTCGATAAACTCTTTTTCGTTAATGAGATCTTTTGCGATAAAATCATCAAAAATAAGAGGTGTGTCATATCGGCTGTGATATGCACGGGCAAAAGCTGAAATTAGAGACGTTAAGCTGGACTCATTTTTCCTCATGAAATGATCCTCCACAAAAAATAAGATTCCCCTGGCCAGGAGAATCTTATTATACATACAAATATATTAATAGTAAATTTTAGCATAAATAATTTTTTTTGTCAATGTTTTTGCTCTTAACTGGACGCGCGATCCTTCACATAGCCACGTGACCTGTAGCAGAATTCGTCTATCAATTATGTGGACTGAATCATTAGCTTTTATAAAATGCGCACTTGCGGCTGCATCCCTCTTTTTGCAAATCAGAAGCGGTTGCTGTCTCATGACAGCATCTTTTCGTTGTCTCTGCTGAAGAGAGAAATCAAGATATGTAACAAAAAAGCCTGAGGGATCTCAGGCTTTTCCTAATATTACAATCCAACAGCATTCCAGGCTGCTTCAACTTTAGCGGCATCAGTTGAGCCGTAGAGGTCACGGGCAGACTGAATGAGAGCTGCCTTGGCATCTTTGAACGTGGAAGAAGGCGTGAGGTACGTTGTTAACGCACGGTAATAGATTTGCTGTGATTTAGATACACCAAGTTTTGTGATGGTGTTGTAAGCGGCTTTGTTTGGAATTCCGCTGTTTGTGTGTACACCGCCATAATCGCCTTCATCTGTGTTTGGAAGGTTTCTGTAATTGGCGTAATTGTCAGGCTGGTTGTATTTTGTAGGGTTGGACAGGCTGCGAAGAGCAGGCTGGCTGACCGTAATGTCTTCACCGATGTCCCAGTCTTCTGTATCGTTAAAATACCCGAATACGTCAGAGAAAGACTCGTTTAATGCACCTGGCTGATTTTCATAAATCAAGTTGGCTGTTTCTTGGGTGACGCCATGTGTCATTTCATGCGCTGTCACATCTAATGAGCCGGAAAGCGGAGAGAAGAATGAACCGTCGCCATCACCGTAAATCATCTGGTCTCCTGTCCATGCAGCGTTATTGTATTGAGTGCCGTAGTGAACGGAAGAAACGATTTTACTGCCTCTGTTATCATAGCTGTTTCGTTTAAAGTTCGAATAAAAATAATCGTACACTTTACCGAGGTTATAGTGTGCGTCAACGGCTGCCCGCTGTGATGAAGATGTAAATGTTTTCGTTGTGCTTGAGACAAGCGTGCCCGGAAGGCGGCTTTGTCTGTTTTGCAAGTCATATGTGATGATTTGGGTGCCAGTTGGTTTTGAAAGATCTCTTAGAACATATTTTCCGCCTTCATAAGAGATGTTCAATGGAACAGTTGCGCCCTTTAGAGTTGTTCCGCTTCCAGTGGCGGCGGCATGTTCTACTTTATTTTGCTGTTTTAAAATGCTGCCTGTTTCGGCGTCAACTAAGACTTCCCAGTTTGCAGGTTCAGGCTCGACATAGCGAATCGTCACGTCGTAAGCAAGACGATAGCTGCCGTCTTTTGTTTCTATCGCTTTCAATTCGGCTTTATTGCTGTTTTTGGCCGCTCCGTTAGAAACAGCGTCTGGTGATTTGCCGATAGCTTTGAAAGCGAGTGCCAGCGCTTTTTCAGAAGAGACTTTTTGGCTGTTATCTGTTTTTGCAGCAGATTGATTGTGTAATTCACCATTGACCGCATAGACATTATCGGATTTATCGACGTGAACGATCACTTGCGAATCTTTAATTGGCACTCCGTTAACGACAGGCGCATATCGAAAGTGCTTGTATCCAAGGGCATCAGTCGTGCTTTCAACAAGCTTTAGCCTTTTGGAAGGGTCACCTTTAAAAATGTTGCTGTTCTTTTTTAAAAACTGCTTGACAGCCTTGTCATTTGGTGCAGAGAGTTCTGATTGCGCAATCGCGTTTTTGGAGAGGAAATTTGTTTGATTCTCTTTAAGCTGATGACCTTCAGCAGCCTGAACACCAGGAAGGCTGATTGATAAACTCATAAACGAAGCAGCGACAGCAACAGACAATTTCTTACCTAAACCCACAATAAATCCCCCTTTTTGAAAATACTGAAAACTTTATATTGTTATATTAAACTAGCATCCTGGAATACTCAACAAAAACTAACATAACTAGACAAAATTGATAGTATTGTCCTGTGTTTGTTTTTGTTGAATAATATCAAGATGAGTCAAGTGTCATGTGGTGGTTCATTCAAGAGTTATGTTTTTTGCATATCAAGGGGAAGATGAGATATTTTTGTTTCATCTTGAAACTTTTTGAAAAGTCCGCTGTCTAACCGAATGAGGCCTTAATAAGAAGTAAAGGATTGTTGTTCGTGTTGGAGTTATTCAGTCATTATGTATTGCATTTCGAACGTTATTTTATATTAAGCAGACAAAGCACCCTGCTGATTCAATGGTCAATTGTTGTTCTGGCGGGCTTATATCTTTTGGTGCATCATCCCAAAATAAACCGGCAGCGCACAATGTTCTTGGCGGGTGTTATATTGCGGATTGTGCTGCTGGCGGGAGTGTCTGTTGAACTTATTCACCAGGTGCAATCAACAAACTTCACCAGCGCTTACTTAAGAGAGGACGGAAAAGAACTGCTGCCGCTGCTGCATTTTTTGTTATACGGATATGTGCTGCTGACGGCTTTTCACTATATGCTGATGCCGCGTGATCATGGCGGAAAGGGTAAGTTTTATACGTTCGACCTTACCGTTGTCAGTTTGCCAATCGTACAAATGATATTCAGTTTCTTTACGTATTGGAAGGAAAATCCGGATGGAGTCGAGCCAATTGCATACGTGTTTCTGTTTTTCATTATTACTCTTCCTATTGTGTTGAATGTTGTGTTTTTTAAGCTGTATTGGAGAACAAATAAGATTTTACTAGGCTTATTTTATACGCTGATTATCGGACTGCTTGTCTTGCTGCTTGCGCCATATCCCAATCAAATCTCAAAAGATTATGGTGCAGTAATGCCATATACGATTTATTTGGCAATGGCGGGATTTTTGATGAGCTATCATCTGTTCCAAAAGTCAGGAAAGGTTTATGTGCGTGTGAATAAGTGGGTGACGATGGCTGTCCTGGTGTTTTTTGTCCTGCTGTTAAATCCGATATATAACATAGGAACGGCTACTTTCGCTGTATCAAAGCCAGCAAATGTCCATGATTCATTCAATTTTGTCGGGGAGCACATTTCATCAGAAAAAGCGGAACAGATTTTAAAGTCATTTTTTCCTACGGATGAGACATTGTATTTGCGCGATACAAACATGGATGTGCATTATTTCTACTCATTTGAAAGCAAAGGTTATAAAGCTGAGGTAGATGAAGTATCGCAACTGATTCGTAATTATGAATACTTACAAAAAGCACATGGGAAAAAGCTAACGAATCAGGAGTACAAGCGAAAGTCCATCGCTTTCCTTGAGCGACACGGACGTGTGTTACATAAGGATCATATCGAAACAAAGGTATCTCAAGAAGACGGCCAGACAGTCGTACGTATTTACCTGAAAAATCAACTTCATAAAAAAGATCATGCTGATGATGGCGCGGTATTTTATTGGGAAAAGGAAACCTTAATGGGTTTTAGTGAAGATCCTTCGATTTATCGGCTTGACTCTCTTCTGCATGTTCATATAACAGAACAAAACATTCACGATAAAGTGGAACAAATGTTTACAGCACTGAACATCTCAAAACAGCCTTATCAGATCACTGATATTGAAAGCAATAGCCTGCTCGGAAGCATGGTGAGAGTGGAAACAAAAGGTGGAATTGTTTTGGAATTTGAGGGCGAATCCGGTTGTTTACATAGTCTTTCGCTTCCGATGAAAAAGAATATCTCAATGGCTAACAGCCGGCTGCAGCATCAGATATTATCGATCTTCGATGCTCGTGGATCAGAAAAGAAGAAAAAAAGCAGTCAGGGTGACATGGTGATGTATACTGATTCTTCTAAAACATATGAGTTTTTTGAAGATCAAGGTCAGCTAAACGTTTATGTATACAGCGATACACCTGATCAGTCATTCCCCTATACATATCGTAATGGAACATTGGCTTACGAAAAAGTAGCTTCTCTATATCAGGATGTCATTTACAAAAAGCGTATGCGCCCGATTATCGTTCAAAGAGGGGATGAACGGCATTATGCATGGCTGATCATTATTCAGCCGTTTGGTTCAAATCGCCATGATGCCTATGTAGTGGATGGAGAAACACAAGAGGTGAAAAGTCTTTATGAATCATAAAGAAAAAGAGTCTGTTTTTGTAGACCTATACGACCTGTATAAAGAAGGAGAGCTAGAGGATGAATCAATGGAATGGATGAAACAGCATGAATCCCAATTCCAAAAGAATGCGGAAGACTTAAAGAGTAAAACTTGTTTAAAGAGAAGTCCCGGTGCTGAAGAAGAAAGCCAAATCAGATATATGAAAGTATACCTGTCTTCCATGTATATCTGTTTCATTTTATTGGCCATTTGGATGACGGTGTGGTTTTACTTTTAATGAAGCATAGGGATTCCATTGAGGACTTGTATCGACAGTATTATCAAGAAATTTTAAATTATTTATTCAGAAGGACTCATCATCTTGAAACAGCCAAGGACTTAGCGCAGGACACGTTTGTGAAAGCTCTTAACGGTCTGGCTTCGTTTAGGGGGCATTCTTCCATCAGAACATGGCTCTACACCATTGCGCATCATACCTTTATCAATTGGTACCGCAGGGATGTCAAATACCAATTTACTGATATCAGCAAAAATGAAGGGTTAACGCAAACAACTTATGAGCAGCCTGAACAGTATCTGTCACGGACGGTGAAAAGCGAAACACTGCGGCAGGAGCTCCTGAAGTTAAAAAATCAGCATCAATCCGTTTTGATTTTAAGAGAATTCCAAGAGCTTTCTTATGAAGAAATCGCTGAGATATTAGGTTGGAGTCTTTCTAAGGTGAAAACCACATTGCACCGGGCTAGATTAGAGCTAAAGAAAAACATGACGAAAAGTAGAGAGGAGGAGCGGATATGACCTGCTTTCTAGTAAGAGACCTGCTTCCTCTGTATCTTGAAGGTGATTGTAAAAGAGAAACGGAACACGTTATAGAAGAGCATTTAAAAATGTGCAGCAGCTGCAGAGACATGTATGACACGATGGCTGAGCCATTTGAATTGGAAAGCGAACAGGCCGTTGAGGAGGCTTTTCTGCCGGAAGAAGAACTGCGTTTTAAACAGAGGTACTATGGATTACTGATTATGAAAGCCGCCTGCTGGTTTGGAGCGGCGGTTGCCGTGATGCTGATCATCAAACTGCTGATATAAAAAAAAGCGCTTGTCCGATTCCGGCAAGCGCTTTTTCACATTAAGCCTGGGGATGAATCATATCGTAAATAGCGGCAAGCTGTTCTTGTGACAGGGCACTGAAGAGTTTTTCATAAACGTCAGCTTGCAGTGGCGTTGCACCTGCTTGTAGCGCTGCGTCTTTATCATAGCTGTACACATCATCTTGTAGCACAATGGCTGCTTGAAGAATGTGAATCTTGAGAGAAACAGCGGAGAAAAATTGTTCAAGTGCAAGTGCTTCTTTTTCTGTGAAGCCAAGTTCAACTGCTTTTTCTGTATCAAATTTGTAATTTCCATCCTCGAGATACACACATTGTGAAACAATGCTGAAAAATTCTGATGTCGATTCCCAGAGTGTAGCAATTACCTGAGCCTCTTCTTTTGTCATTCCTAACTCGACAGCTTTTTCGCTGTCAAAATAATATACACCGTCTTGTTCGTATATACATTGATTTAATATATCAATGAATGTATTGAGATCTTCATTAGTGCTCGCCTGATGCTGGAGTTGAACAGCAGTGTTATCAACCAGTGTTTTTGCGCTGGCTGCATCAGGACCGAACGTTAATAGAGCAGCTGAGGTTATTGCGGCAGTCGTTAACATAGCTTTTTTTACAAATGTTTTCTTCATGTTTCTTCTCTCCCTTTTGTGAATTGTGCTACAAATTCCATTATAGGGAGTAGTTTCCGGTGGAGGAATAGGCGCTATGGTATTTTATGCGTATCGTTGCCGAACTACTTTTTGAAGGCTGCACGTGTGACCGTTAGAACGATTGTCTATGTATGTAGGCTGTTTTGCATCTTCCTGACTAAGAAACAGGGGAGATAAGGCTTAAAGAAATGAAAAACACCGCTTTCTTTGCGGTGTTTTTTGATTACAATGTCGCCGGCGGGGCAATGCTTTTAATCAAGCAAGCCTTGTTCGCGCATTTTCTTTTTTAATGTAAATCCGCCGCCCATGACAGCGCAAACAAGTACAATGCTGGCGATAATGCCTGCAGGGCTTTTTTCAGCGATAAAGACGCCGATCAGCATAATGCTGAAAACCGCTGCAAATGCAAATAATAGTAAAAGCCAATTCATTTTTTTCATAATTTCCATCCCCTTTTACGTCTTATATTAAGTTTACAGAAAAACGTGACGCTTTTAAAGAGGATGTGTGATATAATATGAAAGTTATCTAATTTTTTTAGGAGATGAAAAAGTGAAACTTCGAAATGATCTTCGCAACATCGCGATTATTGCCCACGTTGACCATGGGAAAACGACTCTAGTCGATCAGCTTTTACATCAGGCTGGTACGTTCCGTGCCAACGAACAGGTTGCTGAACGCGCAATGGACTCTAATGATCTTGAACGCGAACGCGGCATTACAATATTGGCGAAAAATACTGCGATTAACTATAAAGATACACGTATCAATATTTTGGACACCCCTGGACACGCAGACTTTGGGGGAGAAGTAGAACGGATTATGAAAATGGTTGACGGCGTAGTGCTTGTCGTTGACGCATATGAAGGCTGTATGCCTCAAACTCGTTTTGTTCTGAAAAAAGCTCTTGAGCAAAACCTGAACCCTGTTGTTGTTGTAAACAAAATTGACCGTGACTTTGCTCGTCCAGAGGAAGTTATCGATGAAGTTCTGGATCTGTTCATTGAGCTTGATGCTAATGAAGAGCAGCTCGAGTTCCCGGTGGTATATGCTTCCGCGATTAATGGAACAGCGAGTCTTGATCCGAAACAACAGGATGAAAACATGGAAGCTTTATATGAAACCATTATTAAGCATGTTCCGGCACCTGTTGATAATGCAGAGGAGCCGCTTCAATTCCAAGTTGCCCTTCTTGACTACAACGACTATGTAGGCCGTATCGGAATCGGACGCGTATTCCGCGGCACAATGAAAGTCGGACAGCAGGTTTCTCTTATGAAGCTTGACGGAACGGCAAAGTCATTCCGTGTTACAAAGATTTTTGGTTTCCAAGGCTTAAAGCGTGTGGAAATTGAAGAAGCAAAAGCGGGAGACCTCGTTGCGGTTTCCGGGATGGAAGATATCAACGTTGGTGAAACGGTATGTCCTGTAGACCATCAAGATCCGCTTCCGGTGCTTCGCATTGATGAGCCGACACTTCAAATGACATTTGTCGTGAATAACAGTCCGTTTGCAGGCCGTGAAGGCAAATATGTAACGGCCCGCAAAATCGAAGAGCGTCTTCAATCACAGCTTCAGACGGATGTGAGCTTGCGTGTTGAGCCAACAGCTTCTCCTGATGCTTGGGTTGTTTCAGGACGCGGTGAGCTGCACTTGTCAATTTTAATTGAAAATATGCGTCGTGAGGGCTATGAGCTTCAAGTGTCAAAACCTGAAGTTATTATCAAAGAAATCGACGGCGTACGCTGTGAGCCTGTTGAACGTGTGCAAATTGATGTTCCTGAAGAGCATACTGGCTCTGTCATGGAATCAATGGGTGCCCGCAAAGGCGAAATGGTTGATATGATCAACAACGGAAACGGCCAAGTCCGTCTCATCTTTACAGTCCCTTCCCGCGGATTGATCGGTTACTCTACAGAATTCCTATCATTAACACGCGGATTCGGTATTTTGAACCATACGTTTGACAGCTACCAGCCGATGCAGGCAGGCCAAGTCGGCGGACGCCGTCAAGGTGTACTTGTGTCAATGGAAAACGGAAAAGCAACATCATACGGTATTCAAGGAATTGAAGACCGCGGTGTCATCTTCGTTGAGCCGGGTACTGAAGTATACGAAGGAATGATCGTTGGAGAGCATAACCGTGACAATGACCTTGTTGTTAACGTCAGCAAAATGAAACAGCAAACAAACGTCCGTTCCGCGACAAAGGATCAGACAACTACAATTAAAAAAGCGCGCATCATGTCTCTTGAGGAGTCTCTAGAGTACTTAAACGAAGATGAATATTGTGAAGTAACACCTGAATCCATCCGTTTAAGAAAGAAGATCCTCAATAAGAACGAACGTGAAAAAGCAGCTAAAAAGAAAAAAACAGCAGGATTGTCTTAATCTCGTGCAGAATTTGAAAAGATAGAACCCGTACGTTTACAGGGGAGGGAATCTTTTTGAATGACGTAAGCGAACGTCTGTCGTTCTTCGCCGCTCTATATCAAGTAGACCGGCAGCCTGCGGCAGGCATGTGGCTGCTGTACGGCACGATTTTTGTGTTGGCCGTTATTGTATTTAAGCTTGGATTTGCTAAACGGCTTCCTGTATTAAAATCTGCAGTGGTGTATGTATTTTTGGCGTTGGGCTGCACTGTTTTGACTTTTTTAGGGGTGTTTTTGCCCGTGGCAGAAGGATTGGTCGTCGCTGCGCTGATTTTAATCATTTACAAAATCCGGCTGTATCAGTCGAAAAAAGGACAGTCTGCAAAATCATAAAAGACTCAGCTGAAAGCTGAGTCTTTTTTGTGTTCTGTATGGTTAAGCGGCCGCTTTATTTTTTGACTTTTTCTTTTTTCTGCTGTCCCGGGTGAAAAGTAAATTTTCCCGTTTTCAGCCGTTCCTCTGTTTTTTTGGCAATCCGATCGTGGCAGTCTTGGCACATATATGTATGGATCGGGCGGTTTCGAAGCCGTTTCGCGATCAGGGTATCATCATCAATTGTTTCAATTTTATCGCAAATAGAACATTTGACCCTCATCATATCACCTCTTTCACTAACATGTATTATAGCACGGATCAGAAGCTGTCCAAAATAAGAAAAAGCTAAAGCGCAAGGCTATAGCTTAGTCATTGTTGTTCTTTTTCATATGATGATCAGATTGATCGTTTTGCTCCTTCTCCATTTCCTGTTGCTGTTTTCTATTTAATTGGTCATTTTGCTGCTTTGTTTGCGGTTCGTCTTCATTGTCAATCACATCGTTAGGCACTTCGGGAAGCACTCGGCCGACAATTGCAGCTAATTCATCCAGTATGCCTGTTACCGGATGGCCCTCGCTGATTTCTCTGCTCATTTCACGAAGGCGGCTGACCGTATCGGGATCAGCAATGACTACTGCGTTGGCGCCATATCGATCATTCTTTAGCGCCTGAGCTACAGAATATTTAATGGTTTCCACTTTGCTTCTGTCCAAAGTATCATCGACATCAATCCCAACAACAGCATAGCCTCCCAGCACAACGGCTGTTGCATCCTTGACGTCGGGGTTTTTTTCAGCAACGCTGACAAGATGCTTGGCAATATCCGTTCTTGTTCCATTGTCTTTTGTTTCTTGAGTTGTGTCCTTTACGTGAATCGGTCTAGTCTCCTGCTGTCTTGTTGATTCTTTTTCAACATTCTGGCCCTGTTTTCCTTGTTGATAGGCACAAGCGGACAGGATAAGTGTCAGCTGTATGATAATGAAAAGAATTCGCACTTGCGGGTTCCCTCCTTAAAATGCTTTCATTAATTTTATTGTTGAATTAACCTTCTATCTTTATGCACAAAAACATATATTTTAGCAGGCATTCACCTTTTTCATCAAAAGAGAAGCAGGAAGAACTTTGACCCTTATATCAGGAGGCTGAGACTTGAGTAAAATTTATGTGTTAGATACGAATGTGTTATTACAGGATCCTAACGCGATATTTTCTTTTGAAGAAAATGAGGTTGTCATCCCTGCTGTCGTTTTAGAAGAGGTTGATTCAAAAAAACGGTATATGGACGAAGTTGGGAGGAATGCAAGGCACGTATCTAAGCTAATCGATGCGCTAAGACAAAAGGGCAGGCTGCATGAGCATGTACCGCTTGACACCGGCGGCACACTGAGAATTGAACTGAATCATCGTTCGTTTCACCAGCTGCAAGAGATCTTTATTGAAAAGACGAACGATAATCGCATATTAGCCGTTGCGAAAAACTTGAGCCTCGAGGAAGAAACCAAGGAAAATGGCAGGCCGGTTATCCTCGTCAGTAAGGATGTACTGGTCAGGGTTAAAGCCGACGCAATCGGACTGCTTGCTGAAGATTTCTTGAATGACCGGGTTGTAGACAATGATGAAATGTACAGCGGCTATAAAGATTTATATATCAGCCAGCAGCTGTTCAGCTCTTTTTACGGGAAAAATCAAATTTCAGTAAACGATGTGAAACAGCATGCGTTTTATCCGAATCAGTTTGCTTTAATGAAGGATGAGCTAGGAGGATCCTCCTCGGCAGTCGGAATTGCAGACAAAACCGGAACGGTATTAAAAAGACTCGTATTTGATGATGAACATATATGGGGAATCAGGCCGAAAAATGTACAGCAGACAATGGCATTAGAGCTTTTGCTGCGGGAAGATATTCCGCTTGTCACCCTGATCGGAAAAGCGGGAACCGGCAAAACACTCTTAGCTTTGGCGGCAGGGCTATTACAGACAGAAGACTTGGGAATATATAAAAAGCTGGTCGTCGCAAGGCCGATTGTTCCTGTTGGCAAGGACATCGGGTATTTGCCAGGCGAAAAAGAGGAAAAGCTAAAGCCTTGGATGCAGCCGATTTTTGACAACTTAGAGTTTCTGTTTAATGCGAAAAAACCAGGGGAGCTTGATGCTATTTTGGCGGGAATTGGCTCAATTCAGGTAGAGGCGCTGACTTATATCAGAGGGAGAAGCATTCCAGATCAATTTATTATCATTGATGAAGCGCAAAATTTGACCAGGCATGAGGTGAAAACTTTGCTGACGAGAGTCGGTGAAGGCAGTAAAATTGTCTTAATGGGTGACCCTGAACAAATTGATCACCCATATTTAGACAGTCTGAACAATGGTTTGGCCTATGTGGTTGAGCGGTTTAAAGGACAACCCATCTCAGGCAGCGTGAAGCTGTTAAAAGGTGAGAGATCAGGTCTCGCCCAGCTCGCAGCTGATTTGCTGTAACATTAAATGATTTCGATCTCTTTTACATCGGTAATCGGCTGTTTGTGATGAACCGGGTCTTCAAAGTAAATATGCACGGGGCCGCCTTCTTGAATCGGCTTGCCTGCCTCACTGAAATGGACAATACTGTTCAGAGCGGTTTCCAGAGAAACGGCGGCCTTTCCCGAACTTGTGACAAATACACATTGTGTCGCAGAGCTGTTCGGCTCAGCATTTTTCAGGACAGTCCCAAGTATCATTGCGAAACTGCCGTTCATCAGTTTTTGCTTCTCATATTGCTTTTCCGTCTTTAATGTAGGCGGCGCGATTCGCCCCTCTCTGATGACGCGTTCCGGATCAAGGTCTGATTCATCCCCGGCTGATTGTAAATATGTGTCTTGACTGTCCCCTTTGCGGTCAAACGAAAATTTGCGATCATCAAAAATCCATACGCTTGGATCAATGGTAATTGGATATGTAACATTGCCTTTTACTTGGATAACGCTCATGATATGACCCCCTTCTCTCAAAATTATAAAAGTTTTCGCATGAATTGTCACTTTGTGTACAAATTATGTGTATTGAAATGCTGAGGGAACGAGGGTGTTTGCATGGTATGCCGGCATAATGATGAGCTTGAAGCCTTAGTGAAAAAGGCGAAAAAAGTAACGGACAAGGGGGAGGTAGCCAGCTATATTCCCGCCTTGGCAAAAGCTGATAAACACGACCTGTCAGTGGCGATTTATTATTCCAATAATGTTTGTCTGTCAGCAGGTGACGTAGAAAAAACATTTACGCTTCAAAGTATATCGAAAGTCCTTTCCCTTGCTTTGGTGTTAATGGAATACGGCAAAGATAAGGTCTTCAGTTATGTTGGACAGGAGCCGACCGGTGATCCGTTTAATTCAATTATCAAGCTTGAAACAGTGAATCCGAGCAAGCCGTTAAACCCTATGATTAATGCCGGGGCATTGGTAGTGACAAGTCTGATAAGAGGAAGAACGGTGAAAGAGAGACTTGATTATTTGCTTTCTTTTATCAGAAGGCTGACAAACAACCAAGAGATTACATATTGCCGGGAAGTGGCTGAATCTGAATACAGCACTTCAATGATTAATCGGGCGATGTGTTATTATATGAAGCAGTACGGCATTTTTGAAGATGATGTAGAAGCAGTAATGGATTTATACACGAAGCAATGCGCGATTGAGATGAACAGCCTGGATTTAGCGAAAATCGGATCTGTATTTGCATTGAACGGCAGACATCCAGAGACTGGGGAGCAAGTCATCTCAAAAGATGTCGCTAGAATTTGCAAAACGTTTATGGTGACGTGCGGAATGTACAATGCAAGCGGGGAATTCGCAATTAAGGTCGGAATTCCTGCGAAAAGCGGCGTATCCGGCGGGATTATGGGCATTTCGCCTTACGATTTCGGGATCGGCATATTCGGCCCCGCATTAGACGAAAAAGGGAACAGCATTGCAGGTGTAAAGCTTTTGGAAATAATGTCTGAGATGTACAGGCTGAGTATTTTTTAATTTATGTCATATGCTTAAATCCTCTTGCATTTTCTGTTGATACCCTTTATGATAAATAGAAGAATTAGGTACTCGCCTGGGGAACGGAGGGATACTTTTGGCTTCAGAGATGATAGTTGACCATCGGCAAAAAGCTTTTGAACTCTTAAAAGTGGACGCTGAGAAGATTTTGAAGCTGATCCGAGTACAAATGGATAACTTAACGATGCCTCAATGTCCTCTATATGAAGAGGTTTTAGATACTCAAATGTTCGGGCTTTCGAGGGAAATCGATTTTGCTGTCCGCCTGGGATTGGTTGATGAAAAAGACGGTAAAGACCTTTTATACACATTGGAACGCGAATTGTCTGCTTTACATGACGCGTTTACAGCTAAATAAATGATAAAACTCAAACTTATTAACAGTTTGGGTTTTTTTATAACCGCTATTTTTCTCTCATCTCATAAAAGACGGTCTTTTTTTACACATTCCTTCCGAATCGTATAGAGATTCTTCGTCTCGTTTGATAAATTGTAGTAAAATAAAAAAGATAAATACATAAAAACCATAGATAATGGAAGTTAGAAGCAGGGAAGAGGATGTTATGTTAAAAAAAATGCTAAAATCTTATGATTACTCACTGATATTCGCAATCGTTTTATTATGCGGATTCGGTTTAGTGATGGTATACAGCTCAAGCATGATTACGGCTGTCTCCCGGTATGGAGTAAGCAGTAATTTTTTCTTCATGCGGCAGCTGTTTGCTTTAATTGCGGGTGGCGCTCTATTTATTCTCATGGCGTTGTTTCCTTATAAAGCACTGGCCCATCAAAGGTTTCAGAAGGGGATACTGCTTGTATCTGTTCTTGCGCTTATCTCACTGTTTGTATTCGGGCATGTTGCCGGAAACGCGCAGAGCTGGTTTAAAATCGGCGGAATGAGTATTCAGCCGGGGGAGTTTGTGAAACTGGTCGTGATTTTATACCTTGCAGCCGTATATGCAAAAAAACAAAGTTATATCGACCATCTGTTAACGGGAGTAGCCCCTCCGGTAGTCATGACGCTTATAATTTGCGGGTTAATTGCCATGCAGCCAGATTTCGGTACAGCCATGATTATAGGGTTAATTGCGACGTGCATGATCTTGTGCTCCGGCTTCAGCGGAAAGACGCTGGTGAGGCTGCTTTTGCTCGGCGGAATTGTTTTAATTTTAGTCAGCCCGATTCTCTATTTAAATCAGGATCAAATTTTAACTAAAGGCCGTTTGGCGCGTTTTGAGAGTCTTGAAGACCCATTTAAGTATGCAAATTCATCAGGTTTACAAGTGATCAATTCTTATTATGCGATCGGCTCAGGCGGCATTTTCGGCTTGGGGCTCGGTGAAAGTATCCAAAAATACGGATATCTGCCTGAATCACACACTGACTTTATTATGGCTGTCATTGCTGAAGAGCTCGGCATTTTTGGGGTATTGTTTGTGGTTTTCTTATTGGGCTTTGTCGTCATTAAAGGTTTTTATATAGCCAGAAAATGCGAGGACCCGTTTGGAAGTCTTCTGGCGATCGGCATTTCAAGCATGATTGCCATACAATCGTTTATCAACCTTGGCGGTGTCAGCGGATTAATTCCGATTACAGGGGTTACGCTGCCATTTATCAGTTACGGGGGCTCTTCTTTAGTGCTGCTGCTGGCGAGTATGGGGATATTAGCGAATATCAGCATGTTTGTGAAATATTCAGAGAATAAGAAAAAGAAAGAGCCCTTGGCGCCGAAGGGAATGAAAAAGAAACAGCTCAAAAAAACTGTTTATCTGTAAAAAACAAGTGTGTACAGGGGAAGGATATTCCGCTATGATAGATTATATTCCATTCGGGTAAGGGGGAGAAAAGTTTGTCTCAGCAATCGATACAAAAAGTATTAGTAGCAAACAGGGGAGAAATTGCAATCCGAATATTCCGGGCGTGTACCGAGTTGAATATTCGTACAGTTGCGGTCTATTCAAAAGAAGATTCCGGTTCCTACCATCGGTACAAAGCGGATGAAGCATACTTGGTCGGTGAAGGGAAAAAACCGATTGATGCTTACCTGGATATTGAAGGTATCATTGATATTGCGAAAAGAAACAAAGTCGATGCAATTCATCCGGGATACGGTTTCTTATCTGAAAATATTCATTTTGCGAGACGATGTGAAGAAGAAGGCATCGTATTCATAGGGCCAAAATCCGAGCATCTCGATATGTTTGGTGACAAGGTAAAAGCGCGTGAGCAGGCAGAAAAAGCGGGAATCCCCGTGATTCCGGGAAGCGACGGTCCTGCCGAAACGCTTGAAGCCGTCGAACTATTTGGACAAGCTAACGGTTATCCGATCATCATTAAAGCCTCGCTTGGCGGCGGCGGCCGCGGTATGCGGATTGTCAGATCTGAAAGTGAAGTCAAAGAAGCATATGAGCGTGCTAAATCAGAGGCGAAAGCAGCCTTTGGCAATGATGAAGTTTATGTAGAAAAATTAATTGAGAATCCGAAACATATTGAGGTTCAGGTCATTGGAGACAAGCAGGGAAATGTCGTCCATCTTTTTGAGAGGGATTGCTCCGTTCAAAGACGCCATCAAAAAGTCATTGAAGTGGCGCCGAGTGTCTCGCTGTCACCTGAATTAAGGGACCAAATTTGTGAGGCGGCAGTTGCGCTTGCCAAAAATGTAAACTATATAAATGCGGGGACGGTCGAATTCCTTGTTGCAAACAACGAGTTCTACTTTATTGAAGTAAACCCTCGCGTACAAGTTGAACACACGATAACAGAAATGATTACTGGTGTCGATATTGTTCAAACTCAGATCCTTGTTGCCCAAGGGCACAGCCTTCACAGCAAAAAAGTAAATATTCCTGAGCAAAAGGACATTTTTACAATCGGCTATGCCATTCAGTCACGGGTTACGACTGAGGATCCGCAAAATGATTTCATGCCTGATACAGGAAAAATCATGGCTTACCGCTCAGGCGGCGGTTTTGGTGTCCGTCTTGATACCGGAAACAGCTTCCAGGGTGCCGTGATCACACCATACTATGATTCGCTTCTCGTTAAGCTTTCAACTTGGGCTTTAACGTTTGAACAGGCAGCTGCCAAAATGGTGCGAAACCTTCAGGAGTTTAGAATCAGAGGCATAAAAACGAACATTCCATTCCTTGAGAACGTTGCAAAACATGAGAAGTTCCTGACAGGGCAATATGATACGTCTTTCATTGATACAACGCCTGAATTATTTAATTTCCCTAAACAAAAAGACCGCGGAACGAAAATGCTCACTTACATCGGCAATGTGACAGTAAACGGTTTCCCCGGAATCGGGAAAAAAGAAAAACCGGCGTTTGACAAACCGTTAAGCGTAAAAGTAGACGTTGATCAGCAGCCTGCCAGAGGAACAAAGCAAATTCTCGATGAAAAAGGCGCAGAAGGGCTTGCAAATTGGGTTAAGGAGCAGAAATCTGTCCTTTTAACTGATACGACATTCAGGGATGCCCACCAATCGTTATTGGCAACTAGAATCAGATCGCATGATTTGAAAAAAATCGCAAATCCGACGGCTGCGTTATGGCCTGAACTATTCAGTATGGAAATGTGGGGAGGCGCGACCTTCGATGTAGCCTACCGATTCCTGAAAGAAGATCCGTGGAAGCGTTTGGAAGATCTTCGCAAAGAAGTGCCGAATACCTTATTCCAGATGCTGCTACGCTCATCAAATGCGGTCGGCTATACGAATTATCCGGACAATGTGATTAAAGAATTTGTGAAGCAATCAGCTCAATCCGGTATTGATGTGTTTCGTATTTTCGACAGCTTAAACTGGGTAAAAGGGATGACGTTAGCCATTGATGCTGTTAGGGATACCGGCAAAGTGGCAGAAGCTGCGATTTGTTATACGGGAGATATCCTTGACAAGAACCGGACGAAGTACGACCTTGCATATTATACATCGATGGCGAAGGAGCTTGAGGCGGCCGGAGCCCATATTCTCGGGATTAAAGATATGGCAGGGCTGTTAAAACCGCAGGCTGCATATGAGCTCGTTTCTGCGTTGAAAGAAACGATCGACATTCCGGTTCACCTTCATACGCATGATACGAGTGGAAACGGTATTTATATGTATGCGAAAGCTGTTGAAGCCGGCGTTGATATCATAGACGTGGCGGTCAGCTCAATGGCGGGATTAACGTCACAGCCTAGCGCGAGCGGATTTTATCATGCGATGGAAGGCAACGACCGCCGTCCGGAAATGAATGTCCAAGGCGTTGAATTGCTGTCCCAATATTGGGAGTCGGTGCGTAAATATTATAGTGAATTTGAAAGCGGAATGAAGTCTCCGCATACTGAAATTTATGAACACGAAATGCCAGGGGGCCAATACAGCAACCTGCAGCAGCAAGCCAAGGGAGTAGGCCTTGGCGACCGCTGGAACGAAGTCAAGGAAATGTACAGACGCGTGAACGATATGTTCGGTGACATCGTCAAGGTAACGCCTTCCTCAAAAGTAGTCGGAGATATGGCACTCTACATGGTGCAAAACAATCTGACTGAAAAAGACGTTTACGAAAAAGGTGAATCTTTAGATTTCCCTGATTCTGTCGTGGAGCTTTTTAAAGGAAATATCGGCCAGCCTCATGGCGGATTCCCGGAAAAACTGCAAAAGCTGATCTTAAAAGGACAGGAGCCGATTACAGTCAGACCGGGCGAACTGCTTGAGCCGGTGTCATTTGAAGCGATCAAACAGGAATTTAAAGAGCAGCATAACTTGGAAATTTCAGATCAGGATGCTGTGGCGTATGCCCTTTATCCTAAAGTCTTCACTGATTATGTGAAAACGACAGAAAGCTATGGAGACATCTCGGTATTAGATACACCGACATTCTTCTACGGTATGACATTAGGTGAAGAGATAGAAGTTGAAATTGAGCGCGGCAAAACGCTGATCGTTAAGCTGATTTCAATCGGTGAGCCTCAGCCTGACGCCACCCGCGTCGTTTATTACGAACTCAACGGGCAGCCGCGTGAAGTAGTCATTAAAGATGAAAGCATTAAGTCTTCCGTTCAGGAAAGGCTGAAAGCAGACCGGACAAATCCAAGCCACATCGCAGCTTCCATGCCTGGAACCGTTATTAAGGTATTGGCTGAAGCAGGCACAAAAGTCAATAAAGGTGATCATTTGATGATTAATGAAGCGATGAAAATGGAAACAACGGTTCAGGCGCCTTTCTCAGGAACAATCAAGCAGGTTCATGTGAAAAATGGCGAGCCGATCCAAACGGGAGATCTGCTTCTCGAAATTGAAAAAGCATAAAAAAAACAAGAGTGTATATCAATGATATACACTCTTGTTTTTTATATAGAAAATGTGGAGTGAAACAGATGGTTAGAAGAGATATAAGGGGACTTCAGAGATTATACAGTACTGTCACAAGTCCAAAATAAAAAGAGGCTTATATACCACCAATTTTTTAGATGCTTTGTAGTAGTCCATGCATATTTCTATAAGCACTATCTGATTTTCCAATGGCCAAAATGATTAATACTTATGTTCGCGGGCTATAGATGCATATGAAATTTCTATAATCACGATGAGAAAGGAGACAGCCTTAAGTGAGCCGCTCACTGATCATCAAGTTCAGCGAAGGCTGGCCATTGAAACAATAAAGCGCCAAAACAAGACATGAAAAAAGACCAAAGCCGCCTAAGGCTTTGGTCTTGAGTCCTTATGATTGCCTGGATTCGTAACGGAAACGAGCAATCAATAATAAGAAGTAGCATAGAACGCCAAACAGACAGGCAATAAAGAACGAGTGGGCAAGTGCAAAGCCCAGAGCCAGTTCAGAGTATACGATCATAATCCCGGACAGTGCCTGTAATGTAATGAAAATAAGACATGAGATCCATCCCCAAAAGATCTGTTTTTGATCTTTATAGGAGATAATAGCATGAACAGCGGCAACAATAATCCATACAAATAACAGTAAGGCTGCTGCTCTGTGGCCCATTTGCACCCATTCATGGAATTGGGTCGGAAGTCCATTGTTCAGCGGGCTGCACAGCGGCACATCAGGACATGCCAGACTTGATTCAGTGTGTCTTACATATGCGCCTGTATACACAACGATATAGGAATATATTAAAATTCCTATCATGTGAAATTGCATCTTTTTGCCGATTTGAAGCGGCTTAACCAGTGTTCTGACTGATTTATCAGCTTCAAATATGAGCAATGTCAAAATAAGCACTGAAGCAAAAGAAATTAATGAGATGCCGAAGTGAAGCGCCATAATCAGCGCGTTCGAACCGAATACGACAGCCAATGCGCCAAGCAATGCCTGAAGAAATAAAAAGATAATTGACATGATCGCGAGAAACGTTGTTTCACGGAAAATCGGCGTGATTTTTCTCCATGACCAAAACGCAAGGCTTAGCACAAGGATAATAGAGATTCCGCTTGCGAATCGGTGGCTCCATTCAATAATTGAAGCCGGATTCAGTTCAGGGAAAAAACGGCCGTGACACAGCGGCCACTGTCTGCCGCATCCTTGGCCGGAACCTGTTTTTGTAACGAGGGCACCCCCGATTAAAACAATTAGCATGACAAATGTCGTCAGAACACCGAGAGCTTTTAATGCTTTATTCATACAATATTCACCTTCTCAACATACTGCTGCAATTTTATATACGTTCCAAGTGTAAGCGAATATGTGTTTTGTGGCAATTCCCAGAGCCTTTTGTTCACAAAAATATAATAGAATGACGGCTTCTGGAAAATGTACACTTGATTATTCATGCCGGGTCTGATAGAAATAAGGTAAACGCAATGCCGATTTGGAGATTGCCTTCATCTTTGGTAAAATTCATAAAAAGTTCACAAATAAATTCCTGTTTGTCGTTTAATATTTAATAGGATGTTTTTTTACAAGATGTTATCTTGTATGATAGAGTTGCAGGTTATTTTATTCTCCTGCGTTAGGTTTGTAAGGGAGGTTTACGTTATGGCTAACTCCAGAATCTTAAATGATACAGCTATAGACGGACAAATTGAAGAAACAACGGCATGGAAAGATTTTCTGTCCCTTATTAAAATAGGGATCGTCAATTCTAACCTCATCACGACTTTCACTGGAATGTGGCTTGCACTGCATATTTCCGGTTTAAGTTTTTTAGGCAATATAAACACCGTTCTTCTTACGTTAATCGGGTCTTCACTGATTATTGCGGGCTCCTGTGCGATCAATAACTGGTATGACCGGGACATTGACCATCTTATGGAGCGTACGAAAGTAAGACCGACGGTTACGGGTAAAATTCAGCCGAGTCAGGCGTTATGGTCTGGAATTTTGCTGGTTGCTTTAGGATTGATCATGCTGCTGATGACAACTGTCATGGCTGCTGTTATCGGTTTTATCGGAGTCTTTACGTATGTTGTATTGTACACAATGTGGACGAAACGCCGCTATACGATTAACACAGTAGTAGGAAGCGTTTCCGGTGCAGTGCCGCCGCTTATTGGATGGACGGCAGTGGAAGGGAATATCGGTGTCGTAGCATGGGTGTTATTCATGATTTTATTTATTTGGCAGATTCCTCACTTCTTAGCATTGGCTATTAAGAAAACAGAGGATTACAGAGCTGCAAATATTCCGATGCTTCCTGTCGTATACGGATTTGAAGTGACAAAAAGACAAATTATTGTGTGGGTTGCGTGCCTGATGCCGCTTCCGTTTTTCCTTGGTAGCCTGGGTCTTCCGATTGTGATTCTCGGCTTGCTGTTAAATATCGGCTGGCTGATTCTTGGCTTAATGGGATTCCGCTCCAAGAATATCATGAAGTGGGCAACACAAATGTTCGTTTACTCGCTTAACTACATGACAATCTATTTCGTTGCCATGGTTGTCTTGACGCTTTTCTAAAAAATAGATATGATGCTTGTTTTATCGCTTCAAAATAAACGATGACAACTAGTAAATGCCGCCTTGACCTCTTGTTTAATCAGGCGGCTTTACTTTTATACATAGATGGCATTTTGAGTAAAAAAACTCATAATTTAAGAGAAGAGGAAATGTAAGTGCTTTATTGGTGATAGGTTGGATGGCGATAGATTTCGATCCGCTTTCCGCCTTTGTATTGACCAGAAAAGGGGTTGGGTGAAATGGTAAAGCATTGGCGTCTTATTTTATTATTAGCCTTAGTGCCGCTTCTATTAAGCGGATGTGGAAAACCTTTTTTATCCACGCTCAAGCCTGCTGGCGAGGTGGCTGATAAACAGTATGACCTGACAGTGCTCAGCACATTGATTATGGTTGTTGTTGTTGCAGTAGTATCTGTTATCTTCTTTTATGTGATTGTGAGATTCAGAAGATCACGGGTCGGTGAGAACACGATACCGAAACAGGTAGAGGGGAATAAATTTTTAGAAATCACATGGACCGTGATCCCGATTTTGCTGCTCATTATTCTTGTGATTCCTGTTGTATTATATACGCTGGAGCTAGCGGACACATCACCAATGGATAAAAAAGGCCGCAAAGCTGAGGATGCTCTTGTAGTCAATGTTAGGGCAAATTTATACTGGTGGGAGTTTGAGTATCCTGATTACGGCATTATCACAAGCCAGGAGCTGATTGTACCGACAGATCAGCGTGTATATTTTAATTTAAAAGCCTCTGATGTAAAACATTCCTTCTGGATTCCTTCAGTTGGAGGAAAACTTGATACGAATACGGATAATGAAAATAAGTTCTTCCTGACATTTGATTCAAAACGAAGCAAAGAGGCAGGAGATATGTTTTTTGGGAAGTGTGCAGAGCTTTGCGGCCCTTCACATGCGCTGATGGATTTTAAGGTGAAGACAATGTCTGCAAAGGAATTTCAGGGCTGGACAAAAGAAATGAAAAACTATAAATCTACAGCAGAGAGCGATTTGGCTAAGCAGGGTGAAGAACTGTTTAAAGAGAAAAACTGCCTGAGCTGCCATGCGGTAGAGCCGAATGATAAGCGTGCAGAAGCCGCTAGAACGGCACCTAACTTGGCGACCTTCGGTGAAAGGACAAAAGTGGCAGGGGTGAAAGAGGCCAACAAAGAAAATGTGAAGGCTTGGCTGAAGGACCCTGACAGCATAAAGCCGGGGAACAAAATGACAGGCACATATCCAAAGCTCTCAGACAGCGAAACAGATGCGCTTTATGAATACTTAAAAGGCTTAAAAGCGGAAAGCAAGTAGGGAAGAAAGGGAGATATTGGGGGAGGTCACATATGTTGAATGCGCTTACAGAAAAGCGGACGCGCGGATCTATGCTTTGGGATTATTTGACGACGGTGGACCATAAAAAAATCGCGATTCTTTATTTAGTGGCAGGGGGATTCTTCTTTCTTGTCGGGGGAATTGAAGCGATGTTTATCAGAATTCAGCTTGCAAAGCCGGAAAATGCGTTTCTCAGTGCTCAAGCGTACAATGAAGTAATGACTATGCACGGAACGACGATGATCTTTCTTGCTGCGATGCCGCTCTTATTTGCCTTGATGAATGCGGTTGTGCCTTTGCAGATCGGGGCTCGGGACGTTTCGTTTCCATTTTTAAACGCGCTTGGTTTTTGGCTCTTCTTTTTCGGGGGCATTTTCTTAAATCTAAGCTGGTTTTTGGGCGGAGCGCCAGATGCGGGCTGGACGTCATATGCCTCACTTTCGCTTCATTCTAAAGGGCACGGCATAGACTTTTTCGTCCTCGGACTCCAAATATCGGGGCTCGGGACGCTGATAGCCGGGATTAACTTTTTGGCCACGATTATCAACATGAGGGCTCCGGGCATGACGTATATGAGGCTGCCTTTGTTTACATGGACGACATTTGTGGCCTCGGCATTGATTTTGTTTGCGTTTCCGCCGCTTACGGTCGGATTGGCTCTCATGATGCTGGATCGGCTGTTCGGAACCAATTTCTTTAATCCGGAGCTTGGCGGAAATACGGTCATTTGGGAACATTTATTTTGGATCTTCGGCCACCCGGAGGTTTATATCCTAATTTTGCCTGCATTCGGTATTTTTTCTGAGGTCATCCCTGTGTTCGCCAGAAAGCGTTTGTTTGGCTATTCTTCAATGGTTTTTGCAATCGTGCTCATTGGCTTTCTGGGCTTTATGGTTTGGGTGCACCACATGTTCACGACTGGTCTCGGCCCGATTGCAAATGCGATTTTTGCGGTTGCAACAATGGCTATCGCGATTCCGACCGGGATTAAGATTTTTAACTGGCTGTTGACGATTTGGGGAGGAAATGTGAAGTATACAACCGCTATGCTGTATGCTGTCTCATTTATTCCATCCTTTGTGCTCGGCGGTGTGACGGGAGTCATGCTGGCAGCTGCTGCGGCTGATTATCAGTTCCATGATACGTATTTTGTGGTTGCGCACTTCCACTACGTCATTATTGGCGGCGTTGTATTCGGCCTTTTAGCCGGTGTTCATTTCTGGTGGCCGAAAATGTTCGGTAAAATTCTGCATGAAACGATGGGGAAAATTTCATTTGTATTGTTTTTTATCGGCTTTCACCTCACGTTTTTCATTCAGCATTTTGTCGGCTTAATGGGGATGCCGCGCCGGGTTTATACGTTTTTGCCAGGACAGGGTCTGGAAACCGGCAACTTGATCAGTACAATCGGGGCGTTTTTTATGGCGGCAGCTGTTATTCTTCTGCTGGTCAATGTCATATGGACATCGGTAAAAGGTGAATATGTAGGTGCTGATCCATGGCATGACGGACGTACGCTGGAATGGACCGTTTCTTCACCGCCGCCGGAGTATAACTTTAAACAGCTTCCTTTTGTCAGAGGACTTGATCCGCTTTGGATCGAGAAGCAGGCAGGGCACAAATCAATGACGCCGGCGGAACCGGTTGATGATATTCATATGCCAAACGGCTCAATCCTGCCGCTCATCATTTCCTTCGGCCTTTTTGTCGCAGCGTTCGGGCTGCTGTACAGAAGTGATTACGCTTGGGGTCTGCCGGTGATCTTTATCGGGCTCGGCATCACATTTATTACGATGCTGCTTCGTTCAGTAATTGATGATCACGGCTATCATATTCATAAAGAGGAACTGCCGAACGATGATAAAGGGGTGAAGGCATAATGCAAGTTCAAGAAAAATTCACCGCAGAAACCTTTCCAGCTTCTCCTGAAAAAGTAACCCTGGAAGGGAAAAATAAATTTTTAGGCTTTTGGCTTTTTCTTGGCGGAGAGACTGTTCTGTTTGCGTCTCTCTTCGCCACGTTTCTTGCGCTCCGGAATTCAAATGCCGGTGATCCGCCTACGACGGAAATGTTCGATGTGACACTTGTATTCATTGCCACAATGCTTCTATTAACGAGCAGTTTAACGAGTGTGTACGCGATGTACCACATGAAGAACTTTTCCTTCGGCAAGATGCAGCTTTGGCTGGGAATTACGATTTTATTGGGGGCGGGCTTTTTAGGACTGGAAATCTATGAGTTCAAGCATTACACCCATGAATTTGGCTTTACCATCACAAGCTCTGCCCTTGGTTCTGCGTTTTACACGCTTGTCGGTACACACGGCGCCCACGTGGCATTTGGGCTTATGTGGATCAGCACGCTTATGATCCGCAATGCCAAGAGAGGGCTGAATCTGTATACGGCGCCTAAGTTTTACGTTGCCAGCCTTTACTGGCACTTTATTGATGTCGTGTGGGTCTTCATCTTTACCGTTGTATATTTAATGGGGATGGTGGGATAAACATGGTCGATAAAAAAAGCAGAGGGCATATCAATAGCGACCTTGAATTTAAGAAAAAAAAGCATGCCCGGGAGATGAAATATCAAGTCCTGTCTTTTGGTTTAATGATCGGTCTTACGATTGTTGCATTTCTGACTGTGGCCACGGACGGTGTCGGCAGCTGGTTTACGATTCCTTTCATTATTTTGCTAGCTGCAATTCAAGTCATCTTTCAGCTGTATTATTTCATGCATATGAATCAGAAAGGGCATGAGGCGCCGGCACTGTTTTTGTATTCAGGGGTGTTTGTCGCGTTTATCACTGTGCTTGCGTTTGTGACAATTATATGGTGGTAATTTGAACAGCCGCCGGAGGTGAAGAAATGAATCAGTTGGAGATATTTGGGTTTCGCGCGATGTGGAGCCCTTATCTTTTTTGTATCCTGTTAGGCATTACGGCGCTTTATCTCTATTTTTACAGGCGAATGTCTTCAAAGCCGAATCGAATAACTGGTAAAGAGATGGTGTGCTTTCTGTCGGCGATGCTGTTTTTATATGCAGCCGAGGGAAGCCCGGTTGATCTGCTCGGACATATTATGTTCAGCGCGCATATGGTGCAGATGGCCGTCCTGTATTTGGTTGTCCCGCCGCTTTTGATCGCGGGAATTCCTGCATGGCTCTGGGAAAAAATCATTTTCAGGCCTTCAATCAAACCGGTTTTTTCCTTTTTTACGACGCCTTTAATTGCTTTGCTTTTGTTTAACGGCATTTTTTCTTTATATCATGTACCGCTTATATTTGATACTGTCAAAACGGATCCATTTTACCATACATTAATCACTTGGCTTATCTTTGTGCTTTCGTTCTTCATGTGGTGGCCGCTTGTTCATAAGGTTGAGCGTCTACGGCAGCTCAGCGGCTTGATGAAGCTGGGTTATATTATGGCGGACGGTATGCTGCTCACACCTGCTTGCGCCTTGATCATGTTCAGCGGTGCACCGTTATACGCCACCTATACAGATCCGGCTGTATGGGCTGAGGCAATGAGGCTTTGTGTGCCAGCGGATATGATGGGGCAGGTCCCATTAACAGGGCCAGAGATGTTGAATACACTGCCTTTGTTAGAGGATCAGCAGCTCGGAGCAGTCATGATGAAAATCATTCAGGAAATTGTGTACGGTACTTTTTTGGCCATTATTTTTTTCCAATGGGTGAAGAAAGAAAGGGAAAAGGACGGACAGGAGGAGCCGCCGTATATTCAGCAGACGATATCATAAAAGGTACAGCGAAATATGCTGTACCTTTTCGTTACATTTGAACTGTTTTTAACATGTTGGCTATGTCCTGAATCAGTGCCTTGCTTTTTGTCACAACCTGTACGGGAAACTCTTCCGTTTCTCCATATTCTACTCCATGAGGGTAGTAATGCTTTCCTAGGAGAGGGGACATTAATTGAATCACGGCGCGCCCGCTTCCGACATCGCCTTCTGCCGCAATACCTTGTATCCGCAGGTAAAACGTACCCTCAATCGTCGAAAACTTCTTGTCATAGGTGACTCTCTCGTAATCCCATTGACCCGCTCTGATGAGACCTTTGCTTTCCATTAAGTCGTCTAGCCAGCTGAGCTCTGCCTTAACCCCTTCAAGTCCGCTTTCAGTAAACTTCAACACTGACCCCTCCTTATAAAAATTACCTTTCCTGACAATCATAGTATGAAAGCGTTAAACTTTCAATGAATCTTCTTCTTTTGAAAGTATGCAAAAATTAAATTTTGACGACAATAGCACTAGACTAAAGGAGGTTAAACGGATGACAAAAATAAAAGATCTGATGACAGCCGACTTGCAATATTGCACGGTATTAGATAATGTATATGAAGCTGCAGTAAAGATGAAGGACGCAAATGTAGGAGCGATTCCGGTAGTTGATGAGGACGGGGAAACATTGGTCGGCATCGTAACCGACCGCGATCTCGTATTAAGAGGAATCGCCATCAAAAAACCGAACTCGCAAAAAATCACTGACGCGATGACCGAAAAACCTGTCAGTGTGGAGGAAGATGCTTCAGTCGATGAGGTTCTTCATTTGATGGCATCGCATCAGCTCAGAAGGATACCAGTTACAAAAAATAAAAAACTGACTGGAATTGTCACGCTTGGTGATCTTTCTTTATCTGAGCAAACGAATGAACGTGCCGGCAGCGCCTTATCGGATATTTCCGAGGGTGATAATAGAGAAGAAGGCTTTTTTCATTAACACATAAATCTTTGACATGTTAAATAGGCTGTATTGTAATGGGATGTAAACAAGGGATTGTGAATCGCCACGGGGGTGATAGATTGAAAAATATATTGAGAGCAATGGTTATCCTTTTGATTATCTGCGGAACCTACGTTCTGTTTATTCAATATGGATCTGTTCCTGAAAAGAAATCAAATGACAGCGAGCCTCAGGTGTCGAATGAGGAAGCGCAAAGCGGCAAACGAATACATATGCCGACTTCAGGGTTATTGTCCTTCATGGGCAAGCCCGCCGATGAAGTAACGAAAAAGCTCGGGGAACCTGAACGTATTGACCCTTCGGCTTATGATTACGATTGGTGGGTATACAATCAAGGTAAGGATCAATATATCCAAATCGGGGTATTGAACAATAAAGTGGTCACATTATTCGCGGCTGGGAATGATATTAACGCCAAGCCTTTCAAAATTGGAGAATCAACTGGCGAAGTATTCAAGACCACCCAGGTGGCACCATTTGTGAATGTAGAGTATAAAGGAAATTCCTATCGGTTTGAATTTTCTGAAGAGGATATCAATACAAGACCTACTGTAAAGGTTGGAAAGATGTATGTCCAGCTGTATATGGACAAATTTGAGGGGAAGTTATCCAGCATTAGGGCGTTTGATGCGCAAACCTTTGTAAAGCAAAGACCTTATGAGGTAGTGTACCGCGGGGAATTAATTAAACCGAAAGCCGTTTCAGATGAGAAATGGAGAAAAATCCAAACAACGAGTGAAAAGCAAATCCTTGATTTGACGAATGTCATACGTGTTAAACATGGACTTGCGAAGCTTGAGTGGGATCAGCCAACGGCGGAAGTGGCATTTGGACATAGCGAGGATATGAAGGAAAATAATTATTTCTCCCATGTCTCTAAAAAATACGGCTCGCTGAAAGACCGCTTAGAAGAAGGGCATGTTGACTTTCAGCAAGCGGGAGAAAATATCGCATACAATTATGTGGACGGTCCGGCCGCTGTAGAAGGCTGGCTGAATAGCGAAGGCCATCGAAAAGCGCTTCTGAATTCAGATTATACGCATCTTGGTGTCGGAGTAGACCGGAAATATTACACCCAAAATTTTATTAAGCGATGGTAATGAAAGCCGCGGACGAATGGTTCCCGGCTTTTTCTATTTCCATACAAGCTGGTCTGAATGAATGTGCTGATAGCTTACAGATAAGGCCGATTCCCATCCCTTCAGTCAGGCTTTTTCACCAGTGTATAGGGATATCGCTAAAAATTCATTTGGGAATGAATATAGGCGAACACAATGCCCGACAAAACGATACATTGTAGTAGGTAACGATTTTCGGAGGGGGTGAGGATTGTGGCGAATCAACATGCCAATCATTCAATCAATGACTTTAAACAATTCGTCAAAAAGCATCCCAAGCTGATAAAAGAAGTGCGCAAAGAACAAAGAAGCTGGCAGGACGTATATGAAAATTGGGTCCTCTTCGGGGAGAGCGATCCGATTTGGGATCCGTATCGGGAACCGGAAGAAGCTGCTGAAGCTGTGCCTGAAACACCGCAAAAAAATGATTTTGTCTCGAAAATGGTGACAGCGGTGAAAAAGATGGATGTCAATCAAATGAACGAACAAATCAATAAAATGAGCCAGTCGATCTCATCGTTGCAAAGCCTTCTTAATACATTTTCCGGAAGCGGACAGAAGCATTCTCAGCCAGGCTCTGGACAGCATCCTTTTTCTTTTCGAAAGGATTAAAAAAGGGGAGCTCATATGCGCAAAGAGGTTCAGGAATATATTTTAGCAAATGAAGAACGGAAACGATTCATCAGAGAACAGCCGATATGGTACCGCAGGCTTTCAAGAAAACCGGATGATCTGTCCTCCTTTCAGCTTGAAATGATGAATTTTTATGAAAAAACCATTCCGCATCGGGTGAATCAGTTTACGAACGGGATTCAAATGGCGCAAATGATGATGCAAATGTTTCAAGCGATGCGGACAAAAGATTAAAAGGCCCCGAAAAAGGGTCTTTTTTCATGCGGACATAAGGTTTTGTATACGGCTGCGGTTAAGCATTTTCCAATTGGCTGGTTTCATGGTAAACTAACAACTGGAGGTGCATGTTATGTATGCGACGATGGAATCCGTGCGGCTTCAAAGTGAAGCTCAGCAGCTTGCCGAGATGATTCTGCAGTCGGAGACGGCTGAGAACTACCGCAATTGTTACAAGCGTCTCCAGGAAGATGAAGAGGCAGGTCGGATTATTCGTTCTTTTATCAAAATAAAAGAGCAGTATGAGGATGTACAGCGTTTTGGCAAATATCATCCTGACTATAGAGAAATATCCCGGAAAATGAGGGAGATCAAACGTGAGCTGGACCTGAACGACAAGGTGGCTGACTTCAAGAGAGCTGAAAATGAGCTCCAGTCCATTCTTGATGAGGTCAGCGTCGAGATTGGGACAGCTGTTTCGGAGCATGTGAAAGTTCCGACTGGGAACCCTTATTTTGACGGTTTGTCTTCATGCGGAGGCGGCTGCGGTTCAGGCGGAAGCTGCGGATGTAAAGTGTCCTGACGAGACTGGCCGTCTCGTCTTTTACATATAAGAGAAAACAGGCAGGTGATTGTATTGGAGAATAGGCGCCAGGGCATGGTTGTGTATCTGCACTCCCTAAAGCAAAGCAAAATGCTGAGGAAGTTCGGGAATGTGCACTATGTATCAAAACGATTAAAATATGTCGTACTGTACTGTGATATGGACCAAATTGAAAAAACAATGGACAAGATTGCGTCTTACTCATTTGTGAAAAAAGTGGAGCCTTCTTATAAACCGTTTTTAAAATTGGAATTCGAGTCAAAGCTTGATAAGGCAAAAGAATACGATTATAAAATCGGCATATAGCTATAAAAAAATCCCCGCAGGCATCTGCGGGGTCCTTCTATTCCTTAATATGTTAAGGAGAAGGCAAAGGGAGAGGAGAAACCGGAGGAAGAACTTATGGGGAAACGTAAGTCTTCTCCGCGGTTGGCAACAACATCCTCTAGATGCTGTTGCTTATAGTATGGACAAGGATCATGCTGCCTATACACCTGTTTATCAAGATTAGCGTTCATTGTTTGGAAGAATGCTTTATGTTAAGATAGGATTGATTTTTTTCTATGTACATAGCGGCGTCCGGCCGAATAAAGAAACAAAATAGCTTTTAGAAAAAGTGGTGTGGAACATGAGAGTAATTTCTGGATCAAAAAAAGGCCGTTCACTAAAGGCTGTACCCGGAACATCAACAAGACCGACAACCGACAAAGTGAAGGAATCCATTTTCAATATGATCGGCCCTTATTTTGACGGGGGCAGGGGACTTGACTTATTCGCAGGGAGCGGAGGTCTTGGAATCGAAGCGCTTTCACGCGGGTTTGAGCATTGTATATTCGTTGACCGTGATTTTAAAGCGATTCAAACGGTAAAATCTAATTTGAAAACGCTGGAGCTTACAAAACATGCACAGGTATACCGCAATGATGCGGAACGTGCTTTGCACGCTGCTGCTAAAAGAGAAACCGGCTTTCGCGGAATTTTTCTCGATCCGCCGTATAAGGAACAAAAGCTGAAAGCACTTTTAACTTTGATTGACGAATATCAAATGCTGGAAGAAGACGGCTTTATCGTCGCTGAGCATGACAGAGAGGTCGAGCTTCCCGAAACCGTAGGAGATCTTGTGATGACTAGAAAAGAAACCTATGGGTTAACAGGTGTGGCGATTTATAAAAAGAGGGGGTAGTGAGGTGGCGAGTATAGCTGTCTGTCCCGGCAGTTTTGATCCGGTGACCTACGGGCATCTGGACATCATCAAACGCGGGGCGCATATTTTTGAACAAGTGTATGTATGTGTGCTGAATAATTCTTCAAAAAAGCCTTTGTTCAGTGTGGAAGAACGGTGTGAGCTTCTGAGAGAAGTGACAAAAGACATTCCGAACATAACAGTTGAAACATCGCAAGGCCTGTTAATTGATTATGCAAAAAGAAAAAATGCGAAAGCGATTTTAAGAGGCTTGAGAGCTGTATCCGATTTTGAATACGAGATGCAGGGGACATCAGTAAACCGGGTGCTTGATGAATCTATTGAGACGTTTTTTATGATGACAAACAATCAATATTCATTTCTAAGTTCAAGCATCGTAAAAGAAGTGGCGAGATACAACGGCTCGGTATCAGAGTTTGTACCGCCGGAAGTAGAGCTGGCGCTTCAGCAAAAATTCAGACAAGGATGAGGGTTTTGACTCATCCTTTTTTTGTTCCGTTTGTCAGTCTGTAAGAAAAAATGATAATGTACGTAAACAGCGCGCATAGTGTGACAGCAGGTCCGATCTGCACAAGCAGATTCCAGCCGTTTATAAAGGCAGTTGACATGTCACTGCTGTTAAGAGATTTAAATACATACTGATACGGATCATGCCATGCCGTGTAAAGAGGTTTCCATAAAAGCATGACGAAGACAGCGGCATAAACGCCCTGCAGCAAACGTGCGATAAAGAATGGTTTAAATCTAATGTCGGTTTCCGATAAAATACCTGCCACCTGAGCTTGTACGGAAAAGCCGCTAAACCCGAGAATAAAGCTGACGATAATGGCTTTTTGCAGAAGAGAAACATCTGTCTCGCTGACAAGCTTGCTGCCTAATGTAATTTCAAACATCCCTGATAAAAGCGGAATGTCCAATTGAGTCGGAAGCTGAAACAAAGTCAGTGCTCCTTTTGTGAAAACAGACAAAACATCAGTCAGCTGGACCACTGACAACAGCCGATTGAAGACAGAAAATAAAATAATAAAGCCGCCTACCATAAGAAGTGTTTGAACAGAAGACGTCACGGCGTCGCCTAAAATTTTGCCCAAGGGCCGTTTTTCTGCAAGTCTGGCGGTATGAAGAGCGTGTAAAGCATCTTTGACTGAAGGGAAAGGTATCGTTTTCTTTCTTCTGAGATGCTGCTCTTCCTTGCGGCCATAGGAACGCATTGTTAAACCGACAGCCAGATTCCCTAAATAGTGTGCAGAAGCTAATAAAATGCCCAGTGACGCGTTTTGAAAGAAACCGACGGCAACAGCGCCGAAAATAAAGAGCGGGTTTGAAGAATTGGTAAACGACGCGAGCCGTTCTGCTTCTACTCTTGAAATCTGATTTTCCTGCCGCAGACGGGCAGTGAGTTTTGCTCCCGCTGGGTTTCCTGATGCCATTCCCATAGCAAGAACGAAGCCGCCGACACCCGGCACGCGAAAGATCGGCCGCATAAAAGGCTCAAGCAAAACACCGACAAACCGCACAATGCCAAAGCCGATTAAGAGTTCGGACAGAATAAAAAATGGCAGCAATGACGGAAACACAACCTCCCACCACATAGACAGCCCGGTTTTAGAGGCTTCGAATGAGGCCTGTGGATGTGAGATGACAGTCGCTGTTAAAAAAAGAAAAAACGAGGCAATCAAAAGTGTATTAATCTTCGACAAGTTCATTCTTACCTCCCCGATGCTAAAAATGCCCAATGACATGTATATCATGATAAAATAATGTATGATGTAAAACGGCCAAGCAGTACCTGTCCTCTTGATTCTTTGTACTAATATACGAGCATAGGGGTTCAGTTTAGACCATAGAATTCGGTATACAGGGAATTCAGGCAGGAGGTTAACGCTTTGGCCAAACCTAAAATCGGGTTAGCGTTAGGATCGGGAGGGGCCAGAGGGCTTGCTCATCTCGGTGTGCTTTCCAGTTTACATAAGCACCAAATTGAAGTGGATATGATTGCAGGAAGCAGCATGGGCGCTTTGGTGGGCAGTTTTTATGCCGCCGGACATGACGTGGCAACGATGAAAAAAGTAGCCAAAGCCTTTAAACGAAGGCTTTATGCTGATTATACGGTGCCGAAGCTCGGTTTTTTAAAAGGTGACCGCGTCAGACAGCTTGTGCATGCCTATACATTCGGAAAACCGATTGAAGAGCTCCAAATCCCGCTGGGCATTGTTGCGTGTGATCTACAGACGGGAGAAAAGATTGTGTTCCGAAAAGGATCAGTGTCAGATGCAGTGAGGGCCAGCATCAGCATCCCGGGTATCTTTATTCCGCAGCGGCTGGACGGACGCCTTCTTGTAGACGGCGCGGTCGTCGATCGAATTCCGGTTTCTGTTGTGAAAGACATGGGAGCTGATATTATCATCGCTTCGGATGTTTCCAGGGTTCGAAAAACTGAAACAGCAGTGCATATTTTTGATGTGATTATGCAAAGTATGGATATACTGCAAAATGAATTAGTGCGGCATCAAACAATTGCCGCAGATATCATGATTCGCCCTTCCCTTGAAACATACAGCTCAAGCTCGTTTGCCAATATTGAAGAAATGATATCGGCAGGCGAAGAGGCGACAAACCGAATGATCAGCAAGATAAGAAAAGAAATAGAGAATTGGGAGGGCTCATAATTTGCTACGTAAAAAACATTTTAGCTGGATGCTCGTCATCCTCATACTGATCGCCGTTTTATCATTTATAAAACTTCCATACTATATTACAAAACCGGGAGAAGCGACAGAGCTTGCTTCATTGATAAAAGTGGAGGGAGGCTACCCGGAAAAAGGAAGCCTGTCCTTAATGACTGTTAAAGTGGGACCGGCTAATCCGTTTACATATGTGTGGGCAAAGATGCACCCTTATTATGAAATTGTTCCTGATGAGAGCATTAAGGAGGAAGGCGAGTCAGATAAGGAGTATATGAAAAGACAGCTCCAAATGATGAAAAGCTCGCAAGAAAATGCGGTTATAGCCGCCTATCAAAAGGCAGGAAAAAAAGTCAGCTATTCCTTTAACGGCATATACGCAAGCTCAGTTGTAGAAAACATGCCGGCAAAAGGGAAAATAGAAGTCGGTGATAAAATCATCAGCGCAGACGGCAAAAACTATCAGTCTGCTGAAAAGCTGATTGATTATATCAGCAGCAAAAAAGCGGGAGATAAAGTCACGTTAAAGATCGAAAGAGAAGAAAAAGAAAAGCGTGTCACCCTTACGTTAAAACAATTTCCTGATGAGCCGGATCGGGCAGGAATCGGAGTTTCGCTTTATACAGACAGAAACGTGAAGGTAGAGCCTGATATTGATTTTGAAATCGAAAATATTGGCGGCCCGTCAGCAGGGTTAATGATGTCTCTTGAAATTTATAATCAGCTGACAAAACCAGACGAAACAAAAGGCTATGATATTGCGGGAACAGGTACGATTGATGTTGACGGAAAAGTAGGCCCGATCGGCGGCATTGATCAAAAAGTCGTCGCCGCAGACAAAGCCGGAAAAGACATTTTCTTCGCGCCAAATCAAAACGGCGCCAGCAATTCCGATTATAAGAACGCAGTAAAAACAGCAAAAGATATTGATTCAGATATGAAGATTGTGCCTGTTGATACCATGCAGGATGCGATTGATTATTTGAATAAGCTAAAAGCGAAAAGCACCTGATTCTCAGGTGCTTTTTCTATACATTTAAAAAGTGTTGTTCATCTTCGTCATATCGAATCGGTGCATGTCCGTATTCCTGCAGGTCAAACTCAGTTCTCAGCGGCTCTTCTATCGGCAGGCTGTAAATCCTGCTTGCTTTTACGTCCAGATTGAGAGCTGGATGGGAGAAAGAGGACAGTTTGCTGACAAGCGGAACAGACAGTGCTTTTTTCTTTTCGGATAAATAAGCCTGTCCTTTTTTCGTCATGCCGAGAAGCCTGATATACGGCACCTTATCGTTGTCAAGCAGCTTTTGCATATCCTGTTTTTTTGTTCTGGTTAAAATGTGTGTATTCATCCGCTGGAGCCTTGTCCACGTATAGCGTTTTGTTTTCAGCAGCTCCATAAATTCCTGATAAGAGCTGGATTTTCTGATCGAACGAAGAATTCTGTGCTCTAAACCTTCCTCCACCTCGTATACTTGCTGTAATTCCTGTGCCGTTACAGTTGAAAGGCTGTATTTTAAGTAAGAAAAGTAGCTCTCAGGTGTATGCCACAATCCGAAAGATTTGCGGTAAGCTGCTAATTCACGTGCAGATGCAGCAGGGAGAAAACGAAGGCAAGCTTCGAGATTCTGGCCAGTCATCGCTTTTCTAATGCTTGTGGCGCTTGCGATATGGTTTTCGCCTTCAGGGAGATCGGCATCATGATAGTCCGAAGAGATGCGTGCCGTAGTATAAGGTTTCATAGGATATCCCCCGGTTAGAATCGAGGTCACATACTGGTATCCCAAAATGTTATTTGGTTTTGACAAGTCAAGTGCACTTTCAGTATGCAAAATGGAGCTGAAGGCGCTAGCCGCCGCTGCTGGGTAACTGGCCCCATTTTTAAGTTCTTCTTTAATTCGGTCATTCAATATATGTTTATGCTCATCAATAAGCTGTGCTGTTTCTAAAAAAGGCTTGATATCCCCATTTTCACTCCCGAAAAACAGCGCCTCACATTCAAGTTCGTTCAGGATTGAAACACTGCCGCGTGCAAAAATGTCTGCTTTTTGCACGGCATAAAGATAAGGCAGCTCAATGACAAGATCAACTCCGCTTTGCAGCGCCATTTTTGTTCGGGCCCATTTTGATACAACCGCGGGTTCCCCGCGCTGTAAAAAATGCCCGCTCATGACCGCCACAGCCGTGTCACATCCGGTTTGCCGCTTTGCTGTTTGGGCATGATAAAGGTGACCGTTATGAAAGGGATTATATTCAACCACCAATCCGACAGCTTTCATATTTTTTCCGCCTTTCTTGCTATGTTTAAAAACGTATGATACATTTGCAAATGAAAACTCTTACGCCTTATTTTTGTTTTAAGTGTATGCATAGCATATTCCGCTGTCAACGATACTTCAATGGCAGCATTATGCTGTAAAGAAAAAATATTGACAAAAACAATCTTAAAAGCTATAATCATGTTTGTTGCTTTCCTGAGGTGATACAAATGAAATGGACGATTTATCAGCTGCATCAAATGCCAAAACAAAGTTTTGAGTTTGATGAAACAGTTGAGTTAAATGAGCTGACAAAGCTGAATTCTGACATTCGCCGCATTTCTCCCGTCCGGGTGAAGGGCAGAGCGGATATCAAATCCAAACAGGTTTCGTTTGATTTTACAATTTCAGGCGAAATGATTTTGCCATGCTCAAGAACACTCGTTGATGTCCCGTATCCATTTGAAATTTCAACAAAAGAACTGTTTATATTTCATCACACGGATGATATAGAAGATGATGACGTTCACATTGTTGAGGACGATACTATCGACTTAACTCCGATCGTGAAAGAAGAAATTCTTTTAGAAATCCCTATGCAAATCTTTTGTGAATCTGAACAAGAAAAAGGAGCTGCTCCTCAAGAAGGAAAGGATTGGCAAGTTATTTCGGAAGAAGACAAGAAGAATCAAGTTGATCCGAGACTTGCAGCCCTTGAAAAGCTCTTAAAACAAGATGATGAATCTTAACTCTTTAAGGAGGTGGGAATAATGGCTGTACCTTTTAGAAGAACTTCTAAAATGAAGAAAAGATTGCGCCGTACACATTTCAAACTTAATGTACCTGGTATGACAGAATGTCCGTCATGCGGAGAGATGAAGTTGTCTCACCGTGTATGCAAAGCATGCGGATCATACAACGGCAAAGACATAAATGTAAAAAGTAACTAATGAGAAAAGCGCGGGGTGAAAGCCCTGCGCTTTTTCTTTTTCTCTTCCTGTCAGCTTGCGGAAAATTTGTGAGTGCAAATAGTCTATCTAATCTATTACCGGCATATGTATGAGATAAATAAGCTGACATGGAGGGAGATTGAATTTGACCATTACAAGACAAGATGCTTGGACTCAGGATGAGGATTTGCTGCTGGCAGAAGTGGTGCTTCGTCATATTCGAGAGGGAGGAACACAGCTTTCAGCCTTTGAGGAGGTTGGAAGGGCGCTGACCAGAACCGCGGCAGCCTGTGGTTTCAGGTGGAACTCGTATGTGAGAAAACAATACCAGTCAGGTATAGAGCTTGCAAAAAAGCAAAGGAAAGAACTGAGAAAGCAAATCGGCGTTCATTCGGTAAATATGCCGAATTCCATGAAGCAGACTGCCTCGGCATCGTCAGAAGGAAAACGAGATTTGTCCATTCAGGATGTCATTCAATTTCTCGAACAATTCAAAGAAGCACCGTCTGCACAAGAATTTCAGCTTGAAAGGGAAAAATTGAAGGAGCAAATCCAATCGCTGCAAAAAGAGCTTGAGGATTTGCGGAGTGAAAATCAGACATTGCGGAATCAGCTAGAGATGACAGAAGAGGATTACAAGGCACTGATCGATATCATGGATCGGGCCAGAAAAATGGTTGTTTCGAAGGAAGACGGAAGAATGAAAAAAGCGGCTCAAGAAACGTAAAGAAACGCCTGAAATGAACCGGCCCTATAGTAAGAATAGGCCGGTTGTTTTGATTTCTATGCAGACTCTCCCGGTGTCATTTCGCGATCCATATCAGGATGCCAGATAAGCGGGTTTTCCCCTTTGTCCCGCGCCATATCATACTTAACAGTTTTAAAGTTCATTTTGTTCCAAAATTCCGCTGATTTCATTCTCGGATTTGTCCGGATCGGCATTTTGAATGATTTTGCAAATTCAACCAAGGCTCTCCCGTATCCCCTGTTCTGGTAGCCCGGAAGAACCTCAAGCTTCCACAGCTCCAAATAATCCTGGCGGTTGTCAAAATAGGGATTCGATTTGCCGTTAACTTGATACAGACTCATTCGTGCTACAAGTTTATCGCCAAAATAAATTCCGTAAAAAGGCGAAGTGCTGTCATTTTCAATAATATTATCCTGAAGTTCTTCAAGCATTGAAAGCTCCTGAATGCCGTATTCTTTGAATTTCTTGAATTCTTCCAGCGTTTTATAGTTGATAAGCAGACGTTCTACCTTTGTCAAACAAATCTCCCCCTTTGTTGTTTCTACATATATTGTAAACGCTTTATTTAAAAAATCCAAATATTTAAACTTTAATTTTAAGCACATGGGATCTTTGAGAAGTAATTTCTTCTTACTTCTGCTATGATAATACGTAAATGCTAAATTGGGTGTGACATCATGAAAATTGGAATTATCGGCGGAGGCTCCGTCGGTCTTTTATGCGCCTATTATTTGTCACTTTATCACGACGTGACTGTTGTGACGAGGCGGCAAGAACAGGCTGCGGCCATTCAGTCTGAAGGAATCCGGCTTTATAAAGGCGGGGAGGAATTTAGGGCTGATTGCAGTGCGGACACGAGTATCAATTCGGACTTTGACCTGCTTGTCGTGACAGTGAAGCAGCATCAGCTTCAATCTGTTTTTTCGTCGCTTGAACGGATCGATAAGACGAATATATTATTTTTGCAAAACGGCATGGGGCATATCCACGACCTAAAAGACTGGCACGTTGGCCATTCCATTTATGTTGGAATCGTTGAGCACGGAGCTGTAAGAAAATCGGATACAGCTGTTGATCATACAGGCCTAGGTGCGATAAAATGGAGCGCGTTCGACGATGCTGAACCAGACCGGCTGAACATCTTGTTTCAGCATAACCATTCGGATTTTCCGATTTATTATGAGACGGATTGGTACCGTCTGTTGACGGGCAAGCTGATTGTAAATGCGTGTATTAATCCTTTAACTGCGTTATTGCAGGTGAAAAATGGAGAACTGCTGACAACGCCAGCTTATCTGGCTTTTATGAAGCTGGTATTTCAGGAGGCATGCCGCATTTTAAAACTTGAAAATGAAGAAAAGGCTTGGGAGCGGGTTCAGGCGGTTTGTGGGCAAACGAAAGAGAATCGTTCATCAATGCTGGTTGACGTCATTGGAGGCCGGCAGACGGAAGCTGACGCCATTATCGGATACTTATTGAAGGAAGCAAGTCTTCAAGGTCTTGATGCCGTCCACCTAGAGTTTTTATATGGCAGCATCAAAGCATTGGAGCGAAATACAAACAAAGTCTTTTGAGCTTTTTCGGTAACATGCTATACTCATTTCGGATCACTAACTATTTATTGGAGAAAGGAAGTTCTAGAAGATGCAGCTAACTGAACTTTCCATCAAAAATCAGAATGTGTTTGTACAGCACTATATAGATGGCAAAGAAGAAATGTCTTCTTTTTTTGATTACAGTATTCATCATAAGGACATGTGGCGCGAAAGACTGGAAGACTTATCTTCCCGGTTTTTCGCAAGAGAGGAATTGGCGGCGTACTTAACCTCTTACCATAATAAATTCGGTTCAAGTGCGATGCAGTCTGCTATTGAGAAGCTGAAGGACCCGTCAAGTGCCGCTGTAGTCGGCGGACAGCAGGCAGGACTTTTAACAGGACCGCTTTACACCATACATAAAATCATTTCAATCATTGTTTTAGCAAAGCAACAAGAAAAGGAACTGCAAGTGCCTGTCATACCAATCTTCTGGGTGGCTGGAGAAGACCACGATTTGGATGAGATTAATTTTGTTCACACATCTGAAGAGAATGGGCCTGTGAAAAAAAAGCTGCCTCAGTCTTATTGGAAGAAATCATCAGCAGCGAGTACATCGCTTGATCAGGAAAAGTGTGCCGCGTGGATAGATGATGTTTTTGCCGCTTTTGAAGAAACAGACCATACGAATACACTTCTCGACAATGTGAAACGATGTTTAAGGGAATCTGTTACGTTTACTGACTTCTTTGAACTGCTGATCGCGGATTTGTTCCAAGAAGAGGGCTTAGTTTTATTAAATTCTGGAGATCCGGGGATTAAAAAGCTGGAAACTGCCATGTTCCAAAAGATTCTTCGAGAAAATGATGAACTCGCCCGGGCTGTATCAGATCAGCAGGCCTTCATGCGTCAAGCAGGCTACAAACCGATTATCGAGTCCGGAAAAGAGCAGGCGAATCTGTTTTATGAATACGAAGATGAGCGTTTTTTAATTGAAAAAGATAACGGCCGATTTGTCATCAAAGAGCTTGATCTAGGATGGACGATGGATGAACTTCATACACATATGGAAGAACATCCAGAGCGTTTCAGCAACAATGTTGTAACGAGACCGTTAATGCAGGAATTTCTCATTCCGACTTTAGCATTTATTGCAGGGCCTGGAGAAATCAATTATTGGGGCGAGCTCAAACAGGCTTTTGCGGTGATGGGCTTTAAAATGCCTCCTGTCATGCCAAGGCTGAACATTACGATACTTGAGCGGCATATTGAGAAAAAACTGGCTGAACGGAATATCTCGTTACAAGACGCGATTGAGCGCGGAACGGAGAATCAAAGAGAGACATACTTCGAGCGCCAGATTCCGGAAGAATTTACGGCGGTGATGGATCAGGCGAAAAGCCAAATTGAAGCGATTCACAAAACGGTCAGGCAGGAGGCGTTAAAGGTTGATCAAAGCATGGAACCTTTACTCCTGAAAAATGCCGCTTTTATTCAGGATCAGCTTCAATTCTTAGAGCGCACGGTAACGAAGCGAATTGAAGAAAAAGAAGGCTACGTCTTGAAGGATTATGAAAGAATTCAAAATAGCATTAAGCCGCTTCTTGCGCCGCAAGAACGGATTTGGAATATCATGTATTATTTGAACAGGTACGGTCCAAAATTCTTCACGACATTCAAGAATCTGCCATTTTCTTTTCAAAATCAACATCAAGTTGTCAAACTTTGAAATAAAGTTTTAAAGAACCCTGAATAGTTCAGGGTTTTTTTTTATGGGTAAACAGTGTAAAATGAAGTTGTGGAGCGAAGTGGTGAATAGTGGTGAGTTAAGGAGAGAAAGTGGGGCAAGAGATCATGTTTATGGGTGAATATCAGCATACCATCGATGCGAAAGGCCGCATGATCGTACCCGCTAAATTCAGAGAAGGCCTAGGTGAGCAATTTGTGCTGACTAGAGGACTTGACCAATGTCTCTTCGGCTACCCTATGCACGAATGGAAACAAATTGAAGAAAAACTAAAAGCTCTTCCTCTCACAAAGAAAGATGCCCGCGCGTTTACCCGTTTCTTCTTTTCAGGGGCGACTGAATGCGAACTGGACAAGCAAGGCAGGGTAAATATCGCATCATCTCTATTGAATTACGCCAAACTGGAAAAAGAATGTGTTGTTATCGGGGTTTCTAATCGAATTGAATTGTGGAGTAAAGTAATTTGGGAACAATACACAGAAGAGCAAGAAGATTCATTTGCTGAAATTGCTGAAAACATGATTGGGTTTGATATATAATGATTCTTCGTGTATAACACTCTAAAAACAATTTCAATTCATCCTGATAAAAGGTGGGACCAACACAATATGTTTCAACACAAGACAGTACTTCTTCGTGAAACCGTAGACGGACTCAATATTAAACCAGACGGTACATATGTAGACTGCACACTCGGCGGAGCTGGGCATAGTACATACTTATTGCAGCAGTTATCCGAGAAGGGGCGTTTAATCGCTTTTGACCAAGATGATACGGCATTACAGCATGCTAAAGAAATGTTGTCCGATTATAAAGGACAGCTCATTCTGATTAAAAGCAATTTCAGGTATTTAAAAGAATGTTTGAATGAACAAGGCATTACAGAAGTAGACGGTATTTTATTTGATTTAGGGGTGTCCTCTCCGCAGCTGGATACACCGGAGCGCGGATTCAGTTACCATCATGACGCACCGTTGGACATGAGGATGGACCAGTCGGCTACGCTTTCGGCGAAAGAAGTCGTTAATGAGTGGCGCTATGAGGATCTCGTCCGTATTTTCTTTAAATACGGAGAAGAGAAGTTCAGTAAACAGATCGCCAGAAAAATTGAGGAGGCAAGAATGAAGTCTCCTATTCAAACTACGGGCCAACTGGTCGATCTAATAAAAGACGCGATTCCCGCTCCAGCGAGAAGGAGCGGCGGACATCCCGCTAAACGCGTGTTTCAGGCAATCAGAATTGCCGTAAACGATGAACTTAGGGTGTTTGAAGAAGCTTTGGAGCAGGCAATTGAGGTTCTGAAGCCAGGGGGCAGGGTATCAGTCATTACCTTCCACTCGCTAGAAGACAGAATTTGCAAAACCACTTTTAAAGAAAAGTCGTCGCTTCCGGAACTTCCTCCGGGGCTTCCTGTTATACCGGAAGAGTTTGAACCGGAGCTGAAGCTCATCACACGAAAACCGATTACGGCATCTCAAGAAGAGCTTGAAGAGAACAACCGGGCTCGTTCTGCCAAGCTTCGGATTGCTGAAAAAAGAAAATAACAAAACGCGAACGCAAAATTAAAAGGAGGTCATCAGCCTATGAGCAATTTAGCTTACCAACCAGAGAAACAGCAGCGGCATGCGATCAGTCCTGAGAAAAAAGTGATTGTCAAGAAAAGGGCTTCCATTACTCTCGGAGAAAAAGTGCTTCTTGTCCTCTTTGCTGCGGCGGTGCTCAGTGTATCGCTTTTGATCGTATCGAAGGCGTATGCGGCATATCAAACCAATATTGAGGTGCAAAAGCTTGAGGAGCAAATTTCATCCGAAAATAAGCAAATTGGTGACCTCGAAAAAAGCGTTGCTGATTTAAGCAAACCGCAGCGCATTATGGACATTGCGAAAAAGAACGGCTTGAATTTAAAAGATAAAAAAGTGAAAAACATACAGGAATGATTCAAATGCCAAAAAAGAATAAATTTATGAATAGAGGAGCAGCGATTCTAAGTATTTGTTTCGCTCTCTTTTTCTTTGTCATCCTGGGGAGAATGGCATATATTCAAATAACCGGAAAAGCGAATGGCGAAGTGCTTGCGACAAAAGCGACAGAGCAGCATGAAAAGAAACGGACCATCGAAGCGAGCCGCGGCTCGATTTTAGACCGAAAAGGAAAAGTCATTGCAGAGGACACAGCGACGTATAAACTGATTGCGATTCTCGATAAAAAAATGACCACTGATGTCAAGCATCCTCAGCATGTTGTAAACAAAGAAAAAACGGCGGAAGCATTGTCTAAAGTGATAAACTTGGACAAGGCCGACATCCTTGATATCTTAAATAAGGAGAATGCAAAACAAGTCGAGTTTGGCTCAGCTGGCCGGGATATTACGTATTCACAAAAGCAAAAAATTGAAAAAATGAAACTCCCGGGCATTTCATTTTTGCGGGATACAAAACGCTACTATCCAAACGGAGTATTTGCATCTAATCTAATCGGCTATGCCGAGGTTGATGAAGAAACAAATGAAATTTCCGGCGCGATGGGATTAGAAAAAGTGCTGGATAAGTATTTGAAGGAGCGGGACGGATATGTGACATATGAAAGCGACAAATCCGGCTGGGAACTCCCAAACAGCAAAAACAAAATTACCGCGCCAAAAAATGGTGACAATGTATATTTAACCATTGACCAGAAAATTCAAACCTTTTTGGAAGACAGCATGACAAAAGTGGCGCAAAAGTATAATCCGAAAAAAATCATGGCCGCAGTTGTCGATCCGAAAACAGGCAAAGTCCTTGCTATGGGACAGCGCCCAAGCTTTGATCCGAACAAGCGCGATGTGACAAACTACTATAATGATTTGATTTCATATGCGTATGAGCCCGGATCCACGATGAAGATCTTTACACTCGCTGCTGCGATGCAGGAAAACGTGTTTAATGCGAACGAACAATATAAGTCAGGGACCTATAAAGTTGGCGGCGGAATAGTATATGACCATAACAGAGGTGTAGGTTGGGGCCCTATATCTTTCAAAGACGGAGTACTTAGATCCTCTAACGTAGCTTTTGCCAAATTAGCCAATGAAAAGTTGGGGTTTGATCGTTATAATGAATATTTGCATAAATTTGGTTTTTATCAAAAGGCAGGAATCGATCTGCCGGGAGAAGCATCAAGTAAAATGAACTTTAAGTATGATTACGATAAAGCTTCAACTGCATACGGTCAAGCATCCGCAGTCACCCCGATTCAGCAGCTAGAAGCTGCGACTGCCGTCGCAAATGATGGCAAAATGATGAAGCCTTATGTCATTGATCATATTGTTGATCCTGATACGAAGAAAACTGTTTATCAAAATAAACCGGAATCTGCAGGAACACCGATCTCTGCCAGTACAGCTAAAAACGTGCGTAATATCCTAGGAGATGTCGTTTCATCAGACATTGGAACCGGACGCCCTTATAAAATTGAGGGATTTGACGTGGCTGGGAAAACAGGTACAGCACAAATTGCAGGAACAAATGGTTATTTAAAGGGGCGGGATAACTATATTTTTTCATTTATGGGAATGGCTCCTAAAGATAATCCGGAGCTGTTGATCTATGTTGCGGTACAACAACCGCAATTAGAGGATGATGAAACCGGTTCAGAACCAGTATCAGAAATCTTCAACCCGACAATGAAAAACAGCCTGCACTACCTAAACATAGAGCCAACTGAAAAATCTGACTCAGATAAGGAAGAAACAAAAGCGCAGACAATGCCTGATTTAACAGATCAAACGGTAGCTGCTGCTCAAAAGAAAGCAGAAGAGGAGAATCTCACACCAATTGTCATCGGCAGTGATGTCGCTGTAAAAGAACAGTATCCGAAAGCGGATGAGGAAGTTCTCACCAATCAAAAGGTCTTCCTGAAAACGGGCGGCAAAATCAAAATGCCTGATATGACAGGGTGGTCGAGAAGAGAGGTTCTTCAGTACGGCGAGCTCGCGGGAATTCATATTGAAGTAAACGGGCAAGGCTACGCTGTCAGCCAAAGTGTTAAGAAAGACAAAGAAATCAAAGACAAAACCGTAATCAAGGTTAAGTTTAAAAATCCTGATTAAAAAGAAAGCCTGCGTTATGCAGGCTTTCTTTTTTTATGCCTTCAGAGGAGCATCGTTCTACCTGTCCAATTTCAGGCATAAAATGAAACAAGCCTAAATAAGGAGTGAACGGTCTCTTGCGCGTCTCGAATGTAACGGTTAGAAAACGTTTATTATTTGTTTTGCTTTTTGGCGTGATCGTGTTTCTGATCATTGATACAAGGCTGGGGTATGTTCAGTTTGTGATGGGCGAAAAACTGACTTCGCTGGCGAAAGATTCCTGGAGCCGTAACTTGCCGTTTGAGCCGGAGAGAGGCGAGATTCTGGATCGGAATGGTGTGAAGCTCGCAACAAATAAAAGTGCGCCGACCGTATTCGTCGTGCCGCGCCAAGTTCAGAATCCGATGAAAACGAGCAAGCAGCTTGCGGCGGTGCTCAACATGTCAGAAGAAAAAGTATATAAACATGTGACAAAAAAAGCGTCAATCGAAAAGATCACTCCTGAAGGGAGAAAAATTTCAAATGAGAAGGCGAAAGAAATCAAAGCGCTTGATTTAAAAGGTGTGTATGTTGCGGAGGACAGTATCCGTCATTACCCGTTCGGCAGCTTTTTATCTCATGTGCTTGGATTTGCAGGAATTGACAACCAAGGACTCCTTGGATTGGAAGCCTATTACGACGATGATTTAAAAGGGGAAAAAGGTTCTGTTAAGTTTTATACAGATGCCAAGGGGAAGAAGATGCCTGATGAAGCGGATGACTATACGCCGCCTAAGGATGGGCTTGATATGAAGCTGACGGTTGATTCAAAGGTCCAGACGATAATGGAAAGAGAGCTTGATAACGCTGAGGCCAAATATCATCCGGACGGCATGATTGCCGTAGCCATGAATCCGAAAAACGGAGAAATTTTGGGGATGTCTAGCAGGCCTGACTTCGACCCTGCTGATTACCAATCTGTTGATCCGTCCGTCTACAATCGAAATCTGCCAGTATGGAGCACGTATGAACCGGGATCTACCTTTAAAATTATTACACTTGCAGCAGCCCTTGAAGAGCAAAAAGTAAATTTGAAACGGGATCAATTTTATGATAAAGGGCATGCGGAAGTGGACGGAGCGAGACTGCGGTGCTGGAAAAGAGGCGGGCACGGGCTGCAGACGTATCTGGAAGTTGTGCAGAACTCCTGCAACCCGGGGTTTGTTGAATTAGGCGAGCGCTTAGGAAAGGAAAAGCTTTTCAAATATATCAAAGACTTTGGTTTTGGACAAAAAACGGGGATTGATCTCCAAGGCGAGGGAACAGGCATCTTATTCCCGCTTGAGAGAGTGGGCCCGGTGGAGCAAGCAACTACGGCTTTCGGACAGGGAGTATCCGTCACGCCGATTCAGCAGGTTGCAGCAGTATCCGCCGCTGTAAACGGAGGAACGCTCTACACACCTTATATTGCAAAGGAATGGATCGATCCTGTTACGAAGAAAACGGTCAAAAAACAATCACCAATCGCAAAGAAACAAGTCATTTCTGAGGAAACATCCAAACAAATCCGCTATGCTCTAGAAAGCGTCGTCGCAGAAGGCACCGGCCGCAATGCATTTGTAGAAGGATATCGTGTCGGAGGAAAAACGGGGACTGCGCAAAAGGTTAAAGATGGAAAATACCTCGAAAACAACCATATTGTATCATTTATCGGTTTCGCGCCAGCTGATGATCCGAGTCTAGTCGTCTACGTTGCGGTGGATAACCCGAAAGGCACGATTCAATTTGGCGGAACGGTTGCAGCGCCTATTGTCGGAAATATTATGAGAGACAGCCTGCCGGAACTTGGTGTGAAGCCCCGGAAAAATCAAATCGAGAAAAAATACCAATGGAACGACACAAAAACAATAGAAGTTCCGAATGTTGTAGGGATGTCTGTCTCAGATCTTGAGTCACTATTGGTGAATCTCAATGTGGATGCTTCCGGGAAAGGGAGCAAAATCGTTAAACAATCGCCAGCTGCCGGAACGAAAGTAAAAGAAGGCTCAAAGATACGCGTGTATTTGACTGAAGAAGATGAAAAGGAGGCAGCCGATTGATTCGGACTGCCTATTCTTTTATTGCAGAAAAAATGCTGATATCTTTCAAGATTAGCTGGATGTATCCTTTTATTTACGCTAAAATATGAACTGTATGCTTAAAATCATTACCACATCATTTGATGTGACTTCAATGATAAAAAGAACGAATTAGAATGTTGAGAGGTTTGATACGATGAAACTTACAAAGCTGCTTACATACTTAACAACCGAACCTTCTGTAAACGACTCACAAGACCCTGAAATAACTTCAATTGAGATGGACTCCAGAGAAGTAAAGAAAGGGAGTCTTTTTGTATGTGTAAAAGGGTATACGGTGGATGGCCACGATTTTGCGCAAAAAGCAGTAGAAAACGGCGCAGCGGCTATTGTGGCAGAAAGAGAGGTCGATGTGAATGTTCCTGTTATTATTGTCCGGCAGTCACTTCGCGCGCTCAGCGTTTTGTCTGATGCGTTTTACGGACAGCCGACGAAGAAGCTTCAGCTGATTGGCATAACAGGGACAAACGGCAAAACATCAACAACCCACATGGTCGATGAGATTCTGAAAAAAGCGGGAAAACGCACAGGCTTGATCGGTACAATGTACATGAAAATCGGAGACGAAACACTTCCTGTTAAAAACACGACTCCGGAAAGCGTCACGCTGCAGAAAACGTTTAAGAAAATGAATGACAAGCACGTTGACACTGCAATCATGGAGGTTTCTTCCCACGCTTTGTCTTTAGGGCGCGTCCATGGCTGTGATTATGATATTGCCGTGTTTACGAATTTAACACAGGACCATCTGGACTATCATAAAACGATGGATGAGTACCGGCATGCAAAAAGCTTGCTCTTTTCCCAACTTGGCGGGGCTTTCAACCACGAACATCCAAAGCGTGCCGTCCTGAATGCTGACGATGAGGCGAGCGCTTATTTTGAAAAGGTAACAGCTGCGCATATCTCTACATACGGAATTAAAAACGATGCTGATGTGATGGCGAAGAACATCAGTATCACTGCACAGGGCACAAGCTTTGATCTCGTGACAAACAAAGGCACGAAGCACATCACGATGTCTCTCGTCGGACAATTTAATGTGTATAACGTGCTGGCCGCTGTTGCGACATGTATTGCAGCAGGCATACCGTTTGAAATCATCACTGAGGCTGTTGAAGAATTGCATGGTGTAAGAGGCCGTTTTGAATTGGTCAATCAGCAGCAGGAGTTTCCTGTCATTGTAGACTACGCGCACACACCGGACAGCCTTGAAAATGTGCTGGAGACATGCAGAGATATGACGGAAGGAAAGCTATTTGTCGTTGTCGGCTGCGGAGGAGACAGAGATAAGACGAAGCGCCCGAAAATGGCTAAAATTGCTGTGGAGCTGGCTGACGAGCCGATTTTCACGTCAGATAACCCGAGAAGCGAAGATCCTCGCGCGATTTTAAGAGATATGGAAGCCGGAGTAGAGAACACATACTATCACAGTATTGCAAACCGCGAGCAGGCGATCTTTTTCGCAATTGCCAATGCCAAAAAAGGCGACGTTGTCCTCATTGCCGGAAAAGGACATGAAACCTATCAGCAGATCGGAAATGAAACTTTCGATTTTGATGATGCTGAAGTAGCGGCGAGAGCCATTGTTGAACTCAATAAGAATAAGACGAATTCATAGGAAAGAGATGTTACTGAATAATGGAGCTTGAAAAGATTTTTCATATGGAAAAAAATCATGAATATGATAACTACGTATGTCGTTTGAAAGAAACAGGAGGAGAAAAGGACAATGCTTGAGCAAGTCATTCTGTTTACAATTTTAATGGGGTTTTTAATTAGTGTTCTGCTCTCTCCGATTCTTATTCCGTTTTTAAGAAGATTAAAATTCGGCCAGAGTATTAGAGAAGAAGGACCGAAATCACATCAGAAAAAATCAGGGACACCGACAATGGGCGGGGTCATGATCATACTTTCTATCATAGTGACAACAATTGTTATGACACAGAAGTTTTCAGAAATAAGCCCCGAAATGGTGCTGCTTCTGTTTGTTACGCTAGGCTACGGTTTGCTTGGCTTTTTAGATGATTACATCAAGGTTGTCATGAAGCGCAATCTTGGGTTGACATCAAAGCAAAAGCTGATCGGACAAATTATTATTGCAGTTGTATTTTACGCTGTGTATCATTACTACAATTTTGCGACGGATATTCGCATTCCTGGAACTGACTTATCATTTGATCTTGGCTGGGCTTACTTTATCCTTGTGCTCTTTATGCTTGTCGGCGGATCAAACGCAGTTAACCTGACTGACGGCCTTGACGGGTTATTATCCGGTACTGCGGCGATTGCCTTTGGCGCCTTTGCCATTCTGGCATGGAATCAATCTCAATATGACGTAGCGATTTTCTCAGTTGCCGTTGTCGGTGCAGTTCTGGGCTTCCTTGTATTTAATGCTCATCCGGCCAAAGTTTTTATGGGAGATACGGGATCGCTTGCATTGGGAGGAGCCATCGTTACCATTGCCATTTTAACGAAATTAGAGATCCTGCTGGTTATCATCGGCGGTGTATTCGTTATCGAGACATTATCCGTTATTTTGCAGGTCATCAGCTTTAAAACGACAGGTAAACGAATCTTTAAAATGAGTCCGCTTCATCACCATTATGAGCTTGTCGGCTGGTCTGAATGGAGAGTAGTCGTGACGTTTTGGACTGCGGGACTTTTGCTTGCCGTTTTAGGAATTTACATCGAGGTGTGGTTATAAGTGGAAAATGATCAATTTTTACAGAAACAGCATTTTTTAATTCTTGGGCTTGCGAAAAGCGGATATGCGGCGGCCTCCATTCTTCATGAAAAAGACATTTATGTTGCAGTCAATGATCAAAAGCCTTTTGAAGAAAATGAACCGGCACAAAAGCTTTCTGAAAAAGGAATCGAAGTTGTTTGCGGAGAGCATCCAGTTTCTCTGTTCGATCAGCATCAAATCACGATTCTGATCAAAAACCCGGGAATTCCTTATGAAAATATTATGGTTCAGGAAGCGGAGAAACGAGGCATTCCGGTTTGGACGGAAATTGAGCTCGCTTCCTACCTGACCAGCGCCAAGTTTATCGGGATTACCGGATCGAACGGTAAAACGACCACGACAACGCTAATTTACGAAATGCTCAAAGCTGACTCGCAAAAAGCACTGATTGCCGGAAACATCGGCACAGTCGCAAGTGAGGTTGCCTATCATGCTGATGGAGATGAATGGATCGTTACTGAACTGTCTTCGTTTCAGCTGATGGGAACACACGCTTTCAGACCGGAAATCAGCCTGATTTTAAATGTATTTGACGCCCATCTGGATTATCACCATACGCGCGAAAACTATGAAAAAGCGAAACAGAAAGTGTACCTTCATCAGACTGCTTCAGATAAAGCCATTGTCAACCAGGATGATGAAACCGTCGTGCGTCTTGCTGAAGCCGGAAAAGCCGAAATCGTCCCATTTTCAGTCAGCAAAACGCTTGAACAGGGCGTATATGTAAAAGACAGTATGATTATGTTTAACGGCGAAGCCATTCTCCCTCTGGAAGAGGTTGTGCTGCCCGGTGCTCATAACCTGGAGAACATTTTAGCAGCTATTGCAGTTGTGAAAACGGCAGGAGCATCCAATGAGGCGGTTAAAAAGGTGCTGACAAGCTTTACTGGTGTGAAGCACCGCCTCCAATATGTCACAACTGTGAATGGCCGCAAATTTTATAATGACAGTAAAGCAACAAACATTCTGGCGACAAGCAAGGCGCTTTCAGCTTTTGATAAGCCGGTCATTCTGCTTGCGGGCGGACTGGATCGCGGAAATGGTTTTGATGACTTGAAACCTTATATGAAGCATGTCAAAGCAGTGCTTACATTTGGCCAGACGGCGCCAAAACTCGAGAAACTCGGCAATGAACTGGGAATACAACATGTCAAACGTGTCGATAATGTTGAACAAGCAGTATCTGCGGCGTTTGCGATCTCAAATGAAGGAGATGTCATCCTGCTGTCACCCGCGTGTGCGAGCTGGGATCAATTCAAAACATTTGAAGAACGCGGTGACATGTTTATAGATGCCGTGCATATGCTTAAGTAAGGGCTTGTCTTGAAGTAAATCGGCAGCCCTAATGACTTTAAGCTTGGGGTGTCGATTGCTTTGACTACTAAAAAAACATCGCCTGATTTGTTATTGGTCATCATTACGTTATTATTATTAACAATCGGATTAATTATGGTGTACAGTGCGAGTGCGGTATGGGCGGATTATAAATTTGACGACTCATTCTTTTTCGCGAAACGGCAGCTTTTGTTTGCGGGAATCGGCGTCATTGCTATGTTTTTTATCATGAATGTCGATTATTGGACTTGGAGGACATGGTCCAAATTGCTGATGGTTATCTGCTTTTTCCTTCTGGTGCTTGTTTTGATACCGGGCGTCGGAATGGTGCGGAACGGTTCAAGAAGCTGGATCGGAGTCGGAGCATTCAGCATACAGCCTTCAGAGTTTATGAAGCTTGCGATGATTGCATTCCTTGCTAAATTTCTCTCTGAAAAACAAAAAAACATCACATCGTTCAGACGGGGGTTCGTCCCCGCACTTGGCATCGTGTTTTCAGCATTTTTGATTATCATGTGCCAGCCTGACCTCGGAACGGGGACAGTAATGGTCGGAACTTGTATTGTCATGATTTTTGTAGCCGGCGCGCGGATCGCCCATTTCGTCTTTCTCGGGCTGATCGGCCTCAGCGGATTTGTCGGGCTTGTACTATCGGCTCCATATCGAATTAAACGGATTACCTCATACTTAAATCCATGGGAAGATCCGCTCGGAAGCGGATTTCAGATCATTCAATCGCTTTATGCAGTGGGGCCCGGCGGGTTGTTCGGAATGGGGCTCGGACAAAGCAGACAGAAGTTCTTTTATCTGCCTGAGCCGCAAACAGACTTTATTTTCGCCATTTTGTCAGAGGAACTGGGCTTCATCGGGGGAACACTTATTTTGCTCCTCTTCAGCGTCCTGCTGTGGAGAGGAATCAGAATTGCGCTTGGTGCGCCTGATCTGTACGGAAGCTTTGTCGCAGTCGGCATTATTTCAATGATTGCCATTCAAGTCATGATAAATATCGGCGTAGTCACGGGCCTGATTCCTGTAACAGGCATCACGCTCCCGTTTCTGAGCTACGGAGGCTCTTCATTGACTCTAATGCTGATGGCAGTTGGTGTGCTGCTGAATGTAAGCCGCTACTCGAGGTATTAACGAATGTATGTCCAAGCTTCCTGTCTAACATGAAGCTTGGAAACAATTGATGCGATAACCCTGTCCAACAAAACAGGGTTATCGTTATGTTATAGAGAAACTTAGACTGGGGGAAAAGAAATGCGAATTGCAATAAGCGGAGGCGGTACAGGGGGACATATTTATCCTGCGCTTGCTTTTATTAAAGAAGTGCAAAGACGTCATCCTAATGTGGAATTTTTATATATCGGAACAGAAAACGGGCTGGAGAAAAAAATTGTTGAGCGGGAGAATATACCGTTTCGTGCAATTGAAATTACAGGATTTAAAAGAAAATTGTCATTTGAAAATGTCAAGACTGTGATGCGTTTTCTGAAGGGCGTCAAAAAGAGTAAATCGTATTTAGCGGAATTTAAGCCCGATGCCGTAATTGGAACGGGCGGTTATGTATGCGGGCCGGTTGTCTATGCCGCTGCGAAAATGGGAATTCCGACTATTGTCCATGAACAAAACAGCCTGCCGGGCATCACGAATAAGTTTCTTTCAAAATATGTTAATAAAGTAGCGATTTGTTTTGAAGAAGCGAAATCACATTTTCCTAGCGAGAAAGTTGTATTTACGGGAAACCCGAGAGCCTCTGAAGTCGTCTCAATAAAGACGGGACGATCAATGGCTGAATTTGGGCTTTCTGAAGAGAAAAAAACGGTCTTAATTTTCGGCGGAAGTCGAGGCGCTGCACCGATTAACCGCGCTGTCATTGACATGCAGGATGCGCTGAAAACAAGAGACTATCAAGTGCTGTATATCACCGGTGAAGTTCACTATGAAAAAGTAATGAATGAGCTGAAAAGCAAGGGTGCCGCTGATAATATGGTCACAAAGCCGTTTCTTCATCAAATGCCTGAGTATTTAAAGGCCATTGATGTCATTGTGGCCAGAGCCGGTGCGACAACGATTGCGGAAATTACTGCTCTCGGAATCCCAAGTGTTCTGATCCCGAGTCCATATGTGACAGCGAATCACCAGGAGGTCAATGCGAGATCTCTCGGCCAGCATGATGCGGCGATTGTACTGAAAGAAACAGAGCTCAGCGGGGAGAAGCTGATTGAAGCGCTAGACCGGATTGTACTGAATGAGCAAACGTTAAAGGAAATGAGCGAACGAACAAAGTCACTCGGTGTTCCTGACGCGGCTGCCCGTTTATACAGCGTACTCGAGGAATTAAAAAAATAGTAGAAAAGCAAATGGAATGCGGAGGTTTACGATGGAGAAAGTGATACAGGAATTAAAAGAACGCGAAGTCGGCAAGGTTCTTGCAAATGAACCGCTCGCGAATCATACAACGATGAAAATCGGCGGACCTGCGGATGTATTGGTCATTCCAAGCAGTGTAGATGCTGTTAAAGACATCATGGACGTGATTAAAAAATATGATGTGAAGTGGACAGTCATCGGCCGCGGATCAAATCTTCTTGTTTTAGATGAAGGAATTAGAGGCGTAGTAATCAAGCTGGGTGCGGGTCTGGACCACTTGGAGCTTGAAGGGGAACAAGTAACAGTCGGAGGCGGTTATTCAGTGGTCCGCCTTGCTACATCATTGAGCAAAAAAGGCCTGTCCGGTTTGGAATTTGCTGCCGGCATTCCAGGATCAGTCGGCGGAGCGGTTTATATGAATGCCGGCGCTCACGGTTCTGATATGAGCGAGATCCTCGTCAAAGCGCATATTTTATTTGAAGACGGAACGATTGAGTGGCTGACAAATGAGCAGATGGATTTCAGCTACAGGACATCTGTACTGCAAAAGAAACGCCCGGGCGTTTGCCTTGAAGCTGTTTTGCAGCTGGAGCAGAAGGATAAGGAATCAATCGTTCAGCAAATGCAAAACAATAAAGACTATAGAAAAAATACACAGCCGTATTCAAGCCCTTGTGCGGGAAGCATATTCAGAAATCCGCTTCCGAATCATGCCGGGAACCTTGTAGAAAAAGCAGGCTTGAAAGGATATCAAATCGGCGGTGCAAAGATATCGGAGATGCACGGAAACTTCATCGTCAATGCGGGAGGAGCATCAGCAAAAGATGTGCTTGATCTCATTGACCATGTGAAAAAGACAATCCGTGAAAAATACGAGATTGATATGCACACAGAGGTTGAAATCATCGGTGGAAATCGCTGATTCAAGTTCTGACTGAAGCTGTTCATATGATATACTGTAAGCAAACGACAAACGGCATCATAGTATGCCGTTTGTTTTGGAATAGACAGACTTTTAACAGCTGTTTCATTTGAATGAGGTGAACAGGCAATGAACCCGGGTCAAGACCGAGAAAAAATCGTTAACATTGAAGAGCGGATCCCTAAAATTAAAGAGCAGAGGAAACAAAAGGCAAACCGCCGTCTCATTTCATTTATTATGCTCTTTTTTATTATGGTGCTGATCATTGTGTACCTGCAAACACCAATCAGTAAAGTATCAACAATCTCTGTTACAGGGAATGAAAATGTATCAAAAAAGGAAATTATCGACCTTTCCGATATTAACAGCGGAGATACTGAGTTTTGGAGTTTGGACAAGCAAAAAACAGAAAAGAAGATTCAGCAAAATAAATTAGTGAAAAAAGCGGAGATCAGCAAATCGCTTCCTAATAAAATCAACATTGCAATCGAAGAATATAAAGCGATTGCTTATTTAGAAAAAGACGATGTGTACTATGAAGTGCTTGAAAACGGCTCAGTTCTGCCAAACGAAGTAACGCCGGATGATGCCGGACCGATTTTAGTGAATTGGACAAACGCGAAGAAGCGGTCTCAAATGGCCAAGCAGCTCGATGCGTTGTCAAATTCGTTAAAACAGTCGATTTCAGAAATTTATTATACGCCTGTAAAAATGGATGAAAACCGTATTAAGTTGTACATGAACGACGGTTATGTTGTCACTGCATCTATTAAAACGTTTGCAGACCGAATGAAGACGTATCCTTCTATCATTTCTCAGCTAAGCAGCAATAAAAAAGGAATCATTCATTTAGAAGTTGCCACCTATTTTGAAGAGTTTGGGAAAAACGATAAAGCTGCTAAAAAGGAAGATGAAAATTGAGGGGCAAATCAGCAGTCCTTCTTTCCTTGATTATGCTTATCGCAGGCTTTTTGATTTCATTTTCTTTTCAAATGACAAAAGAAAACAACAAAAGCGCGGCTGAGACGGAAGAGTGGAAAAAAGAATATGCGCTGAGAGATGAACTTCTGAAACAAGAGAAAGAAAATAAGAAGCTTGAAAAAGAATTATATCAAAAGCAAAACAAAGTCCGCCAGGCGGAAAATAAGCTGAAGAAAGAGAAGACGGAATACTATAATGTCCTCGAAGATACAGAAAAATACAGGATGTATATTGGGGAAGTCGGTGTGCAGGGAGAAGGCGTTGAGGTGACATTGGAAGATGCGTCATACATACCGGAAGGGGAGAATGTGAATAGTTACATCGTTCACGAAAGCCATATCTTCCAAGTAGTAAACGAACTGTATATCTCAGGAGCGGCGGCTGTCGCCGTTAATGGGCAGCGTTTGACGCATGATTCGTATATCAAATGCAATGGTCCTGTGGTAACGGTAGACGGAGTGCAGCATCCCGCTCCGTTTACGGTATCCGCTATTGGAGATCCAGATGTCCTGCTGCCCTCATTAAATATCGCAGGAGGCCTGATTGATCAACTGTCAATGGATCATATTTCTGTTTCGGCAGAAAAAGAGAAAAACGTACAAATGAAACCGATTCTAAAAACGAAGGAATGACTGAAAAAGCGGGTGAAATAGATTGAAAATAAAGCGTTCCTTCATAAGCATCAGTGTGCTTATGGTCATCTTCGGCCTGATGATATCTGTTCAGTTTAATTCGTTAAAGCACCCTCAAGTCCGGGATACAAGAGATATGTGGGATATTAGGGAAGAGCTGACATCAGAGCAGAAGAAGCAGGAAAAGCTGCTGGCTGAAATAAACAAATATGACAAACTGCTGAATAGCTATTCGCAAACGAAAGAAATGACAAAAGAAACCGCGCTAAATAATACCTTGCAATCCTTAAAAAAAACAGCCGGCATGACCGATATAACAGGTAGCGGAATTGTCATTACGATTTCCCCGCTTTTTTCTGAAAGCTTAACAGGAGAGCCGGTCGAAAATCCGCCTCCGGATTTGCTGAAAAAGCTGATTAATGAACTCAACTCCTACGGTGCAGAGCATATCTCGATTAACGAGCGAAGAGTTGTGAATCATACAGTCATCAGAGATATAAACGGCACTACAAAAATAGACGGATACGCCCTTGACGATTATCCTTTAACAGTAAAAGTGCTTGCCAAAGATCCGGACATGTTACACAGCAGAGTGAAGGGGTCAGGCCTTGAGGATCTTTTTGCATCTGAAAATTTAGCATTAAAAGCCGGTAAATCTGAAAGCAAACTAACATTAAAAGCATATGACAGACCACTGGACGTACAACAGCTGAAACTGCTTAAAGACTGAAAAGGAGGAGAATTGTCATGTGGCTGCCCGTGTTGGGACTGGTGCTCGGAATAGCGATTGGACTAATGACAAACTTAACGATACCGAGTGAATACTCAAACTATTTATCGCTTGCGGTGCTTGCCGCACTTGATACATTAATCGGCGGAATCAGAGCGCATTTACAAGGTACATATGATGAAATGGTATTTGTTTCCGGTTTCTTTTTTAATATTATATTGGCAATAAGTTTAGCTTTTCTGGGAGTCCATCTTGGTGTAGACTTGTATTTAGCAGGTATATTCGCATTTGGAGTCAGATTATTTCAGAATATAGCCGTTATCAGAAGAAATCTACTAACAAAGTGGACTCTTTCTAAAAAAAATAAAAAAAATGTGATATAAAAGAGGATATACATAGGATATAACGAATATTTTCAATAAACATAAAATGTGAAAAGCACATAAAAATATTCTGTTGTTATTTTTTGTTACACACTTGTAAAGCCACATTCATTGTATTGTTGTTCCGCAAATAATAGAATAGAAATGATCGAAATGTGAGGAGGTGCCATAGAATGAACAACAATGAACTTTACGTCAGTCTTGACATCGGTACGTCCAATACAAAAGTGATCGTCGGAGAAATGACAGATGATTCCCTTAATATTATCGGTGTGGGAAATGTACCGTCTGAAGGGTTGAAAAAAGGCTCAATCGTTGATATAGATGAGACCGTTCATTCTATAAGAAAAGCGTTTGACCAAGCTGAAAGAATGGTAGGTTTTCCGCTTAGAAAAGCTATTGTCGGCGTTAATGGAAATTATATCAATATTCAAGATACAAACGGTGTTGTAGCAGTTTCCAGTGAAAATAAAGAAATTCAGGTTGAAGATGTACGCCGTGTCATGGAGGCGGCACAGGTTGTTTCAGTACCGCACGAACAGCTGATTGTTGACGTCATTCCTAAACAGTTTATCGTAGATGGAAGAGATGAAATCACCGACCCGAAAAAAATGCTGGGTGTGCGTTTAGAAGTAGAGGGCACCTTGATCACCGGTTCAAAAACAATCTTACATAACTTACTCCGCTGCGTTGAAAGAGCTGGTATTGAAATAACTGATATTTGCCTTCAGCCGCTGGCAGCCGGTTCTGCTGCATTATCAAAGGACGAGAAAAACCTTGGTGTGGCTCTCATTGATATAGGGGGAGGGTCAACAACCATTGCCGTATTCCAGAACGGACATCTCACTTCTACCCGTGTCATTCCTCTCGGAGGCGAAAATATCACCAAAGATATCTCCATCGGATTGAGAACGTCAACAGAAGAAGCAGAACGCGTGAAAAAGCAATTTGGACATGCCTACTATGACGAAGCCTCGGAAGATGAAATATTTGAGGTAACCGTTATAGGCACCAATCAAAAACAAACATTTACACAGCAAGAAGCAGCGAATATCATTGAAGCGAGAGTAGAAGAAATTCTTGAAATTGTTTCAGAAGAGCTTCGCAGTATGGGAATTACCGATCTGCCGGGAGGCTTCGTGCTGACAGGAGGACAAGCAGCTATGCCGGGTGTCATGTCTTTGGCACAGGATGTGCTTCAAAACAATGTCAGAGTGGCAAGCCCGAATTATATCGGTGTAAGAGATCCTCAATATATGACGGGAGTGGGCCTGATCCAATTCGCCTGCCGGAATGCAAGAATCCAAGGCAGAAAAATAGGCTTTAAGATGCCTGAAGAAGCGATACAGGAAATCGCAGTCTCATCATCTGAGGAACAAGAGCAGCATCATCACCAAAATGAGGTGCAGCAGCGGCCAAAAGGAAAACAAAAAACACAAGCCGAACATAATAAACAGAGCAAAATGAAAAAACTATTAAGCATGTTTTGGGAATAGATAGATAGTCATTCGGCAGATTAGGAGGATTTAGCATGTTGGAGTTCGAAACAAACATAGACGGCTTAGCATCAATTAAAGTAATCGGAGTAGGAGGCGGCGGTAACAACGCCGTTAACCGAATGATTGAAAATGAAGTGCAAGGAGTAGAGTATATCGCGGTAAACACGGACGCTCAAGCTCTTAACCTGTCAAAAGCAGAAGTGAAAATGCAAATCGGCGCAAAGCTGACTAGAGGATTGGGAGCAGGTGCGAATCCGGAGGTCGGGAAAAAAGCCGCTGAAGAAAGCAAAGAGCAGATTGAAGAAGCACTTAAAGGTGCTGACATGGTATTCGTGACAGCTGGTATGGGCGGCGGAACAGGAACAGGTGCCGCACCGGTTATCGCACAAATCGCGAAAGACTTAGGCGCATTAACAGTCGGCGTTGTGACAAGACCGTTTACCTTCGAAGGACGCAAAAGACAGCTTCAGGCTGCAGGCGGAATCTCGGCAATGAAAGAAGCGGTGGATACACTGATCGTGATCCCGAACGACCGTATCCTTGAAATTGTTGATAAAAACACACCGATGCTTGAAGCATTCCGTGAAGCGGATAACGTACTTCGCCAAGGGGTTCAAGGTATTTCTGACTTGATTGCTACACCTGGTCTTATCAACCTTGACTTTGCTGATGTAAAAACAATCATGTCAAACAAAGGATCTGCTTTGATGGGTATCGGTATTGCTACTGGGGAAAATCGCGCGGCAGAGGCAGCAAAAAAAGCAATTTCCAGCCCGCTTCTTGAAGCGGCCATTGACGGTGCGCAAGGCGTCCTCATGAACATCACTGGAGGAACAAACCTCAGCCTATATGAGGTTCAGGAAGCAGCAGACATTGTCGCTTCGGCGTCTGATCAAGACGTAAACATGATTTTCGGTTCTGTTATTAATGAAAATCTAAAAGATGAGATTGTGGTGACAGTGATTGCAACCGGCTTTATCGAACAAGAGAAGGACGTGACGAAGCCTCAGCGTCCAAGCTTAAATCAAAGCATCAAAACACACAATCAAAGTGTTCCGAAGCGTGAGCAAAAACGTGAGGAGCCTCAGCAGCAGAACACAGTAAGCCGTCATACTTCACAGCCGGCTGATGATACGCTTGACATCCCGACATTCTTAAGAAACCGTAATAAACGCGGCTAATGTAAAGGACAAAATCGTTTTCGATTTTGTCCTTTTTTGTTTTTCTCTTCACACTTTCCATCTTATAAAGTCTTTTTCCCTATTGCTTCCTTCGATTAGTAACAAAACAGATAATTAGACCTATTTATTTTTGTGACATTTTTATCATTTTCATATATATGGAAATTGAATGACATGAAACGACAATATCTGTAATTCAGATTGTCTACAGTTAATATACAGCGATGTTCTGACAAACCATTCATTATTAAAAGGAGGGACGACACTTTTTTTAAAAAGCATGTTGAAAAAGGGGGATGAAAATGAAGAAAAAAACGAAAAACAGATTCATCAGCTCTGTTTTAAGTACAGTTGTCATCAGTTCACTGCTGTTTCCGGGAGCAGCCGGGGCAAGCAGTAAAGTCACCTCACCTTCTGTTAAAAAGGAGCTTCAATCTGCGGAATCCATTCAAAACAAGATTTCGAGTTCATTAAAGAAAAGCTTTAAAAAGAAAGAAAAAACGACTTTTCTGATTAAATTTAAAGATCAGGCTAACACAGAAAAAGCGGCAAAAGCGGCTGTTAAAAAAGCGAAATCGAAGAAGCTGTCTGCCGCTAAGACGGAATATCAAAAGCGTTCTGCTGTTGTGTCATCTTTAAAAGTCACAGCCGATGAATCCCAGCAAGATGTCCTAAAATACTTGAACACCCAGAAAGATAAAGGAAATGCAGACCAAATTCATTCTTATTATGTGGTGAACGGGATTGCTGTTCATGCCTCAAAAGAGGTCATGGAAAAAGTGGCGCAGTTTCCCGAAGTGGAAAAGGTGCTTCCTAATGAGAAACGGCAGCTTTTTAAGTCATCCTCCCCATTTAATATGAAAAAAGCACAGAAAGCTATTAAAGCAACTGACGGTGTGGAATGGAATGTAGACCAAATCGATGCCCCAAAAGCTTGGGCACTTGGATATGATGGAACTGGCACGGTTGTTGCGTCCATTGATACCGGTGTGGAATGGAATCATCCGGCATTAAAAGAGAAATATCGCGGATATAATCCGGAAAATCCTAATGAGCCTGAAAATGAAATGAACTGGTATGATGCCGTAGCAGGCGAGGCAAGCCCTTATGATGATTTAGCTCATGGAACCCATGTGACAGGCACGATGGTGGGCTCTGAACCTGATGGAACAAATCAAATCGGTGTAGCGCCTGGCGCAAAATGGATTGCTGTTAAAGCGTTCTCTGAAGATGGCGGCACTGATGCTGACATTTTGGAAGCTGGTGAATGGGTTTTAGCACCAAAGGACGCGGAAGGAAATCCCCACCCGGAAATGGCTCCTGATGTTGTCAATAACTCATGGGGAGGGGGCTCTGGACTTGATGAATGGTACAGAGACATGGTCAATGCCTGGCGTGCGGCCGATATTTTCCCTGAGTTTTCAGCGGGGAATACGGATCTCTTTATTCCCGGCGGGCCTGGTTCTATCGCAAATCCGGCAAACTATCCAGAATCGTTTGCAACTGGGGCGACTGATATCAATAAAAAGCTCGCTGACTTTTCTCTTCAAGGGCCATCTCCATATGATGAAATAAAGCCGGAAATATCTGCACCGGGCGTTAATATTCGTTCATCCGTTCCCGGTCAGACATATGAGGATGGTTGGGACGGCACATCAATGGCAGGGCCGCATGTATCCGCTGTTGCTGCACTGCTGAAACAGGCGAATGCCTCACTTTCTGTTGATGAGATGGAGGATATATTAACCAGCATGGCTGAATCGCTCACGGATTCAACATTTCCTGATTCACCGAATAACGGATATGGCCACGGTCTGGTGAATGCTTTTGATGCTGTATCCGCTGTTACAGATGGTTTAGGGAAAGCGGAAGGACAAGTTTCTGTAGAGGGGGATGACCAAGAGCCTCCTGTCTATCAGCATGAGAAAGTAACTGAAGCTTATGAAGGTGGCAGCCTGCCACTGACTTTGACAGCTGAAGACAATGTGAGTGTGACATCTGTAAAGCTGTCCTACAAGCTTGATCAAGGCGAATGGACGGAAATAACGGCTAAACGAATCAGCGGTGATCATCTAAAAGGAACGTATCAAGCAGAGATCCCAGACATAAAAGGAACTAAACTAAGCTATAAGTGGATGATTCACGATTTTGGCGGTCATGTCGTTTCGTCTGACGTATACGATGTAACAGTGAAACCAAGCATCACGGCGGGATATAAGCAGGACTTTGAAACTGCACCCGGCGGCTGGGTTGCGAGCGGAACAAATAATAACTGGGAATGGGGAGTTCCGTCAACTGGCCCAAATACAGCAGCATCCGGAGAAAAAGTATATGGAACGAATTTGACAGGAAATTATGCCAACTCAGCAAACATGAACCTTGTTATGCCTCCTATTAAAGCACCTGATTCAGGAAGTCTGTTCCTTCAATTTAAAAGCTGGCACAATTTAGAGGATGATTTTGATTACGGCTACGTTTTTGTTCTTCCGGAAGGTGAAAAGAATTGGGAGCAGGCTGGTGTCTATAACGGAAAGACATCAAGCTGGACGGACGAAGAAATTGATTTATCGGCTTATAAAGGCCAAAACATTCAAGTGATGTTTAACCTTCAATCTGATGAAAGCATTGCAAAAGAGGGCTGGTATATTGATGATGTAGTGCTTTCTGACAAATCAGCCGGAAAAACAGTCAAAAAGAATAAGCTGGGCGTCGAAAAGCCGTCTGGAAAGCAAAAGAAAAAGCCGGTAAATCCGAAAAAGGCTAAGCCATCTGCAAACACAGCGGTAAAACATCAGAACAAGGCTATACAGCCTCAAGTTTTGCCGCTCAGGGCACAAGTCAGTGTAGTGGAAACAGGAAAATCAACATATTCAGATCAATCCACAGGGCAGTACACGCTGAAGCACAAAGCGGGAGACTATACGCTTATGGCAGAAGCATATGGTTATCAGTCGAAAACACAAAAAGTATCTTTAAAGACGGATCAGACGACACAAGCTAATTTTACGTTAGAAGAGATGAAGAAGGGCACATTAAAAGGCACGGTCATCAATAAAACGACAGGAGAGCCGGTAAAAGGCGCTTCCGTTTATGTTGTAGAGGATGCTGCGGTGGAACCGGCTATGACAAACGACAAAGGTGAATATACGCTGGAGGCCTATGAAGGCGCTTATACGATTAAAGTCGCTGCACCGGGTTATTACAGTGATGAATTTTCCGTTGAGTTAAAAGGTGATGTTACAAAAGAAACTGCATTGAAGCCTTTTGTCGGTTATCCGGGTGAAATTGCATATGATGACGGAACGGCGGAGAATGCCAATTCCTATTTTGCTGCCGGGAACGGATGGGCGGTAAAAATGACGCTCGCTGACGGCAAGGACAAAGGCATGCTTACAGGAGGGCTGTTCAGATTCTGGGATACAGAGTTCCCTGATCCCGGCGGCACAGAGTTTAAGGTTGAGGTATACGATGCTACAGGAAAAGACGGAGCACCGGGCAAAAAAATTGCCGGGCCATTTAACGCTGAAGCTCTTCGCAATGGCGAGTGGACTAAGGTAGATCTCAGTTCAAAAGGGATTATGGTCGATAGAGACTTTTATCTCGTATATATCCAGTCAAAACCTGATCCGTATTCACCTGGACTGGCAATGGATGAAACCGGCAAGAATTCCGGCCGCAACTGGCAGTATATAGGTGGACAATGGGAGCCGGGTGACGAAGCAGACGGCAACTATATGATTCGCGCATTAGTTAATTATGAAGCTGCTGTACCTGAGATTACTTCACCGACAGACAAATCATACACAAATAAGGAGAACGTCACTGTAAAAGGAAACGCTTCTCCTGGCACAACGGTACACATTTATAATGGAGAGAAAGAAGCAGGAGAAACGAAAGCTGCCGCGGACGGCACGTTCCAGACAGGCATCACACTCAACAAGGGTGAAAATGAGCTGACGGCAACTGCATCAACTGACAACGGAACAACAGATGCCTCCAGCCCAATCACGGTCACGCTTGATCAAGAAAAGCCTGAGTTAACGCTGGACACTCCAAAGGATGGCGGGAAAACAAATAAAGAAACGCTGACTGTCAAAGGGGTTGTATCCGATGACAATCTGAAAGACGTCAAGGTGAATGGCAAAAAAGCAACAATAACTGATGGTTCATACTCAGCCCGTATTCTTTTGGAGAATGGAAGCAATGAAATCAAGGTGATTGCTACAGACTTGGCAGGCAACAAAACCACGAAAAAGGCTGTCATTGATGTCAATTTTGACAAGCCTGTCATTTCCGGCTTAATTCCGGGAGAGGATAAAAACTTAAAAGCTGGTGAATCTGTGAAAATCGCTTTCTCAAGCGCTGAGGATTTAGATGCAACGTTTACCATTCGTATGCCGCTGACCAATGCAAGAGCGAGTGTGCAAAATGCCACCGAACTCCCGTTAAGAGAAATTTCTCCGGGAAGATATGAAGGCTATTGGACAGCCACTTCTTCTATTAAAGCAAAAGGAGCAAAAGTAGAAGTGATCGTCCGAGATGATTATGGAAATGAAACAAGAAAAACTGCGAATGGAAAACTTAATATCAACACAGAAAATTAAGTGGAAAAAAGCTGCCGTCATTGGCAGCTTTTTTATATCCTCTCATTATACTTCCTCGACAAATTAAGCAGATTTCCCTGAAAAATTGTATTTTCCTCTCAACATTAATTGACAGACTTTCCCACAGAGCTTGCTTTATACTTATGAAGCAAGAAGGGGAACAACGTGAGGCAAGAAAGGAGTCAGATGTGAAAATCTATTTAGATGTCATTTGGCTGTTAAACTTTTGTTTTGATGCACTTTTGCTTTTGCTCACGGCATTTATTTTAAAACGGCATGTAAAAAAAAGAAGACTGGTAGGCGGAGCGTTCATCGGTTCCAGTATTGTCCTTTTGATGTTTACTCCTTTTTCGCCGATTGTTGAACATCCGGCTGGGAAGCTAGCTTTTTCAGTTGTGATTGTGGTGGTGACATTTGGCTTTAAAAGATTTCGGTTTTTCTTTCAAAATTTGTTTTCCTTTTATTTTGCCACTTTTTTAATGGGGGGAGGAATTATCGGGGCCCATTCTTTGCTGCAGTCAAATTCTATTGTTCAAAACGGTGTTATGATTACCAATCAAACAGGGTTTGGAGACCCGATCAGCTGGTTGTTTATTGTTGGGGGCTTTCCAGTATTATGGTTTTTTTCTAAAAGAAGAATTGAAGATATTGAAACAAAAAACATTCAATATGAGGAACGAGTCAGCGTGCAGGCAGATTTGGGCAGCCAAACACTTCATGTCAGAGGCCTAATTGATTCCGGTAATCAGCTGTACGATCCTCTTACAAAAACACCGGTAATGATCATTTACATTGATAAACTGGAGCCGATTTTCGGAACAGCCGAAACGATGATCATTCGAAACACAGACCCATTGGAAGCCATCGAACAGCTCGATGATTCCTTTCGCTTTTTAGATAAAATGAGGTTGATTCCATACAGGGGAGTTGGTCAGCAAAATCAATTTTTATTATGCGTTAAACCGGATCACGTAACGATTATGACAAAAGAAGAAATGATTTCTGCAGATAAATGTTTAATCGGCATCAGCACAACAAAGCTGTCGGCAGATGGAGAGTTTGACGCGATTATTCATCCGAAAATGCTTTCGGGCAAGGCTGTCAAACACGTTTCATAATGTTCGCAAATGTCCGTTACTTATCATACTCAAACGGCGTGACATTTAGAAGGGAGAGGAAGATGAAAAAACTGAAATTACGGTTGACGCACCTCTGGTATAAGCTGCTGATGAAACTTGGGCTGAAAAGTGATGAAGTCTATTACATAGGCGGGAGTGAAGCCCTGCCGCCTCCATTATCTAAAGATGAGGAGCAGGTTTTGTTAATGAAGCTCCCAAACGGCGATCAGGCGGCGCGCGCCATTCTAATTGAACGCAATTTGCGTCTGGTCGTATATATCGCCCGTAAATTTGAAAATACGGGAATTAATATAGAGGATTTAATCAGCATCGGTACCATCGGTCTAATCAAAGCTGTGAATACATTCAATCCAGAAAAGAAAATCAAGCTTGCTACCTATGCCTCTCGGTGTATAGAAAATGAAATCCTGATGTATTTAAGAAGAAATAACAAAATCCGTTCAGAGGTTTCCTTTGATGAACCGCTTAATATTGATTGGGACGGCAATGAGCTTTTGCTTTCTGATGTACTCGGCACTGACGATGACATCATCACTAAAGACATAGAAGCTAACGTCGATAAAAAGCTTTTGAAAAAAGCGCTTGAACAGCTTAATGAGAGAGAAAAGCAAATCATGGAGCTGCGGTTTGGGCTTGTCGGTGAAGAAGAAAAAACCCAAAAGGATGTAGCGGATATGATGGGGATTTCTCAGTCTTATATTTCGCGGCTTGAGAAAAGAATTATAAAAAGGTTGAGAAAAGAGTTCAACAAAATGGTGTAAAAAATTTTATGGTTAAAACCCCTTGATTTTACAGGGATTTCCTGATTTCGACGGTTTTTCGGTCTGAGTGCAGTGCATATTTTTCCCACCCAAGGAGATACTTAACGTTGTACAGCAGCTCCTGTAGGGAGGGAAAAAAGTGTCGAGAAATAAAGTCGAAATCTGCGGGGTGGATACCTCCAAATTACCAGTACTCAAGAATGAAGAGATGAGAAAGCTGTTTAGGCAGCTGCAGGATGAAGGCGATGATTCAGCAAGAGAAAAGCTTGTAAACGGGAACTTGCGTCTTGTCTTAAGTGTCATTCAACGATTTAATAACAGAGGGGAGTATGTTGATGACTTATTTCAAGTCGGCTGCATCGGACTAATGAAATCCATTGATAATTTTGACCTAAGCCACAATGTTAAGTTTTCAACATACGCTGTACCTATGATTATCGGAGAGATCCGCAGGTATTTACGCGATAATAACCCGATCCGTGTCTCAAGATCACTCCGGGACATCGCTTACAAGGCGCTTCAGGTAAGAGAGCGGTTAATCAGTGAGACAAGCAAGGAGCCGACTGCAGAAGACATCGCAAAAGTTCTTGAAGTACCGCATGAGGAAATTGTATTTGCGCTTGATGCCATCCAGGATCCGGTTTCTCTATTTGAACCGATCTATAACGACGGCGGAGACCCGATCTATGTGATGGACCAAATCAGTGATGAGCGTAACACAGATTCACAATGGATTGAAGAGCTGGCTTTAAAAGAGGGCATGAGAAGGCTGAACGATAGGGAAAAAATGATTTTGAGAAAGCGATTCTTCCAAGGGAAAACCCAAATGGAAGTCGCCGAGGAAATCGGAATTTCTCAAGCGCAGGTGTCCAGACTTGAAAAAGCGGCTATCAAACAAATGAATAAAAATATTCATCAATAATGAAAAGCCTTTAAAACGATGTTGTTTTAAAGGCTTTTCTATTGATTACGGATGGTTTACGTTTTGGAAAAAGTAAGGTATCCTAGTTCGTACAAAGTTTTATGAAAATTAAAACAATTATAAAAGGCAATAAAGAGGAGGACCACGATGATTTTGCAGCTTGACAATGTCTCACTAAAACGGAATGGGAAATGGATACTGAGAGATATTCATTGGAAGGTGGAAGAAAAGGAAAATTGGGTGCTTTACGGCCTAAATGGCGCCGGGAAGACAGCGCTGTTAAATATGCTTTGCTCATATTATTTTCCAACATCAGGCGAGATGCAGGTGCTCGGCCATGAATTTGGCAAAACAGAGCTTGGGGAAAAGCTCAGACGTAAAATTGGCCTCGTCTCAGCAGCTCTTCAGCAAAAATTGTATCCGGCAGATTCAGCCTTTGAAATTGCTTTGAGCGGAGCTTACGCTTCGATTGGGTTATATGAAACGCCAAGTAAGGAAACCAGGGAAAAAGCGATAGGTTTGTTAGAGGACTTGGGAGCAATTGAATATGCCGATCGCCGCTATGAAACCCTTTCTCAAGGGGAAAAACAAAGAGCATTGATTGCTAGAGCACTAATGGCCGATCCGGAGCTGCTGATACTGGATGAACCAGTCACAGGACTGGATTTTATTGCCCGGGAAAAGCTGTTAGATACGATTACATACATTGCAAACAAAGAAAATGCACCATCTATCCTTTATGTGACTCATCATGCTGAAGAAATTTTGCCTGTCTTTGATAAAGCCCTTTTATTAAAACAGGGAGAGGTCTTTGGATCCGGAGAAATAAAGGAAATGCTTACTGATCAAATACTTTCCGCTTTTTTTGATACGCCAATCCATGTATTATGGAATCAGGATCGGCCGTTTTTAACAAGAGCTGAGCCGATAACGAATGCCTGACAAACATATATAGATTCATCCTAGGGGTGCTTTGCGAAGCTGAGAGAGACTTTGTCTCAACCCTTTTGACCTGATCTGGATCATACCAGCGGAGGGAAGCGGTGAAAAGCGGAGTACATCGGACTCCGTTTGTTTTGTATTAAGCCGTTTCATCACATTTGAAACGGCTTTTTTGATTTTAAAGAATAGGAGCGGATTTACATTGGATCAACAAATAGACTCTTTGCTCAAAAAAGTGGAAGAACAAAAGGAGGAGCTTATTCAGCTTGCAAAAACGCTGATTTCTTATCAAACACCCGCTCCGCCTGCAAGAAATACAGAGGGCATTCAGTCATGGATTGCGGGATTTTTAAATGAATTGGGATTCTCGATCGACAAATGGGATGTGTACCCTGGAGATCCCAATGTTGTAGGGAAGCTAAAAGGAACAGATTCAGCAGATTATTATAGCCTGATTATCAATGGCCATGTAGATGTGGCAGAGGTAAAAGAGGATGAAGAATGGGAGCATAATCCATTTCATCCAATTGAAAAAAACGGTCTCTTAATCGGTCGAGGCGCTTCCGATATGAAGGGCGGAATGGCGTGTGTGTTGTTTGCTGTCAAATTGATTCGTGAAGCAGGAATTGAACTTCCCGGTAATCTGATTCTGCAATCGGTTATCGGGGAGGAAGTTGGAGAAGCCGGCACACTTGAATGCTGCAAGAGGGGCTACCACGCTGATTTTGCAATTGTCGCCGATACGAGCGATATGCATATTCAAGGCCAAGGCGGTGTCATTACAGGCTGGATCGAAATCAAAAGCAGTCAAACATTTCATGATGGAACGAGAAGGAATATGATTCACGCAGGCGGAGGAACATTCGGAGCAAGCGCAATTGAAAAAATGGCAAAAATCATTGCGGGGCTCGGTGAACTTGAGCGCCACTGGTCTATTATGAAAAGTTATCCTGGTTTTAAACCCGGCACAAATACGATTAACCCGGCAGTTATAGAAGGCGGCAGACATGCGGCTTTTATAGCGGACGAATGCCGGCTGTGGATCACAGTCCATTTTTATCCGAATGAAACCCATGACCAAGTGGCAGAGGAAATAGAAGATTACGTCAATCGGCTGAGTGACAGTGATATTTGGCTTAGGGAAAACCGCCCTGTATTCAAGTGGGGAGGCTCATCTATGATAGAAGACAGAGGAGAAATTTTTCCGGCATTGGAAGTGGACCCTGGCCACCCAGGCGTCTTAGCGCTAACTGCCTCTCATGAGAAAGTGAAACGGGAGTGTCCAATTATTGACGTTTCTCAATCAGTTACAGATGGCGGATGGCTGTATGATGCCGGTATTCCATGCGTAATATACGGTCCTGGAGATCTGCACAATGCACACTCTGTGAACGAGAAGGTATCGATTGAGCAGCTAGTAGAGTATACAAAAATTATACTCGATTTTATCATCAGCTGGTGCAGCCGGAAAAAAGAACAATGACATGAAAATTTCTTCTTGCTGACAAGGTTCAGCCTGCCCGTTCATATACTTGAACAAAAGGACGGAAAAAGGACGTGATGGAATGATCAGCATTTCAGAATTTCAGGTAAAGGATGTCGTCAATGTCTCAAACGGAAAAAAGCTGGGGAGTATTGGTGATATTGATATCAATGTGACTACTGGAAAAATTCAGGCGATCATACTCGGAGGAAATGGGAAAGTTCTCGGATTTTTTGGAAAAGAAGAGGAATTGGTCATTCCATGGCGAAATATAGTAAAAATCGGGGAAGATGTAATCTTGGTCCGATTAAGTGAACCACATGCATAAACCTGCTTGTCTGCCGCAGATTGGAAAATGCCGGAAGTCTCGATTCTTCCGGCACATTTCATTTAGAAATATGCAAATCGGCGCTCAACGAATGCAGTAAGATGTGGTAAAATAAGTGGGAAATTCCGCTTTTTTAAATGTTTGTCGAAAGGTTGGATCATCATGAATACATATCACCCATTCAGTCTTACCACACCCTCGACACTCATGATACAAGACTGGGCTCAAACGAATCAAAACAACAAAGAGGTCATTGCCGGATTTACGACAAAAAACGGCGGTGTCAGCCAAAAGCCTTTTGAATCGTTAAATACAGGATTGCACGTTCATGACAAAGATGCAGATGTAGTTAAAAATCGTGAATATATTGCCGATATGTTTAATACTGATTTGCAGTCTTGGGTATTCGCTGATCAGACACATGATAATTGCGTTCAGAAAGTGACGCAGAGGGATAGGGGAAAAGGCGCCCGTGAGTATCACACGGCTCTAAAAGCAACGGACGGGCTCTATACAAATGAAAAAAATGTATTTTTAGCATTATGCTTTGCTGATTGTGTGCCTCTTTTCTTTTATGATCCGGTTAAGTCGCTTGTCGGAGTCGCCCATGCCGGGTGGAAAGGCACCGTCAAACAGATTGGCAGAGAAATGGTGAAGCAATGGACTGAGAAGGAAGGTTCAAATCCCTCAGATATTTACGCTGTTATTGGCCCGTCTATCAGCGGTGCATGCTATACGGTAGACGACCGCGTCATGGATGCTGTTCGTGCATTGCCGGTTTCAGCAGACCTTGCCGCCAATCAGACGGCAAAGGCACAATATCAGCTTGATCTGAAAGAGCTGAACCGTCTTATACTGATGGACAGCGGTTTGGCAAGTGAACAAATTTCTGTCAGCGGTTTATGCACGGAAAGCGAGCCGTCTCTTTTCTATTCTCACCGCCGCGATCAGGGGAAAACTGGACGGATGATGTCCTTTATCGGAATGAAGGAGGCATAAAAGATCTTGCGTGTTGTTGATAATTTACGACATATAAACGAACGAATAAACGAAGCATGTAACAGATCGGGCCGCAGCTCCGATGAAGTTACGGTTATTGCAGTCACAAAATATGTATCACCTGAAAGAGCACAGGAGGCAGTAGATGCTGGCATCACCTGCCTCGGAGAGAATCGGGATGCGGAACTGCTCCGCAAACAGGAATTGATGAAAGGTAATCCGGAATGGCATTTTATCGGCAGTTTGCAATCAAGAAAAGCAAAATCTGTCGTCAATGCGGTTTCCTATATCCATTCCCTAGACCGGCTCTCATTAGCGAAAGAAATTGAAAAACGGGCTGAAGGTACTGTACGATGCTTTGTGCAGGTCAATACCTCTCTTGAGCCTTCTAAACACGGCATGAAAAAAGAAGAAGTCATTCCATTCATACAGGAGCTTTCCGGTTTCGAACATATCCTTGTTGCCGGACTGATGACAATGGCTCCGCTGACTGATGATCAAGATCAGATCAGAAGCTGTTTCAGGTCGCTGAGAGAACTCCGTGACCAGGTTCAGAAGCTGAACCAGCCGAACGCTCCGTGTACTGAACTGTCGATGGGCATGTCAAATGATTTTGAAATTGCAATTGAAGAAGGAGCTACTTATATTAGAATCGGCTCATCGTTAGTCGGAAATGAAACAGGGGGTGTACAGCAATGAGTATGAAAAATAAACTGAAAAACTTTTTCTCAATGGAAGATGAAGAATACGAATATGAATATATTGAGACAGAGCGGGAATCTCATGAGGAGCATGAGCAAAAAGAAAAGCCGGCTTATACGGGGAATAAACCTGCAGGCAAACAGAATGTAGTGAGCTTGCAAAGTGTTCAGAAATCCTCTAAAGTGGTGTTGAGTGAGCCGCGCGTTTATGCGGAGGCGCAGGAAATAGCCGACCATTTGAAGAACCGGCGGGCAGTTGTCGTCAATCTTCAGCGGATACAGCATGACCAGGCGAAGCGGATTGTTGACTTTTTAAGCGGAACAGTTTATGCCATCGGCGGCGATATTCAAAGAATCGGCTCAGATATTTTCCTCTGCACGCCTGACAACGTAGATGTATCAGGCACAATTTCTGAGCTCATATCTGAAGACGAACATCAGAGGTGGTAAAGCGAGATGATCCTTTATCAAGTTTTTTCGGTTTTAAACTTATTAATCACAATATACTCATTTGCCCTGATCATATATATTTTTATGTCATGGGTGCCGAGTACGAGGGAAACAGGAGTCGGGCGGTTTTTGGCTTCGATTTGTGAACCATATCTCGAACCATTCAGAAAAATCATCCCTCCGATTGCAATGCTGGATATTTCACCAATCGTAGCAATACTTGTGCTTCGGTTTGCGACAACCGGCTTGTGGGGACTTTATCGCATGATTGCGTTTTAATGTGACAGTTTGATAGGGGCTTGGCAGCAGCCAAGCCTCTTTACATAGAAGGGAAAGACGATGAGCGATATATATCAGCACTTCAGAAAAGACGAGCGGGCCTTTATTGATCAGGCGCTCGAATGGAAAAGAATTGTCCAGGAGCAGTACCGGATGAAGCTGACCGACTTTTTAGACCCCCGAGAGCAGGTCATCCTCTCTGCTGTTACGGGACAGGCTGACGTCGGGCTTGCTTTTTCCGGCGGTTATGACAGAGCGGAGCGGAAACGGGCGATTCTGTATCCAGAGTACATTACTCCGGAAGTATCGGATTTTGAATTGCAGGCGTTTAACGTCCGTTATGCTGACAAGTTTGTCTCAGTAGATCATCGTTCTCTGCTTGGTGCATTAATGGGCATAGGATTAAAGCGGCAAAAATTCGGTGACATCGTGTTTTCTGAGACAGCAGTGCAATTGATTGTCTCAGCCGATACCGCTGATTTTGTGGCTGCACAGCTGACCCAAGCAGGCAAAGCGGCGGTCAGCCTAGAGAAAATCGACTTGTCAGACCTTAACATTCCAGCAGTTGATGTCGAAATAAGAGATGACACGGTTTCTTCTTTAAGGCTTGACGCCGTCTGCGCCTCTATGAGCAGGCAATCCCGCCAGAAATCACAGACGCTTGTGAAAAACGGCCTTGTGAAAGTGAACTGGAAGGTGGTTGAAGATCCTTCATACATAGTCGCGGAAGGGGACATGCTGTCAATCAGAGGTTTTGGCCGGTGCAGCTTAACAAAAATCGAAGGAAAAACCAAAAAAGACAAATGGAGAGTTACGTTTGAACGACAAAAATAGTCGGTTTTTCAGTTTTTTTCTCCATCTGTGCGAAATTTGTTTTATAATGTGAACTAGATAACCGTACTGAAATGTAAAAATGGAGGTGGCATCATGCCATTAACGCCAAATGATATTCACAACAAGACGTTTACAAAAAGTTTTCGCGGATATGATGAAGATGAAGTAAATGAATTCCTAGCCCAAGTCAGAAAAGATTACGAAATTGTTCTCCGCAAGAAAACTGAGCTTGAAGCGAAAGTCAATGAGCTTGATGAAAGAATCGGACACTTTGCCAATATTGAGGAAACATTGAATAAATCAATTTTAGTTGCTCAAGAAGCGGCTGAAGACGTAAAACGCAATTCTCAAAAAGAAGCAAAGCTGATCGTTCGGGAAGCGGAGAAAAACGCTGATCGCATTATCAACGAATCGTTATCAAAATCAAGAAAAATTGCAATGGAAATTGAAGAGCTGAAAAAACAGTCTAAAGTGTTCAGAACACGTTTCCAAATGCTGATTGAAGCTCAGCTTGATCTTCTGAAAAATGACGATTGGGATCATCTCCTTGAGTATGAAGTCGACGCTGTATTTGAGGAAAAGGAATAAATTCTCTGATTATCTTGACATTTTCTTAGCTTGTCGAATATAATACGTTCATAAATTCAGATGAAAAAACGGTTGAAAGGGACAGTCATGTTTCCTTCAGGCCTTCATAGCGACCCGGAGATGGTGAGAGTCCGGGATGGCCGGAATCATGTAGATCAGCCCTTTAGTTTCCTTGCTGAACTCACAGTAGGTTAGGACGTTCATCACGTTACGATGCTCAAGAGGAAAAAGTGTATGTTTGCTTTTTCTAAAAGGGTGGTACCGCGAGATAAGCTTTCTCGTCCCTTATGGGATGAGAGGGCTTTTTTTATTTTCTGAAAAAATGCAGTGGAGGAATGAAAATGGATTTTAAAGACACGCTCTTAATGCCGAAAACAGATTTCCCGATGCGTGGAAATTTGCCAAACCGTGAGCCTGACATTCAAAAAAAATGGGAGGAAGAAGATATCTACCGTCTTGTTCAGGAACGGACGAAAGACCGCCCGAAATTTGTTTTACATGACGGACCTCCGTATGCAAACGGCGACATCCATATGGGCCATGCACTTAACAAGATTTTGAAAGACTTCATTGTCCGCTATAAATCAATGAGCGGCTACAACGCACCGTATGTGCCGGGCTGGGATACACACGGATTGCCAATTGAAACAGCTCTGACAAAAAACAAAAAGGTCAACCGCAAAGAAATGTCAGTAGCGGAATTCCGCAAACTGTGCGAAGAGTACGCTTGGAAGCAAATCGAGGGACAGCGTGAGCAATTCAAACGTCTTGGTGTCCGCGGTGACTGGGAAAACCCATATGTGACATTAAAACCGGAATACGAAGCGCAGCAAATCCGCGTATTTGGTGAAATGGCAAAACGAGGCTACATTTACAAAGGCCTTAAACCGGTTAACTGGTCGCCTTCAAGTGAGTCTGCTCTGGCTGAAGCCGAGATCGAATATCAAGACAAACGTTCAGCATCTATTTACGTCGCTTTTGGTGTAAAAGACGGAAAAGGCGTTCTTGAAAACGGCGAGCGCATCATCATTTGGACAACAACGCCTTGGACAATTCCGGCGAACCTCGGAATCTCAGTGCACCCTGATCTTGAGTACAGCGTGATTGCAGTAGGTGAAGACCGCTTTGTCGTAGCAAGTGCCTTAGTCGAAAATGTTGCATCGGCATGCGGATTTGATCAGTATGAAGTGACAAGAACGGTCAAAGGAAAAGACCTTGAGAACATTATCGCTGAACACCCGCTATATGGCAGAGACTCTCTCGTTATGCTTGGTGAACACGTAACAACTGATGCCGGAACAGGCTGTGTTCATACAGCGCCTGGACATGGGGAAGATGACTTTATCATCGGCCAAAAATACGGTTTAGATGTGCTTTGCCCGGTCGATGAAAAAGGTGTAATGACAAGCGAAGCTCCTGGCTTTGAAGGCATGTTCTATGATGATGCAAACAAAGCGATCACACAGCAGCTTGATGAAAAAGGCGCACTTGTGAAGCTTGAATTCATTACTCATTCTTATCCGCATGATTGGAGAACAAAAAAACCAACCATTTTCAGAGCGACAGCGCAATGGTTTGCGTCTATTAAAGATTTCAGATCAGACCTGCTGGATGCCATTAAAGAAACCAAATGGGTTCCTGAATGGGGCGAGCAGCGTTTGCACAACATGGTTCGGGACCGCGGAGACTGGTGTATTTCCAGACAGCGTGCGTGGGGTGTGCCGATTCCGGTATTTTACGCTGAAAACGGAGAACCGATTATTACAGATGAAACCATTGAACATGTTTCTGAATTGTTCAGACAGCATGGATCAAACATTTGGTTTGAAAAAGAAGCAAAGGATCTTCTTCCGGAAGGCTTTACGCATCCTGGCAGCCCGAACGGCACATTTACAAAAGAACAGGATATCATGGATGTTTGGTTTGATTCAGGCTCTTCACATCAAGCAGTGCTTGAAGAACGTGATGACCTCGTTCGCCCGGCTGATCTATACCTTGAGGGATCTGACCAATATCGCGGCTGGTTTAACTCTTCTCTTTCTACAGCAGTAGCCGTAACAGGGAAAGCGCCGTATAAAGGTGTGCTCAGCCATGGGTTCGCACTGGATGGAGAAGGACGCAAGATGAGTAAATCAATCGGTAACGTTGTTGTTCCGGCTAAAGTCATGAAACAGCTTGGTGCCGACATCTTAAGATTATGGGTATCTTCAGTGGATTATCAGGCGGACGTTCGCGTGTCTGACGCCATTCTGAAGCAGGTTGCGGAAGTATATCGTAAAATCCGCAACACGTTCCGTTTCCTTCACGGCAACCTTTTCGATTTTGATCCAAAAACAAATGCGGTGGCTGTCGAAGATCTTCGCGAAGTGGATCAGTATATGCTGATTAAGCTGAACAAGCTGATTGATAAAGTGAAAAAAGCGTATGATGAGTACGAATTTGCGGTTGTGTATCACAGCATTCATAATTTCTGCACAATCGAATTGAGCTCATTCTACCTTGATTTTGCAAAAGATATTGTCTACATCGAGCATGCGGATCATCCGGATAGACGCAGCATGCAGACAGTATTCTACGAAACGCTTCTTGCATTAGTGAAGCTTTCAGCGCCTATCCTTCCACATACGGCAGACGAATTGTGGTCTCATTTAACATTTGTTGAAGAGCAGAGCGTTCAGCTGACCGATATGCCGGAAACAATCGCGGTTCCAAACAGTGAAGCGACTGAAGAAAAATTTGACCGCTTTATGGCTCTTCGTGATGACGTGTTAAAAGCATTAGAAACTGCGCGAAATGAAAAAATTATCGGTAAATCTTTGGAAGCAAACCTGAAATTGTATCCAAACAAAGAAAACAAGGAGCTCTTGGCTTCCATAAAAGAAAACCTTTCTCAGCTGTTTATTGTGTCTGAACTGACAATCAGCGAAGAAAATGAAGCGCCGAACGATGCGCAAAGCTTTGCGACAGGTAAAATCGCTGTCGAGAAAGCTGAAGGTGAAATGTGTGAGAGATCTCGTGTAATTTCAAAAGATGTAGGGGCAAATCCGAAATATCCTACACTTTCATTACGCAACGCTGAAATCGTTGAAAAATACTATCAAAAATAATGCAAAAGAGCCCGGCTTAAAAGCCGGGCTTTTTTTGTGCCAAGAGTGACATCCTTTAGAACGACAGGAAAAATCTTATGGGCTTTAGATCATCATTCACAGGCAACAATAAAGATACTACGTTAAGAGCAGGAGTTGTGAAGAATGAATGATCAACTGACCGCAATTTATACGGAACTTCTTCTGATGAAAGAAGAATTACAGTCCAGATTATTTGAGTATTCTTGCTTTCAGGTTTCTACAAGCCCGCAAGCAGCAATCAATCAAAAACAAAAAGCAACTCTGATCTATCATATTAAAGAAGAACTTCAAGACGTTCTCCTTGCATTGTCCAAAATCGAAAACGGCACATTCGGATACTGTGAAGAAACCGGGGCTCCCATTCCTCTTGCAAAGCTGGCAGTGCTGCCGACGGCCCGAACAGCAAACGATTTTCTTTATTCTGTCCAATTTGAGAAAAAAACGCTTCCGATATGGAAATCAACGGATATCGAATATGGTCAGGCACTGTATGAATAACAGTGTCTGGCCGGTTAATATGCCTGATATTTCTTTACTCCAGTGCTTTTTATTGATAAAATGCATAATGGATTAAAGTAACCGTAAACTGGAGGAACGTTTGTGCTGTATTATATGATTGCACTACTTATTATTGCAGCCGATCAATTGACAAAATGGCTAGTTGTTAAGAACATGGAACTTGGCCAAAGCATTCCGATCATTGATCAGGTATTCTATATCACCTCCCATCGCAATACGGGTGCTGCATGGGGGATATTAGCGGGTCAGATGTGGTTTTTCTACCTCATAACAACCGCTGTTATTATTGGTATTGTTTATTACATACAGCGTTATACAAAAGGACAAAGGCTTCTTGGCGTTGCCCTCGGACTTATGCTTGGCGGTGCCATCGGCAACTTTATCGATCGGGCTGTCAGACAGGAAGTTGTGGATTTTATCCATGTTATTATTGTCAATTACAATTACCCGATATTTAACATCGCGGACTCTTCACTATGTGTCGGCGTAATGCTTTTATTTATACAAATGCTGTTGGACAGCGGGAAAAAGAAAAAGGAGCAATAGCATGAATCAAATTGATATAACCGCTTCAGAAGAACAAAAAAGTGAGCGGATTGATAAATTTTTGGCATCGACTGAGAATGATTGGTCAAGAACCCAGGTTCAGCAATGGGTAAAAGACGGACAGGTTGTCGTGAACGGAAGCGCGGTGAAAGCGAATTATAAAATTCAGCCGGGGGATCAGGTGACCGTCACTGTACCCGAACCGGAAGCGCTCGACGTTCTGGCAGAGCCTATGGATCTCGATATTTATTATGAGGACCAGGATGTGCTGGTCGTCAACAAACCTCGCGGAATGGTTGTTCACCCAGCACCCGGGCATCTTACGGGCACACTTGTAAACGGCCTTATGGCTCATTGCACAGACCTTTCCGGTATAAATGGCGTGATGCGTCCGGGTATTGTTCACAGAATCGATAAGGACACGTCCGGTTTATTAATGGTGGCGAAAAATGATATGGCGCACGAGTCACTTGTAAACCAATTGGTCAACAAAACGGTCACGCGGAAATATACGGCAGTTGTCCACGGGCTTATTTCTCACGATGATGGCACAATTGACGCGCCGATCGGACGAGATAAGAAAGACCGTCAAAGCATGACTGTGACACGTGATGGCAAAAACGCTGTCACTCATTTTCATGTACTAGAGCGTTTTCAGGATTTTACGTTAGTGGAATGCCAGCTTGAAACAGGGAGAACCCATCAAATTCGTGTTCATATGAAATATATCGGATTCCCATTAGCAGGCGATCCGAAATACGGCCCAAGAAAAACAATCGACTTTAATGGCCAAGCGCTTCACGCGGGAGTTTTAGGTTTTGACCATCCACGAACAGGAGAATATGTCGAATTTGAAGCGCCGCTTCCCGAGGATATGGCAGAATTAATCGAAAACCTCAGAAAAAACGGTTGACAGAGGGTTTCTTTTCTGAAATAATAAACGAAGCTGAATAGATTCTTTAAAACAGTCCAGAGAGGCTGAGAAGGATAACGGATAGACGGGATGCGTGTATAGGCGCGCACCTTGTCCTAAAACCCCTCTATGCTCTGGCAGGAGGGGTTTTTTCTTCTATATGAACTGTGAGGTGTCACACATTGAATCAAAAAGCTGTCATTCTCGACGAACAGGCAATCAGACGGGCGCTGACCAGGATTGCTCACGAAATGATCGAACGCAATAAAGGAATGAATAACTGCATTCTTGTCGGCATTAAGACAAGAGGGATTTACCTGGCAAAACGCCTTGCGGAACGCATTGAACAGATTGAGGGAAATCCTGTTACAGTCGGTGAAATTGATATTACTCTTTACAGAGATGATCTTTCTAAAAAAACAAGCAACGATGAACCGCTTGTAAAAGGTGCAGATATTCCGGTAGATATTACAGATCAAAAAGTCATTCTCGTTGATGATGTTCTGTATACCGGAAGAACAGTCAGAGCAGGAATGGATGCGCTTGTTGATGTAGGCAGACCTTCCTCCATTCAGCTTGCAGTGCTTGTGGACAGAGGGCACCGGGAGCTGCCGATCCGAGCGGATTATATCGGGAAAAACATCCCGACATCAAAGTCTGAAAAGGTTATGGTTCAGCTTGATGAGGTAGACCAAAACGATCTCGTCGCCATTTATGAAAACGAATAATAGATCACCTTTTTAAGGGCAATCCAGAGAGGTTGCAAAGAGGTGCACAACAAAGGCCCAAAAAGTATTCGGCAGGTCTTTGTATGCCTCTTTGCGTAAAAAAGCAAAGAGGTTTTTTTATACAGTCATTGAGTCATCCTAAAATGAAAGTCAACAATCAGGGGGAAATCATCATGAGTAAGAAAAAAGTAAATTTAGGGGTCAGGGATGTCCCGGCACCTTTCTCTTGGGTTTCATTCAGCCTTCAGCATTTGTTTGCCATGTTTGGCTCAACCATTTTGGTTCCGAAGCTCGTCGGAATGAGTCCTGCTGTGGCGTTGGTGACAAGCGGCATCGGAACACTGGCGTACCTTCTTATTACGAAAGGGCAAATTCCGGCGTATCTCGGTTCGTCCTTCGCCTTTATTTCTCCGATCATTCTGGTAAAAGCGACCGGCGGGCCGGGAGCGGCAATGGTTGGAGCGTTTCTTGCAGGGCTGGTGTACGGGCTGATTGCCTTATTGATTAGGCAGCTTGGAACAGGATGGCTGATGAAGATTCTCCCGCCAGTAGTCGTAGGGCCTGTTATTATCGTCATCGGGCTGGGACTGGCAAGCACTGCGGTAAACATGGCGATGTATGCTGATCCAAACGCGAGTGAGTTGGTCTACAGCTTAAAGCACTTTAGTGTCGCAGGAGTTACGCTGGCAATCACGATTATTTGTGCGATTTTCTTACGAGGATTTTTAAGCCTGATTCCGGTTCTGATCGGAATCATCGGCGGATACTTGTTCGCCCTTACTCAAGGGATTGTCAACTTCCAGCCGGTGCTTGACGCGAAATGGTTTGCAGTGCCTGAATTTATCATTCCGTTCAAAGATTATTCACCGTCAGTTACACTCGGCATCGCAGCCGCAATGGTTCCTGTCGCATTTGTCACCATGTCAGAGCATATCGGCCACCAAATGGTGCTGAGCAAGGTTGTCGGACAAGATTTCATTAAAAAGCCAGGTCTTCATCGCTCTATTATGGGTGACAGTGTGGCGACAATCCTCGCTTCCCTGATCGGCGGTCCGCCGACAACGACTTACGGAGAAAACATTGGCGTGCTGGCCATCACAAGAGTATTCAGCGTCTTTGTCATCGGAGGAGCGGCAGTGATTGCTTGTTGCTTCGGCTTTATCGGCAAAATTTCAGCGCTGATCAGTTCAGTGCCGTCAGCGGTCATGGGAGGCGTCTCCTTCCTGCTGTTCGGAATCATTGCTTCAAGCGGCCTGAGAATGCTGATTGACAACAAAATTGATTATGAAAACAACAGAAACCTTATTATTACATCAGTTATCCTTGTCATCGGTGTAGGAGGCGCTTTTATCCAAGTGTCTCAAGGCGGATTCCAAGTGTCAGGAATGGCGCTTGCCGCAATTGTCGGTGTCATCTTAAACCTGATTCTTCCGCAGGCGAAGGAAGAGCAGGCAGACACATCTGAACAACATCATATCTAAAACCTTTTAATGAAAGTCCAGAGAGGCTTGGAAGGGTTATGAAGAGAAGGAAGCTTCAATGCTGCCCTCTATTTAACCATACCCCGAGTCTATCTTAGACCGGGGTTTTTTTCAGCCTTAAGTTGAAAAGAGAGGGGAAAGAACATGAAGCATTTAACGACGATGAGTGAACTCAGCACTGAGGAAATCAAAGATTTGCTTCAAAAAGCACAAGATCTCAAAAGCGGAAAAACAGACAATCAGCTTACAGGAAAGTTTGCCGCAAACCTGTTTTTCGAACCGAGCACGAGAACGCGGTTCAGCTTTGAGGTCGCAGAAAAAAAGCTGGGCATGAATGTGCTCAACCTTGATGGAACAAGCACAAGCGTGCAAAAAGGCGAAACCTTATATGACACGATCCGGACGCTCGAATCAATCGGTGTGGACGTCTGCGTCATCAGGCACAGTGAGGATGAGTATTATGAAGAGCTTGTCAGCCAGGTGAATATTCCGATTCTGAATGCGGGAGACGGATGCGGCCAGCATCCAACACAATCACTGCTTGATTTAATGACGATTTATGAAGAGTTCAATACGTTCAAAGGGCTTACTGTCTCCATTCACGGCGACATCAAGCATAGCAGAGTGGCAAGGTCAAATGCGGAAGTGTTGACAAGATTGGGTGCCCGGGTCCTATTTTCCGGCCCTTCGGAATGGCAGGATGAAGAAAATACATTCGGTACGTATGTCTCAATGGATGAAGCAGTTGAGTCTTCCGATGTCGTCATGCTGCTGCGCATTCAAAATGAACGACATCAATCCGCTGTCAGCCAGGAAGGCTATTTAAACAAATACGGCTTGACCGTAGAACGGGCTGAGCGTATGAAGCGGCATGCGATCATCATGCATCCTGCTCCGGTAAACAGAGGAGTGGAGATTGATGACAGCTTAGTAGAAAGCGAAAAATCAAGAATCTTCAAGCAAATGCAAAATGGCGTATTTATCAGAATGGCAGTGATACAGCGTGCCTTACAAACCAATGTGAAAAGAGGAGAAGCAGCGTATGTCATATCTCATTAAAAACGGCTGGATACTAAACGAAAATGGTGAAAAAACAGAAGCGGATATCCGAGTGACTGGAGAAACCATCACCGCAATCGGCAAGCTTGATGCAACGGATAATGAAACGGTAATTGATGCAAAAGGTTTGCTCGTTTCACCTGGGTTTGTTGATCTCCACGTGCATTTCAGAGAGCCGGGTGGAGAGAAAAAAGAAACTATTGAAACCGGGGCCAAAGCGGCGGCACGCGGCGGCTATACTACAGTAGCAGCAATGCCGAATACGCGGCCGGTTCCTGATACAAAGGAGCAGATGGAATGGGTGCAAAACAGAATTAAAGAAACATCATGCGTCAGAGTTCTTCCATATGCATCCATTACGATCAGACAAATCGGAGATGAAATGACAAACTTTGAAGCGTTAAAAGAAGCCGGGGCATTTGCTTTTACAGATGACGGCGTTGGTATACAGACAGCAGGAATGATGTATGAAGCGATGAAACGGGCAGCCGCAATTGACAAAGCGATTGTTGCACATTGCGAGGACAACTCCTTAATTTACGGAGGAAGCGTACATAAGGGGACATTCTCCAAAGCGAACGGGCTCAATGGCATACCTTCTGTGTGTGAATCGGTTCATATTGCCCGCGATGTGCTGCTGGCTGAGGCGGCAAACTGCCATTATCATGTATGCCATATCAGCACGAAAGAATCTGTCAGAGTTGTACGCGATGCGAAAAAAGCGGGAATCAGAGTGACAGCAGAAGTGTCGCCGCATCATTTGCTGCTTTGTGATGAGGACATCCCGGGGCTGGACACAAACTATAAAATGAATCCTCCGCTCCGCAGCGCAGAAGACAGAGCTGCTTTAATTGAAGGTCTTTTAGACGGAACAATTGATTTTATCGCAACAGACCATGCACCGCATACGGAAGAAGAGAAAAACACAGAAATGAAACTGGCGCCATTCGGAATTGTCGGCTTAGAAACAGCATTTCCGCTTCTTTACACACACTTTGTCAAAAATGGCAGCTGGTCGCTAAAGCAGCTGATTGACTACATGACAATCAAGCCATGCGAAGCGTTCGGTCTCCCATATGGAACATTACAAACGGGGCAAGCTGCGGACATTACGTTAATCGATTTAGAAAAAGAAGCAGTTATAGACAAAGACACGTTTTTATCAAAAGGAAAAAATACACCATTCAACGGCATCAGCTGCACCGGCTGGCCGGTCGCTACAATTGCGGCAGGGAAGCTTGCTTATGAAGAGGGGAGACTTGTCAAATGAAGAGACGATTAGTACTGGAAAACGGAGCGGTATTCGAGGGGGAAGCCTTCGGAAGCTTAGAACACAACATGGGAGAAGTCGTTTTTAATACTGGGATGACAGGCTATCAGGAAATTTTATCTGACCCTTCTTACTGCGGACAGATCGTAACATTAACATACCCGCTTATCGGAAATTACGGCATTAACCGTGATGATTTTGAATCTATTACCCCTTTTGTGAAAGGGCTGATCATCAAAGAATTATGTGAGCTGCCTTCCAACTGGCGTTCAGCATACACCTTAGACGAGTATTTAAAAATGAAAAACATTCCCGGACTCCAGGGGATTGATACAAGGAAGCTGACAAGAATGATCCGCACGGCAGGCGCGCTAAAAGGAACATTCGCTTCATCTGATGAAGATATCGAAGCAGTGCTGAAAAGACTGAACGAAACGGAATTGCCAAGAAATCAAGTATCCCAAGTATCAGCAAAAACAGCATATCCGAGCCCGGGAAGAGGCAAACGCATCGTCTTGGTTGACTTCGGCATGAAACACGGAATTCTAAGAGAGCTGAACAAACGGAAATGTGACGTCATCGTTGTGCCTTACAACATTACAGCGGAAGAGGTGCTTCAGCTGAAACCGGACGGTATCATGCTTTCTAACGGACCTGGAGACCCGAAGGATGTGCCTGAAGCGATTGAAATGATTAAAGGTGTTCTTGGAAAAGTGCCATTATTCGGAATATGTCTTGGCCACCAATTATTCGCGCTGGCGTGCGGGGCGAATACTGAAAAAATGAAATTCGGACACAGGGGCTCAAACCACCCGGTAAAAGAGCTGGCTACAGGAAAAGTTGCCTTAACATCTCAAAACCATGGATATACAGTTTCGTCTATCAGTAAAACAGAACTGGAAGTGACGCATATCGCAATTAACGACGATACGATTGAAGGGCTGAAGCATAAAACATTGCCGGCATTTACGGTTCAATATCATCCCGAAGCCTCACCTGGTCCTGAGGATGCCAACCACCTATTTGACAGATTCATCGAAATGATCGAAACAACAGAGAAAGAAGGGGAAGCGGTATGCCAAAACGCGTAGACATTAACAAAATTTTAGTAATCGGATCTGGACCGATCATCATCGGCCAAGCAGCAGAATTTGACTATGCGGGAACACAAGCCTGTCTTGCTTTGAAAGAAGAAGGTTATGAAGTCATCCTTGTCAACTCAAACCCTGCCACGATCATGACAGATACAGAAATGGCTGACCGGGTTTATATCGAACCGCTCACACCTGAATTCCTGACACGAATCATCAGAAAAGAGCGCCCAGATGCCATTCTTCCTACACTCGGAGGCCAAACCGGTTTGAATCTTGCGGTTGAGCTTTCTGAAAGAGGTGTTCTGGCAGAATGCGGCGTCGAAGTGCTTGGCACAAAACTGTCTGCGATTCAGCAAGCTGAAGACCGTGACTTGTTCAGAACATTAATGAATGAACTGAATGAACCGGTGCCTGAAAGTGAGATTATCCACTCCCTCGAAGAAGCGGAAAAATTCGTCAGTCACATTGGATTCCCTGTCATTGTCCGCCCGGCATATACACTAGGCGGAACAGGCGGAGGCATCTGCTCGAATGAAACAGAGTTAAAAGAAATCGTTGAGAACGGCTTGAAATTAAGCCCGGTACACCAATGTCTGCTTGAAAAAAGCATCGCCGGCTATAAAGAAATTGAGTATGAAGTCATGAGAGACAGCCAGGATCACGCCATTGTCGTTTGTAACATGGAAAACATTGATCCGGTTGGAATCCATACTGGTGACAGTATTGTTGTCGCGCCGAGCCAAACGCTCAGCGATCGCGAATATCAGCTCTTGCGGAATGTATCGTTAAAACTGATTCGCGCGCTTGGGATCGAAGGCGGATGTAACGTGCAGCTCGCTTTAGACCCAGACAGCTTCCAATATTACATTATTGAAGTAAATCCGCGTGTTAGCCGTTCATCTGCCCTTGCATCAAAAGCAACGGGGTACCCGATTGCAAAGCTCGCTGCTAAAATTGCAGTCGGACTTTCATTAGATGAAATGATGAACCCGGTGACAGGAAAAACATATGCAGCATTTGAACCTGCTCTTGACTATGTCGTATCCAAAATTCCGCGCTGGCCGTTTGATAAGTTTGAATCAGCAAACAGAAAGCTTGGCACGCAAATGAAAGCGACTGGTGAGGTCATGGCGATCGGCCGCACGCTTGAAGAGTCATTGCTGAAGGCTGTGCGTTCACTGGAAGCTGATGTGTATCATCTTGAATTGAAGGATGCCGCTGACATTTCAGATGAACTTCTTGAAAAGCGAATTAAAAAGGCCGGTGATGAACGCTTATTCTACTTAGCTGAAGCGTATAGAAGAGGCTACACGGTAGAAGACCTCCATGAATTTTCCGCTATCGATGTTTTCTTCTTGCATAAGCTGTTCGGAATCGTACAGTTTGAAAAAGAATTGAAGGCGAATGCGGGCGATACTGATGTGCTGAGACGGGCAAAAGAACTCGGCTTCTCTGATCAGTACATCAGCCGCGAGTGGAAAATGAAAGAATCTGAGCTTTACAGCTTGAGAAAACAAGCGGGGATTGCGCCGGTATTCAAAATGGTAGATACATGTGCGGCGGAATTTGAGTCAGAAACGCCATACTTCTATAGCACATATGAAGAAGAAAATGAATCTGTCGTTACAGATAAGAAAAGTGTGATGGTGCTTGGTTCGGGTCCGATTCGAATCGGTCAGGGTGTCGAGTTCGACTATGCGACGGTTCACTCTGTATGGGCAATTAAACAAGCAGGCTATGAAGCCATTATTGTCAATAACAACCCGGAAACCGTTTCAACAGACTTCAGCATCTCAGACAAGCTGTATTTTGAACCGCTTACGATTGAAGATGTTATGCACATCATTGACCTCGAACAGCCAATGGGCGTTGTCGTACAATTTGGCGGACAAACTGCGATTAACCTTGCTGACGAGCTTTCTGCACGCGGAGTGAAAATCCTTGGAACTTCATTAGAAGATTTAGACCGTGCGGAAGACCGGGATAAATTTGAACAAGCGCTTGGAGAACTTGGTGTTCCTCAGCCGCTTGGCAAAACAGCGACATCAGTTGATCAGGCGGTAAGCATCGCAAGTGATATCGGTTATCCGGTACTGGTGCGTCCTTCCTATGTACTTGGCGGCCGGGCGATGGAGATTGTGTACCATGAAGAGGAGCTGCTTCATTACATGAAAAATGCAGTCAAAATCAATCCGCAGCACCCTGTATTAATTGATAGATACTTGACTGGAAAAGAAATTGAAGTCGATGCAGTATCCGACGGTGAAACAGTCGTCATTCCGGGAATTATGGAGCACATTGAACGTGCGGGCGTTCACTCCGGAGACTCAATCGCTGTTTATCCGCCTCAGTCTCTCACAGAGGACATTAAGAAAAAAATTGAACAATACACGATCGCATTGGCTAAAGGGCTGAATATTGTCGGTTTGCTCAATATTCAATTCGTCTTGTCGCAAGGTGAGGTGTACGTGCTAGAAGTGAATCCGAGATCAAGCAGAACCGTACCGTTTTTAAGCAAAATTACGGGTATCCCAATGGCGAATCTCGCAACAAAAATCATTCTTGGTCAAAAGCTGGCTGCGTTTGGCTATACAGAGGGCCTTCAGCCTGAACAGCAAGGTGTATTTGTAAAAGCGCCGGTCTTCTCCTTTGCCAAGCTGAGAAGAGTGGACATTACGTTAGGGCCTGAAATGAAATCAACAGGTGAAGTCATGGGGAAAGATTCGACACTTGAAAAGGCGCTCTACAAAGCCTTGATTGCTTCAGGTATTCAAATCCCGAACTACGGTTCCGTGCTTTTAACAGTAGCTGATAAGGACAAAGAAGAAGGGCTTGCCATTGCTAAGCGGTTCCACGCGATCGGCTACAACATTTTAGCGACGGAAGGAACGGCAGGCTACCTGAAAGAAGCTTCCATTCCAGCGAAGGTCGTCGGAAAAATCGGTCAGGATGGCCCGAACTTGCTTGACGTCATCAGAAACGGAGAAGCGCAGTTTGTCATCAATACGCTGACAAAAGGAAAGCAGCCGGCAAGAGACGGTTTTAGAATCAGACGTGAATCAGTAGAAAATGGTGTTGCCTGCCTAACATCTTTAGATACGGCAGAGGCGATATTACGAGTGCTGGAAAGCATGACATTCCGTGCTGATCAAATGCCGGCAGTCAACACAAATCAGGAGGCGGCAGTCACTATATGAAAAAAGCGTATTTGACAGTATGTTCTAACCAGCAAATTGCAGACCGGGTGTATCAAATGGTTCTGAAAGGGGAGCTTGTCCAAGGGTTTACAACCCCGGGACAGTTCCTTCATCTTAAAGTGAGCGAAGCGGTTACGCCTCTTTTAAGAAGGCCGATCAGCATCGCAGATGTCAACCTTGAAAAAAATGAAGTCACCATCATTTATCGGGTAGATGGGGAAGGGACAAGACTCTTGTCACTGAAGCAGCAGGGAGAACTTGTGGATGTCCTCGGGCCTTTGGGAAATGGCTTTCCTGTTAATGAAGTTCAACCCGGAAAGACGGCTTTGCTGGTAGGAGGCGGAGTAGGTGTGCCGCCTCTCCAAGAGCTGTCGAAACGCTTGAATGAAAAAGGGGTTAATGTCATCCACGTTTTAGGATTCCAATCGGCAAAGGATGTTTTTTACGAGGAAGAATGCAGGCAGTACGGAGACACGTATGTGGCAACAGCTGACGGAAGCTACGGGGAAACCGGATTTGTCACAGATGTGATTAAACGGAAAAATCTAGAGTTTGATATCCTCCTCAGCTGCGGGCCGACACCGATGCTCAAGGCGTTAAAACAGGAATATGCCCATAAAGAAGTATATCTGTCCATGGAGGAACGAATGGGCTGCGGAATCGGCGCATGCTTCGCGTGTGTGTGCCATACAAACGAAAGTGAGACATCCTATGTAAAAGTATGTCTCGACGGGCCTGTATTTAAAGCTCAGGAGGTGGCGCTGTAATGCTAGAGGTGAAATTGCCGGGACTTGATTTGAAAAACCCAATCATTCCTGCATCAGGCTGCTTCGGTTTTGGAAAAGAATTTTCACGTTTTTATGATTTGTCTTGTCTTGGAGCCATCATGATTAAGGCTACGACAAAGGAGCCGCGCTTTGGGAATCCGACGCCGCGGGTAGCTGAGACTGGTGCTGGAATGCTCAATGCGATCGGTCTCCAAAATCCGGGGCTGGATAGCGTGTTGCATCATGAGCTGCCGTGGCTTGAGCAGTTTGATACGCCGATCATTGCCAATGTCGCAGGTTCTCAAGTCGAGGATTATGTTGAAGTCGCAGAGCATATCAGCAAAGCGCCTAATGTTCATGCTCTTGAATTGAATATTTCCTGCCCGAATGTGAAAACAGGCGGAATCGCTTTTGGCACGAATCCTGAGATGGCTGCCGATTTGACAAAAGCGGTGAAAGAGGTTTCGGATGTACCCGTTTATGTGAAGCTTTCTCCGAACGTGGCTAATATCACAGAAATTGCCTTAGCGATCGAGGAAGCGGGAGCGGACGGTCTTACGATGATCAACACATTAATCGGCATGAGACTCGATTTAAAAACCGGCAAACCGATATTAGCGAATAAAACAGGGGGACTTTCAGGCCCTGCTGTGAAGCCGGTTGCCATTCGCATGGTGTATGAAGTCAGCCAGGCGGTCAACATCCCGATTATCGGAATGGGAGGCGTGCAAACGGCTGAAGATGCCCTGGAATTTCTTCTCGCGGGAGCAAGCGCAGTCGCTGTCGGAACAGCAAACTTTGTGAATCCTTTTGCATGTCCAGAGATTATTGAACAGCTCCCATCTGTTTTGCTCCAATACGGCTATCAATCAATTGAAGAATGCATCGGAAGGAGCTGGAATCATGAAAAACAACCTGCCCATCATCGCGCTTGATTTTGCGTCAGCTGAAGAAACACTTGCGTTCTTAGCGCCTTTTCAGCAAGAACCGTTATTTGTAAAGGTTGGGATGGAGCTTTTTTATCAAGAAGGGCCATCTATCGTGAAACAACTAAAAGAAAGAAACTGCGAGCTATTTTTAGATCTAAAGCTTCATGACATCCCGACTACTGTAAACAAAGCGATGAAGCGCCTTGCCAGTCTTGGAGTAGACCTCGTCAATGTTCATGCTGCCGGGGGCAAAAAAATGATGCAGGCAGCTCTCGAAGGCTTAGAAGAAGGTACGCCGGCTGGAAAAAAACGTCCGTCACTTATCGCGGTAACCCAGCTGACAAGCACATCTGAACAAATCATGAAAGATGAACTGCTGATCGAAAAGTCTCTGATTGATACGGTTGTGCACTACAGCAAACAGGCGGAAGAAAGCGGACTGGATGGAGTGGTCTGCTCTGTTCATGAAGCAAAAGCCATTTACCAAGCGGTGTCGCCTTCATTTCTGACTGTCACTCCGGGGATCAGAATGTCAGAGGACGCTGCGAATGACCAAGTCCGCGTAGCGACGCCTGCCATTGCAAGAGAGAAAGGTTCATCAGCGATTGTAGTAGGACGCTCGATTACAAAAGCGGAAGACCCGGTAAAAGCCTATAAGGCTGTCAGACTTGAATGGGAGGGAATCAAATCTTGAAACAAATCATCGCAAAACATCTATTAGACATCCAAGCTGTATTTTTACGCCCGAACGAGCCGTTCACATGGGCAAGCGGCATTTTATCACCGATCTACTGTGACAACCGCCTTACGCTATCTTTCCCAGAGGTCAGAAACGATGTTGCTTCAGGTATCAGCAAGCTTGTCAAAGAGCATTTTCCTGAAGCTGAAATGATTGCGGGAACAGCAACTGCCGGTATTCCTCATGCTGCTCTTGCGGCTGACCGTTTGAATCTTCCGATGTGTTATGTGAGGAGCAAGCCGAAGGCGCACGGAAAAGGCAATCAGATTGAGGGAGCTGTGCAAGAAGGGCAAAAAACAGTTGTCATTGAAGACTTAATTTCCACAGGAGGCAGCGTGCTTGAAGCTTGTGCAGCTTTACAAGCGGCCGGCTGTGAAGTGCTTGGTGTCGTCTCAATCTTTACGTACGGACTTCCTAAAGCGGAGGAAGCCTTCGCAAAGGCAGAACTGCCATACTACTCATTAACTGATTATGATACGCTCACAGAGGTCGCGCTTGAAAACGGAAATATTCATTCAGATGATCTAAAAAAGCTGCAAACATGGAAACGAAATCCCGAGTCAAAAGATTGGTTTAAAAAATAAAAAATAAATTCAAATGATGTAAAGAGGCTTCAAAGCCTTGATGTACTTGAAAACAGGCTATGAGGCCTGTTTTTTTATTAATCCTATAAAAAAAGTCGGGTTGACTTATGTTAGAATTGTGCTAAAATTTACTACAAATCTAAAAACTTATCAAGAGCGGCTGAGGGACTGGACCTATGAAGCCCGGCAACCTGCATAGTTTGTAAGGTGCTACTTCCAGCAAAATGAATTCCATTTTGAAAGATAAGGGCTACATGCTGTTCCTGTCTTTCTTTCCGCCGGATTGAAAGTTTTTTATTTTAAGAGGTAAAAGGCTATCTGTATATCAGCAGCCGCGAATCACATTACATGGGAAAAGACAACCGGCAGAAAGTTACTGTTTGTTTGTCTCCGAAAGGAGGAAAGAAGAAATGTTAACGTATGATAATTGGGAAGAACCAACGATTACATTTCCGGAAGACGATCCTTATAAAGGAGCGCTGTCAGTTTTAAAATGGGCATACGGCCATTACGGCGATCAGCTTGTTTATGCTTGCAGTTTCGGAATTGAGGGAATCGTTCTGATTGACTTAATTTATAAAGTGAAAAAAGACGCAGAGATTGTGTTTCTTGATACAGGACTTCATTTTAAAGAAACCTATGAAACAATTGAACGAGTGAAAGAGCGTTATCCGGGTCTTAATATCATCCTGAAAAAACCAGACCTCACCCTTGAGGAACAAGCCGAAGAACATGGTGACAAACTATGGGAAAGAGAGCCGAATCAGTGCTGCTATCTTAGAAAGGTCGTTCCTTTAAGAGAGGCGCTTTCAGGACATCCAGCCTGGCTTTCCGGCCTGCGCCGTGATCAAGGGCCAAGCCGTGCCAATACGAATTTCTTAAACAAAGATGAAAAATTCAAGTCAGTAAAAGTTTGCCCGCTTATCCATTGGACTTGGAAAGACATTTGGAGATACACATCCCGGAATGAACTGGACTACAATCCGCTTCATGACCAAGGATATCCAAGTATTGGCTGTGCGCCTTGCACTGCTCCCGCTTTTACAGCAGAGGATTTGCGCTCAGGCAGATGGAATGGTATGGCGAAAACAGAATGCGGACTGCATGAATAAGGAGCTGCAAAATGGAATTAGCCGCTATTTTATTTAGCTTGTTTTTCGCGATGAATATTGGTGCAAGCGGCGCTGCAGCTTCGATGGGGGTTGCTTACGGCTCCGGAGCCATCAAAAAGAAAACCTACGCTTTGATCCTATGCGCAGTCGGTGTCTTTGCCGGGGCGGTCATTGGCGGAGGCGAGGTTGTAAAAACAATCAGCTCCGGCATTATTCCTGAGCAGACGATTACACTGACGATTGTTTGCATCATTATTGGAGCTGCTGCCCTGTCGCTCTTTACTGCTAATCTGCTCGGCATTCCTTTGTCGACAAGTGAAGTAACAGTCGGCGCGGTTGTCGGCGTGGGAGTGGCTTATAAAGTATTGTTTGTGAACAATCTTCTGATCATTGTGTCATTTTGGGTTTTTGTCCCGCTGTTCGCTTTCGGCTTCACCTATTTCGTATCTAAGCTGTTTCGTTATTTTAAGATTGAAGTAAAATCTTCTAAAAAGCAAAAAATCCTCGGCATTGTTTTGTTAGTTGCCGGATTTTTCGAAGCATTCTCTGCCGGCATGAATAACGTGGCGAATGCTGTTGGCCCGTTAGTAGCTGCCGGTGTGCTTGATGTCGGAAAAGGAACCTTGTATGGAGGAGCTTTTGTTGCTCTTGGCGCACTGTTATTAGGCCGGCGAGTGCTAGAAACAAACGGGAAGAAAATTACGAGATTCTCCAAAGGGGAAGGCATTCTCTTATCCGGTACAGGAGCGGGACTGGTGATCATCAGTTCTGTATTTGGGATGCCGGTGCCCTTGGCGCAAGTCACGTCATCGTCTATTATCGGAATAGGCATGGCAAAAAACGGTCCGAACGTGTTCCATAAACAAGTTGTTCAAACGATGCTGAAGGTATGGATCGTATCGCCGTTTTTATCTTTATCGATTTCTTATCTGCTTGTATCCTTGTTTTTAAAAGCAGATTATTATTCGATCTTTATCATGGTAAGTGTGCTTTTAGCGACGGGCGGTGCCGTCAGCCTGACAAAGGCCATTCGTAAAGAGAGACGCTCAGTCCACGAACAAGGCGGGGGAATCTGATCATTAATCTGAGTAATTTTATAAGTTAACTAGGAGGAGATGGATATTATGAGCTTAGCACCACACGGAGGAACATTAATAAACAGAGTAGATGAATCATATGATGTGAGCGGCATTCAAAAAGAAATTGAACTTGATTTAATTTCTTTCGCGGATTTGGAATTGATCGGTATCGGTGCATACAGCCCGATTGAAGGTTTCTTTAATGAAAAAGATTACGTATCTGTGGTCGAAAACATGCGTCTTTCTTCCGGCGTTGTCTGGTCTCTTCCAATCACGCTTCCGGTCGATGCGCAAAAAGCAGCGGAACTGTCACTTGGTGAAACGGTAAAGTTAACGTATGAAGGAGAAACATACGGCGTTATCCAAATCGAAGACCTGTATGTGCCTGACAAACAAAAAGAAGCTGTCAATGTGTACAAAACAGATGAACAGGAGCATCCTGGTGTTAAAAAGCTGTTCAGCCGCGGCAATACATATGTCGGCGGGCCGATTACGTTGATTAAAAAAGCTTCAAAACAGTTCCCTGAATTTACATTTGAACCGTTAGAAACGAGACGCCAGTTTGCGGAAAAAGGCTGGGAAACCATTGTCGGTTTCCAAACAAGAAACCCTGTTCACAGAGCGCATGAATACATTCAAAAAACGGCTCTTGAAACAGTAGACGGCTTGTTCTTGAATCCGTTAGTAGGTGAAACAAAATCTGATGACATTCCAGCTGATGTACGGATGGAAAGCTACCAAGTGCTTCTTGATCATTATTACCCGAAAGATCGCGTTTTCCTTGGTGTCTTTTTAGCGGCGATGCGTTATGCAGGCCCGAGGGAAGCAATTTTCCACGCGCTTGTCAGAAAGAACTACGGCTGCACACATTTCATCGTCGGCCGTGATCATGCAGGTGTAGGTGACTATTACGGAACATACGAAGCACAGGAGCTGTTTGACACATTTAAACCTGAAGAACTCGGGATTACGCCGCTGAAATTTGAGCACAGCTTCTTCTGTAAAAAATGCGGAAATATGGGAACAGCGAAAACATGCCCTCATGGCAGAGAGCATCACGTCATTTTATCAGGCACTAAGGTAAGAGGTATGCTGAGAGACGGTGTGCTGCCGCCTGCTGAATTCAGTCGAAAAGAAGTCGTAGAAGTGTTAATCAAAGGGATGAAGAAAAAAGAAGAAGTAGGCGTATCTTAAGGAGGACTGGCAGTGACAAATCGCGATATTGTATGGCATGAAGCCTCTATCACAAAAGAAGAGTACCAGCAAAAAAACAAGCATAAAAGCTCCATTCTCTGGCTGACAGGGTTAAGCGGCTCAGGCAAATCAACTATTGCCAACGCCGCTGCGAGAGAATTGTTTGAGCAAGGCTACCAAGTGATTGTGCTGGACGGGGATAATATCCGTCACGGCTTAAATAAGGATCTTGGTTTTTCTGATGAAGACCGAAAAGAAAACATCCGCCGAATCGGAGAGGTGGCAAAGCTTTTTGTTCAGCAGGGAACCATTGTGATTACTGCTTTTATCTCTCCTTTCCGCGAGGACAGACAACAGGTTCGCGAGCTTGTGGAAGCGGGCGAATTTAATGAAGTCTACATTAAATGCGACCTTGATATTTGTGAACAAAGAGATCCGAAAGGGCTTTACAAAAAAGCAAGAAACGGCGAGATTCCGTTTTTTACAGGAATTGATTCTCCTTATGAAGAACCGGAAGCTCCAGAGCTCGTTCTTGATTCAGGACAACATGACCGTGAAGCGTGTAAAAATCAGCTGATCGAGTTTGTTAAACAAAAATTGAGCTGAATATGATCTGCTGCGTTCTTCTCAGGTGCCGGAATGCGAGCGAGAACATCATCACAGCGAATGCTCTGGAAGAACTCGAATAGATCGGGGGAAATACGATGGGGAAAGTATATATTGTAGGAGCGGGTCCCGGTGACCCTGATCTGCTGACAATTAAAGCGCTGAAAGCCATTGAAAAAGCTGATGTCATCTTATATGACAGATTAGTAAATAAAGAGATTTTACAATATGCCAAAGAGCAAGCAGACCTGATCTACTGCGGGAAGCTTCCGGATTTTCATACGATGAAGCAGGAAACCATCAATCGATTTCTTGTGAAGTATGCGCAAAAAGGGAAAATGGTTGTCAGACTGAAAGGCGGAGACCCTTTTGTGTTCGGCAGAGGAGGGGAAGAAGCGGAATGCCTCTCTGAAAATGGAATTCCGTTTGAAATCATTCCCGGCATTACGTCTGGAATCGCGGCAGCCGCTTATGCCGGGATTCCTGTTACTCATCGGGAGGCGGGCTCTAACGTCGCTTTTGTAACGGGTCATTATAAAAAAGAAGAAGATTTTGAGGAAAAGTGGAAAGCGCTGGCTACAGGAATTGATACACTTGTCATCTATATGGGTATCAAAAACGTGCAGCAGATTGAAAGAAAACTCCTTGAAAACGGCAGGGACGGTTCTACGCCGGCAGCCTTTATTCATTGGGGAACAACGGACAAGCAAAAATCTGTTTTTTGTACAGTTGACACCCTTTCAGAAACGGTGATAAAAGAAAACATTACAAATCCGAGTTTAATTGTCATTGGAAATGTTGTAAATTATCACTATAAGCTGGAATGGTTTGAATCTGAACTGAAAAAACAAGATTTAAGCGAGGCGTTGTAAAAATGAAACAAGCAATTTTATATGTCGGCCACGGCAGCCGGGTCAAAAAAGCGCAGCAAGAAGCCGCAGCCTTTTTGGAAGGATGCAAGGCCCACATCTCTGTGCCAGTACAAGAAATCAGCTTTTTAGAGCTTCAGGAGCCGACAATTGAGACAGGATTTGAAGCATGTGTGAAGCAAGGCGCCACTCATATCGCAGTGGTGCCTCTGCTTCTTTTAACAGCTGCGCATGCAAAACATGATATTCCGGAAGAAATTGCCCGTGCTGCATCTCGATATCCGTCAGTCCGCATTTCATACGGAAAGCCGATCGGGATTGACGAAGAAGTAGTCAAGGCTGTATATCACCGAATGAAAGACATAGGTGTTCCATATGAAAATGCCAGAGTGGTACTCATCGGAAGGGGAAGTTCAGATCCAGATGTCAAAAGAGACGTAACCGGTATTGCTAATCTTCTTCAGGAAATGATTCCAGTCAAGGAAGTCATTCCGTGCTTTTTGACAGCATGCGGCCCTAATTACAAAGAGGTTTTTTCAGAACTTAAAAAAGATGACGGCATAACAACCTTTATCGTTCCATATTTGCTCTTTACGGGTATGCTGATGAATGAAATCGAACGAGAGGTTCAGAAATTAAAAGCTCATAATCCGAACGTCTACCTCTCTTCCTATATCGGTTTTCATCCTCATGTGAAAAACGCGTTTTTGAACCGTGTGAGAGAAACTGCGGCAAATCCTGAGGGACAATTTGATTTTGATGGAGGTTCATATGCTTCCGCTGCACATTAGCCTGGAAAAGAAGAATGTTGTCATTGCGGGGGGCGGAAGCATCGCTCTCAGAAGGCTGAAAACGGTGATTTCTGAGGGAGCTGATATAACGCTCGTCAGTCCGGATGTTGAACCGGAAATCAAGCAAATGGCAGAAGAGCGACGTATCAAATGGGAAAAACGGACAATTGAAAAAGAAGATTATCTCAATGCTTTCTTAATTATTGCCGCGACGGATAATGCGGCAGTGAACAAAGAAATTGCCCAATCCGCTTCGCCTTTTCAGCTTGTCAATTGTGTCAGTGACGCTGAGCTTGGCAATGTATATATGCCGAAAATCGTAAAAAGAGGGCATGTCACTGTGTCTGTTTCTACAAGCGGAGCCAGTCCAAAGCACACGAAAGAGCTTGCTGAAAACGTGGATAAGCTGATTGACGGCGATTTTATTGCTGAAGTGAACAGGCTTTATCAGGTGAGAAGAAAGAAATAAGCCAGAGCATACAAATGCTCTGGCTTTTCTTTATGCGGCTCAGCTTTTTTTGAGCTTGATGACAGTATCAGCATCAGGCGTGACAAAGACGGTATGCTGGCTGTCATAGGTGACGAAACCGGGTTTCGCGCCGTTTGGTTTTTTGACATGTCTGATTTTTGTATAATCTACAGGCACTGAACTTGAATCTTTAGCTTTTGAAAAATAAGCTGCAATTGTCGCGGCTTCCATGATTGTTTGCTCATCCGGTTCGCTGCTTCTGATCACAACGTGGGAGCCTGGAATGTCCTTCGTGTGAAGCCAGATATCGTCTCTGGCCGCCACTCTTGTCGTTAAATATTCATTTTGACGATTGTTCTTACCCACTAAAATTGTCAGCCCTGAGGTGGATTCATATGTTTCTAACACCGGATTGTGCGGTTTTTGCTTTTTCTGGCCTTTTTGCTGCTTAGGGCGTAAATATTTGCCCTCTACAAGCTCTTCCCTGATTTCGCTGATATCCCGGGGAGAAGCGGACGAAAGCTGCTGAATCAGCTGATCAAAATATTCGATCTCTTCCTGTGCCAGCCTGATTTGCTCCTCGACAACTGCGACCGAATTTTTCGCTTTCTGATACTTCGTGAAATAGGCCTGTGCGTTTTCAGAAGGCGTTTTGTTCGGGTTTAAAGGAATCGTGATTGTCGGGCTTTCTTCATCATAATAATTGATGACCTCAGCCTGTTTATCACCTTTTTTCAGCATATATAAATTAGCGGTTAAAAGCTCCCCGTAAAGCTGAAATTCCTTCGCGTTTTCCGAATACTCCAAGGTTTTCTCTAATTTTTTAATTTTGTTGGCATTCTTCTTCCGTTCGTTCACAACAAAACGCTCAAGATCCTGAGCCTGCTGTTTGACCCGGTCTCGTTCAGCTTTTCCGAAATAAAAACGGTCGAGCAGTTCGCTTAATGAATCAAAACGGCGCGCTTCGCCCTTTAGATGAGTCAGCTCCAGCAGATAAAAATATTCCTTTCCGTTTACAGTCGTAATGTTGGGAATGAAACGGTGCTCTTTCACTTCGGCAAACAGTGCCAGCAACGCTTTTGGCAGTGTGACTTTGTTGGCAAGGCCTGCTCTGTGAACTGCTTCTTTGGCGAAAAGCGGAGACACGCCTGAAAAGTGGTCGACAATTTGTTTATCAAGCCTTCCTTCTTGAAAGCTGAGGTGACGCAAAATATCATCTTCTGACACCTCAAGAGGCGATATTTTGTCCTGAGCAGGCGGAAGCTTATAATCTTGGCCGGGCAGTACTGTACGGTAGCTGTTCATTGACGGTGATAAATGCTTAAGTCCGTCGATAATCACATTTTCTGCTGCGTCAGTCAAAATGATATTGCTGTGGCGGCCCATAATTTCTACATAAAGCTTTCGTACGGTTTCATCGCCAATTTCGTTTCGGCTTTTGATATGAAAAATCATAATGCGGTCTAAGTCCGCTTGTTCAATTTTCTCAATGAATCCGCCTTCGATATGCTTTCTCAGCAACATGCAAAACATTGGCGGTTCGCTTGGATTTTCATAAGCTTGTGCCGTGATATGCACCCGTGAATAGCTCGGATGTGCCGATAATAATAGTTTTTGGTTTTTTCCCTTGGCACGGATGTGGAAAATCACATCGTGCTTATATGGCTGATGGACTTTTGTAATTCGTCCGCCCATTATTTTCTCGTTAAGTTCGTGTGTCATTCCGTATGTAAACATGCCATCAAACGACATATGCAATACACCCTCTCATTCTTCCTGCATTCGATAATTATAGCATGAAATGGGACGAGTCAGAATAAGCATGCTTATAGAGTGATATCTCTATAAGAGAGCAGGGGAGTGGACGAGCGGAATGAAGTTTCATGAAATGGGACAAACAGATTTACTAGAGGCAACCAATACGTCCATGAAACAAGGATTAACTGAAAAAGAGGTAAAAAAACGTCTTGACAAGCATGGACCAAACGAGCTGCAAGAAGGGAAAAAAACTTCAGCGCTTCTCTTGTTTTTCGCGCAGTTCAAAGATTTTATGGTGCTTGTGCTTCTGGCGGCAACGTTAATCTCAGGATTTCTTGGTGAATATGTAGATGCGGTTGCGATTATTGCGATTGTGTTTGTGAATGGCATACTCGGTTTCTTTCAAGAAAGGCGTGCTGAGCAATCTCTTCAGGCTTTAAAAGAGCTTTCAACACCGCATGTCATGGCACTCAGGGAAGGAAGCTGGACAAAGATTCCTTCTAAGGAACTTGTGCCGGGGGATATTGTGAAATTTACGAGCGGGGACAGAATTGGCGCAGACGTTCGAATTGTTGAAGCGAGAAGCCTTGAAATAGAAGAATCAGCGCTGACCGGGGAATCAATCCCGGTTGTGAAGCATGCTGATAAATTGAAAAAACCTGATGTTTCACTTGGCGATATTACCAATATGGCATTTATGGGAACGATTGTGACCCGCGGCAGCGGTGTCGGGGTTGTCGTCGGGACAGGAATGAATACGGCTATGGGGAAAATTGCCGACATGCTTGAATCGGCAGGGACATTGTCAACCCCGCTGCAAAGAAGACTGGAGCAGCTCGGGAAGATTTTGATTGTTGTTGCATTGCTTCTGACCGTACTTGTCGTTGCTGTCGGTGTTATTCAGGGTCATGATCTATACAGTATGTTTTTAGCAGGTGTCTCGTTAGCGGTAGCCGCTATTCCGGAGGGGCTGCCGGCGATTGTGACAGTGGCGCTTTCGCTTGGTGTACAGAGGATGATTAAACAAAAATCCATTGTTAGAAAGCTTCCTGCTGTTGAAACGCTTGGGTGTGCGTCTATCATTTGCTCAGATAAAACAGGGACAATGACCCAAAACAAAATGACAGTGACGCATGTCTGGTCCGGAGGGAAAACATGGAGAGTGGCAGGGGCCGGCTATGAACCGAAAGGAAGCTTCACACTAAACGAAAAAGAGATCAGTGTCAATGAACATAAGCCGCTTCAGCAGATGCTTCTGTTCGGAGCGCTTTGTAACAACTCCAATATTGAGAAAAGAGACGGCGAATATGTGCTTGACGGAGATCCGACAGAGGGAGCGCTGCTCACCGCGGCAAGAAAAGGCGGTTTTTCAAAGGAGTTTGTTGAATCAAACTACCGGGTGATCGAAGAATTTCCGTTTGATTCTGCACGGAAAATGATGACTGTCATCGTAGAGGATCAAGACAGAAAGCGTTATATCATTACAAAAGGTGCACCGGATGTACTGATGCAGCGATCTTCCCGTATTTATTATGACGGCTCAGCGGCTCTTTTTTCAAATGAAAGAAAAGCAGAAACAGAGGCGGTATTAAGACATTTGGCATCACAGGCGCTCAGAACGATAGCGGTCGCCTACAGGCCAATAAAAGCAGGCGAAACACCGTCAATGGAACAGGCGGAAAAAGATCTGACCATGCTTGGCCTTTCAGGTATCATTGATCCCCCGCGGCCGGAAGTCAGACAGGCGATAAAAGAATGCCGTGAAGCAGGAATTAAGACCGTTATGATAACAGGTGATCATGTAGAAACCGCTAAAGCGATAGCGAAAGACTTGCGCCTCCTTCCGAAAAGCGGCAAAATCATGGACGGCAAGATGCTGAATGAACTTTCTCAAGAAGAGCTTTCTCATGTGGTGGAGGATGTATATGTATTTGCCCGCGTTTCCCCTGAACATAAACTAAAAATCGTAAAAGCCTATCAGGAGAACGGGCATATTGTGGCGATGACGGGAGACGGCGTCAATGATGCTCCTGCCATTAAACAAGCTGATATCGGCGTCTCTATGGGTATTACCGGGACAGATGTGGCCAAAGAAGCATCATCTCTTGTTCTCGTAGATGATAATTTTGCGACGATTAAATCAGCGATAAAAGAAGGCAGGAACATCTACGAAAATATCAGGAAGTTTATCAGATACCTGTTGGCGTCTAACGTCGGAGAAATCCTTGTCATGCTGTTTGCGATGCTGCTTGCCCTTCCTTTACCGCTGGTTCCGATTCAGATTTTGTGGGTCAACTTGGTGACGGACGGATTGCCGGCAATGGCGCTCGGCATGGATCAGCCGGAAGGAGACGTCATGAAGCGCAAGCCCCGTCATCCGAAAGAAGGGGTATTTGCCCGCAAGCTAGGATGGAAGGTCGTTTCCAGAGGATTTTTAATCGGAGTTGCCACTATTTTAGCGTTTATCATTGTGTACCACCGCAATCCGGAAAACTTGGCTTATGCCCAGACGATCGCGTTTGCCACATTGGTGCTCGCTCAGCTTATTCACGTGTTTGACTGCCGCAGCGAAACTTCTGTTTTCTCTAGAAATCCGTTTCAAAACCTGTATTTAATCGGCGCGGTATTGTCATCCATTTTGCTGATGCTTGTAGTAATCTACTATCCGCCGCTTCAGCCGATTTTCCATACTGTAGCCATCACGCCGGGGGACTGGATGCTCGTCATCGGTATGTCCGCCATCCCTACTTTTTTGCTGGCGGGGTCACTTTTAACAAGAAAAAAATAAATTCATATGATATAATCTTAGGGGTAATAGCGTGTCTATTGCCCTTTTATTATGAGAACAGGGAAGAATTGGGTGTTTTAAAATGATACGAAGTATGACAGGCTTCGGCAGTGCAAGCAAAACACAAGACGATCTCTCTGTAAGCGTTGAACTTAAATCTGTGAACTACAGATTTAAAGAAGTGAACGCTCGTTTGCCAAGGCCTTTGCTATATTTTGAAGATAAGCTGAAACAGACCATTCTGCAGCATATTCAGCGCGGAAGAATTGAGCTTTTCGTATCCGTTGACAGCGATATGCTTGTTGAGAAAAGGCTTGAAATTGATTGGCCGCTGCTCGATGAGTTTGTCGCAGCCGCGAGAGATATGAAGAAGCGGTATCAATTGTCTGCAGAGCCCGATGTAATGGATTTCTTTAAGCTTGATCATGTCGTCCAGGTTCATGAAGAACAGACGCAAAATGACAAGCTGGAGGCGTTGATCATCGATGCTGCGGAAGAAGCGGTAAAAGGTCTCTGTGAAATGCGTGAAAAAGAGGGGCTGCTCTTAGCGAAAGACTGCCTGATGCATATTGATCAGCTTGAAGAGCTGGTGAGAGAAACTGAATTGCTGGCTGCAGATGTCGTATCTCGTTACCGGGAACGGCTGTACGCCAGAATCAAAGAATGGACTGAAGACGTATTAGACGAGAGCCGGCTTGTAACAGAATGCGCTATTTTTGCAGACCGCTCTGATATCACTGAAGAGATTACAAGACTGAAGAGCCACTTCGCCCAGTTTCGTGATATATTAGCTAGTGGCGGAGCTGTCGGGCGCAAACTCGACTTTCTTGTTCAGGAGCTCAATCGGGAAGTAAATACGATCGGCTCAAAAGCAAATGATCATCAGATCACAAAGCTTGTCGTTGAAATGAAAAGTTCTATTGAAAAAATAAAAGAACAAGTGCAAAATATAGAATAGTGACTGTGCGTATTGTTTACAGACGGTCTTACTAGGCTAAACTAGAGACGTCTATTTTACAGGGGGAACGTAGAAGATGACGATTAAACTGATTAATATCGGATTTGGCAATATCATCTCCGCCAATCGGATGATTTCGATTGTCAGCCCGGAGTCTGCGCCAATCAAACGGATGATTCAGGATGCAAGAGACCGCGGAATGCTAATTGACGCTACATACGGACGAAGAACCCGTGCAGTTGTCGTCATGGATAGTGATCACATTATCTTATCTGCCGTCCAGCCTGAGACAGTTGCACACAGACTTTCTGTTAAAGAAGAAATTATGGATGAAGGGCAGGGGTAATTGCCGCATGAAAGAAAGAGGGTTATTAATCGTTCTCTCAGGTCCCTCAGGAGTTGGTAAAGGAACGGTTCGACAAGCGATCTTTTCGCAGGAAGACACAAAATTTGAATATTCGATTTCAGTAACCACAAGAAGTCCAAGAGAGGGCGAAGTGAACGGAGTCGATTATTTTTTCAAAACAAGAGACGAATTCGAGCAAATGATTGCGGACAACAAGCTGCTTGAATGGGCAGAGTATGTCGGCAATTATTACGGCACGCCAGTCGATTATGTTGAACAGACGCTTCAAGATGGAAAAGACGTCTTTTTAGAAATTGAAGTTCAAGGGGCTCTTCAAGTGAGAAATGCTTTCCCGGAAGGCCTGTTTATTTTCCTTGCGCCTCCAAGCCTTTCTGAACTGAAAAACAGAATCGTGACACGAGGCACAGAAACAGACGCTCTGATTGAAAATCGAATGAAAGCCGCAAAAGCTGAGATCGAAATGATGGATGCTTATGACTATGTCGTTGAAAACGATAATGTCGAAACGGCTTGCGATAAAATCAAAGCAATCGTTCTTGCTGAACATTTGAAGCGTGAACGCGTTGCACCAAGATATAAGAAAATGCTGGAGGTTGAATAATCAATGTTAGATCCGTCAATTGATTCTTTAATGAATAAATTAGATTCAAAATATACGCTCGTGACTGTTTCTGCGAGACGCGCCCGTGAAATGCAAATCAAAAAAGACCAAATGATTGAACATACGATTTCACACAAATATGTAGGCAAAGCTTTAGAAGAAATTGATGCAGGCCTGCTTTCGTTTGAAAAGGAAGACCGCGAATAGTAGCACAAGTAGCAACCTATATCATGTAGGTTGTTATTTTTTTCCGTGCGGTTTTGTAAAGTGCAGAGGGGGAGAATTCATTGCTAAACAATCGAAATGTGTTACTTTGCGTGAGCGGAGGCATCGCTGTTTATAAAGCCTGTGCGTTAACGAGCAAGCTGGTTCAGGCAGGAGCAAATGTCAAAGTGATTATGACTGAATCCGCTTGCCGATTCGTTTCACCGCTGACATTTCAGGCATTGAGCCGCCACGAAGTCTATACAGATACATTTAAAGAACAAAATCCAAGCGTTATTTCTCATATTGATGCCGCAGACTGGGCCGACTTGATTATCGTAGCGCCGGCTACGGCTAATGTGATTGGAAAACTGGCAAACGGCATCGCTGATGATATGCTGACGACAACATTGTTGGCAGCAACGGCTCCCGTTTGGATCGCGCCGGCAATGAACGTTCATATGTATGACCACCCGGCAGTCAAACGAAACATTTCTGTTCTTTATCAGGACGGTTATCGTTTTATTGAGCCAAGTGAGGGCTATTTAGCATGCGGTTATGTAGGAAAAGGCAGATTGGAAGAGCCGGAAAACATTGTAAAGCTGGCCGAAAAACATTTTGCTGAAGAAACATCCGCTCCTTTAGAAGGCAAGCATGTGATCATTACAGCCGGCCCAACGCGGGAAGCGGTTGATCCTGTCCGGTTTTTTACCAATAAATCGACGGGCAAAATGGGCTACGCATTAGCGGAGGCTGCTGTTCAGCTCGGCGCACGGGTAACCTTAATTTCTGGGCCTGTTTCACTTGATCAGCCTAAAGGCCTTGCTGAGTTTATCCCTGTTCAATCGGCTGCGGATATGCGCGAAGCTGTGCTCTCTGTGTATGACGCAAGCGATATAGTCATTAAAACAGCTGCGGTAGCCGATTTTACGCCGAAAACAGTATTTGACCATAAAATGAAAAAACAAGACGGCGGCATGACCTTAGAACTGAAAAGAACAGTCGATATTTTGAAAGAATTGGGCGAGAAAAAGAAAGAGCAGATTTTGGTTGGATTTGCCGCCGAAACACAAGACATTGAACACTATGCACGTAAAAAGCTCGCCGCTAAAAACCTTGATTTGATTGTAGCAAATGATGTGAAAGCAAATGGGGCCGGTTTTGGTGCTGATACGAATATCGTAACAATCTTTTTCAAAGACGGGCATAAACGCGAACTTCCGATCATGTCTAAGCTCGATGTTTCTTTTGAAATCCTTCAGGAGATCGCAACCCTCTCAAAACAAACCGGAGAGCGCTCATGAATTTTGCAGAAGTCATTGTTGATGTCAGCACCAAAAATATAGACAGGCCTTTTGATTATAAAATCCCAGACCATCTTAAGGGCATGATCAAAACGGGGATGCGGGTCATTGTTCCGTTTGGCCCCCGTAAGATTCAAGGGTTTGTGACAGCAGTCAAAGAAGCATCTGACCTATCGGGAAAATCTGTCAAGGAAGTAGAGGATTTATTAGATCTTACACCTGTTCTGACAGAGGAGCTTATGGATCTGTCATCATGGCTGTCAGACAAAACGCTGTCTTTTAAAATAACGGCGCTTCAAGCAATGCTGCCTGCCGCCTTAAAGGCGAAATATGAAAAAGAATTAAAAATTGCACACGGCGCCGATCTTCCGCCGCAAGTGGAACGGCTGTTTTCTGAAACAAAGACGCTGCTGTATTCAGATATACCCGATCATGATACGCTGAAACTGATTCAAAGGCATGTTCAAAAAGGGGACATTGACGTGACGTATAAAGTCGCGCAAAAAACCAATAAAAAAATGGTCAGGCATATTCAGGCAAATGCGAGTAAAGAAGAGCTAGCTAAGCAGGCTGAGGGATTGTCCCGCCAAGCAGCAAAACAGCAGGCGATTCTTCACTTTCTCATCTCTGAGCCGGAAGGTGTGAAAATTCCTGCGGCGGAATTGTGCAAAAAAACGGACACGAGCTCTGCAACCATCAAAACTCTTATCCAAAAAGGGCTTTTGAAGGAAAGCTATGAAGAGGTTTACAGAGATCCCTATCAGGACAAAATGTTCAAAAAAACAGAGCCTCTGCCGCTGACAGACGAACAGAGGGCTGCCTTCGAGCCCATACGCGAGACATTGGACAGCGATGAGCATAAAGTGTTCCTCCTTCACGGCGTGACAGGAAGCGGAAAAACGGAAATTTATCTGCAATCAATTGAAAAAGTACTGGCGAAAGGAAAAGAAGCCATCGTCCTCGTACCCGAAATATCGCTGACGCCGCAAATGGTCAACCGCTTCAAGGGCCGCTTCGGCTCCCAGGTGGCAGTCATGCACAGCGGTTTATCCACAGGAGAAAAATATGACGAGTGGCGTAAAATCCACCGGAAGGAAGTACGGCTTGTCGTCGGTGCCAGATCCGCCATTTTTGCTCCGTTTGAAAATCTCGGAATGATAATCATCGATGAAGAACACGAGTCTTCCTATAAACAGGAAGAAATGCCGCGCTATCATGCGAAAGAGGTGGCAATCAAGCGGGCTGAGCATCACAGCTGCCCGATTGTATTAGGGAGTGCTACGCCGACATTAGAATCATATGCAAGAGCGCAAAAGGGCGTATACGAGCTTCTTTCACTGAAGCACCGTGTTAACCATCGGGTGATGCCCGAGGTTTCGCTTGTCGATATGAGAGAGGAGCTTAGAAACGGCAATCGCTCGATGTTTTCGGTTGAATTGATGGAAAAGCTTGAAGAAACGATTGCAAAGGGTGAGCAGGCGGTGCTGTTTTTAAATAAGAGGGGCTATTCTTCCTTTGTGATGTGCAGGGATTGCGGCTATGTCCCGCAATGCCCGCACTGCGACATTTCCATGACGTATCATCGTTACGGCCAAAGGCTGAAATGCCATTATTGCGGACATGAAGAGCCTGTTCCGCACACTTGTCCTGAATGCGCAAGCGAGCATATCCGCTTTTTCGGAACGGGAACACAGCGAGTGGAGGAAGAGCTGACAAAAGTGCTGCCAAGTGCGAGAGTGATTCGGATGGATGTTGACACGACATCACGGAAAGGCGCCCATGAAAAATTACTGTCAGCTTTCGGAGAAGGAAAAGCGGATATTCTTCTCGGAACGCAAATGATCGCGAAAGGGCTTGATTTTCCGAATGTCACGCTTGTCGGAGTGTTAAGTGCTGATACAACACTTCATATTCCTGATTTCAGATCGGCTGAAAAAACATTTCAGCTGTTAACGCAAGTCAGCGGCCGGGCAGGCAGGCATGAAAAGCCCGGCCATGTCATCATTCAAACGTATACACCGTCTCATTACAGTATCCAGCTGACGAAAACACACGATTATGAAACGTTCTATCAGCATGAAATGGCGCACAGGAGAGAGCAATCCTATCCGCCATACTACTATTTGGCTCTTGTGACTGTTTCTCATGAGGAAGTGGCGAAAGCAGCGGTTACAGCTGAAAAAATCGCTCATTTTTTGAAAGCAAACTGCGGAGCTGACACGAAAATTCTCGGACCAAGCGCGTCGCCGATAGCCAGGATCAAAGATAGATATCGCTATCAATGCGTGATAAAATACAAACAGGAAACCCAGTTATCCGCTTTATTGAAGAAGATACTGGAACATTATAAACGCGAAATTGAACAAAAACATGTAATGATTTCAATTGATATGAATCCTTATATGATGATGTAAGATCTCACGTCTTGGAGGGTAACAAATTGGCAGTAAAAAAGGTCGTCACACATCCTGCGGAGGTTTTGGAAACACCTGCGGAAACCGTGACTGTTTTTGATAAAAAGCTAAAAAAACTGCTTGATGATATGTACGACACCATGCTTGAAATGGATGGTGTCGGACTGGCAGCGCCGCAAATCGGCATTTTAAAAAGAGCGGCCGTTGTAGATATCGGGGATGACAGAGGGAGAATTGATCTCGTTAATCCTGAAATTTTAGAAAAAAGCGGCGAGCAAACCGGAATTGAAGGATGCTTGAGCTTTCCTGGCGTCTATGGTGATGTCACACGTGCCGATTATGTCAAAGTGCGTGCGTTTAACCGTCAGGGAAAACCGTTCATTCTGGAAGCGCGAGGCTTTTTAGCAAGAGCCGTGCAGCATGAAATGGACCACTTAGACGGTGTGTTGTTTACATCTAAAATAAGTAAATACTATACAGAAGATGAACTAGCGGATATGGAAGGATGATTTGATGACGAGAATCGTATTTATGGGAACGCCGGATTTTTCAGTTCCTGTTTTAAGAACCCTGATTGAGGACGGATATGAAGTAGTGGGGGTCGTCACACAGCCGGACCGTCCGAAGGGCAGAAAAAAAGTCATGACACCTCCTCCGGTCAAGGAAGAGGCATTGCGTCACGGCATCCCGGTTCTTCAGCCGGAAAAAGTCAGATTGACAGAAGAAATTGAGAAAGTGCTGGCATTAAAGCCTGACCTGATTGTAACGGCGGCATTCGGACAAATTTTGCCTAAAGAGCTTCTCGACAGTCCAAAATACGGCTGCATTAACGTTCACGCATCCCTTTTGCCGGAACTGCGCGGCGGTGCTCCGATCCATTATTCCATTCTGCAGGGAAAGAAGAAAACCGGGGTTACCATTATGTATATGGTAGAAAAATTGGATGCGGGCGATATGATCTCAAAAGTGGAAGTGGACATTGAAGAAACCGACAATGTCGGAACACTGCACGATAAATTAAGCGTTGCTGGCGCGAAGCTATTGTCTGAAACGGTTCCAAACGTTATTGCCGGCAGCATTTCACCTGAAAAGCAGGATGAAGAGAAAGCGACATACGCGCCTAATATCAAAAGAGAGCAAGAGTTGCTCGACTGGTCCAGAACGGGCGAAGAGCTTTACAACCAGATCCGCGGCTTAAATCCATGGCCTGTTGCTTATACGACTCTAAACGGACAAAACTTGAAAATATGGGCGTCGAAAAAAATAGCGGCACCAACAACAGCTGAGCCCGGCACAGTCGTTGCAGTTGAAAAGGAAGGAATTATCGTTGCCACAGGTAATGATACGGCTCTGTTATTAACCGAACTCCAGCCGGCCGGCAAAAAACGAATGAAAGGCGAAGACTTTGTGCGAGGCGCTCATGTTGAAGCCGGTGATGTGTTAGGAGTAAACAATGAAAAAAACTAGTGTTCGTGACATCGCTCTTGAGGCGCTGATCAAATTAGAACAAAACCAGGCATACAGCAACCTGCTGCTGAAATCGGTCATTAAATCAAATGAACTGAGTGATCAGGACAGAGGGCTTTTGACTGAACTTGTCTATGGTACATTACAAAATAAGATCGCGCTTGATTATATGCTTAAACCGTTTATCAATAAGCCTCAAAAGGTAAAGGCGTGGGTGATTCAGTTGCTTCGCCTATCCCTATATCAAATGGAGTATTTAGAAAAGATTCCAGACAGGGCAGCCATCCATGAAGCGGTTGAGATTGCTAAAATCCGCGGACACAAAGGCATTGCTTCATTTGTCAACGGAGTGCTCCGTTCTATTCAGCGCGAAGGTGTTCCATCCTTTGACGCGATCGAAGATCCTGTACGCCGGCTGGCGACAGAAACAAGCCATCCGGAATGGCTTGTGAAAGAGTGGGCGGATTCGTATGGATTTGAAGCTGCGGAAAAGATTTGCCGCATCCATCTCATTCCGCCGAAGCAGACGCTGCGTGTCAATGAAATGAAAGCAGACAGAGCTGAGTTGCTTGACCAAATGGCTGCTGAGGGAATCGAAGTTGAAAAAGGCGACCTCGCTGAAGATGCTGTGAAGCTCTTAAAGGGAACAATTGCCGGAACTCATTTCTTCCAAAACGGCGAAGTTTCCATCCAGGATGAGAGCTCCATGCTCGTCGCCCGCGCCCTTGACCCTAAGCCTGATGAAACAGTGCTTGACGCGTGTGCGGCGCCTGGCGGAAAGTCGGCTCATATCGCAGAATTAATGAAGAACAAGGGGAGCGTTACGTCGCTTGATCTTCACAAACATAAAGTGAAGCTAATCAAAGAAGCGGCAGATCGGCTTGGCCTGACAATCATTCATGCGGAAACAATGGATGCAAGAAAAGCAGGGGAAACGTTTGAAAACGAACAGTTTGACCGAATATTGGTCGATGCCCCGTGCTCAGGTTTCGGTGTTATCAGAAGAAAGCCGGACATGAAATACACGAAAAAGCCTGACGACAGCGCTCGTCTAGCTGAAATCCAGCTGTCGATCTTGAGGGAAATCGCACCATTAGTAAAAAAAGGTGGCACTCTTGTCTACAGTACGTGTACAATGGACCGGACAGAAAATGATGAAGTAATACATGCGTTTATACAAGAACATCCTGATTTTGAACCCGATTTGTCTCTTGAAAAGCGGCTGCCTGAAAAGGTGAGACCCTTTGTTCGGGATGGAAGGCTTCAAATCCTTCCTCATTATTTCGGAACAGATGGTTTCTTTATTTGCAGCATGAGAAAGAAGGGATAAGCAATGGCAGAACTTAATAAAACAAAAGTAAGAAAAGAATTGCGGACAGAGCGTCCGTCTATTTATTCTTTTGAATTAGATGAAATTAAACAATGGCTGACAGACAACGGAGAGAAACCGTTCCGTGCGGCTCAGATCTTTGAATGGCTATATGAAAAACGCGTATCTTCTTTTGAAGAAATGACAAACCTCTCAAAGGGTCTGCGTGAGAAATTAAACACTCACTTTGTGTTAACAACGCTGAAAACGGCTGTTAAACAAACCTCACAAGACGGTACGATGAAATTTTTGTTTGAGCTTCATGACGGTTATACCATCGAAACCGTTTTAATGAGACACGAGTATGGCAATTCTGTATGTGTAACGACACAAGTCGGCTGCCGTATTGGCTGCACATTTTGCGCGTCAACGCTTGGAGGCTTAAAACGAAACCTTGAAGCGGGGGAAATTGTCGCTCAAGTAGTTAAAGTGCAAAAAGCTCTTGATGAAACGGATGAACGCGTCAGCTCTGTCGTGATCATGGGAATCGGCGAACCTTTTGATAACTTTAACGAAATGCTCGCTTTCTTGAAAATCATTAACCATGACAAGGGCCTGAATATCGGTGCTCGCCATATTACGGTCTCTACGAGTGGAATCATCCCGAAAATTTACGAATTTGCTGATCAGCAAATGCAGATTAACTTTGCAATTTCTCTGCACGCGCCGAACACAGAAATCAGAAGCCGTTTGATGCCGATTAACAGAGCATATAAACTGCCTGATCTAATGGAAGCCGTTAAATATTATATTAATAAAACAGGACGCCGTATCAGCTTTGAATACGGGCTGTTCGGAGGCGTAAACGACCAGGTGGAACACGCCGAAGAGCTTGCCGACTTGCTGGAAGGAGTCAAATGCCACGTGAACTTGATTCCGGTAAACTACGTGCCTGAACGGGACTATGTGCGCACACCGCGTGATCAGATTTTTGCTTTTGAAAAAACGCTGAAATCCCGCGGAGTAAATGTCACAATCCGAAGAGAGCAAGGACATGACATTGACGCAGCCTGCGGTCAGCTTCGCGCGAAGGAGCGTCAAGACGAGACGAGGTGATGAGGGTTGTTAACAGCCTTAAAAACAGATACAGGAAAAATCCGCCAGCATAATGAAGATGATGCGGGGATATTCAAGGGGAAAGATGAATTTATATTAGCGGTTGTCGCTGATGGCATGGGCGGCCATCTTGCTGGAGATGTTGCGAGCAAGATGGCTGTGAAAGCCATGGGGGAGAAATGGAATGAAGCAGAGACGATTCCAACTGCGCCCTCGGATTGTGAAAAATGGCTCATTGAACAGATTCTTTCGGTAAACAGCAAAATATACGACCACGCTCAAGCCCACGAAGAATGCCAAGGCATGGGGACGACGATTGTATGTGCGCTTTTTACGGGGAAAACGGTTTCTGTTGCCCATATCGGAGACAGCAGATGCTATTTGCTTCAGGACGATGATTTCGTTCAAGTGACAGAAGACCATTCGCTTGTAAATGAACTGGTTCGCACTGGAGAGATTTCCAGAGAAGACGCTGAACATCATCCGCGAAAAAATGTGTTGACGAAGGCGCTTGGAACAGACCAGTCAGTCAGTATTGACACCCGTTCTTTTGATATAGAACCCGGAGACAAACTGCTTCTATGTTCTGACGGACTGACGAATAAAGTGGAAGGCACTGAGTTAAAAGACATCCTGCAAAGCGATTCAGCTCCTCAGGAAAAAGTAAACCTGCTTGTGGACAAAGCCAATCAGAATGGCGGAGAAGACAACATCACAGCAGTTTTGCTTGAGCTTGCTTTACAAGTTGAAGAGGGTGAAGATCAGTGCTAATCGGCAAGCGGATCAGCGGGCGTTACCAAATTCTCCGCGTTATAGGCGGCGGGGGAATGGCCAACGTGTATTTAGCTGAGGATATCATTCTAGACCGTGAAGTCGCAATTAAAATCCTGCGGTTTGACTATGCAAATGACAATGAATTTATCAGACGTTTCCGCAGAGAAGCCCAATCCGCATCAAGCCTCGATCACCCGAATATTGTCAGCATTTATGATTTGGGCGAGGAAGATGATATTTATTATATTGTCATGGAATACGTTGAAGGCATGACGCTTAAAGAATACATAACAGCAAATGGGCCGCTTCACCCTAAAGAAGCGCTGAACATCATGGAGCAAATTGTCTCAGCCATCGCTCATGCCCATCAAAACCAGATTGTTCACAGAGACATCAAGCCGCATAACATTTTGATTGATCATATGGGAAATATCAAAGTAACGGATTTTGGAATTGCGACGGCACTAAGTTCGACCACAATCACCCATACCAATTCAGTTCTGGGCTCGGTCCATTACTTATCACCTGAACAGGCCCGGGGCGGCTTAGCCACAAAGAAATCGGATATTTATGCGCTTGGAATCGTTCTATTTGAGCTTTTAACCGGCCGTATTCCGTTTGATGGAGAGTCAGCAGTCAGCATCGCCTTGAAGCATCTTCAAGCGGAAACTCCTTCGGCAAAAAGGTGGAATCCATCGGTCCCCCAAAGCGTTGAAAACATCATACTCAAGGCAACTGCCAAAGATCCTTTTCATCGCTACGAAACGGCTGAAGACATGGAAGCAGACATAAAAACAGCTTTTGATGCCGACAGACTCAATGAAAAGAGATTTACGATTCAAGAAGATGAAGAAATGACAAAAGCGATACCTATCATTAAAGATGAAGAACTCGCTAAAGCTGCTGGCGAAAAAGAAGCTGAAGTGACAACCGCACAAGAAAACAAAACAAAGAAGAACGGCAAAAGAAAAAAGTGGCCGTGGGTTTTGCTCACGATATGCCTCGTTTTTATCACAGCTGGAATTCTTGCTGTCACTGTTTTTCCGTCGCTTTTCATGCCTAAGGATGTCAAAATACCTGATGTCTCCGGAATGGAATACGAAAAAGCCGCAGGGCTCTTGGAAAAAGAAGGTTTACAGGTTGATTCCGAGGTGTTGGAAATCTCAGATGAAAAAATTGAAGAGGGCCTGATGGTAAAAACGGATCCTAAAGCGGATACCACAGTCAAAGAAGGCGCCACGGTCACCCTTTATAAGAGCACCGGAAAAGCAAAAACGGAGATCGGTGATGTGACAGGCCAAACGGTCGACCAGGCAAAAAAAGCGTTGAAGGACCAAGGGTTTAAACATGTAACGGTAAATGAAGTGAATGACGAGAAAAACGCGGGCACTGTCATTGACCAAAATCCTTCAGCAGGGACTGAGCTTGTCCCGAGTGAAGATCAAGTCAAACTTACAGTCAGTATCGGACCCGAAGACATTACGCTTAGAGACTTGAAAACCTACAGTAAAGAAGCAGCGTCTGGATATCTGGAAGACAACGGATTGAAGCTTGTAGAAAAAGAAGCATACTCAGATGATGTTCCAGAAGGACAGGTTGTCAAACAAAAACCAGCAGCAGGTACGGCAGTAAAGCCGGGAAACGAAGTTGAAGTGACGTTCTCTCTCGGACCAGAGAAAAAACCTGCGAAAACAGTGAAAGAAAAGGTCAAGATCCCCTACGAACCAGAAAATGAAGGGGACGAGCTTCAAGTGCAAATCGCGGTTGACGATGCGGATCACAGCATCTCTGACACTTACGAAGAATTTAAGATAAAAGAGCCGACTGAACGAACGATCGAACTAAAGATTGAACCCGGCCAAAAAGGGTACTATCAAGTAATGGTAAACAATAAAGTTGTCAGCTACAAAACCATTGAGTATCCGAAAGATGAATAACAAGGAGGGAAAATATGCCTGAGGGCAAAATTATTAAGGCGCTAAGCGGCTTTTACTATGTACTGGATGAATCAGAGGATTCAGATAAAGTAATACAATGCAGAGGAAGAGGCATTTTCAGAAAAAACAAAATTACCCCTCTTGTCGGTGATTACGTTGTGTATCAAGCTGAAAATGACAAAGAAGGGTATCTAATGGAAATTAAAGAAAGAACCAACGAGCTTATCAGGCCGCCAATTTGCAACGTTGATCAAGCGGTCCTTGTTTTCTCAGCGGTTCAGCCTTCTTTCAGCACGGCATTGCTCGACCGCTTCCTGGTTCTCGTTGAGGCCAATGATATTCAGCCGATTATATGCATTACTAAAATGGATCTGATTGAAGATCAAGATACAGAAGATACGATACAAGCCTATGCAGAAGACTATCGGAATATTGGTTATGACGTATACCTTACCTCCTCTAAGGACCAAGATAGTTTAGCGGACATCATCCCGCATTTTCAGGATAAAACAACGGTATTTGCCGGTCAGTCCGGTGTTGGGAAATCCTCGCTTCTCAACGCGATCAGTCCGGAGCTCGGATTAAGAACAAACGAGATTTCCGAGCATTTGGGCCGCGGGAAACACACAACCCGCCACGTGGAGCTGATTCACACGTCCGGAGGTTTGGTTGCAGATACACCGGGATTCAGCTCGCTTGAATTTACAGACATTGAGGAAGAAGAGCTGGGCTATACCTTCCCTGATATCAGAGAAAAAAGCTCTTCATGCAAATTTAGAGGCTGTTTACATCTGAAAGAGCCGAAATGTGCGGTGAAACAAGCTGTTGAAGACGGGGAATTAAAGCAGTATCGCTATGACCATTATGTTGAATTTATGACGGAGATTAAAGACAGAAAGCCGAGGTATTAGCATAATGATAAAGGTTGCACCATCTATTCTTTCCGCTGATTTTGCCGCTTTAGGCAATGAGATTAAAGATGTAGAAAAAGGCGGAGCCGATTGTATTCATATTGATGTTATGGACGGCCATTTTGTCCCGAATATCACAATCGGTCCGCTGATTGTAGAAGCGGTCCGGCCGGTAACGGATCTGCCGCTTGATGTCCATTTAATGATAGAAGAGCCGGATCGTTATATCCCGGCTTTTGCGAAAGCAGGCGCAGATATCCTGTCTGTGCATGCTGAGGCATGTCCGCACCTGCACCGTACCATCCAGCTCATTAAAGAGCAAGGAGTGAAGGCCGGAGTAGTTCTAAACCCGCATACTCCTGTTCAAGTCATCGAGCACGTTTTCGACGATCTTGATCTTGTTCTTTTAATGACGGTGAACCCGGGCTTCGGCGGGCAGAAATTTATTCATTCAGTCCTTCCTAAAATAAAAGAGGTTAAGCGAATGGCGGATGAAAAAGGAAAAAAAGACCTGTTAATTGAAGTAGACGGCGGCGTCAACAAAGAAACCGCTCCGCTCGTCATTGAAGCGGGCGCAAATTTACTCGTTGCCGGTTCAGCTGTTTATGGCCAGTCTGACCGCAAAAAAGCAATTTCTGAAATCAGAGGAAGTAAATAAGCAGCTTTAGAAAAGAGCTGGGCATACAATAGCCTAAGCTCTTTTTCCTGTATGCAGAGAAAGGAATCAGAGATGAAAACAATTAATATCGTTGCGGGAGGCCCGAAAAATCTCATTCCCGATCTAACCGGCTATACGGATGAACACACGCTTTGGATCGGTGTTGACAAAGGCACCGTCACTCTCTTAGATGCCGGGATCATTCCTGTTGAAGCCTTCGGAGATTTTGACAGCATAACAGAGCAAGAACGCCGGCGAATAGAAAAAGCCGCTCCCGCCCTTCATGTGTATCAAGCAGAAAAAGATCAAACAGATTTAGACCTCGCCCTTGATTGGGCGCTGGAAAAGCAGCCGGATATTATTCAGATTTTCGGCATTACAGGCGGCAGAGCTGATCATTTTTTAGGAAACATTCAGCTTCTGTATAGAGGTGTAAAAACGAACATAAAAATTAGGCTGATAGACAAACAAAATCATATTCAAATGTTCCCTCCTGGTGAATATGATATTGAGAAGGATGAAAATAAGCGATATATCTCCTTCATACCGTTTTCCGAAGACATACATGAGCTGACCCTGACCAGTTTTAAATATCCTCTAAATAATTGTCATATTACGCTCGGTTCAACACTATGTATTAGTAACGAACTCATTCATTCACGAGGTACTTTTTCGTTTGCAAAAGGCATATTAATAATGATAAGAAGCACGGATTAAGCATGTGCTTTCATTCAATTGCTGAAAACAATGAACAAGGCGGTTACGGGACGTTATAGGAGGGGACAAAAATGAAATTTTACACCATTAAATTGCCGAAGTTTTTAGGAGGAATTGTCCGGGCGATGCTGGGCTCATTTAGAAAAGATTAATGCCCAGGGGTTCAAAGCCCTCTTTCACCACATAAAAACGCCTGCCACATATCGGGGCAGGCGTTCATTTTGTTATACACGCTCAACTTTACCGGATTTCAAAGCTCGAGCAGATACATATACTTTTTTAGGTTTTCCGTTCACAAGGATACGAACCTTTTGAAGATTCGCGCCCCAAGTGCGCTTAGAAGCGTTCATTGCGTGAGAACGGTTATTCCCAGCTGTTGTTTTTTTACCTGTGATAACGCATTTACGTGCCATTTGTTTCCCTCCTCACTTGCACAAAACATCTACTTTTTAACATTCATATAATCTTAGATGCTTTCGATATGGATACTTTAAATAATTTACCACAGCTAAAAAACGTTTGCAACTATTGTTTCATCATCTTTCAAGAAAATTCACTTGACATCTTGCGGAAACAGCAGCGCTATAGTATATGTAGAGGTACGGCCAGCGATTATTGCCTGGTCTTTTCATAATGGAAACCATATAGTAGAATAGCTGTAACTCTATGCATTCGAAGGAGGAACTAGTGTGTCCATTGAATTAAGAACGAAGTACGGACAGATTGATATATCTAATGAAGTCATCGCGATGGTTGCAGGAGGCGCGGCGGTTGACTGTTACGGCATTGTCGGCATGGCCTCTAAAAACCAGATTAAAGACGGACTGACTGAAATCCTTCGGAAAGAGAATTTCAGCAGGGGTGTCCAAGTTCGCCAAGAAGGAGAACAGATACATATCGACATGTATATCATTGTCAGCTACGGCACGAAAATTTCTGAAGTGGCACATAATGTCCAAACAAAAGTAAAGTACACAGTAAATCAAACCATCGGACTGGCAGTGGACTCTGTCAATATTTATGTCCAAGGCGTACGAGTGACGAACCCGTAGTTAGGAGGAGTAGGATTGTCTATCAGAACATTAGACGGCAGAACCTTTGCCGAGATGATTCTTGCGGGAGCGCAGAATCTGTCTCAAAACGCCAGTGCAGTTGATGCACTGAACGTGTTTCCGGTGCCGGACGGTGATACGGGAACAAATATGAACCTGTCGATGACTTCCGGAGCAAGAGAAGTTGAACAAATGGATACGGATGATATCGGGAAGGTGGGCTCCGCGTTATCTAAAGGGCTGCTCATGGGAGCACGCGGAAATTCAGGAGTTATCCTATCCCAATTGTTCCGCGGATTTAGCAAAAGCATTGAAACGAAAAAAGAAATTAATGCACTTGAGTTTGCCGCTGCGCTGCAAGCAGGTGTAGACATGGCGTATAAAGCTGTCATGAAACCTGTAGAGGGCACCATTTTAACAGTTGCAAAAGACGCTGCAAAAAAAGCGATGATCTTAGCAGAAAAAGAAACCGATATCACTGCGCTGATGATTGCAGTGACAGAAGAAGCAGAGGCGTCTTTAAACCGCACCCCTGAATTGCTACCTGTCCTAAAGGAAGTAGGAGTTGTCGATAGCGGGGGCAAAGGCCTGCTCTGTGTGTATGAAGGTTTCCTTGCTTCATTAAAAGGTGAAACTGTACCTCAGAAAGCAGTTCTTCCGTCACTTGACGACATGGTCAGCGCAGAGCATCACAAGAGCGCGCAAAGCATGATGAATACCGAAGATATTGAATTTGGATTCTGTACCGAAGTGATGGTTAGGCTTGATCAGACAAAAAGAGAGTTCGACGAAGGTACGTTCAGGCAAGACCTCAGCCAGTTCGGAGATTCTCTGCTTGTGATTGCGGATGAATCGCTGGCGAAGGTTCATATTCATGCTGAAGAGCCGGGAAACGTGTTAAACTACGCCCAGCATTACGGTGAATTGATCAAAATAAAAATAGAAAATATGAGAGAACAGCATACCTCTATCATCAGTCAAGAAAGCAAACCTGCAGACAACGAAACACCGCCGGCAAAACAGCCGTATGGCATTGTGACTGTGGCGATGGGAGAAGGAATTTCAGACCTATTCAAAAGCATTGGCGCTTCTGTTGTGATCGAAGGCGGCCAGACCATGAACCCAAGCACTGAGGATATTGTTGATGCCGTGAAGTCTGTAAATGCAGATACGGTATTTATCCTGCCTAACAACTCCAACATTATCATGGCTGCTAACCAAGCGGCCAGCGTAGTGGATGAACAGGTTTTTGTCATTCCTGCTAAAACGGTTCCGCAAGGGATGTCAGCCCTGCTGGCTTTTAACCCGGATCAAGCAGCTGAAGCGAACGAGGCCAATATGCTAAGCGCCATTCAGCAAGTAAAAAGCGGACAGGTGACGTTCTCAGTCAGAGATACTCATATTGACGGTAAAGATATTAAAAAAGGCGACTTTATGGGCATTCTGAATGGAACGATTATCGGCACTTCTGAAAATCAGCTGTCAGCCGCGAAAATGCTGCTGTCAGAAATGATCGGAGAAGATGATGAAATCGTGACCATTCTATATGGTGAGGATGCGTCTCAGGAAGAAGCTGAGCAGCTTGAAGCGTTTCTCAGTGAAAAGTACGAGGAGATTGAGGTTGAGATCCACAATGGGAAACAGCCTCTGTATTCGTATATAGTTTCTGCAGAATAGAAGGGCAATTTGCCCTTCTATTCTTATGTCTGCTTTTAAGTGCGGCAGCGCTGTAACGCGCCCGCTTGCCATTTTATATCTGATCAATTAGTCTAGAAGCAAAGCGCTAATAAGCTCTGGTTCATAAGGAGGAATAGCATGAAATACAGAAGCGTTTTTGATATTATCGGCCCGGTTATGATCGGTCCGTCCAGCTCTCATACAGCGGGAGCTGCCAGAATCGGGAGAGTGGCCAGAAGTTTATTTGGCAGAGAGCCTGAGCGCATCATTGTATCTTTTTACGGCTCGTTTGCGGAAACGTATAAGGGCCACGGCACAGATGTTGCGATTATCGGCGGATTGCTTGATTTTGATACATTCGATGAACGGATTAAAACCGCTATACAAATTGCAGAAACTAAAGGAATTGATATAGAGTTTCGGGTAGAAGACGCAGTCCCGGTCCATCCGAACACAGCAAAAATCACCATTTCTGATGAAAAGGGTGAGCTTGAACTGACGGGTATTTCGATTGGCGGAGGAAAGATTGAAATCACAGAATTGAATGGTTTTGAGCTCCGGCTGTCAGGAAATCATCCGGCCATATTAGTTGTTCATAATGACAAATTTGGCACAATTGCCGGTGTTGCCAATGTTCTGGCGAAATTTTCAATCAACGTAGGACATATGGAAGTAGCCCGGAAAGATATCGGACAGCTTGCGCTGATGACAATAGAGGTCGATCAAAATATTGACGACCACATTCTCGACGAGCTGTCGAAGCTGCCGAATATTATTCAAGTGACAAAGATTGCTGACTAGCGAAAAGGGTCAGGAGGAGCCAGTTATGTTTCGTAATGTAAAAGAATTAATTGAGATTACTAAAGAAAAACAAATATTGATCTCTGATGTGATGATAGCTCAAGAGATGGAAGTAACAGAAAAAACAAAAGAGGACATTTTTCAGCAGATGGATCATAACCTGTCTGTTATGGAAGCGGCGGTTCAGAAAGGACTCGAGGGAGTTACGAGCCAAACGGGCTTAACAGGTGGAGATGCCGTTAAATTGCAGGCCTATATTCGATCAGGAAAAAGCCTGTCTGGCCCGCTGATTTTAGATGCTGTATCGAAAGCCGTTGCAACAAATGAAGTAAATGCAGCAATGGGAACCATCTGTGCGACACCGACTGCAGGTTCTGCCGGTGTGGTGCCCGGTACGTTATTTGCTGTAAAAGAAAAGCTGAATCCAACAAGAGAACAAATGATCCGCTTTTTGTTTACAGCCGGGGCTTTCGGATTTGTCGTGGCTAATAACGCAAGCATTTCCGGCGCCGCCGGAGGATGTCAGGCAGAGGTTGGATCAGCTTCAGGCATGGCGGCTGCGGCCATTGTTGAAATGGCAGGAGGAACACCCGAACAAAGCGCGGAGGCCATGGCCATTACATTAAAAAATATGCTAGGCCTCGTGTGCGACCCTGTTGCCGGGCTTGTTGAGGTGCCTTGCGTGAAACGGAATGCGATGGGCGCGTCAAATGCGATGATTGCCGCTGATATGGCATTGGCGGGCATTACAAGCCGTATTCCATGTGATGAGGTTATCGATGCCATGTATAAAATAGGCCAAACGATGCCAACTGCACTTAGAGAAACAGGCCAAGGCGGTTTAGCGGCAACACCGACAGGAAGAGAATTAGAGAAAAAAATTTTCGGAGGAGCGCTAGGTTCACGTGAAACAACATCAGCAAACTAGTATAGCTAACATTAAGGGTATTGGGCCGGAAACAGAAAAAACATTACACGAACTCGGTATTTATGACATTTCTGATCTTCTGAATTATTTCCCTTATCGCTATGATGACTACGAGCTGAGGGATTTAGAAGAAGTAAAGCATGATGAAAGAGTCACAGTCGAAGGGAAGGTTCATTCAGAGCCTTCTCTTACCTATTACGGAAAAAAACGAAACAGGCTGACATTCAGGCTTCTGGTCGGCCACTATTTAATCACAGCCGTATGTTTTAACCGGCCTTATTTGAAGAAGAAGCTTTCGCTCGGCTCTGTGGTGACGGTTTCAGGTAAATGGGACAAGCACCGCCAAACCATCTCTGTTCAGGAGTTGAAAAACGGGCCGCATCAAGAAGACAAAAGCATTGAACCAGTGTATTCTGTGAAAGAAAATGTTACCGTCAAAATGATGAGGCGCTTTATTCAGCAGGCGCTGACCCAATATGCAGACTCACTTCCTGATCCTCTTCCGGAAAAGCTAAGAAAAAGCTATAAACTGCCTGACTATTATCAAGCGTTAAAAGCAATGCACCAGCCTGAAACAAGGGAAGCATTAAAGCTTGCCAGACGGCGGTTTGTTTATGAAGAATTTTTGTTGTTTCAGTTGAAAATGCAGGCGTTCCGAAAGGCGGAAAGAGAGCAGACACAAGGGATACGGCAGCGTTTTTCAAATGAAGAACTTATGAGATTTATCAAAAGCCTCCCGTTTACCCTCACAAACGCCCAGTCACGCGTTCTTCGCGAAATAACAGCAGACATGTCTTCTCCATACAGAATGAACCGTCTTCTTCAAGGGGACGTTGGATCAGGAAAAACGGCAGTCGCCGCCATTGCACTGTATGCCGCGATCCTATCCGGATACCAAGGAGCGCTCATGGTGCCGACAGAAATTCTGGCCGAGCAGCATGCTGATTCGCTCGTTTCGCTATTTGAAAAATGGGACGTCAACGTTGCTCTTTTGACAAGCTCTGTTAAAGGGAAGCGGCGAAAAGAACTGCTTGAGCGTCTTGCGGCGGGTGAGATTGATATTCTTGTAGGAACCCACGCTTTAATCCAAGACGAGGTGGAGTTTAAGGCGCTGAGTCTCGTTATTACTGATGAACAGCACAGATTTGGAGTTGAGCAGCGCAAAAAGCTTCGGAACAAAGGGCAGGATCCCGATGTTCTCTTTATGACAGCCACTCCAATCCCAAGAACATTAGCGATCACAGTGTTCGGAGAAATGGATGTATCTGTCATCGATGAGATGCCGGCTGGACGAAAGAGAATTGAAACCTATTGGGTAAAACATGACATGCTGGATCGTATTTTGGCATTTGTCGAAAAAGAATTAAAGCAAGGCAGGCAGGCTTATATCATCTGTCCGCTGATTGAAGAATCAGACAAGCTTGATGTGCAAAACGCCATTGACGTGTACAATATGCTTTCTGATATTTTTCGGGGAAAATGGAATGTCGGCCTTATGCATGGGAAGCTGCATTCCGATGAAAAAGACCAGGTCATGAGAGAATTCAGCGCAAATCACTGTCAAATTCTCGTATCAACCACTGTTGTGGAGGTTGGCGTGAATGTTCCGAATGCAACAATTATGGTGATTTATGACGCCGACCGTTTCGGACTATCACAGCTTCACCAGCTGCGCGGCCGTGTTGGACGGGGTGAGCATCAATCTTTCTGTATTCTGATGGCTGATCCAAAATCAGAAACAGGGAAAGAACGGATGAGGATCATGTCGGAGACCAATGACGGTTTCGAGCTGTCTGAAAAGGATCTGGAACTGAGAGGTCCCGGTGATTTCTTCGGGAAAAAACAAAGCGGAATGCCGGAATTTAAAGTGGCGGACATGGTTCATGATTACAGAGCGCTTGAAACGGCAAGGCAGGATGCTGCGAATCTTGTGGCTTCTGACGCGTTCTGGAAGGAGCCGGAATACGCTGTGTTAAGAGATGAATTGCTGAAGAGCGGAGTAATGGACGGGGAAAAATTAAGCTGAGTATCAGAAGTTTTTGGTGTTCAGCCAGAAACAATCGTTGCATTCCAATCTATGAAATTATATACTACTATTAGTACCTAGTCTTAATTGTCCGGATGGTGTTTAGATATGAGAAGAAATAAGAGAGAACGCCAGGAATTACTTCAGCAGACGATTCAAGCAACCCCCTTTATTACAGATGAAGAATTAGCGGGTAAATTCGGGGTGAGCATCCAGACGATACGTTTGGACCGCTTAGAGCTTTCCATACCTGAACTGAGAGAAAGAATTAAGAACGTGGCAGAGAAAACACTTGAGGACGAAGTGAAGTCCCTGTCACTTGATGAAGTTATCGGAGAAATTATTGACCTTGAGCTGGATGATCAGGCGATATCCATTTTAGAAATAAAACAGGAGCACGTGTTCAGCCGGAATCAGATTGCGAGAGGACACCATTTATTTGCACAGGCGAATTCTTTGGCCGTTGCAGTCATTGATGACGAGCTGGCGCTGACTGCAAGTGCAGACATCCGCTTTACAAGACAGGTAAAGCAGGGTGAACGTGTCGTAGCAAAAGCGAAAGTGACGGCTGTCGAAAAAGAAAAAGGAAGAACGGTTGTCGAAGTGAACAGCTACGTTGGCGAAGAAATTGTTTTTTCTGGACGCTTTGACATGTATCGTTCAAAACATTCATAAAGGTGGAGCATGCATGAGAATAGCTGTAGATGCAATGGGAGGAGACCACGCTCCCAAAGCTGTTATTGACGGAGTTATAAAAGGTATAGAGGCATTTGATGATCTCCATATCACACTTGTCGGTGACAAAACAACGATAGAATCACATTTAACAACTACATCAGATCGCATCACGGTGCTGCACGCAGATGAAGTGATTGAGCCTACGGATGAACCGGTCCGTGCCGTGCGAAGAAAAAAGAACTCATCTATGGTTCTTATGGCGCAGGAGGTTGCGGAAAACAGAGCTGACGCCTGCATTTCAGCAGGAAATACCGGTGCATTAATGACAGCCGGTCTCTTTATTGTCGGAAGAATTAAAGGAATTGACCGTCCGGCGCTTGCCCCGACACTTCCGACTGTTTCGGGAGACGGATTTCTTCTCCTTGATGTCGGCGCCAATGTCGATGCCAAACCGGAGCACCTCGTTCAATACGCCATCATGGGTTCTGTTTATTCTCAGCAAGTGCGCGGTGTCACTTCACCGAGAGTCGGACTTTTAAATGTCGGAACAGAAGATAAAAAAGGAAACGAACTGACGAAGCAGACGTTTCAAATTTTAAAAGAAACAGCAAACATCAATTTTATCGGAAACGTGGAAGCGCGAGACCTTTTAGATGATGTGGCGGATGTTGTAGTAACAGACGGCTTTACCGGGAATGTTACACTCAAAACGCTGGAAGGCTCTGCGTTGTCAATTTTTAAAATGATGAGAGACGTAATGACGTCTACTTTGACATCCAAGCTTGCAGCAGCTGTGCTGAAACCAAAATTGAAAGAAATGAAAATGAAAATGGAGTATTCGAATTATGGCGGAGCAAGTCTTTTTGGCTTAAAAGCGCCTGTGATCAAGGCGCACGGCTCTTCAGATTCGAATGCTGTATTCCATGCGATTCGGCAAGCAAGAGAGATGGTCAGCCAAAATGTGGCTGCGCTCATTCAGGAAGAAGTGAAAGAAGAAAAAACAGATGAGTAGTCTGGAGGTTTTTACATCATGAGTAAGATTGCATTTTTATTCCCGGGTCAGGGATCACAATTTATCGGCATGGGAAAAGAGCTTTATGAGCAGGTGCCTGCTGCAAAGCGTCTGTTTGATGAAGCCGATGAAACATTAGAAACAAAACTCAGCTCGCTTATTTTTGAGGGTGCTGCTGAAGAATTAACACTTACATACAATGCGCAGCCTGCTTTGCTTACGACAAGCATCGCTGTTCTTGAGAAATTTAAAGAATCTGGCATTACACCTGATTTCACAGCAGGACACAGCCTTGGTGAATATTCTGCACTGGTTGCGGCTGGCGCTCTGTCTTTCAAAGATGCTGTTTATACCGTCAGAAAGCGCGGAGAGTTTATGAATGAAGCGGTGCCGGCTGGCGAAGGAGCAATGGCTGCGATTCTCGGCATGGATGCTGAAGCATTAAAGCAAGTAACCGATAAAGTCACAGAGGAAGGCAACCTTGTACAGCTTGCGAATCTCAACTGTCCTGGCCAAATCGTCATTTCTGGAACAGCTAAAGGGGTCGAGCTTGCATCTGAACTGGCAAAAGAGAACGGCGCAAAACGCGCAATTCCGCTTGAAGTAAGCGGTCCGTTCCATTCTGAACTGATGAAACCGGCTGCTGAAAAGCTGAAAGAGGTATTGGACGCCTGTGACATAAAAGACGCTGACGTTCCGGTCATCTCAAATGTTTCTGCTGACGTGATGACTGAAAAAGCAGATATCAAAGAAAAACTTATTGAGCAGCTTTACTCTCCGGTTCGTTTTGAGGAAAGCATTAACAAGCTGATCGCAGAGGGTGTTACGACTTTTATTGAAATCGGTCCCGGAAAAGTGCTTTCAGGCCTTGTGAAAAAAGTAAATAGACGGTTAAAAACAATTGCTGTATCAGATCCGGAAACGATCGAGCTGGCAATTCAAACGCTTAAGGAGGAGAATGATAATGCTTAATGATAAAACGGCTATTGTCACTGGCGCATCCCGCGGAATCGGCCGCTCAATCGCCCTTGATCTGGCAAAAAGCGGCGCCAATGTTGTCGTGAACTACTCCGGCAATGAAGCGAAAGCAAATGAAGTGGTAGATGAAATCAAATCTATGGGCAGAAACGCAATTGCTGTCAAAGCGGATGTATCAAATCCCGAAGATGTACAAAACATGATAAAAGAAACGCTATCAGTTTTTTCTACGATTGACATTCTGGTTAATAATGCCGGGATTACAAGAGACAATCTCATCATGAGAATGAAAGAAGACGAATGGGATGACGTTATTAACATTAACCTGAAGGGTGTTTTCAACTGCACGAAAGCTGTTACAAGACAAATGATGAAACAGCGTTCAGGCCGCATTATTAACGTATCGTCTATCGTCGGCGTCAGCGGAAACCCTGGACAAGCCAACTATGTGGCTGCAAAAGCCGGCGTCATCGGTTTAACCAAGTCTTCTGCTAAAGAGCTCGCCAGCCGAAATATTACGGTAAACGCAATAGCGCCAGGATTTATCTCAACTGATATGACAGATAAACTTGCAAAAGACGTTCAAGACGAAATGCTGAAACAAATTCCGCTCGCGCGCTTTGGTGATCCTAGCGATGTCAGTAGTGTTGTCACGTTCCTAGCTTCAGAGGGAGCTCGTTATATGACAGGCCAAACGCTTCATATTGACGGCGGAATGGTGATGTAAGTTTTTTCTCGAAAATTTCATCGTAGTTTCTCTAGTTTTTTAAAAACGAATCCACTATAATACTTGAGGGGAGGTGAATTGCTATGGCAGACACATTAGAGCGTGTAACGAAAATCATCGTAGATCGCCTTGGCGTTGATGAAGCAGACGTCAAACTTGAAGCTTCTTTCAAGGAAGACTTAGGTGCTGATTCCCTAGATGTAGTTGAGCTTGTTATGGAACTTGAAGACGAGTTTGATATGGAGATTTCTGACGAAGATGCTGAAAAGATTGCAACAGTCGGCGACGCTGTGAACTACATACAAAACCAGCAATAAGCTGATGCTAAAAGTCCCGCCGAAACGCGGGGCTTTAGCCCTTTATTCGTGCAGTTATTACAGCATGCCGCTTTTACGCGCGCTGTATCCGGTTTAGTCAGAGAAGCGCGGTGAACCTGATGTGCCTATGGAGGTTACTATGTCAAAACACTCACATTATAAAGATAAAAAAAAGTTCTATAAAAAAGTAGAACAATTTAAAGAGTTTCAAGAACGGATTTCGGTTCACTTTCAAAATGAAAAGCTTTTGTATCAAGCATTTACACATTCATCTTATGTGAATGAGCATCGGAAAAAGCCGTATGAAGATAATGAAAGGCTTGAATTTTTAGGTGACGCTGTTTTGGAACTGACGATCTCCAGATTCTTATTTGCCAAATACCCGGCTATGAGTGAAGGAGATTTGACGAAATTGAGAGCCGCAATTGTTTGCGAACCGTCTCTCGTTTCATTGGCTCACGAGCTGTCATTCGGCGATCTTGTCCTGTTAGGTAAAGGCGAGGAAATGACAGGCGGAAGAAAGCGTCCTGCTCTATTGGCGGATGTTTTTGAGGCATTTATCGGAGCCTTGTACCTTGACCAAGGATTAGAGCCGGTCGAAAGTTTCTTAAAAGTTTATGTGTTCCCTAAAATTAACGATGGTGCTTTTTCTCATGTGATGGATTTCAAAAGCCAGCTGCAGGAATACGTGCAGCGGGACGGCAAAGGCTCTCTGGAGTATAAAATCTCCAACGAAAAAGGACCTGCGCACAACCGTGAATTTGAAGCCATCGTATCTCTAAAAGGTGAACCACTCGGAGTCGGAAACGGCCGTTCAAAGAAAGAAGCCGAACAGCACGCTGCTCAGGAAGCTTTAGCTAAATTGCAAAAACACCATACGAAACAATAAAATCCCCCTTATGACTCAGGGGGATTTCAGTATGTATGCCGTCTTATTTCACCAATGTTTATGATAGAATTGAAATACTTATTACATAAGGAGGATCGCTATGTTCCTCAAACGTTTAGACGTTATAGGATTTAAATCATTTGCAGAACGGATTTCCGTAGACTTCGTTAAAGGTGTGACAGCAGTTGTCGGGCCGAACGGAAGCGGAAAAAGCAACATCACGGATGCCATTCGCTGGGTTCTCGGCGAACAATCGGCACGCTCTCTTCGCGGCGGAAAAATGGAAGACATCATTTTTGCCGGGAGTGATTCAAGAAAGCGATTAAATCTAGCTGAAGTTACGCTTACTCTTGATAATGATGATCATTTCTTGCCAATTGACTTCCACGAGGTGAGTGTCACAAGACGTGTGTACAGATCAGGTGAGAGTGAGTTTCTGATTAACAATCAGCCGTGCCGCTTGAAGGATATTATTGATTTATTTATGGACTCTGGCCTTGGTAAAGAAGCATTTTCTATTATCAGCCAAGGGAAAGTGGAAGAGATCCTGAGCAGCAAAGCGGAGGATCGCCGCAGTATCTTTGAAGAAGCGGCCGGGGTGCTTAAATATAAAACGAGAAAGAAAAAAGCAGAAAATAAACTGTTTGAGACACAGGACAATCTAAATCGGGTAGAAGATATATTACATGAGCTTGAAGGACAGGTTGAACCTCTTAAAATTCAAGCTTCAATAGCGAAAGACTACCTTGAGAAAAAGAAAGAGCTGGAGCATGTTGAAATTGCGCTGACTGCCTATGATATCGAAGAGCTGCATGGTAAATGGTCGACTCTTAAAGAGAAAGTGCAGATGGCAAAAGAAGAAGAGCTTGCTGAATCGTCTGCTATTTCTGCGAAAGAAGCAAAGATTGAGGATACAAGGGACAAAATACAAGCGCTTGATGAGTCAGTAGATGAGCTCCAGCAAGTTTTACTGGTAACAAGTGAAGAGCTGGAAAAGCTTGAAGGCCGTAAAGAAGTCCTAAAAGAACGAAAGAAAAACGCTGTGCAAAACCAAGAACAGCTTGAAGAAGCCATCGTTCAGTTCCAGCAAAAAGAAATGGTTCTGAAAGAAGAGCTTTCGAAGCAGGAAGCTGTCTTCGAAACGCTTCAGGCTGAGGTGAAGCAGTTAAGGGCGCAAGTAAAAGAAAAACAGCAGGCTCTCAGTCTTCACAATGAAAATGTCGAAGAGAAAATCGAGCAGCTGAAAAGTGATTATTTTGAGCTGTTAAACAGCCAGGCTTCGATACGCAACGAACTCCAGCTTCTTGATGACCAGATGTCCCAATCCGCTGTCACATTGCAGAGACTCGCGGACAACAATGAAAAGCACCTGCAGGAACGGCGTGATATTTCTGCGCGTAAAGCCGCATGTGAAACGGAATTTGCCCGAATTGAGCAGGAGATTCACAGTCAAGTCGGTGCATATCGTGATATGCAGACAAAATATGAGCAGAAAAAGCGCCAATACGAAAAAAATGAATCCGCTCTGTATCAGGCATACCAATACGTTCAGCAAGCGAGAGCAAAAAAGGACATGCTTGAGACGATGCAGGGAGATTTCTCCGGCTTTTATCAAGGTGTTAAAGAAGTGCTGAAAGCGAAAGAGCGCCTTGGCGGAATTCGCGGAGCGGTTCTTGAGCTGATTTCTACAGAACAGAAGTATGAAACGGCCATTGAAATAGCGCTCGGCGCTTCTGCTCAACACGTCGTGACCGACGATGAACAGTCTGCCCGCAAAGCGATTCAATATTTAAAGCAGAATTCCTTCGGCCGGGCGACGTTTCTGCCTCTTTCTGTTATTAGAGACCGCCAGCTTCAAAGCCGTGACGCGGAAACAGCCGCCCGGCATTCATCATTTCTCGGGGTTGCCAGTGAACTTGTCACATTTGATCCTGCATATCGAAGCGTCATCCAGAACCTTCTTGGGACCGTGCTGATCACAGAGGATTTAAAGGGTGCAAACGAGCTTGCAAAGCTTCTCGGGCACCGGTACCGCATCGTAACCCTTGAAGGAGATGTTGTGAACCCTGGTGGCTCAATGACGGGCGGCGCGGTTAAAAAGAAAAATAACTCCCTCCTCGGAAGAAGCCGGGAGCTAGAAGATGTGACGAAACGGCTCGCTGAAATGGAAGAGAAAACAGCTCTGCTTGAACAAGAGGTCAAAACCCTTAAGCACTCCATTCAGGATATGGAGAAAAAACTGGCTGACTTAAGAGAAACCGGGGAAGGCTTAAGGTTAAAGCAGCAGGATGTGAAAGGCCAGCTGTACGAACTTCAAGTTGCCGAGAAAAATATCAATACCCATTTAGAGCTCTATGACCAAGAAAAATCTGCTCTGTCAGAAAGCGATGAAGAGAGAAAAGTGCGCAAACGCAAGCTTGAAGAAGAGCTCTCTGCCGTATCTGAAAAGATGAAACAGCTTGAAGAGGACATAGACAGACTGACAAAACAAAAACAAACGCAATCCTCAACGAAAGAGTCTCTCTCCAACGAGCTGACTGAGCTGAAGATCGCAGCGGCCAAAAAAGAGCAGGCTTGCAAGGGGGAAGAGGACAACCTTGCCAGATTAAAGAAAGAGCTCACTGAAACAGAGCTTGCGTTAAAAGAAGCAAAAGAAGACTTAAGCTTCTTAACGTCAGAGATGTCATCTAGCACCAGCGGCGAAGAAAAGCTGGAAGAAGCAGCAAAACATAAATTGAATGACAAAACGAAAACGATCGAACTGATTGCATTAAGGCGCGATCAGCGCATCAAGCTTCAGCATGGGCTTGATACGTATGAGCGTGAGCTGAAAGAAATGAAACGCCTGTATAAACAAAAAACAACGCTCTTAAAAGACGAAGAAGTCAAACTTGGACGAATGGAAGTCGAGCTTGATAATTTACTCCAATACTTACGGGAGGAATACAGCTTGTCCTTTGAGGGGGCAAAAGAGAAATATCAGCTTGAAACTGATCCAGAGGAAGCCAGAAAGCGCGTGAAGCTGATTAAACTCGCAATTGAAGAGCTGGGTACCGTGAACCTCGGAAGCATAGATGAGTTTGAGAGGGTCAACGAACGGTACAAGTTTCTGTCGGAACAAAAAGAAGATTTAACAGAAGCGAAAAATACCTTGTTCCAAGTGATTGAAGAAATGGATGAAGAAATGACGAAACGCTTTAACGACACATTCGTCCAAATCCGCTCACACTTTGATCAAGTTTTCCGCTCCTTATTCGGAGGAGGGCGAGCTGAACTGAGGCTCACTGATCCTAACGATCTGCTTCATTCAGGAGTCGAGATTATCGCTCAGCCGCCGGGGAAAAAGCTGCAAAACTTAAACCTCCTGTCAGGCGGAGAGCGTGCGCTTACTGCTATAGCGCTCTTATTCTCAATCCTAAAGGTTCGTCCTGTGCCGTTTTGCGTCCTTGACGAAGTAGAGGCTGCGCTCGACGAAGCGAATGTGTTCCGGTTTGCGCAATATTTAAAAAAATACAGCAGTGATACCCAGTTTATTGTGATTACCCACAGAAAAGGAACGATGGAGGAAGCGGATGTGCTTTATGGCGTAACCATGCAGGAATCCGGTGTTTCCAAGGTAATCTCAGTTAAGCTGGAAGAAACAAAAGAATTCGTTCAGTAACGAGGAAAGAGGTTAAAAGATGAGCTTTTTTAAAAAATTAAAAGAGAAAATCACAAAACAGACAGATTCCGTATCTGAAAAGTTTAAGGACGGCCTTGAAAAAACAAGAAACTCCTTTCAAAACAAAGTGAATGATCTTGTATCCCGTTACCGTAAAGTGGATGAGGATTTCTTCGAAGAGCTTGAAGAGGTTCTTATCAGCGCTGATGTCGGTTTTACAACCGTTATGGAATTAATAGATGAGCTGAAAAAAGAAGTCAAACGCAGAAATATTCAAGATCCAAAGGAAGTCCAGTCAGTGATTTCTGAGAAATTGGTCGAGATTTATAACAGTGGAGATGAGCAAATTTCAGAACTGAACATCCAGGATGGGCGTTTAAACGTAATCCTTCTGGTAGGTGTAAACGGCGTCGGGAAAACAACAACGATCGGAAAGCTTGCTCATAAAATGAAACAAGAAGGAAAATCTGTCGTACTTGCCGCCGGAGACACTTTTAGAGCGGGGGCCATTGAACAGCTGGAAGTGTGGGGAGAGCGTACAGGAGTGCCTGTCATTAAGCAGACGGCCGGAAGCGATCCGGCGGCTGTCATCTACGATGCTGTTCATGCTGCGAAAGCAAGAAATGCCGATGTATTAATTTGTGATACGGCAGGTCGTCTCCAAAACAAAGTAAATCTCATGAAAGAGCTTGAAAAAGTGAAACGTGTTATCGAAAGAGAAGTTCCTGAAGCTCCGCATGAGGTGCTGCTTGCCCTTGATGCCACGACCGGCCAAAATGCAATGGCTCAGGCAAAAGAGTTCTCTAAAGCAACAAATGTTACCGGCATTGCTTTAACGAAGCTTGACGGTACGGCAAAAGGCGGTATCGTCCTTGCGATTCGCAACGAGCTTCACATCCCGGTTAAACTAGTCGGTTTAGGAGAAAAAGTTGATGATCTTCAGGAATTTGATCCAGAATCCTATGTGTACGGACTCTTTTCAGATTTAGTGGAAAAAGCCGACGATTAAGAAAAAGGCCCCAACATCTTGGGGCCTTTTCTTTTTTATCTTCTTACTTGATAGGCGAAATGATAAAGGCTGTTATCAGTGGATACCAGTCTTGATTCACCAGAAAAAACTCTGAATGGGATGATGTCATAGTAATGAACGGAAACAGATGTGTAATACGTATAGTAACCAGCAGCTGGCCCCAAATACATTGGAACCTCAAATGTTCCGTTTGCATCAGTGGTTCCTGAAGCAGTTTGTGTTGTGTTTCCGACCTTCGTGTCCGCTTCAAATCTTACGGGCGCGTTTGGCACTGGCTGTCCGTTTTGGTCGAGTAATTTGCCGCTTACTGTAATATTGTACTTGACTCGCCAATATTGACCTTGTCCATAATTGATTTTACCGTAAACCCCTCCATCTGTGCTGATATTTGTGATCGAAGCCTTATAAGGTGCCTCAGCAGCGTCTGCTTGCTGTGCCGGAAAACCTATTGTAAACAGGGCTGCCAGACATAACATAAACAATAAACCGATTTTTTTCATAAAAATCCTCCTTTAAATAGGGTTCATATACAATATCGGAATAAATTGGATGATATTTAGCGTATTTTGGAAAAAGTTAATCACCGCTTTGACAAGATAAAAACTTGACAGTGTCAATAAAACCGTGTAAACTAAGTTATCGTAAAGGGATTTGACTTAACAAAGGGGAGAGCTCAAATGTCACTCGAAAAGACAACGAGAATGAATTATCTGTTTGATTTTTATCAGTCGTTGTTGACGTCAAAACAGAAGAGCTATATGTCGCTTTATTATTTGGACGATTTCTCCCTAGGCGAAATAGCCGAAGAATATGAGGTTTCAAGACAAGCTGTTTATGATAACATCAAACGAACAGAAGCAATGCTTGAACAATATGAAGAAAAGCTGCTCCTTTTGAAAAAGTTTCAGGAGCGTAAAGAGATGTTTAATAAGCTGAAGGAGCTTGCTTCCGGTTCAAAAGAAGAGGAAGAAATTACAGCTCTGATTGAAGCGCTTGAGAAATTAGATTAGGAGGCGGCAAACTATGGCATTTGAAGGATTAGCCGACCGACTGCAGCAGACGATTTCTAAAATCCGCGGAAAAGGGAAAGTCAGCGAACAAGATGTAAAAGATATGATGCGTGAGGTTCGCCTTGCGCTGCTTGAGGCTGACGTTAACTTTAAAGTAGTCAAAGATTTTGTCAAAAAAGTAAGTGAACGCGCTGTAGGCCAAGACGTCATGAAAAGTCTGACGCCCGGCCAGCAGGTCATTAAAGTTGTTCAAGAGGAACTGACTGAGCTGATGGGCGGCGAAGAGAGCAAAATCGCCGTCGCAAAAAGGCCGCCGACTGTTATTATGATGGTCGGTCTCCAAGGTGCCGGTAAAACGACAACAAGCGGTAAGCTTGCGAATCTGCTGCGCAAAAAGCATAATCGCAAACCGATGCTGGTTGCTGCCGATATTTACCGCCCAGCCGCAATTAAGCAGCTGGAAACACTCGGCAAACAGCTTGATATGCCTGTTTTCTCTCTTGGCGATCAGGTCAGTCCTGTAGAAATAGCTAAACAGGCTATTGAGAAAGCCAAGGAAGAACATTATGACTATGTCATTTTGGATACGGCAGGCCGCTTGCATATCGACCATGAACTGATGGATGAACTGACCAACGTCAAAGAAATCGCGAATCCGGAAGAAATTTTCCTGGTTGTCGATTCAATGACCGGTCAGGACGCTGTGAATGTTGCCAAAAGCTTTAATGAACAGCTCGGTTTAACCGGTGTTGTGTTAACTAAGCTGGATGGAGACACACGCGGCGGGGCTGCGCTCTCTATTCGCGCTGTTACAAACACGCCAATTAAGTTCGCAGGTTTGGGCGAAAAGCTTGATGCGTTAGAGCCGTTCCATCCTGAACGCATGGCATCAAGGATTCTCGGCATGGGCGACGTGCTGACATTGATTGAAAAAGCACAGGCCAGCGTTGATGAAGACAAAGCCAAAGAGCTGGAACAAAAAATGAGAACGATGAGCTTCACATTGGACGATTTTCTTGAGCAGCTCGGGCAAGTCAGAAACATGGGGCCGCTTGATGAGCTTCTGCAAATGATGCCGGGTGCAGGTAAAATGAAAGGCCTGAAAAACATCCAAGTTGATGAAAAACAGCTGAATCATGTGGAAGCAATCATCAAATCAATGACTGTTCTTGAAAAAGAACAGCCGGATATTATCAATGCCAGCCGGCGGAAGCGGATTGCAAAAGGAAGCGGGACATCCGTACAGGAAGTCAACCGTCTGCTTAAGCAGTTTGATGAAATGAAAAAAATGATGAAGCAGATGACAAACATGTCAAAAGGCAAGAAAAAAGGGTTTAAGCTACCTTTTATGTAATCGGTTATACATGATAAAACCGTTGTTAAGAAAAAACACTTTACAAACACTTTTATCATTGTTAATATACTATCTTGTTGAAATATTTTCGGAGGTGCTAGTAAAATGGCAGTAAAAATTCGTTTAAAACGTATGGGAGCAAAAAAATCTCCTTTCTATCGTATTGTTGTAGCAGATTCTCGTTCACCACGTGACGGCCGTTTCATCGAAACAGTCGGAACTTACAACCCGGTTGCAAAACCAGCGGAAGTAAAAATTGACGAAGAGCTTGCTCTTAAATGGCTTCAAACTGGAGCGAAACCATCTGATACAGTTCGCAACTTGTTCTCTAGCCAAGGAATCATGGAAAAATTCCACAACGCTAAACAAGGCAAGTAATGACTGATCAACACTTGGAAGATTTGATTGTCCACATTGTGACGCCGCTTGTTGATCATCCAGATGACATTCGCGTCATAAGAGAAGAAACCGATCAAAAGATTGCGTTGCGCTTATCTGTCCATAAGTCAGATACCGGTAAAGTTATCGGAAAGCAAGGCCGGACTGCAAAAGCGATTCGAACAGCTGTATTTGCAGCTGGCGCACAGTCTTCTAAGAAAGTTCAATTTGAAATATTTGACTAAAAGGGAGAGGGCCGGCACCTCCCCTTTTTTTACACGCAAAAAAAGGGTAAACTGATAGAAGCTTAGGCAAAATAGAAAAGCCTGGGCGAGAAAAAGTTTTAAAAGCGGGGAGCTTGGTGCGATGCAAATTATTCACCGTGTAGCCGTTATGCAAGTCTTAACCGAGCGCAGTAAAGAAAAGCTTTTAGCTTCTTTTGCCGAAAAGAAACAAATGCTTGAACGAGAATGCAGCCAGCTCTATTTTCAGCTTAGAAAACATGAGAAAGAACAGCAAAACCCTGATATGATTGAACAATTTAAAAAGGCAATAGGAAAGCGAAAAGATGATATAAAAATCATTGATTTTCAAATTGCTCAAGTACATACATTGCCGCTTGGCAGTGAGTTGAAAGAAAAGGAAGTCGATGCGCTGCTGACGATTGAAGCCGGGGATGACTGGCATGAGAAAACAGCAGCGAACACCATCGTCATAAAAGACGGAAAAGTAATTGAAATTCGCCAGAGGTGATCATATGACAAAGCGATGGTTTAATGTAGGCAAAATCGTAAATACCCACGGAATCAAAGGCGAAGTGCGGGTGATTTCAAAAACAGATTTTGCCGAAGAACGATACAAGCCGGGAAACACGCTGTATTTGTTTATGGACGGCCGTAACGAACCAGTGGAGGTAACGGTAAACACACATAGACTGCATAAGCAATTTCATCTCCTGCAGTTTAAAGAAAGACAAAACCTAAATGAAGTAGAAGAGCTGAAAAACGCAATCATTAAAGTTCCTGAAGAAGAATTAGGAGAGCTGAATGAGGGTGAATTTTATTTCCACGAAATTATTGGGTGTGAAGTATTTACTGAAGAAGGCGAACTCATCGGAAAGGTCAAAGAAATTTTGACGCCTGGAGCCAATGACGTTTGGGTCATCGGAAGAAAAGGAAAAAAAGACGCACTCATTCCTTACATTGAATCAGTGGTCAAACATATCGATGTCAAGGAAAAGAAAATTGAGATTGAACTCATGGAAGGGTTAATAGACGAATGAAAATCGACTTTTTGACGCTGTTTCCCGAAATGTTTGAAGGCGTGCTCGGCTCATCGATTCTTCAAAAAGCCCAGGAAAAAAATGCGGTGCAGTTTCAAGTCGTAAATTTCCGGGAGTACTCTGATAACAAGCACAATACTGTTGATGATTATCCTTATGGCGGCGGGGCAGGCATGGTTCTCAAGCCCCAGCCTGTTTTTGACGCGGTCGAGGACCTGACATCAAAGGCAGCCGCTGCTCCGCGTATTATCCTCGTATGCCCGCAAGGTGAGCGTTTTACCCAAAAAAAAGCCGAACAATTAGCAAAGGAAGAACATTTGCTGTTCGTTTGCGGCCACTATGAAGGCTATGATGAACGCATTCGCGAGCACTTGGTAACGGATGAAATATCAATTGGCGACTTTGTTCTGACGGGCGGTGAGCTCCCTGCAATGATGATTGCAGACAGTGTGGTCAGACTGCTTCCGGGTGTACTGGGTAAAGAGGCTTCCCATATTGAGGATTCCTTCAGCACCGGACTTTTAGAGCACCCGCATTATACAAGACCGGCAGATTACAAAGGTTTAAAAGTGCCTGAAACACTCTTGTCAGGAAACCATGCAAAAATTGAAGAATGGCGGAATAAAGAATCGATCAGAAGGACCTACCTAAGACGTCCGGATCTGTTGAAAGACTACCCGCTTACAGAGCAGCAAAGAAAGTGGATTTCTGAATGGGAAAAAGAATAGATTTTATTGCATAGGCTATGAAATTGTGATAAGATACTACTTGTGGCTTAAGCGGGCTTATCCGCTGCAAGCTTGAAAACGATGTTCCGCTGTGCCGGTTTTTGTGGCCAAGAGCATCTGTTGGAAGGAGTTGAAAACGATGCAAAAACTAATTGAAGATATCACAAAAGAACAGCTTCGTACTGATCTTCCTGCGTTCCGTCCTGGTGACACTTTACGTGTACACGTTAAAGTTGTTGAGGGTAACCGTGAGCGTATCCAGATCTTTGAAGGTGTTGTGATTAAGCGTCGTGGTGGTGGAATCAGCGAAACGTTCACAGTTCGTAAGATTTCTTACGGTGTTGGCGTTGAACGTACTTTCCCAGTACACACACCAAAAATCGCGAAAATCGAAGTTGTACGTTACGGTAAAGTACGCCGTGCTAAACTTTACTACCTACGTGAACTTCGCGGAAAAGCGGCTCGTATTAAAGAGATCAGACGATAATGATAACGAACGAAAAGAGCTTGTTACCTGTAACAAGCTCTTTTTTTATACAGAATTTGAAAATGCCGGACAGGCATCGTAAAATACATAAAGGACAACAATGAATCATGCATACTGAAGATAAAGGCGGTGTTCGTGTCACATGACAATTCAATGGTTCCCGGGCCATATGGCAAAAGCAAGAAGGGAAGTAACCGAAAAATTAAAATTAATCGATATCGTATATGAATTGGTAGATGCCAGAATTCCAATGTCATCAAGAAACCCAATGATTGAAGATATTCTAAAAAACAAGCCGCGAATTATGCTGTTAAACAAGGCTGACAAAGCAGATGCGGCAGTTACACAGCGGTGGAAAGAGCACTTTGAGAAGCAGGGGATCCGCTCTCTGTCTATTAATTCTGTAAATGGACAAGGGTTAAATCAAATTGTGCCTGCATCAAAAGAGATCCTCCAAGAAAAATTTGACCGGATGCGTGCGAAAGGTGTGAAGCCGAGAGCGATTCGCGCTTTGATTATCGGCATTCCAAACGTCGGAAAATCAACGCTCATCAACCGGCTTGCAAAGAAAAACATAGCAAAAACGGGAGACAGACCTGGCATTACGACTTCTCAACAGTGGGTCAAAGTTGGGAAAGAATTAGAGCTATTAGATACACCGGGAATTTTGTGGCCTAAATTTGAGGATGAACTTGTCGGTTTGAGACTGGCAGTCACCGGGGCTATTAAAGACTCGATTATCAATTTGCAGGACGTGGCCGTATTTGGTCTTCGTTTTCTCGAAGAACATTACCCAGAACGGCTTAAAGAGCGTTATGGCCTTGATGAGATCCCAGAGGACATTGCTGAGCTGTTTGATGCAATAGGTGAAAAGCGGGGCTGTCTCATGAGCGGTGGGCTCATTAACTACGATAAGACGACTGAAGTCATCATTCGCGATATTCGCACTGAAAAGTTCGGCAGGCTGTCATTTGAACAGCCGACGATGTAAAGGCGCGCAGAAATGCGGGTCTTTATTTTTTCTTGGCTGAACCGATACATACAGTAAGGGAGAAGAGAAAGTGAATACATTAACCGTAAAGGACATTAAAGACCGTTTGCAGGAAGTGAAGGATGCACAAGACCCATTTATTGCCCAATGCGAAAACGACCCGAGGAAAAGCGTTCAAACGCTTGTAGAGCAATGGCTTAAAAAGCAAGCGAAAGAAAAAGCGCTGAAAGAACAATGGGTGAATATGACTTCCTATGAAAGGCTGGCAAGAAACAAAGGATTTCGCTTGATTGCAGGTGTTGACGAGGTCGGCCGGGGGCCATTGGCAGGACCAGTTGTCGCCAGCGCAGTCATCCTTCCAGAGGAATGTGAAATACTTGGGCTGACAGACTCCAAAAAGCTTTCAGAGAAAAAACGCGAGGAATATTACGAGCTTATTATGAAGGAAGCACTGGCGGTCGGGATAGGAATTGTAGAAGCTACTGTGATTGATGAGATCAATATATATGAAGCTTCAAAAATGGCAATGGTGAAAGCGATACAGGATTTGTCGGATACACCTGATTATTTGCTTGTTGACGCAATGACACTTCCGCTCGACACGGCTCAGGCGTCAATTATAAAAGGAGATGCCAAAAGCGTGTCTATTGCGGCAGGTGCGTGTATCGCAAAAGTGACGAGGGACCGAATGATGAGCGCTTATGCCGAAACGTATCCCATGTACGGCTTTGAAAAAAATAAAGGCTATGGGACAAAAGAACATTTGGAGGCTCTTGCTGCATACGGCCCAACTGAATTGCACCGCAAAACTTTCGCTCCTGTTCAATCTTTCAGATAAATCACCATGGACAAGGAGGCACCTTTTTAAAATGAACATACGAAATGATGTGCAAAAGGCGCTGCAGCACCTTTTCGGGCGTACAGCCGTCCCGCAGGAAACATCAAAAGTAAACGAAGCGCTAAACGGGGAGAAGCGTCTCCTCTTAGGAAAAGTGCTTCGTTTACTAGGAGATCAGCATGCCCTGATCCAAGTCGGCAATCAAACTGTTCAGGGAAAACTTGAAACCCAGCTTCGTCCTCAGGCATACTATTGGTTTTCCTACGAAAAAAAAACGGCAGAACAAACAGGCCGTCTTCAGGTCGTTCAAAGCTTTGATCAAAATCCTAAAACCATTCAGGATGCAGCTGGCAAGCTTTTAAATGCCATGTCAGTGAAGACGTCAAACGCAGCTCTCATGATGACAGGAGCGATGCTGAAAAGCAAAATACCCGTAACAGAAAATGATATCAAAACAGCTGTCCGGTGGATGGACACGCTGCCTTCGCAAGACACAAAAAAAGCAGTTGAAACGGTTCTCTTCGCTTTAAAGCGTGATCTTCCCATTCACTCCGAGATTTTGAATGGTGTTCACGCGGTGAAATCGCCTGTTCCGTTGCATCAGCACGTATTCCAGCTGCTTCAGGCAATCGACCAAAACCCTCAGCAGAGCCAAATGATGTCAAAGCTAAAGGAAGCAGTTACGGTGCTTTTAAATAGTGAAATCGATGTCCATGCAGAACGGCTGATTGATAAGCTTATTTCTTTAACCGACAATACGAAAGCACCTTCTCCGGCCAATACTGCTGGAAGCAGGGAGCTTAGCACACCAGCTGGCTCCCCCGGAAAAGCCAGCCTGCCGATTGCAAATCACACAGCAGAACAGAGAAGCATACAAGAAGAGTCTGTTAAAACAGCAGCAGACATTCCAATTAAAGAAGCCCGCCAGCTGCTGGTAAAGCTGACGGAATCTGCTGAAAAAAACAGTCTCCAAATTGTGAAAGAAGCAGCAAATTGGATTAAAGCGGCTGCTTCATCGGGTGATAGTAAGTCACTTGCAGCTTCAGCTGTTTTACAGGCGGCACAAGTCACAGACCAGGAAGCCGAAGTCTTTTTAAAGGCTGTTCAGCAGACAGCACCCCATTTGGCGGATAAGGCAGATGTTCTTTCTTTCTTATCCAAAGTGAAAACGGCAATCGGTGCAAGGGACGAGGTTGCGTTCATTAAAGCGTTTGAACAAGGAAGCGCAGTCACATCTGATGAAATGCAATCCATCAAGCTGGCTCTTTCTGCCTTAAGAGCATCGCATGAGGTAGCCGAACCAGTCAAACAAGAAGCCGATCAGCTTTTTCATAAATTAAATGGCCAGCTTTTCATGCAGCAGGACCATCCATCATACAGCCAAATTGTAATGTCATTTCCGATGTTTTCGAAGTCAGGGGTTCAGGACATGACTGTTCTGTTTAAAGGAAAGAAAGAAGCGGATGGAAAGCTTGATCCTTCCCATTGCCGCCTTTTGTTTTTGCTGCAGCTTGATACACTAAAAGAAACCGTCGTTGATTGCTTGGTACAGCAAAAAGTCATGACCATTACAATAGAGACTGATTTCGAGCTGCAGGCTGCGATCGATCCGATGGTGCCCGCGCTTAAACAGGGGCTAAAGGAAATGGGGTACAGCCTTTCAGGGGTAAACGCTAAAAAAAGGGTTCACACCGAAGAAAAGGCTTCAATCGATCAATATATAACAAGTATCAGTGATCAGGAAGTGGATGTGAAAATATGAAAGAGCAGACACCGATCAGAAAAGCTGTTGCTCTCCATTATGACGAACAAAAAGACAAGGCGCCGAGAGTGATTGCCACAGGAAAGGGCCATGTAGCTGACAACATTATCAAAGAAGCAAAAAAAGCAGGGGTCCCGATTCAAGAAGATCGGACTCTTGTCGAATTAATGCGCCATTTGACGGTAGATGATCAAATTCCTGAAGCTCTTTATGAAACGGTAGCCGAGATTTTTTCATTCATTTACAAATTGGACGAAAGCGTAAAAAACAAAAAATAGCTAAAATATTCCCCATCCTCCTTTGAAATTTATGTTTTTAATAAAGTAAAAGTTTGAATGTTTAGAAGGATTAAAAGATTTTGCATCGAACTGTAGACAATTCTTCCAGTAATATTATAGAATGAAAGCGCAGTCTATTTTAGTTTTGTTACATAAGTTAGGAGGATGGGAAATGAATATCCATGAGTACCAGGGAAAAGAAGTCCTCAGAAAATATGGGGTATCTGTTCCTGAAGGTAAAGTGGCTTTTACAGCAGAAGAAGCAGTTGAGAGTGCAAAGAGCTTATCCAGCTCGGTTTATGTCGTAAAGGCTCAAATTCATGCTGGCGGTCGAGGCAAAGCTGGTGGGGTAAAAATAGCAAAATCATTAGACGAAGTAAAAGCGTATGCCGAAGAACTATTAGGGAAGACCCTAGTTACACATCAGACGGGTCCGGACGGCCAAGTAATAAAACGCTTACTTATTGAAGAAGGCTGCGATATTAAAAAAGAATATTACATCGGTCTAGTGCTTGACCGCGCCACTTCAAGAATCGTTTTAATGGCTTCTGAAGAAGGCGGAACGGAAATTGAAGAAGTTGCGGAGAAAACACCGGAAAAAATCAAAAAAGCTGTCATTGATCCGGCTGTTGGCCTTCAAGGCTATCAAGCCAGAGAAATTGCATTCGCTATTAATATTCCAAAAGAGCTCGTGGGAAAAGCTGCTAAATTTATGCTTGGACTATATAAAGCGTTTGTTGAGAAAGACTGCTCAATCGCCGAAATCAATCCGCTTGTTGTTACCGGCGACGGAAATGTGATGGCGCTTGATGCAAAATTGAATTTTGACAGCAATGCGTTGTACCGACAAAAGGACATTATGGAATATAGAGATTTGGATGAAGAAGATCCGAAAGAAATTGAAGCGTCCAAATATGATCTAAGCTACATTTCCCTTGATGGAAATATCGGCTGTATGGTAAACGGCGCGGGGCTTGCAATGTCTACGATGGATATTATCAAGCATTATGGGGGAGAACCGGCCAACTTCCTTGATGTGGGCGGCGGTGCAACCGCGGAAAAAGTCACGGAAGCATTTAAAATCATTCTTTCTGACCAAAACGTTAAAGGGATTTTTGTCAACATTTTCGGCGGCATTATGAAATGTGATGTCATCGCAGAAGGGGTTGTTGAAGCGACTAGACAAGTTGGTTTGACATTGCCGCTTGTCGTCCGTCTTGAAGGCACAAACGTAGATCTAGGGAAGAAAATCCTTAGTGAATCAGGATTAAACATTACATCTGCGGAATCAATGGCTGACGGCGCGCAGAAAATCGTATCCTTAGTTTAAGAAAGAATGAAAGGCAGGGGACCAAATAATGAGTGTTTTCATTAATAAAGATACAAGAGTTATTGTGCAAGGGATTACAGGTTCTACCGCTTTATTTCATACGAAGCAGATGCTCGAATACGGCACAAATATCGTTGGCGGTGTAACACCTGGAAAAGGCGGAACAGAAGTGGAAGGTGTTCCTGTATTTAATACAGTGGCTGAAGCAGTTCAAACGACCGGCGCTAACGCGTCTGTTATATATGTGCCCGCACCGTTTGCAGCTGATGCGATTATGGAAGCGGTAGATGCGGAGCTTGATCTCGTGATTTGTATCACAGAACATATCCCGGTTTTGGATATGGTGAAGGTCAAACGCTTCATGGAAGGCAAGAAAACGAGACTGATAGGGCCGAACTGTCCTGGTGTCATTACGCCTGAAGAATGTAAAATCGGCATTATGCCCGGATACATCCATAAAAAGGGTCATGTAGGCGTTGTATCACGTTCAGGAACATTAACATACGAAGCGGTGCACCAGCTCTCAGAAGCGGGTGTAGGGCAATCTACAGCTGTTGGAATCGGCGGCGACCCTGTAAATGGAACAAACTTTATTGACGTTTTAAAAGCGTTTAACGAAGATCCTGACACTCACGCAGTCATCATGATTGGCGAAATCGGCGGTACTGCCGAAGAGGAAGCGGCAGAGTGGGTAAAAGCCAACATGACAAAACCGGTAGTCGGTTTTATCGGCGGTAAAACAGCACCTCCTGGGAAGCGCATGGGGCATGCAGGCGCCATTATTTCCGGCGGAAAAGGGACAGCTGATGAAAAAATCAAAACCCTTAATGCATGCGGAATCGAAGTTGCAGAGACACCTTCTGTCATGGGTGAAACCTTAATCAAGGTGCTGAAAGAGAAGAACTTGTTCGAAACTTGCAAAACGCATTAATAAAAAAGGGACAGCCGTCAAGGCTGTTCCTGCTTTTTCTAACAAAAGGAGGTCAATCTATTGGATCAGGCCGCTGCCTGCCTAACGATTTGCAGAATCAATCAATTATTATCCCCATCCCTTCTATTAAAATGGTGGAAAGCCGATCCGTCTATGTCGCTGACATCACCCGTGTTACAAACGGTTACTCGTGATCAAATAAAAACAGCTGCATTAAAAAACGAAATAGAACAACTTTATCCAAAGCTCCAGCGTGTACTTGCTGCTTATCGTGAGCAAGGCATTAACACCATCCCTATTTCTTCAAAGCAATATCCTTTCTGGCTTAAAAGCATTTATGATCCCCCCGCCGTACTGTTTGCAAAAGGTGATATGACTCTTCTTTCGAAAGGGAGAAAAATTGGAATTGTAGGGACAAGAAATCCAACAGCTTATGGGAAACAAGTTGTCAATCATCTTACAAAAGAGATCTGTCGTAAAGGTTGGGTGATTGTCAGCGGACTGGCGTCTGGGATAGACGGAATGTCCCATGCTGCAAGTATTAAGGCGAAGGGGCGGACAATTGGCGTCATTGCAGGCGGATTTCAACACATTTATCCCCGAGAAAACCTTCAGTTAGCAGATCACATGGCTAAACACCATATCCTGCTGTCAGAGCACCCACCTGAAACTAAACCCCAAAAATGGCATTTCCCTATGAGAAACCGCATTATCAGCGGACTGAGTGAAGGCGTTATTGTCGTTCAGGGCAAAGAAAAAAGCGGTTCGCTGATTACTGCCTATCAAGCATTGGAACAAGGGAGAGAGGTATTTGCCGTACCCGGTTCATTGTTTGATCCTTACGCCGGAGGTCCTATAAAACTGATCCAGCAGGGGGCTAAAGCCATATGGTCAGCAGAGGATATTTTCGAGGAACTTCCTGAGAGAAACGTTCAATATACGGAACCCTTTTGAATTATCGTTTGACAAACGGTATTGTAATATTTAATAATAGTGAGGATTTAAAGTTGCATATTGTTTTCTATTTAATTAATGACGTTCATGATAAAGAATGAAATGTTGAAAGCCAAATAAAGACAGCTGCAAAAATAAAATTGAAATATCTTGAAAAGAGAGAGAACACCTCTTGAGGGGGATGAAAATGTCTGATTATCTAGTCATCGTGGAATCGCCCGCTAAGGCGAAAACGATTGAACGTTACTTAGGTAAAAAATATAAAGTAAAAGCATCAATGGGACATGTCCGGGATCTTCCAAAAAGTCAAATGGGAGTTGACATAGAACAGAATTTCGAACCGAAATATATTACCATTCGAGGTAAAGGCCCGGTATTAAAAGAGCTGAAAACGGCTGCGAAAAAAGCTAAAAAAGTGTATCTCGCAGCCGACCCCGACAGAGAAGGGGAAGCGATTGCATGGCATTTGGCACACAGTCTTGATTTAGATCTCAACTCAGACTGCCGTGTGGTGTTTAACGAAATTACAAAAGACGCTATTAAGGAATCGTTTAAGCATCCCCGCATGATCAATATGGATTTAGTGGATGCACAGCAAGCGAGACGTATTTTAGACAGGCTTGTCGGATATAAAATCAGTCCTATCTTATGGAAAAAAGTCAAAAAAGGGCTTAGCGCAGGACGCGTGCAATCCGTTGCCCTCCGTTTGATTATTGACCGTGAAAAAGAGATTAACGACTTTAAGCCTGAGGAATATTGGACAATTGACGGTACGTTCTTAAAAGGTCAAGAAACCTTTGAAGCGAGCTTTTTCGGGAAAAACGGCAAAAAACTTCCTTTAAATAGTGAAGCTGATGTAAAAGAGATTCTTTCTCAGCTCAAAGGGAATCAATATACAGTTGAAAAAGTAACCAAAAAGGAACGTAAACGTAATCCTGCATTGCCTTTTACCACTTCTACCCTGCAGCAGGAAGCAGCTCGCAAGCTCAATTTCAGAGCGAAGAAAACGATGATGATTGCACAGCAATTATATGAAGGAATTGATCTAGGAAGAGAAGGGACGGTTGGTCTGATCACGTATATGAGAACGGATTCAACCCGTATTTCAAATACGGCTGTTGATGAAGCAGCTGCATTTATTGATCAGACTTATGGAAAAGAGTTCCTAGGCGGAAAACGGAAGCCTGCGAAAAAGAATGAAAATGCCCAGGATGCCCACGAAGCAATTCGGCCGACATCAGTTCTTAGAAAACCAAGTGAATTAAAAGCAGTCCTCGGCAGAGACCAAATGAGACTGTATAAATTAATTTGGGAGCGTTTTGTTGCCAGCCAAATGGCACCGGCTGTTCTCGATACAATGAGTGTCGACCTGACAAACAACGGTTTGACATTTCGTGCAAATGGAAGTAAAGTCAAGTTTTCCGGGTTTATGAAGGTGTATGTTGAAGGAAAAGACGATCAAATGGAAGAAAAAGACCGGATGCTGCCTGACTTACAAGAAGGCGACACGGTATTATCAAAAGATATAGAACCTGAGCAGCATTTTACCCAGCCGCCTCCGCGATATACTGAGGCCCGGCTTGTTAAAACCCTTGAAGAACGCGGTATCGGCCGTCCATCCACATATGCTCCGACACTTGATACTATTCAGCGGCGCGGCTACGTGGCATTGGATAATAAACGTTTCGTTCCGACTGAATTAGGTCAGATCGTTCTTGACTTGATCATGGAGTTTTTCCCTGAGATCATTAACGTTGAGTTTACAGCTAAAATGGAGAGAGATCTTGATCATGTTGAAGAAGGAAATACCGAATGGGTCAAGATTATCGATAATTTCTACACCGATTTTGAAAAACGCGTGAAAAAAGCCGAATCGGAAATGAAGGAAGTTGAGATTGAACCAGAGTATGCTGGAGAGGATTGTGAATTGTGCAGTTCTCCAATGGTATATAAAATGGGACGGTACGGTAAATTCTTAGCTTGCTCCAACTTCCCTGACTGCCGGAACACGAAACCGATTGTGAAACAAATCGGTGTGAAGTGCCCGAGCTGCGGAGAAGGAAACATTGTTGAGCGAAAATCGAAAAAGAAACGGGTGTTTTACGGCTGTGACCGTTATCCGGACTGTGAATTCGTATCATGGGACAAACCAATTGAACGAAAATGCCCTAAATGCGGAAAAATGCTCGTCGAGAAAAAACTCAAAAAAGGCATACAAGTCCAATGCGTGGAATGCGATTATAAGGAAGAACCACAGAAGTAGCGGTGAGCAGGGTCTTGCTCACCTTCTTTGTGTGTTAAAAGAAGGCCTTGAATAATAAACTAGGAGATGTGAAAGATGAACCAACAAACAGTGAATGTAATCGGAGCCGGACTTGCAGGAAGTGAAGCAGCATGGCAGCTTGCCAAACGGGGGATTCAAGTCAAATTGTATGAAATGCGGCCAGTTAAACAAACGCCTGCGCACCATACAGATAAATTTGCAGAGCTTGTCTGCAGCAATTCTCTTCGCTCTAATACACTTGCTAACGCTGTCGGTGTATTAAAGGAAGAAATGCGTGCGCTTGATTCAGCCATTATCGCGGCGGCTGACGAATGTTCGGTGCCTGCCGGGGGCGCTCTTGCAGTAGACCGTCATGAATTTGCCGCAAGTGTGACAAATCGGGTGAAAAATCATCCAAACGTAACCGTTATTAATGAAGAAGTGACTGAAATTCCTGAAGGCCCTACTATCATCGCAACGGGTCCGTTAACATCTGAATCGCTGTCTGCCCAGCTGAAGGAGCTGACTGGAGAGGACTATTTATATTTTTATGACGCAGCGGCGCCAATTGTAGAAAAAGACAGCCTTGATATGGATAAAGTGTACCTGAAATCCCGTTATGATAAAGGTGAAGCAGCATATTTGAACTGCCCGATGACAGAAGAAGAGTTTGACCGTTTTCATGAAGCATTAACATCAGCAGAAACAGTGCCGTTAAAAGAATTTGAAAAAGAGATTTTCTTTGAAGGCTGCATGCCGATTGAAGTCATGGCAAAACGGGGCAAGAAAACAATGCTTTTCGGTCCGATGAAACCGGTGGGTCTAGAGCATCCTGTTACAGGAAAACGCCCTTATGCCGTCGTTCAGCTCAGACAGGATGATGCTGCGGGAACACTTTATAATATTGTAGGATTCCAGACTCATTTAAAATGGGGAGACCAAAAGGAAGTTCTCAAGTTGATTCCAGGACTTGAAAATGTAGAAATCGTCAGATATGGCGTGATGCACAGAAACACATTTATTAACTCTCCAAGCCTGTTAAAGCCGACTTATCAATTTAAAAACCGCAGTGATCTGTTCTTTGCAGGCCAAATGACGGGAGTAGAAGGATATGTGGAATCAGCTGCCTCAGGACTTGTAGCAGGCATTAATGCGGCGAAGCTTGTATTGGGAGAAGAGCTTGTGATCTTCCCTCAGGAAACAGCAATTGGCAGTATGGCACATTATATTACAACAACAAACCAGAAGAACTTCCAGCCGATGAATGCAAACTTTGGGCTTTTAAAAGAATTGCCAGTTAAAATTAAAAATAAAAAAGAACGAAATGAACAATACGCGAACCGTGCGATTGAAACAATTCAAACAATTTCGAAAACAATATAGGTATTGATTGCAACCTGAGCGCGATTTGTGATACCATTTAAAAGCCCTTCCTGGGGAGGTATTAGGCATGGAGAATGTTAAGAATTTCGTAAAGTTATTCGTTGAATATTTACAAATTGAAAAAAATTATTCACAATATACTATTGTGAATTATGTGGATTCAATTGAAGAATTCGAGACTTTCCTGCGCGTTCAAGGTATAAATGGATTTGAAGAAGCTGCATATCAAGATACTAGGATTTTTTTGACAGAAGCCTATGAAAAAGGTTTATCGAGAAGAACAATAAGCAAAAAGATATCTGCATTAAGAAGCTTTTATAAGTTTCTGATGCGGGAAAAGCTTATTGAAGAAAATCCGTTTCAGCTTGTTCATCTGCCGAAACAGGAGAAACGGATACCGAAGTTTCTATATCAAAAAGAGCTTGAGGAGCTGTTTGAAGTTTCAGATATAAGCCAGCCGGCCGGAATGAGGGATCAAGCGCTGTTAGAGCTGCTCTATGCCACCGGAATGAGGGTCAGTGAATGCTGTTCCATAACTATTAACGACGTTGATTTATTTATGGACACTGTGCTTGTTCACGGTAAAGGCAAGAAGCAGCGCTATATCCCCTTTGGGTCTTATGCCCGCGAAGCGTTGAAGGTATACATGAATAGCGGAAGACAGTGCTTGCTGATGAAGGCAAAAGAACCTCATGATCTATTATTCGTAAATCAAAGAGGCGGACCGCTTACAGCCCGTGGCATCAGACATATTTTAAGCGGGCTTGTTCAAAAAGCGTCAAGCACTTTACATATCCATCCGCATATGCTTCGACATACGTTCGCCACGCATCTGTTAAATGAAGGAGCGGATTTGAGAAGCGTTCAAGAACTGCTCGGGCATTCCAATCTGTCTTCTACACAGATATACACGCACGTTTCGAAGGAAATGTTGAGAAACACATATATGTCTCACCATCCAAGAGCATTTAAGAAAAATTAAAGGAGGCCCTTTATGTCATCTTTTCATGCGACCACAATATTTGCCGTACAGCATAAAGGACGAAGCGCTATGTCCGGAGACGGCCAAGTAACATTTGGTCAGGCTGTTGTCATGAAACACACGGCACGGAAAGTGAGAAAACTGTTTAACGGCAAAGTTCTTGCTGGCTTTGCGGGATCTGTTGCAGACGCTTTCACTTTATTCGAAAAGTTTGAAGCTAAGCTTGAAGAATATAACGGCAACTTAAAACGTGCGGCTGTTGAGCTTGCGAAGGAATGGCGCAGCGATAAAGTGCTAAGAAAGCTCGAAGCCATGCTGATTGTTATGAATCAGGATACTTTGCTTCTCGTATCGGGAACAGGCGAGGTGATCGAACCAGATGACGGCATTCTCGCGATTGGATCAGGAGGCAATTACGCTTTGGCAGCGGGAAGAGCATTGAAAAAGCATGCCGGTGAAAGCATGTCTGCAAGTGAGATTGCCAGAGCCGCGTTAGAAACAGCAGGCGAAATTTGTGTTTACACGAACGATCAAATCATACTGGAAGAGCTTGAATAGAAAGGACTTGAGGCGCATGGAAAAAAAACCGTTAACTCCTAGACAGATTGTAGATCGGTTAGACCAATATATTGTCGGTCAGCAAAATGCGAAAAAAGCTGTCGCCGTGGCATTAAGAAACCGCTATAGAAGAAGTCTTCTGGATGAAAAGCTGAAGGACGAGGTCGTTCCGAAAAACATTTTAATGATGGGTCCTACCGGCGTCGGGAAAACTGAAATTGCCAGACGAATCGCTAAGCTTTCAGGTGCGCCATTTATCAAAATTGAAGCTACTAAATTTACCGAAGTCGGCTATGTAGGCAGAGATGTTGAATCAATGGTCAGAGATCTTGTGGAGACTTCTGTTCGGCTTATAAAAGAAGAGAAAATGAATGAAGTAAAGGAACAGGCAGAAGAAAATGCAAACAAACGCATTGTTCGTCTGTTAGTTCCCGGGAAGAAAAAACAATCTGGCGTTAAAAATCCGTTTGAAATGTTTTTTGGAGGCAGCCAGCCGAATGGTGAAGATGAGGCGGAGAGCCAGGAAGAAGCAAACATCGAAGAAAAAAGAAAACGAATGGCGCATCAGCTGGCTTTAGGAGAGCTCGAAGACTACTATGTAACAGTAGAAGTCGAAGAGCAGCAGCCTTCTATGTTTGACATGCTGCAGGGCTCGGGTATGGAGCAGATGGGTATGAACATGCAGGATGCGCTGAGCGGATTAATGCCAAAGAAAAAGAAGCGGCGCAAAATGACAGTCAGAGAAGCCAGAAAAGTCCTGACGAATGAAGAAGCAAGCAAACTCATCGATATGGATGAAGTCGGCCAGGAAGCTGTTCAGAGAGCAGAAGAGAGCGGGATTATCTTTATTGATGAGATTGATAAAATCGCAAAGAACGGCGGTGCATCTTCTTCTGCCGATGTTTCAAGAGAAGGCGTTCAGCGGGATATCCTGCCGATTGTTGAGGGTTCAACCGTTGTTACAAAATATGGTTCTGTAAAAACAGACCATGTATTATTTATTGCAGCAGGAGCGTTTCATATGGCCAAACCGTCTGATTTGATTCCTGAGCTGCAGGGGCGTTTCCCAATTCGTGTAGAACTGAACAAACTCACGGTAGACGACTTCGTGAGAATTTTGGTTGAGCCGGATAATGCGCTGCTGAAACAATATCAGGCATTATTGCAGACAGAAGGTATATCTCTTGAATTTTCTGACGAAGCTATTCATAAGATTGCTGAAGTTGCTTATCATGTGAACCAGGACACAGATAATATCGGTGCGAGACGCCTTCATACAATACTTGAACGCCTATTAGAAGATTTGTCGTTTGAAGCTCCAGATGTAACGATGGAGAAAATAACGATTACACCACAGTATGTCGAAGAAAAGCTCGGAACGATAGCCAAAAACAAAGATTTAAGTCAATTTATATTGTGAAAAATTTAATATGAGGAATGTTTAGGAGGATTATTTATCATGGCTTTATTACAAAAAACAAGAATTATTAACTCCATGCTGCAAGCTGCGGCAGGGAAACCGGTAAACTTCAAGGAAATGGCGGAGACGCTGCGGGATGTAATTGATTCCAATATTTTCGTTGTAAGCCGCAGAGGGAAACTCCTTGGGTACTCTATTAACCAGCAAATTGAAAATGATCGTATGAAAAAAATGCTTGAGGATCGTCAATTCCCTGAAGAATATACGAAAAATCTGTTTAATGTCCCTGAAACATCTTCTAACTTGGATATTAATAGTGAATATACTGCTTTCCCTGTTGAGAACAGAGACCTGTTTCAAGCTGGTTTAACAACAATTGTGCCGATCATCGGAGGCGGGGAAAGATTAGGAACACTTATTCTTTCACGTTTACAAGATCAATTCAATGACGATGACTTAATTCTAGCTGAATACGGCGCAACAGTTGTCGGAATGGAAATCCTAAGAGAAAAAGCAGAAGAAATTGAAGAGGAAGCAAGAAGCAAAGCTGTCGTACAAATGGCTATCAGCTCGCTTTCTTACAGTGAGCTTGAAGCAATTGAGCACATTTTTGAGGAGCTTGACGGAAATGAAGGTCTTCTTGTTGCAAGTAAAATTGCTGACCGTGTCGGCATTACCCGTTCTGTTATTGTGAACGCACTCAGAAAGCTGGAGAGCGCCGGTGTTATCGAGTCTAGATCATTAGGAATGAAAGGTACTTATATCAAGGTACTAAACAACAAATTCCTAATTGAATTAGAAAATCTAAAATCTCATTAATCACAAAAAGAACCCTTTTTGAGGGTTCTTTTTTTATTTCAAATAAAGGAAATCAATAAGCTTTATTTCCTGGGTTGAAAGTCTTTCTATGTAATAATTTTAATAAATTTTGCATTTTTCTTCAAAAAGTTTTAAAAATGCCGAAAAGAAAGGAGAAAAAACAGAAATTCTGCTATTTTCAGGCTTATATCAAGGTGAGAAATGTAGTTCTAACAATCTAGGACTTTATACCTAGTTACAAAATAGATAATTGTGAGGACATTTTTTTACACGAACTTCATAGACTTTATGCCTGTTATTTCTTACAATAAGCATATAGTTTTACAATTCTCGACAAGGATATTGAGGGTGAAAAAAACTGAAATGGAGGTAAGTGGATTTGAGCTTATTTTCTGGAACGATACAAAATCTTGAAAATGCCTTGAGCAGAGCGGATATTAAGCAAAAAGTCATAACTAATAATATCGCCAATATAGATACACCGAACTATAAGGCAAAAAAAGTCTCTTTCCAAAATTTATTAGATCAAGAATCCTCGCGTCTTGAAGCGATAAAAACAGACTATCGTCATGTTGATTTTTCTGATACTGATTCGAATTATTCAATTGTTGCGAGCGGAGATACATCGTATCAGCAAAACGGAAACAATGTTGATGTTGACAAAGAGATGACAGAATTGGCGCAAAATCAAATCAACTATCAAGCTTTGGTTGAAAGAATGAATGGTAAATTTAATTCGCTGAAGACCGTATTAACAGGAGGAAAATGATGACAGCTTTTCATAGCTTAAATGTTTCAGCATCGGCTTTAACAGCTCAGCGAGTCAGAATGGACGTTGTATCATCTAACTTAGCAAATATGGATACGACAAGAGCTAAGCAGGTGAATGGAGAGTGGGTGCCTTACAGAAGAAAAATGGTCTCCCTTCAGTCAAAAGGTGAATCGTTCTCTTCCATTCTCAATTCTCAAATGAGCGGAAGCGGGAATGCTGGAAACGGTGTGAAGGTTTCAAAAATTACGGAGGATGATTCGGATTTTAATCTTGTCTATGATCCGACAGACCCTGATGCAAACGCTGATGGATATGTACAAAAGCCTAATGTTGATCCATTAAAGGAAATGGTTGATCTTGTCAGCAGCACCAGATCATATGAGGCGAATGTCACGGCGATGAATGCCACAAAGGGAATGCTGATGAAGGCGTTAGAAATCGGAAAGTAGGTGAATGAATGTGATTAATGCAATTTCTCCTTTTCAGGTTCAAAATACTCAAAACACTCAAAATGCAACAAATCAAGTAAACAATAGCCAAAAAACAGATTCTTCAAATCAAACAAGCTTTTCGGAGCTTTTAAAAAACTCTATTAGTTCGTTAAATGAGTCCCAAGTAGCTTCTGACAACATGACTAATGCCTTGGCTGCAGGAAAAGATGTAAATCTTGATGAGGTCATGATCGCCGCTCAAAAAGCTAGCATCTCTCTAACTGCAGCAACAGAGTTCCGCAATAAAGCTGTGGAAGCTTATCAGGAGATTATGAGAATGCAAATGTAGGGGGTCTGACGATTTAGAGAAAGAGTGGAATGACCGGGGGTTAACATGAATCGTACTCTAATGCAAATGAAAAACAAAACGAGTGAGTTTTGGAAAAATAGATCTAAATTACAAAAGATTTTAATGGTTAGTGCTTTAGCGGCAATTATTATTATTGGAATTATTATTAGTGTTTTTGCTTCAAATTCTAAAATGGCGCCGCTGTACAAAGATTTGTCTGCCGAAGAAGCAGGACAAATCAAAGAAGAATTGGATGCAAAAAAAGTGCCAAACGAACTTTCGAATGGCGGTACAGTGATTAGTGTTCCGGAGGATCAGGTTGATTCTTTGAAAGTGCAGATGGCTGCAGAAGGACTTCCTAAAACCGGATCAATTGATTATTCATTTTTTGGACAGAATGCCGGCTTTGGTTTGACAGACAATGAGTTTGATATGGTGAAAGTAAAAGCTACACAGACAGAACTGTCAAACTTGATCAATGAAATGGACGGTATTAAAAGTTCAAAAGTAATGATTAATCTCCCGAAAGACGCGGTGTTTGTCGGTGAAGAGCAATCTGCAGCATCTGCATCAATCGTTTTGCAGATTCAACCGGGTTATACACTTGATCAAAGCCAGATCAACGGATTATATCATCTGGTATCTAAAAGCGTGCCGAACCTAAAAGAAGATAACATCGTCATCATGGATCAAAATTCTACATACTACGACAAATCAGACAGTGATGCAGGGTCCTACGCGGATAGTTATTCTTCTCAGCAAGGAATTAAGTCTCAAGTTGAAAAAGACATTCAAAAACATGTACAGTCACTTCTTGGTACGATGATGGGCCAAGATAAAGTCGTTGTCTCCGTTACAGCAGACATTGATTTCACAAAAGAAAATCGGACAGAAGACATTGTCGAACCTGTGGATAAAGAAAACATGGAAGGCATTGCAGTCAGCGCTGAAAAGGTATCTGAAACATATCAGGGCGACGGTGCAGCCAACGGAGGAACTGCCGGAACCGGCGAGGAAGATGTAACAAATTATAAGGCTGACGGTGAAAATACCGAAAGCGGAAACTACGAAAAAAACAGCAACAAAATCAATTACGAGGTTAACCGAATTCATAAAGAAATCGCTGAAAGTCCTTATAAGGTCAGAGATTTAGGGATTCAAGTAATGGTAGAGCCGCCTGATGCCAAAAACACAGCGTCGCTATCAACTGAAAGACAGGATGATATACAAAAAATCCTTTCAACTGTAGTCAGAACATCTTTGGATAAAGATGAAACGCAAAACCAGAATTTATCTGATGCTGATATCAATAATAAGATTGTTGTCTCCGTTCAGCCATTCGACGGCAAAGTCAATTTGGATACAAATACGGAAAAATCCTCAGGTATCCCGCTGTGGGCATATATTGTAGGCGGTGTTTTAATCGCAGCGATCATTGTTCTGATCATTATGCTTATCAGAAAGAAACGGGCGCAAGAGGATGAATTTGAGGAATATGAGTATGAGGTTCCTCAAGAACCAATCAATTTGCCTGATATCAACGAAGAGGAAAATGAAACAGCGGAATCAGTCAGACGAAAACAGCTTGAAAAGATGGCGAAAGACAAGCCGGAAGATTTTGCAAAACTGCTGAGAAGCTGGCTGGCCGAGGATTAGGAGGAATTAGAAATGGCGAGACGTGATCAAGATAAGCTTACAGGAAAACAAAAAGCAGCCATTCTCATGATTTCCTTGGGGTTAGATGTGTCAGCTTCTGTCTATAAGCACTTAACCGATGAAGAAATTGAAAGGCTTACTCTGGAAATATCAGGTGTTCGAAGCGTCGATCATCAAAAAAAGGATGAAATCATAGAAGAATTTCATAATATAGCCATTGCGCAAGATTATATTTCTCAAGGCGGTTTAAGCTATGCAAGACAAGTTCTGGAAAAGGCGCTTGGAGAGGATAAGGCGGAGAACATTCTAAACAGGCTGACTTCTTCTTTGCAGGTTAAACCATTTGATTTTGCCAGAAAAGCGGAGCCAGAACAAATTTTGAATTTTATCCAGCAAGAGCATCCGCAGACGATGGCGTTAATCTTGTCTTATTTAGATCCAGTGCAGGCCGGGCAAATTTTATCCGAGCTGAACCCTGAAGTGCAGGCTGAGGTTGCGAGAAGAATCGCGGTCATGGATAGAACGTCTCCAGAAATAATTAACGAGGTAGAACGGATTCTGGAACAAAAATTATCTTCTGCATTTACTCAGGATTATACACAAACAGGCGGAATTGAAGCTGTTGTGGAAGTGTTAAACGGGGTAGACAGAGGGACAGAGAAGACGATCTTGGATTCATTGGAAATTCAGGATCCCGATCTTGCTGAAGAGATTAAAAAGCGGATGTTTGTCTTCGAAGATATTGTCACACTTGATAACCGTGCCATTCAGAGAGTCATTCGCGATGTTGAGAACGACGATTTGCTCCTTTCATTAAAGGTTGCAAGCGAGGAAGTCAAAGAAATTGTGTTCAACAATATGTCACAGCGTATGGTTGAAACCTTCAAAGAAGAAATGGAATTTATGGGCCCTGTACGCTTGAAAGATGTAGAAGAAGCACAATCGAGAATTGTAAGCATCGTCAGAAAGCTTGAAGAAGCCGGTGAAATTGTGATAGCAAGAGGCGGAGGGGATGATATTATTGTCTAATATCATTAAACAAGAATCATCTATTTCTCCACAAAAGGAAAAAAGAAAACTTTCTATACAAGAGGTGCGTATTGATCATTCTCACCTTTTGCAGGCTGAAGAGAACCCGGAGGCGCTTATGGCCCGAGTGAAAGAGGAAGCTGACCGGATTTCTGAGCAGGCAAACAGTCATATAGAAAATATTCGCCGTCAAATTGAACAGGAGAAAAACGATTGGGCGGCTGAAAAACAGAAGCTTATTGAAGAAGCAAAAGCCGAGGGCTTTGAACAAGGAGTAGCGCTGGGCAAAGCTGAGGCAATGAAACAGTATGCAGAACTGATCGGCCAAGCAAACAGTATAACTGAAATGTCCAGAAAAGCTGTTGAGGACAAGCTTGAAGACGCTAATGAAGAAATCGTTGAGCTTGCCGTTGCCCTAGCAAAAAAAGTTTGGCAGCAAAAGTCTGATGATAAAGAGGCTTTTCTCCTGCTTGTACAACAGGTTATAAACGAAGTGAAGGAATATGACGATATATCAATTTATGTTGATCCATATTACTATGAGACAATCTTTCAGCAAAAAGATGAAATCCAGCAGCTTCTTTATAAAGAATGCCGGCTTGGCATATATGCTGATGAAAAAGCTCAAAAAGGAACCTGTTATATTGAAACTCCTTTTGGCAGGGTAGATGCGAGTGTTGACACACAATTGATGCAATTGAAAGATAAACTTCTGACAGCGCTGGAAGCAGGTGCAGCTGAATGAAGACACAGAGTCTGATAGATTGTATAGAAATGACAGACTCGTATAAACGGTACGGAAAAGTCAAGCGGGTAATCGGCTTGATGATTGAATCAAAAGGGCCAGCAAGCTCAATTGGCGACGTGTGCCTGATTTATGCAAAAGGACAATCTGGGAAAGTCATTAAAGCTGAGGTAGTCGGCTTCCAGGAAGAAAATATTTTGCTTATGCCTTATTTAGAGGCTGCGAGCATTGCACCTGGCAGCATTGTAGAAGCTACTGGGGAATCACTTCGGGTTAAAGTTGGAACCGGACTGATTGGACAAGTCATCGATGCTTTTGGAGAACCGCTTGACGGAAAACTTCTGCCGAAAGGGCTTTCGCCTGTATCAACGGAGCAATCACCGCCCAACCCGATGAAACGGCCGCCTATCCGTGAAAAGATGGGTGTTGGAGTCAGATCAATTGACAGCTTGCTGACAGTCGGTAAAGGCCAGCGGATTGGAATTTTTGCAGGAAGCGGTGTCGGAAAAAGCACCTTAATGGGGATGATCGCCAAGCAGACAGAGGCTGACTTAAACGTCATTGCACTTGTCGGAGAACGCGGACGAGAGGTTCGGGAGTTTATTGAAAAAGATCTGGGGAAAGAGGGGCTGAAACGATCGATTGTAGTCGTTGCCACCTCAGACCAGCCAGCATTAATGAGATTGAAAGCGGCATATACAGCGACTGCCATTGCCGAGTATTTCCGAGATAAAGGCCAAAATGTCATGTTTATGATGGATTCTGTTACAAGGGTGGCAATGGCGCAGCGAGAGATTGGACTGGCTGCAGGGGAGCCTCCGACGACAAAAGGTTATACACCTTCAGTGTTCGCTATTTTACCTCGTTTACTAGAACGAACAGGTGCAAACGAGCATGGAACCATTACGGCATTTTATACAGTGTTGGTAGACGGGGATGACATGAATGAGCCGATTGCCGATACTGTACGCGGAATTTTAGACGGACATATTGTGTTGGACAGGGCGCTTGCCAATAAAGGCCAGTTTCCTGCAGTTAACGTACTAAAAAGCATCAGCAGGGTGATGTCAAACATTTCAACAAAACAGCATCTGGATGCGGCAAATAAATTCCGTGAACTTTTATCGACATATCAAAATTCGGAAGATCTCATTAATATCGGAGCTTACAAAAGAGGATCATCCAGAGAAATTGATGAAGCGATACAATTTTATCCGCAGCTTATTCAATTTTTAAAGCAGGGAACAGACGAACCGGCTTTATTGGAAGAAAGCATTGCTGCATTAACTAGTTTGACAGGAAATGAGGAATAAACGTGGCTTATCAATTTAGATTCCAAAAGCTGCTGGAACTAAAAGAAAATGAAAAAGACCAATCCTTATCCGAGTATCAGCAATCAGTTTCTGAATTTGAAAACGTTGCTGAAAAATTATATGAGAATATGAGCAAAAAAGAATTGCTGGAACAAAATAAGGAAAAGAAATTAAAAAGCGGCATGAGTGTACAAGAAATGAGGCACTACCAACAATTTGTCTCAAATCTTGATAATACGATCTATCACTATCAAAAGCTTGTCATTATGAAAAGAAATCAAATGAATCAAAAACAAGAAATTTTGACAGAGAAAAACATTGAAGTGAAAAAGTTTGAAAAAATGCGTGAAAAACAGTTTAAAATGTTTGCTCTTGAAGATAAAGCTGCAGAAATGAAAGAAATGGACGATATTTCGATTAAGCAGTTTATGATTCAAGGCCATTAGGAGCGAATGTAATGTCCGGCAAAAAGAAAGAATCAGGTAAGTTCCGTTCGGTTTTGCTTATCATTATCCTCCCGCTGATGTTTCTATTAATCGCAGGGGGGATTGTTCTTTGGGCTGCTGGTATCAATGTCTTAAAGCCGATACAGGATGCTGCGGCAAAAACGCCGGTTCTTAAAGAATTGGTCCCTGAAACCGAAAATAAAAAAGGCACAGCATCAAGTAAGGATAGCAGTAATACGGCAGCTCTGGAAAAGACCATTAAGGATCAAAAAAGTGAAATCAGTATATTGAATAAAGATTTAGAAACAAGTAAATCAGAAATCGATAGGCTCAATCAAAAGATCCGTTCACTTGAAAAGACGGCTGAGGATCAAAAAAAGTCATCAGAAGATCATACTGAAGGATCAGCAGACTCGAAAGCTTCTTCTGAAAATGACAAAGTGATCAGTGTGTACAAAAGCATGGACAGCGGAAAGGCTGCTAAAATTATTGCCCAATTAAAGGAGCAAGAAGCACTGAAAATATTGAATGGCCTAAGCAAAAAGCAGCTTGCTGACATATTGGCGAAAATGACTCCTGAGCAAGCAGCAACCTATACAGAAAAAATTGCTGCCAGCCAAGAATAGGGGGAATGAAAGGTGAAGCTGCTTGAATTAGCCGGACCTTTGCTGCAAACCACAACGGGTTCTGCCGCTAAAAACATGAAAAGTAGCCAGGGAGTTTTTCAAAACTGGCTTATGTCTGAGACTGGATTGAAGGAACTTTCAGAACAAGGAAAGGGAACTTCTAATTCCGAAGATCAGCTTTTAGCAGATGCGCTTAAAAAGATCGGTGAATGGCTAAATGCAAGTCCTGAAGTTCAAGACAAACAAAATGCGGATCTTTTGCAAACATTAAGCAAACTGACAGGGAAGCAATTGGATGCGAATGCTCTGCAAATGTTGCAAAATCTTTTGCAAGCAGTTGAATCAAAAATGTCAGGCGGGACGGATCAATTGCTCACAGAAACGGAGAAAATCTTTTCAGAAGCTAAAACGGCTCTGAGTGCCAATGATTCTGCTTCTGACATTAATGGAGCACTGAAGTCTGATACAGAGCAATCAAATCAGGAAAATGAAGTATCCGAGCCTGCTAAAGAGCTTATCTATATCCAAATGTTCATTAGCCAGCTCGTAGAAGGGAATAAGCTGACTGATCGCAATGAAGCTCATGCCATTTACCAAAATGGAGATCAATTCCTTTCTGCATTAGAAAAGAAGGGTGTATCTCAAAAACTCATTCAGGATCTTAAACAGCAAATATTCACTAAAGCTGAGTCAAGTTCAAAACTTTACTCGATGACAGCGTCAGAGCTGAAAAGTTTTCAAAGCTTAATGGATCAAATGTCTATGCTTCCTCAAAAAGGGACCAAAGAATGGAGTTTAGCTGAAAGCCAGCTGAAAGCCTTCTTGTTATCGAAATCATCCGAATCATCACAAGACTTTGGGAAGCGTGTTCTCACACCGCTCTCGCAGAGTTCATCCAGCAAAAATGCATCGGATGTTTCTGGAAGTATTCAGTCTGTAGATAGTAAATCAGGACTCCAAATGCTGTTTTCGGGGTATCGGAGCATAGGAGGAGTACAAACACTTGATCTGCAGCAGATGTCATCTGATATACCAAATGCCGAAACAAAAACGGTGGCTGATCAAGTGATTAATGCGTGGAAGCAGATGAAATATACGCCTTTCGGCAGATCGACGGGAAGTTTCACTATTCGGCTGAACCCTGAACATTTAGGATTTGTCACAATCAAGCTGACAAATGAAAATGGAATGTTTCAGAGTAAAATCATTGCATCTAGCCAATCAGCAAAAGAATTGCTTGAACAGCATCTTCCTCAGCTGAAGCAATCATTGCCGAATATGGCCGTCCAAATTGACCGTTTTACTCTTCCGGTCCAAAGCGGGGATCAGCCGATATACGGCCAGCTTGCTGATGAACAGAAAGAGCAGCAAGAGGGGCAGAGACAGCAAAGACAGAAAAAGCAATCAAATGATTTTGGCGATCTGCTCGATGAAGTGTCGATGGTTGAAATGGAGGAAGAAGAATGACTTCTATAAGTTCAGAATATAAACTGCCTGAAAAAACGAACACTGTGTCGACGAACAACAGCAGCTTGGGGAAAGATGAGTTTTTAAAAATATTAATGACTCAAGTCCAAAACCAAGATCCGCTCAATCCGGTTGACGATAAAGAATTTATCAGCCAGATGGCGACTTTTTCAAGTTTGGAGCAAATGATGAATCTGAATACGACAATGACTCAATTTGTCGAAAACCAAGATCCGTTTACAACGTATGTTGATTGGATGGGAAAAGAAGTATCTTGGACTGATGGTAAAAGTGCAACAGATAAAACAGGCACAGTAAGCTCTGTTAAACATTTTAAAGGAAATTATTATCTCGTTCTTGATGATGGGACCGAGATCAGTCCTGCGAATGTCATGTCTGTGGGACAATCATCTAAATAAAAACATCTGGGGGAATATATTATGTTACGTTCACTTTATTCTGGAATCAGCGGTATGAAAAACTTTCAAACAAAGCTTGACGTAATCGGTAACAACATTGCCAACGTAAATACAGTAGGATTCAAAAAGAGCCGTGTGACCTTTAAAGATATGGTAAGCCAAACGATTGCCGGCGGTTCTGCGGCCGGTGCAACTATCGGCGGTACGAACTCTAAGCAGATCGGTTTAGGTTCATCATCTGGCACAATTGATACAATTCATTCAACAAGCGCGACACAAAGTACAGGAAGAACACTTGATTTAGCAATTGACGGCGACGGTTACTTCCGAATTGATACAGGTGACGGGACAGCTTATACAAGAGCAGGGAACTTCTATTTAGATAATACCGGAACACTGGTTACAGGTGATGGCTACCATGTGTTAAATATGAATGGGGGAACAATTAAAATTCCTACTGATGCTCAAAGCTTTAGCATTGGTTCTGATGGAAAGGTGTCAATTGTTGATGCTGACGGGAAAACACAAGACGGGGGACAAATCGGGATTGTTACTTTTGCCAACAGTGACGGATTGGATAAAATCGGAAGCAACCTATACCGTGAATCTTTAAACTCTGGAACGGCCAGTGCAGCGAACCAGCCTGGTGACGGCGGAACTGGTGCTCTTAAATCAGGATTTCTCGAAATGTCTAACGTCGATTTAACTGACGAATTTACTGAAATGATCGTAGCCCAGCGCGGATTCCAATCAAACTCAAAAATTATTACAACATCTGATGAAATCCTTCAAGAACTGGTTAACCTTAAACGTTAAGGAGGGAGGGGAGGCGAGTAATCGCTTCTCCGCTGTTTTATGATTAAAGTAACCCGTTTGAACGGGCAGCCCTTTACACTGAATGCGCTATTTATTGAACAGATTGAATGTTTTCCGGATACTACAATTACTCTATCAAATGGTAAGAAGTTTGTAGTAAAAGAAGATGAAGAAGCTGTTCTGGAAAAGATCGCAACTTTCTACCGAAAAATACAAATATTTGCAATGGATCAAGGAATAGAGGAACCGGAATGAAGAAAAAGTTAATGATCATATTACTAATTATTCTTATCGTAATTGGTGCTCTCGGGGCGGCGGCTTATTTTGTTTTAGGCGGAAAGTCCGAAAAAAGTGAAGCGAAAAAAAGTATTGATGAAATCGTTGCGTCTTCTGTTGATGTAGAAGAGATCACAACAAATTTAAAGTCTGATAACATTATCCGTCTTGCTATTAAACTTGAAACTGATTCTGATAAATCAAAAGAAGAACTTGAGAAACGTGATTTCCAAGTGAAAGACGCTGTTATATCACTGCTGGCTGATACGAATGCTGATCAGATTGAGGGAGACAAGGGAAAAGAAACCTTTAAGAAGGAACTAAAAGATAAAATAAATAGCTACCTCCAAGAAGGAAAAGTAGAAAAAGTGTATATTACCTCCTTTAATCTGCAATAAAGCATAATTTGACAGAATACGGAGGTGAGGAAAATGTCAGGAGAAGTTCTCTCCCAAAATGAAATAGATGCACTGCTTTCTGCAATATCAACTGGTGAAATGGACGCTGAAGAGCTAAAAAAAGAAGAAAAAGAGAAGAAAGTCAAGGTTTATGATTTCAAACGTGCGCTGCGGTTTTCTAAAGATCAGATCCGCAGTTTAACGAGAATTCATGACAATTTTGCAAGACTTCTTACCACTCATTTTTCTGCTCAGCTCAGAACCTATATTCACATATCTGTCAGTTCTGTTGATCAGGTTCCGTATGAGGAATTTATCAGATCGATTCCAAACATGACGATTCTAAATCTATTTGATGTTCATCCGATGGAAGGAAGAATTATGATGGAGGTCAACCCCACGATAGCTTATACGATGATGGATCGAGTCATGGGCGGGATTGGAATCAGTCATAACAAGGTTGACAGTTTGACAGAAATTGAAACAAAAATCATTTCTAATTTATTTGAAAATGCACTGGGTAATTATAAAGAAGCTTGGCAGTCAATTGCTGATATTGAACCGGAAATGACTGAGTTTGAAGTGAATCCGCAATTTGTTCAGATGGTATCTCCTAATGAAACAGTCGTGGTGATCTCGCTCAATACTCAAATTGGTGAAATCAGCGGTGTCATTAATCTCTGTATCCCGCATATTGTACTCGAGCCGCTCATACCGAAGCTTTCAGTCCACTATTGGATGCAATCAGACCGAAATGAGCCAAAGCCTGAGGAAACAAAGTCGCTTGAAAAACGTATCATGACAGCACAAATACCTGTCGTGGCCGAGCTCGGCACATCTGAACTGACGATAGAAGAGTTTTTAAGTTTAGAAGTCGGAGACTGCATAACTTTGGACAAATCAGTCACGGATCCTCTTACTGTATTGGTCGGAGATAAGCCGAAATTTTTAGGACAAGCCGGCCGGGTGAATCGAAAACAGGCAGTGCAAATTTTAGATCACGACATAAGAGGTGAACAAGATGGAGAATAATAGATTATCTCAAGATGAGATTGACGCGCTTCTTAACGGTACTGGCAGCACGCTTGATGAGCCAGAGGTTCCGGAAGTAGATGACTTATCGGAAATGGAGCGTGATGCGATCGGTGAAATCGGTAATATTTCATTCGGCAGTTCTGCGACAGCACTGTCAACGCTTTTAAATCAAAAGGTCGATATTACGACTCCAAGCGTAACGGTCATTCCAAGAAGTAAAATCAGCGATGCGTTTCCTGAACCGTATGTAGCGATTGAAGTGAATTATACGGAGGGCTTCAGCGGAAGCAACCTGTTAGTCGTGGAACAAAGTGACGCGGCGATCATTGCTGACTTAATGATCGGGGGAGACGGAAAAGGTGCGGACCCTTCACTGGGTGAAATCCATTTAAGTGCGGTTCAAGAAGCAATGAACCAAATGATGGGATCGGCTGCCACATCAATGTCTACTGTATTCAGTAAAAAAATTGATATTTCACCTCCTCGGGTTGAATTGTTGGATGTTACTGAAGAAAAGGGTACAGACCGTATTCCTGATGATGAAATGCTGGTGAAAGTTTCTTTCAACTTAAAGGTGGGAGAATTAATAGATTCCAGCATTATGCAGCTTTACCCATTGACATTTGCGAAAGATTTAATTTCAAGCCTTATGAACTCAGAAAGTGCAGAGGAAGAAGAAACGGTGCAGCCTGAAGTTACATACGAACAGCCGAAAGAGCCTGTGACGCCAGAGCCGCGTATTGAACCGAAGCAACAGCAGCAGCCGCCAAAAAGGCAGGGAACAGCAAAAAAAGCAGCGCCAGTTCAGGTTTCACCGGTGGAATTTTCAGCGTTTGATCCAAACGAAGCTGTACAAGCCCCTATTCATAATCTGGATATGCTTTTGGATATCCCGCTTTCGATTACTGTTGAGCTTGGCAGAACGAAGAGAAGCGTAAAAGAGATTTTAGAGCTTTCTGCCGGAAGTATTATCGAGCTTGATAAATTAGCCGGTGAGCCTGTAGATATTTTAGTTAATCAGCGTATCGTTGCCAAAGGCGAGGTCGTTGTCATTGAAGAAAACTTCGGAGTAAGAGTCACTGACATTTTAAGCCAGGCAGAGCGCATTAATAATTTAAAATAACGAAACACAAGGAGAGAGATAGATTATGGCACATAGAATTTTAATTGTAGATGACGCAGCATTTATGCGAATGATGATTAAAGATATTTTGGTTAAAAATGGTTTTGAAGTTGTGGCGGAAGCTGAAAATGGAGCACAAGCGGTAGAGAAATATAAAGAGCATTCACCTGACCTTGTTACTATGGATATCACGATGCCAGAAATGGATGGTATTACAGCATTAAAAGAAATTAAACAAATTGATGCGCAGGCAAGAATCATCATGTGTTCTGCTATGGGACAGCAATCAATGGTTATTGATGCCATTCAGGCCGGCGCTAAGGATTTCATTGTGAAACCTTTCCAGGCTGACCGTGTGCTTGAAGCAATCAACAAAACATTAAGTTAAAGGGTGTACGACTGTTGAAAAAGAGTCAATATTTTATCGTTTTTATTTGTTTTTTCGTTTTATTCAGTGTACATCCGATTGCTGCTGCCGCGGCAGACTCTGATAATTCAACTGTAAACGAATGGTTTCAAAAAAAAGATGAAAAAAATGCAGATAAGTCAGAGCAAAAGAAAGAAAAAACAACAAAAACTGCTGATGAGACGGAGGGAGCGGCTGCTCCTTCTGTCTCAGCTTTTGATTTTGTAAAGATGATTTTCGCTTTACTGTTTGTTATCGTGCTGATTTACGGGCTGGTTAAGCTCATGAACAAAAGAAATCGGCTCCTAAAGCCTTTTCAATATGTTGAAAATATTGGCGGCACATCGGTCGGCCAGAACAGATCCATACAATTGATCAAGGTCGGGAAAAGTGTGCTCGTCGTCGGTGTAGGAGAGACGATCCAGCTGCTGAAAGAAATTGAGGATGAAAAAGAGATTGAAGTCATTCTCAGTCAGCATGAAGAGGCAATGTCAAGCAAAATAGAGTGGCAAAAGTTTGTGAAGCCGCATAAGAGTTCTGAACATCAGCCGCAGCAAAAACTGCCTTCATTTTCAAAAGCATTAAAAGAGCAACTTGAAGAGTTAAAACAAAACCGTTCTGAAGGAAAGAAGAAAGGCCCACGTCATCATGAATGAGTTTATTAATATTTTCAGTTCAAGCGATCCGGAAAACGTAAGTTCAACTGTTAAATTACTATTATTGTTAACTGTATTTTCAGTGGCGCCTGGAATATTGATTCTTATGACTTGTTTTACTCGCATCGTCATTGTTCTGTCATTTGTCAGAACTTCACTTGCGACGCAATCTATGCCCCCAAACCAGGTTCTTATCGGGCTTGCGCTGTTTTTAACATTTTTTATTATGGCTCCTACTTTTTCAGAAATTAATAAAGAAGCGCTGACCCCATTAATGGACAACAAAATCAGCTTGGATGAAGCGTATACGAAAGCTGAGGAACCGATTAAAGAATTTATGAGTAAACACACAAGGCAGAAGGATCTGGCGCTGTTTATGAATTACGCGAAAATGGATAAACCTGAATCATTAAAGGATATTCCGTTAACAACAATGGTTCCGGCTTTTGCCATATCGGAGCTTAAAACAGCATTTCAAATAGGTTTTATGATTTTTATCCCTTTTTTAATTATAGATATGGTAGTGGCGAGCGTCTTGATGTCAATGGGAATGATGATGCTGCCTCCAGTTATGATTTCTCTGCCCTTTAAAATATTACTTTTTGTTTTGGTAGACGGCTGGTATTTAATTGTGAAATCTTTGCTTCAGAGCTTTTAGGGTAGGTGCTAAACGTGAGTTCAGAATTTGTAATTTCTATGGCGGAAAAAGCCGTATACGTAACGCTGATGATCAGCGGGCCATTATTGGCTATTGCTTTACTGGTCGGTTTAATTGTCAGCATATTTCAGGCGACAACTCAAATCCAGGAACAGACTTTGGCGTTTATTCCGAAAATCGTGGCGGTTCTCCTGGCTCTCATTTTTTTTGGTCCGTGGATGCTGTCGACGATTCTTTCATTTACAACAGAGCTGTTTTCTAATTTAAATCGTTTTGCAGGGTAATGTAGAGATGAATTCAATTATTGACTTATTTCCTGCTTTTTTATTGGTTTTTATTAGAATCTCTGCTTTTTTTGTAACGATTCCGCTATTTGGACATCGGAATGTGCCAGCTGTTCATCGCATAGGATTTGCTTTTTTTCTTGCAGTTATTTGTTTCAGCACCATTGATAAACCGCCCTCTTTGGAGATAGATGAGCACTATATGCTCTTGGCGTTTAAAGAAGCTTTGGTCGGCCTATGTCTGGGTTTAATTGCTTATATGATGATTGCCGCAGTGCAGATTGCCGGCTCGTTTATTGATTTTCAAATGGGATTTTCAATAGCAAACGTTATTGATCCGCAAACCGGTGCACAAAGTCCGTTGATTGGCCAGTTTATCTATACGATGGCACTTTTGTTTATGCTGAGTGTCAATGCCCACCATTTGCTGCTGGACGGTATTTACTACAGCTTTCAGTATATTTCAGTTGATCAGGCATTTCTGAATTTCGGCGATGAAAAGTTTGCCTATTTTATCGCGAAAAGCTTTAATGCAATGTTTATTATCGCTTTTCAAATGTCAGCGCCGGTTGTGGCCAGTTTGTTTCTAGTTGATTTAGCATTAGGTATCGTGGCTCGAACTGTTCCGCAGTTAAATGTATTTGTGGTCGGTCTGCCTTTAAAGATCGCTGTCAGTTTCATCATGCTCATTGTATGTATGTCCGTTATCTTCGTCGTTGTCCGGAATGTTTTCAGTTTAACGATTGAAACGATGCGGAATCTTTTAGCATTGGTCGGTGTTTCTTAATGAAGCTTAGAGTTGACCTGCAGTTTTTTGCGGGAGAGAAGACAGAAAAAGCCACTCCGAAAAAACGGAAGGATACGCGAAAAAAAGGGCAAGTAGCCAAAAGCTCGGATGTCAATACCGCCGTTTCTTTACTGGTAATATTCCTTTCGCTTATTGCAATTGGTCCGTATATGAGAGACAGGCTGCTGTCATTCATAGAAACATTTTATACCGAATCTCTCACAATGAAGCTCTCAGAATCAAATGTGCATACATTGTTTGTCAGCTTATTAAAGGATATGGGCATGATACTCGCACCGATCTTGCTTGTTGCTCTTGTTGCAGGAGTCGTAAGCAACTATATGCAGGTTGGGTTCTTGTTTTCTGCTGAAGTGATACAGCCTAAGCTTGAAAAACTGGATCCGATCAAAGGCTTTAAACGAATATACAGTATGAGGGCGATTGTAGAGCTGATTAAATCAATTTTGAAAATCGTAGTCGTCGGTTTTGCAGCTTTTGCTGTGCTTTGGCTGCATTATGGAGAAATTCTCCGGCTTCCTCTCCTGACACCCGAAGAGGCACTTTCTTTCGTTTCAAAACTCACTTTGTGGATGGGACTAAGCGGTGCAGGTGCATTGTTGATTCTTGCGGGTCTCGACTATTTATATCAGAGATTTGACTATGAGAAAAATATCAAAATGTCAAAACAAGATATAAAAGATGAGTACAAAAAATCTGAAGGAGACCCGATTATCAAGTCTAAAATTAAACAAAGACAGCGGGAAATGGCGATGAGGCGGATGATGCAGGAAGTTCCAAAAGCAGATGTCATTATCACAAACCCGACTCACTATGCGATTGCTTTGAAATATGATGAAGAAAAAATGGACGCACCTTATATTGTTGCAAAAGGCGTCGATCACCTTGCGTTAAAAATCAGGAAAATTGCTAAAGAGCATGATGTCATGATGGTAGAAAACAGACCGCTTGCCCGTGCGTTATATGATCAGGTGGAAATTGACCAGGCAGTGCCGGAAGAATTTTTTAAAGTTTTAGCAGAAATTCTGGCTTACGTATATAAAACAAAACAAAAAGTATATTGAATTTTTCGATTTAAAAGGAGAGAAAAAACAGCATGTCAACAAGAGATTTATCCGTTTTAATAAGTGTTGTCCTCATTGTGGCGATGCTGGTGATTCCATTTCCTCCATGGCTGTTAAGTATTTTGATCATTATTAATATTTCTCTTGCGTTGATCGTGCTTCTCACCACAATGAATATGCAGGAAGCGCTTCAGTTTTCGATTTTTCCGTCACTGTTGCTGCTTTTGACCCTATTTCGTTTGGGATTGAACGTCTCAACTACCCGTTCAATTCTTTCACACGGTGAAGGAGGGAAAGTCGTCGAGACTTTCGGAAATTTCGTTGTCGGCGGAAATGTATTAGTTGGACTCGTTGTATTTATCATCCTTATTATTATTCAGTTTATCGTCATTACAAAAGGTGCTGAACGTGTTTCCGAGGTTGCAGCAAGGTTTACGCTGGACGCAATGCCTGGGAAGCAGATGAGTATTGATGCTGATTTAAACGCAGGGATGATTACCGAACAGGAAGCGAAGCATCGCCGCGAAAAAGTGGCAAGAGAAGCAGACTTTTATGGAGCAATGGACGGTGCCAGTAAATTTGTAAAAGGTGACGCCATTGCCGGAATCATCATTGTGATGATCAATATTATTTTCGGAATCGTGATCGGAATGCTTCAGCAGGGCATGTCCATTCAAGAGGCTGCTTCACACTTTACGATGCTGACTGTAGGGGATGGAATTGTTTCGCAAATCCCGGCACTGTTAATTTCTACGGCTACGGGTATTGTGGTCACAAGAGCTGCCTCTGAAGGAAACTTAGGGCATGACATTACAGGCCAGCTGTTTGCGTATCCAAAGCTTTTATACGTCGCAGCAGCTACGATCATGCTTTTAGGTATTTTCACTCCGATCGGCATCCTTCTGACGGGGCCGCTTGCGGGATTGCTTGCTTTTGGCGCATATACACTATCTAAATCAGGTAAGGAAAAAGAAGAAGTGGATGAGATTCTTGAGGAAGAGGCTGAGGTGGACGAGCTTAAAAGCCCTGAAAGTGTTGTTCAGCTTCTGCATATAGATCCGATAGAATTTGAGTTTGGATATGGCCTGATACCGCTTGCTGATGCCAATCAAGGCGGTGATTTATTAGACCGAATTGTTATGATACGCCGTCAGTTGGCTTTGGAACTCGGGCTTGTCATTCCTGTCGTGCGAATCAGAGATAATATAGCGTTGCAGCCTAATGAATACCGATTGAAAATTAAAGGAAACGAAGTAGCAAAAGGCGAGCTGTTGCTTGATCATTATTTAGCGATGTCGCCTACTCCTGAGGACGATCTCATTGAAGGGATTGAAACAGTGGAGCCTTCATTCGGGCTGCCGGCTAAATGGATTAGCGAAGCGGTAAAGGATGAAGCCGATATGCTTGGTTATACAGTAGTTGATCCTGCATCAGTCGTTTCAACGCATATTACGGAGAAAATTAAGCAGCATGCCCACGAATTGATCGGAAGGCAGGAGACAAAACAGCTGATCGATCACTTGAAAGAATCGTATCCAGTCCTGGTTGAAGAGGTTGCGCCGAATCCATTGTCTGTCGGTGATATTCAGAAAGTGCTTGCTAAGCTTTTAAAAGAAAAAGTTTCAATTCGAAACTTAGTAACGATTTTTGAAACACTTGCTGACTATGGGAAATTAACAACAGATTCTGATCTCTTGACAGAGTATACAAGACAAGCGCTTGCTAAACAAATTACAGCCCAGTTTGCCAAAGAAAATGAAGTGTTGAAGGTTGTTACTTGTTCCGGCCGTGTAGAAAAAGCAATAGCAGACGGTGTGCAGCAGACGGAACACGGGAACTATTTATCACTTGAACCAGATATTTCAGAAAGTATAGTGCGCTCTGTCGCTAAAGAAGCTGAACAGCTCTCATTACGTCAGGAAACCGCGATTCTTCTTTGCTCGCCGCCTGTCAGAATGTATGTGAAGCAGCTTCTGGAACGGTACTTCCCTGATCTTCCGGTACTCTCTTATAACGAACTTGAGGCGAATGTTGAGGTACAAAGCATTGGAGTGGTGGATATTTAATGAAAATAAAAAAATTTACTGCTGCTTCAATGCAAGAAGCGGCACTTCTCATCAGAAAAGAGTTAGGTAATGAAGCGGTCATATTAAATTCGAAAAAAATTAAAAAGCGAAAATGGTTTGGCCTCGTCAACAAGCCTGCTGTTGAAGTAATCGCCGTATTGGATCAGGACTTTCTTGAGAAAAAAACGCCTCAGAAGGCAGCTGAACCGAAACAAACATTAAAAACTCCGGTCAGCAGTCCGAAAATAGAGGAGAGAACATATCCCCCTCAAATTCCGGCGCAACAGGAGCTAGGTGATTTTTCAGCATATCAATCTGTACTTCCTGAGCCGCTGCGAAAAGCAGAAAAGCTTTTGCAAGAAACAGGGATCAAAGAGTCTACGAAAACGAACACTCTGAAAAAATTGCTTCGCTTCTCTGTTGAAGCAGGCGGCTTGACTGAAGAAAATGTTGTCGGCAAACTTCAGGAAATACTATGCGATATGCTGCCCTCAGCAGACAAGTGGCAGGAGCCAATTCATTCAAAATATATCGTTCTCTTTGGTTCAACAGGGGCTGGTAAAACAACTACACTGGCTAAACTCGCAGCCATATCTATGCTTGAAAAACATAAAAAAATCGCTTTTATTACAACAGATACGTATCGTATTGCAGCTGTTGAACAGTTGAAAACATACGCTGAACTGCTGCAGGCTCCTCTGGAAGTTTGCTATACAAAAGAAGAATTTCAGCAGGCGAAGGAGTTATTTTCTGAGTATGATCATGTGTTTGTTGATACAGCCGGAAGAAACTTCAAGGACCCGCAATACATTGATGAACTGAAAGAAACGATTCCTTTTGAGAGCAGCATTCAGTCATTTCTTGTTTTATCCGCGACTGCAAAATATGAAGATATGAAGCATATTGTCAAACGGTTTTCATCCGTCCCTGTCAATCAGTATATTTTTACGAAAATAGATGAAACGACTTCCTTAGGTTCTGTATTTAATATACTGGCAGAATCAAAAATAGGTGTCGGGTTTATGACAAACGGACAGAATGTGCCTGAGGATATACAGACTGTATCTCCACTTGGTTTTGTGAGGATGCTGTGCAGATGAACAGATATGACCAAGCAGCAACTTTACGGGCGAAAATGGAAAAACGTGAGCGCGTTCTGCCAATGGTTTATTCACAACAAGCGAAGACACTTGCTGTCATCAGCGGCAAGGGCGGTGTCGGAAAATCCAATATTACCTTAAATATGGCACTTGCGCTGCAGGATAAAGGTAAGAAAGTGCTGCTCATCGACCTTGATATCGGGATGGGGAACATTGATATATTAATGGGAAATTCATCGTCTACCACGATAATCGATGTTTTAACGGACCGTAAGCCTTTGCTGCAGTCATTATCCGTTGGCCCAAAGGGTTTGCGGTATATATCAGGGGGAACTGGTCTGGATGTGATGTTCCAGCTCGATCAGAGAAAATGGACGTTTTTTGCCAATGAACTTTCTCATGCATTAAGCCAGTTCGATTATGTGCTGTTTGACATGGGAGCAGGCTTATCAAAAGATCAACTGCCTTTTATTTTATCAGCAGAAGATATTTTGATTATAACAACTCCCGAGCCGACGGCCATTATGGACGCATACAGCGCTGTCAAGCACTTGGTTTTGACAGAAAATAAGCTTTCAATGAAGGTGGCTGTCAATCGGTGCCGTGACCAAAAGGAAGGGCTTGACGCTTTTGCCCGCCTCTCCCGTACAATTCATATGTTTTTGGATGTTCAGGTTCAGTTTGCCGGTTCCGTTTCTGACGATGTGATCGTGAGCAAAGCGGTTGTCGAACAGGTTCCTTTTTTCATAAAAAGCCCTCAGGCAAAAGCCAGCCGGTCAGTCCGTATTTTAGCGGACGCCTTGTTTGAAAGAGAAGAAACGAGACACAAAGAAGACAAACAGACATTTATTGAGAAATTATCTTCTTTTTTAATGAGGAGGGCTTAATTTGATTCGTGTGCTTGTAGTTGATGATTCAGCTTTTATGAGAAAAATGATAAGTGATTTTCTGACCGAGGAAAAGCAGATAGAAGTAATCGGAACTGCGAGAAACGGAGAAGAAGCGCTTAAGAAGATTGAATTATTAAAACCGGATGTTATTACTCTTGATGTTGAAATGCCGGTCATGAATGGGACAGATACGCTCCGCAAAATTATTGAGATTTATAACTTGCCGGTCATTATGGTGTCTAGCCAGACCGAGAAAGGTAAAGAATGCACAATTAATTGTTTGGAGATCGGTGCCTTTGACTTTATCACAAAGCCATCAGGCTCAATATCTCTGGATCTATACAAAATTAAAGAACAATTAGTTGAGCGTGTCGTCGCGGCAGGACTTTCCGGCAAGCGGAAACGTCCTGTTTCCCAGACAGTTCGGCCCGAACCTATTGTGCGTGCTGTCGTTAAGCCTGAATTAAGCAAACCGAAACCTGGCACGGGCAGACAAATTGTGTGTATCGGCACATCAACAGGCGGTCCACGGGCGTTACAAAAGGTGATACCGAAGCTCCCTAAGGATTTGAACGCACCAGTGGTTGTCGTTCAGCACATGCCTGAAGGGTTTACTGCTTCTTTGGCTGATCGGCTGAATCATTTATCTGACATTCAGGTAAAAGAAGCAAAAGATGGTGAAGCAGCTCTTAACGGCTGTGTTTACATAGCACCGGGCGGAAAAAACATATCCGTTATTAAAAACAGCGAGGGACTCCAGATTGTGCTTGATAACCATGACACACCAAGCCGTCATAAACCATCTGCTGATTATTTATTCCGTTCTGTCGGGAAACTGACAGATTATGAAAAAGTAGCGGTTATCATGACCGGAATGGGCAGTGACGGCACTGCTGGGCTAAAGGACATGCTAACAGCCGGCAATGTGAAAGCCATTGCGGAGTCTGAAGAATCTTGTGTCGTATACGGGATGCCAAAAGCTGCTGTTAAAGCGGGTCTCATTCATGAGATTAAACATGTGGAAGATATCGCAGCATCCATCACAAGCTGTGTGAAAAAAGAGAGGGTGTGATTCAAATGGATATGAATCAGTATTTAGATGTCTTTATTGATGAGAGTAAAGAACATTTACAAACATGTAATGAAAAGCTTCTTCTTTTAGAGAAAGACCCGACTGATCTTCAGCTCGTACATGATATATTCAGGGCTGCCCATACATTAAAAGGAATGAGCGCAACGATGGGCTACACGGATTTAGCACATCTAACACATCTGCTTGAAAACGTGCTGGATGCAATCCGAAACGGAGACATGGAAGTCACCTCAGACTGGCTGGATATTTTGTTTGAAGCTCTGGATCACCTGGAAGCAATGGTTCAGTCTATTATTGATGGCGGAGATGGTAAAAGAGATATTTCAGAAGTGAGTGCCAAGCTTGATGTGAATGGTGGGCACGCTGAATCCGCCGCCTCCGCGGAACCTGCAGAAGCACAGAGTTCAGCATCTGATTGGGAATATGATGAATTTGAACGTACAGTTATACAAGAAGCGGAGGAGCAAGGCTTCAAACGATATGAAATCAAGATTTCTCTGAACGAAAACTGTATGTTAAAAGCAGTTCGTGTCTATATGGTGTTTGAAAAACTAAATGAAGTCGGAGAAGTAGCCAAAACAATTCCAAGTGCTGAAGTGCTTGAAACAGAAGACTTTGGAACTGACTTTCAAGTTTGTTTCTTAACACATCAATCAGCGGAAGACATTGAACAATTAATCAATGGCGTGTCGGAAATTGAGCATGTTGAAGTCATTCAAGGGGCTCCTTTAACATCAGCCGAAAAGCCTGAAGAATCTAAGCAAGAAGATTCACCAGCAGCAGCTGTACCTGCGAAGCAGGAGAAACAAAAACAGCCTGCTAAAAACGATGAACAGGCGAAGCATTCAGCCGGCGGATCTAAAACAATTCGTGTCAACATTGACAGGCTTGATTCTTTAATGAACTTATTTGAAGAGCTTGTCATTGACCGCGGGCGTCTCGAGCAGATTGCGAAAGAGCTTGAGCACAATGAACTGACTGAAACGGTTGAACGAATGACGAGAATTTCCGGAGATTTGCAATCGATTATTCTGAATATGAGAATGGTCCCGGTTGAAACCGTTTTTAACAGATTCCCGAGAATGATTCGCCAGCTTCAGAAAGAGCTGAATAAAAAAATTGAACTCTCGATCATCGGTGCGGAAACTGAACTGGATCGTACAGTAATTGATGAAATCGGAGATCCACTCGTTCACTTGATCAGAAACAGTATTGACCATGGTATCGAGGCGCCGGAAACACGTTTGCAAAAGGGAAAACCGGAATCAGGAAAAGTTGTGCTTAAAGCTTATCACAGCGGCAACCATGTCTTTATCGAAGTAGAGGATGACGGCGCAGGCCTTAATCGCAAAAAAATTCTGGAAAAAGCGCTTGAGCGCGGAGTCATAACGGAAAAAGAAGCTGAAACCTTAGAAGACAACCAAATTTACGAATTGATTTTTGCTCCGGGGTTCTCAACTGCTGACCAAATTTCTGATATTTCCGGCCGCGGTGTCGGACTTGACGTTGTAAAAAACAAACTGGAATCTCTTGGCGGTTCAGTAAGTGTGAAATCAGCCGAAGGTCAAGGCTCTCTATTCAGCATCCAGCTGCCGCTTACCTTGTCTATTATTTCAGTTCTGCTGATTAAGTTGGAAGAAGAGACATTTGCCATTCCGATTTCTTCAATCATTGAAACAGCAGTTATTGACAGAAAAGACATTTTGCAAACGCATGACCGTGAAGTGATTGACTTTAGAGGGCATATTGTCCCTGTCGTTTATTTAAAAGAAGAGTTTAAAATAGAAGATACAAGAAAAGATGCGGAACAGCTCCATATCATTGTCGTGAAAAAAGGCGACAAACCTACTGCATTTGTGGTGGACTCCTTTATTGGCCAGCAGGAAGTTGTGCTGAAATCACTCGGAGATTATTTAACAAACGTCTTTGCAATTTCCGGAGCTACTATTTTAGGAGACGGAGAAGTAGCGCTCATTATTGATTGTAATGCACTGATTATTTAACCATTCGAGGAGGTGTCTCACATGACTGCAGAAATTAAAACAGGCGAAAAAATGATAGTCTTTATGGTAAATGGCAAAGAATATGCCATTTCCGTCACTCAGGTGAAATCAATTGAAAAATGGCAAAAGCCAACGAGGGTACCTGGCGTCGAACCATATATTTGCGGGGTAATCAATTTACGCGGGGTGGTGACTCCGGTTATTGATTTAAGAAAACGCCTGAATTTGCCAGAGTATGAAATTACCGATGAAACACGAATTATCATCATTGCTTATCGTGATATTGAAGTCGGCTGGATTGTGGATGAAGCGAATGATGTGATTACCGTACACGAAAGTGAAATAGAATCTGCTCCAGAAGGCGTTCAGAAAGATACGGATGTGTCGATCGAACAGATTGTGAAACAAGAGAACAGACTCTTAAATATTATTGATGCGAACGCGGTTTTGGATAAAGAATCATCTCAGTCCGCTGTGCCCGATCAAGCTTAATCTTAAAGGGGTTATGACATGAGTATTTTTAATGGAATCAAAGAAGAGCAGATGGACATTTTGCGGGAAGTCGGCAATATAGGCGCCGGCCACTCCGCCTCTGCAATGGCCCAGCTGTTAAATAGAAAGATAGATATGGAAGTCCCATTTGCAAAGCTGCTGTCTTTTGATGAGCTTGTTGATTTTTTCGGCGGCGCCGATGTCCCGGTTGCCAGCATCTTTTTAAGAATGGAAGGCGATTTAACGGGTTCAATGTTCTTTATAATGCCTTTTTTTCAGGCGGAGCAGTTTATCAGAGAGCTTATTGGAAACCCCGATTTTGACATAGAGGACTTAGGTGAAGACCACATGAGCTCATCCGCTTTGCATGAACTGGGCAATATTTTAGCGGGGTCATATTTAACAGCTTTGGCGGATTTGACGAAGCTCCAGCTCTATCCAAGTGTTCCTGAAGTCTCATTGGACATGTTCGGAGCTGTGATCAGCGAAGGGCTGATGGAGCTCAGTCAGGTTGGAGAACACGCCATTGTTGTCGACACGTCAATTTTTGACCAAAGCCATCAGCAGGAGCTGAAAGCGCATATGTTTATGCTGCCGGACTATGATTCATTTGAAAAGCTCTTTGTCGCCTTAGGTGCATCATTATGAGTACAACTGAGGCTGTTGTTATAAAGGTTGGGATTGCTGACGTGAAGATCGCCCGCTTCCCGGATACCATCCGGACCTCTGGTTTGGGCTCATGTGTGGGGCTGGTGCTTTATGATAAAGAAAAGCAAACGGCGGGTCTTGTTCATGTCATGCTTCCGGATTCGACGTTATCGAAAACTGCCGAGCTCAACCGGGCTAAGTACGCTGACACCGCCGTACAGACCACGATTGATATGCTGATAGAAGCGGGATGCCGGAAATTTGCATTAAAAGCAAAGCTGGCCGGCGGATCAGAGATGTTTAAATTTAAATCGACAAATGATTTGATGAAGATCGGACCGAGAAATGTATTAGCGATAAAAGAACAGCTGTCTTTATTTAATATTCCTATTATTAGTGAAGATACGGGCGGCTCAAGCGGCCGGACGATAGAATTTGAACCGAAGTCCTGCATGCTGCATATTCGAACTGTTAAACAAGGTGAAAAAACGATTTAATTAAGGTATTAGGGGGATAACAATGCAATCCTTGAATTATGAAGATCAGGTGCTTTGGACGCGCTGGAAAGAGTGGAAAGATCCTAAAGCCGGTGACGACTTAATGCGCCGTTACATGCCGCTTGTCACATATCATGTAGGCAGAATTTCTGTCGGGCTGCCGAAATCAGTGCATAAAGACGATCTTATGAGCCTTGGTATGCTTGGTTTATATGATGCCCTTGAAAAATTTGACCCCAGCCGGGACTTAAAATTTGATACCTACGCCTCGTTTAGAATTCGCGGCGCAATCATAGACGGGCTTCGTAAAGAAGATTGGCTGCCCAGAACCTCACGCGAAAAAACAAAGAAGGTTGAAGCGGCAATTGAAAAGCTTGAACAGCGGTATCTTCGGAATGTATCGCCCGCGGAAATTGCAGAGGAACTCGGAATGACGGTACAGGATGTCGTGTCAACAATGAATGAAGGTTTTTTTGCAAATCTGCTGTCAATTGATGAAAAGCTCCATGATCAAGATGACGGGGAAAACATTCAAGTCATGATCAGAGATGACAAAAATGTTCCGCCTGAAGAAAAGATTATGAAGGATGAACTGATTGCACAGCTTGCGGAAAAAATTCACGAACTCTCTGAAAAAGAACAGCTGGTTGTCAGTTTGTTCTACAAAGAGGAGTTGACACTGACAGAAATCGGACAAGTATTAAATCTTTCTACGTCCCGCATATCTCAGATCCATTCAAAGGCATTATTTAAATTAAAGAATCTGCTGGAAAAAGTGATACAATAATGAATTTCATGGTTAGCGAGTGAAAAACATGTCAACACTATTATGGCTTTTAAGCTTTACGCTCCACGGCGTTCTTCTGTACGCTGTCATTATCCTGTATACGAGGCTCGCTGCAGTGAAAGAAACAGAAAAACAGCAAAAACAGATACTTGAAGAGACGGAAAACACCTTGGCGGCATTTCTGCTTGAATTAAAAGAAGAAAATGAGAAACTGATAGAAAATAAAGCTTCATCTGCAAGTCAATCAGATGAAGAATCCCAAAAACCAGGCCTTCAGCACTCTGAAACATATCAAGAGCGGGATCCAGTTCAAGAGGCAGAGAATCTTCCTGAACATATTGAAGGTCTGATTACAGAGGTTGACCGTCGGGAAGAGATCGTAAACAGTGAGGTCCAATCATTTGAAGACCAGGTCATAGAATTATATGAACAGGGATATTCGGCAAGTCAGATTGCCCAGAAAATGAAGAGCGGAAAGACAGAAATCGAGCTATTTTTAAAATTTCGCTCCAAAGGTGTAAAGGATTCTTGATTGTCGGATAAAGCTGTGTTATATTATGTCTTGGTGTTAAATACACACGCTTAACGATTTATGCAGAGGGTGCTGCAGGCGGCAGTTCTGCACAAAAATGACCTAAGCGGAGGAAAAAAACCATTATATTAGGAGGAAATAACATGTCAGTCATTTCTATGAAGCAATTGCTTGAAGCTGGTGTTCACTTCGGTCACCAAACACGCCGCTGGAACCCAAAAATGAAGCGTTACATTTTCACGGAGCGTAACGGAATCTACATCATTGACCTTCAAAAAACAGTCAAAAAAGTAGAGGAAGCTTACAACTTCACTAAAAATCTTGCTGCTGAAGGCGGAAAAATCCTTTTCGTCGGAACAAAAAAACAAGCTCAAGATTCTGTTAAAGAAGAAGCTCAACGCTCTGGCATGTACTATGTCAACCAACGCTGGTTGGGCGGTACATTAACAAACTTCGAAACAATCCAAAAACGTATTAAACGTCTTAAAGACATTGAAAAAATGCAAGAAAACGGTACGTTTGATGTACTTCCTAAAAAAGAAGTCGTTCAATTGAAAAAAGAATTAGAGCGTCTTGAAAAATTCCTAGGCGGAATTAAAGATATGAAGGATCTTCCTGATGCATTATTCATCATCGATCCTCGCAAAGAGCGCATCGCTGTTGCGGAAGCTCGCAAATTAAACATCCCTATCATCGGTATCGTAGATACTAACTGTGATCCAGATGAAATCGATGTTGTTATCCCAGCGAACGATGACGCTATCCGCGCTGTTAAACTTCTAACTTCTAAAATGGCAGATGCAATCTTAGAAGCGAAGCAAGGCGAAGAAGAAGCGGAAGTTGCTGAAGAAACTGCACCAGAAACAGAAACAACAACTGCGTAACCTATTCAAAAGGTGATAAGAGGGACTGCCTTTTATCACCTTTTTTCAAGAAAAATGTGTAATATACATACTCTTGTTTAAACATATAAGGAGGAATACAAATGGCAATTACTGCACAGCAAGTAAAAGAACTGCGTGAAAAAACTGGCGCGGGCATGATGGATTGTAAAAAAGCGTTAACTGAAACTGACGGAGATATGGACAAAGCAATTGACCTTTTAAGAGAAAAAGGGATTGCAAAAGCAGCGAAAAAAGCTGACCGTATCGCAGCAGAAGGTTCTACTCTTATTAAAACTGACGGCAACAAAGGCGTTATCCTAGAAGTAAACTCTGAAACTGATTTCGTTGCGAAAAACGAAGGCTTCAAAGAGCTTCTTAACACTTTAGCTGACCACCTTCTTGCAAACACGCCAGCAGATGTTGAAGAAGCAATGGGTCAAAAAATGGAAAATGGCTCAACTGTTGAAGAGTACATCACAAGCGCAGTTGCTAAAATCGGTGAGAAAATCACTCTTCGTCGCTTTACAGTTCTTACAAAAGACGACAGCTCTGCATTCGGTGCGTACCTTCACATGGGCGGCCGCATTGGTGTATTAACTGTTCTCAACGGTACAACTGATGAAGAAACTGCGAAAGATATCGCAATGCACGTTGCTGCAGTTAACCCTCGTTACATTTCTCGTGATCAAGTATCTGAAGAAGAAACAAATCATGAGCGTCAAATCTTAACTCAGCAAGCCCTCCAAGAAGGCAAACCTGAAAACATCGTAGCGAAAATGGTTGAAGGCCGTCTGAACAAATTCTTCGAAGAAATTTGTCTATTAGACCAAGCGTTCGTTAAAAACCCAGATGAAAAAGTGAAACAAGTTATTGCAGCGAAAAACGCTACTGTTCAAACTTTTGTCCGCTATGAAGTTGGAGAAGGCATCGAAAAACGTCAAGAAAACTTTGCTGAAGAAGTAATGAACCAAGTGAAAAAATAATGGTGAAAAGATTTCGCGGCTAAGTCGCGTCTTTTCAGGCAGTATAGGGGACACATTTTGTGTTCCCTATTTTTAAAACTATATTTACAAACCTTTTTTTCTCTTGCATAATAGAAAACGGCAATGTTTACACTTGGAGGTTATCATGGAAAAACCAAAATACAAACGTATCGTATTAAAGCTTAGCGGGGAAGCATTGGCAGGAGAACAGGGAAATGGAATTAACCCGACTGTCATTCAATCCATTGCAAAGCAAGTGAAGGAAATCGCTGAGCTTGAAGTCGAAGTGGCTGTTGTAGTAGGCGGCGGCAACTTATGGCGCGGAAAAACAGGAAGTGACCTGGGCATGGACCGCGCGACTGCTGACTATATGGGAATGCTGGCGACAGTAATGAATTCGCTTGCTCTTCAAGACAGCTTGGAAACACTCGGAATCCAGTCCAGAGTGCAAACATCCATTGAAATGAGACAAGTTGCTGAACCGTACATAAGAAGAAAAGCGATACGCCACTTAGAGAAAAAACGTGTCGTTATTTTCGCTGCGGGCACAGGAAACCCATATTTCTCAACTGATACGACAGCTGCACTGCGGGCTGCTGAAATTGAGGCAGACGTTATTTTAATGGCTAAAAATAACGTTGACGGTGTGTATAATGCTGATCCTAGAAAAGATGAATCAGCTGTTAAGTATGAATCACTTTCTTATCTTGACGTTCTTAAAGACGGCCTGGAAGTCATGGATTCAACAGCTTCCTCTTTATGCATGGACAATGACATTCCGCTTATCGTCTTTTCTATTATGGAAGAAGGAAATATCAAACGTGCCGTTATCGGTGAATCAATCGGAACGATCGTGAGGGGGAAATAACGTGTCAAAAGAAGTATTAACTCAAACAAAAGAAAAAATGGAAAAAGCAATTGCTGCTTATCAGCGCGAATTGGCTACTGTACGCGCAGGGCGTGCAAATCCATCATTATTAGATAAAGTAACGGTTGAATATTACGGAGCGCAGACACCTTTAAATCAGTTGTCTTCTATTAACGTGCCTGAAGCTCGTATGCTCGTTATCACACCATACGACAAAACAGCAATCGGCGATATCGAAAAAGCGATTTTAAAAGCTGATTTAGGTCTTACACCAACAAGTGACGGCAATATGATTCGAATTGCAATTCCGGCACTAACAGAAGAGAGACGGAAAGAATTAGTGAAAGTTGTAAAAAAATATGCTGAAGAAGCAAAAGTAGCTGTTCGTAACGTTCGCCGTGATGCTAACGATGATCTCAAAAAACTTGAGAAAAACGGAGACATTACTGAGGATGAACTGCGTGCTTCCACTGAAGACGTTCAAAAACTGACAGATGAATATGTGTCAAAAATTGACAGTGTCACAAAAGACAAAGAAAAAGAAATCATGGAAGTTTAATGAAAAACTATGTACAATAGATAATAGTGAAAAGACCCTCTCATGTTTACAGGGGGTTTTTTTGTTAATACTGTTGATTACATTGATTATCAGCAGGGAATGTAACCTTTTTGGGTGACGGAGGAATCTCATGCTCAACATACTCAAAAATTGGAAGAATCAGCAAACTGCGGCTTCCAACTTAGAACGTTATACAAAAGAAGACATACTTAAGGGAGAAATTCCCGAACACATCGCCATTATCATGGATGGAAATGGCCGTTGGGCTAAAAAACGCTCTCTTCCCAGAATTGCAGGCCACCATGAAGGGATGAAGGTGGTAAAAAGGACCACGAAGCTCGCAAACGAATTAGGTGTCAAAGTACTGACATTGTATGCATTTTCAACAGAAAACTGGAAAAGACCGAAAATGGAAGTCGATTTTTTAATGAAGCTTCCGGAAGAATTTTTGAATACGTATCTTCCAGAGCTTGTTGAGGAAAATGTACAGGTTCGGATCATTGGGGATGAAACGGCTTTGCCGGCGCACACATTACGTGCGATTGAAAAAGCTGTACAGGACACGGCGCAAAACGACGGAATGATCCTTAATTTTGCTCTTAACTATGGAGGCCGTACTGAAATTGTCAGTGCTGCAAAATCACTCGCGGAAAAAGTGAAGGAAGGCTCTTTGAATATTGAAGACATTGATGAATCGCTTTTTTCTACTTATTTGATGACTGAATCTTTGCAGGATCCTGAACTTTTAATTCGAACGAGCGGCGAGATAAGGCTGAGTAATTTTATGCTATGGCAGGTTGCCTACAGTGAATTTGTCTTTACTGACGTCTTGTGGCCTGACTTTAAAGAAGATCACTTCTTGCAGGCGTTAGGAGAGTTTCAGCAGAGAGGCCGGAGGTTTGGCGGAATTTAGAGGATGGTGGACATGAAACAAAGAATTTTGACAGGTGTTCTGGCAGCAATTGTATTTTTATTTTTGGTTATTGTCGGGGAATTGCCGTTCACCATATTAATTTATGCTATGGGCAGTGTGGCGCTTTTTGAACTTTTACGGATGAAAAAGCTGAAGCTGGTTTCACTGCCGGGTTTGATCGGTCTTTTATTATTGTGGATGTTCTTATTGCCAAGCCAGTATTCGTTTTTTGAAGCGGACGGAATTTCCAAAATGGAAATCGCTTTATTTGCGGTACTGCTATTGCTGACTTACACAGTGTTGGTCAAGAACACCTTTACTTTTGATGAAGTCGGGTTTATTACGCTTGCAGCAATTTACCTCGGAATGTGTTTTCATTATTTTATCGAAATCAGAAATCTTGACCAATACGGATTAACATACATTTTTTATGCGTGTGTTGTCATTTGGTCCACTGATTCCGGTGCCTATTTTGTCGGTAAATCGCTCGGGAAGCGGAAACTGTGGCCTGAAATCAGTCCGAATAAAACAGTGGAAGGGTTTGCAGGCGGAATTGTCATCGCACTTGTATTGGCGACGATTTTTCAGCTTGTTGCACAACTTCCGATCCCGTATATTTATCTGCTGTTGATCACGCTGTTTTTGTCTGTTTTTGGACAACTGGGAGATTTAGTGGAATCCGCGTTGAAAAGACATTACGATGTAAAGGATTCTGGGAATATTCTTCCCGGGCATGGCGGTATATTAGACCGTTTTGACAGTTTCTTGTTTGTCATGCCTTTCTTGTACTTTCTGCTTGCCCTTTTTTCATAAAAAAGTCTAATATGAATATGAGACTGATCATGCAGCAATAAGAATAGGAGTAGTGGCAACTTTGAAAAATATTTGTCTTTTAGGAGCAACAGGATCAATCGGCGAACAGACTCTTGATGTACTGCGTGCACATCAAGATCAATTTCAGCTGGTATCTATGTCGTTTGGCAGAAATATTGATAAGGCCGTTCCAATGATTGAGGTCTTTCAGCCGAAGTTTGTCTCTGTCGGTGATCTGGATACATATCATAAATTAAAACAAATGTCTTTTTCTTTTGAATGCCAAATCGGGCTGGGAGAAGAAGGGCTGATAGAAGCAGCAGTGATGGAGGAGGTTGACATTGTTGTCAACGCTTTGCTTGGAAGCGTCGGCCTTATCCCGACGTTAAAGGCAATTGAACAGAAAAAAACAATTGCGCTTGCAAATAAGGAAACTCTTGTCACTGCAGGGCATATAGTAAAAGAACATGCTAAGAAATATGATGTTCCGCTGCTGCCTGTTGACAGTGAGCATTCAGCCATTTTTCAAGCTCTTCAAGGCGAACAGGCTAAAAACATTGAACGCCTCATCATTACGGCATCCGGCGGAAGTTTTCGGGACAAGACGCGGGAGGAGCTCGAATCAGTAACAGTTGAAGATGCATTAAAACATCCAAACTGGTCAATGGGTGCAAAAATTACAATTGATTCGGCTACAATGATGAATAAGGGATTAGAGGTGATCGAGGCACACTGGCTTTTCGATATACCTTATGAACAAATTGATGTGGTTTTACATAAGGAGAGCATCATCCATTCAATGGTTGAGTTCCATGATAAAAGTGTGATCGCACAGCTCGGAACTCCGGATATGAGAGTCCCCATTCAATATGCGCTCACTTATCCTGACCGATTGCCATTACCAGATGCGAAAAGGCTTGAATTATGGGAAATCGGCAGCCTTCATTTTGAGAAAGCTGATTTTGACAGGTTCCGATGCTTACAATTTGCTTTTGAATCAGGTAAAATAGGAGGAACAATGCCGACAGTGCTAAATGCGGCAAATGAAGTAGCTGTCGCTGCCTTTTTAGCTGGCAAGATACCGTTTTTGGCTATTGAAGACTGTATCGAAAAGGCACTAACCCGCCATCAATTACTGAAAAAACCGAGCCTGGCGGACATTCAAGAAGTGGACAAAGATACCCGGGGATACGTCAATTCAATACTCACATAAGGTGGTATGTTCGTGAATACAGTTATAGCGTTTATCATTATTTTCGGAACGCTCGTTTTCTTCCATGAACTGGGCCATTTATTGCTAGCCCAAAGAGCGGGAATTCTCTGCCGTGAATTTGCGATCGGCTTCGGTCCAAAGATTTTTTCTTTCAAAAAAAATGAAACAGTTTATACGATCAGGCTGCTTCCGGTCGGCGGGTTTGTTCGTATGGCCGGCGAAGATCCGGAAATGATTGAGGTGAAACCCGGATACACGGTCGGGCTTCTCTTTAATAAAGAAGATCAAGTTGAGAAAGTCATCATCAATCAAAAGGAAAAATATCCGGATGCTTTAGTCGTTGAAGTGGAAACAGCGGATCTAGAGCATGACATGAAGATCACCGGTTATGAACAGGGGAAAGAGGACGAACTTTCCAGCTTTACTGTCAGCGAAACATCCTTTTTTATTGTAGACGGAGAAGAAGTGCAGATTGCGCCGTATAATCGCCAATTTGGTTCCAAACCTGTGTGGCAGCGGATTAAAGCAATTGCTGCAGGGCCGATTATGAACTTTATTTTAGCTTACATCATTTTAGTGATGCTTGGGCTGATTCAAGGCGTACCGTCAAATGAACCTATGCTCGGGCAGCTGACAGACAATGGACGGGCGGCTGAAGCAGGGCTAAAAGAAGGGGATTATATCCAAAGCATTAACGGAGAGAAAATGAGGTCTTGGACTGACATTGTCTCCGCTGTAAAAGAAAACCCGGAGAAAGAAATGGACGTTGCAGTAAAAAGAGATAACAAAACGCTTCATATTTCGGTGACTCCGGAAGCTGTTAAAGATGAGAACAAAAAAACAATCGGACGTTTCGGTTCCTATGCGCCGACTGAAAAAGGCGTACTCTCAGCGGTTGCTTACGGCGCGACATCAACAGTTGATGTCACCAAAGCCATTTTAACCAATCTGAGCAAATTAGTAACAGGCCAATTTAAACTCGATATGCTGTCAGGTCCTGTCGGCATATATGACATGACAGACCAAGTGGCGAAAACAGGGATAGTGAACTTATTTCAGTTTGCGGCGTTTTTAAGCATTAACCTTGGGATTGTCAACCTGCTTCCGATTCCGGCACTTGACGGAGGAAGACTGTTGTTTCTATTTATTGAAGCGATTCGGGGCAAACCGATTAACAGGGAAAAAGAAGCATTTGTTGTGTTTATCGGAGTAGCTTTCTTAATGCTTCTTATGCTGGTTGTCACATGGAACGATATCCAGCGGCTGTTTTTGTAAACGAAAAGTAAATCAATCAGAGGTGCGAAGAAATGAGACAAAGCTTGACGCTTATTCCTACGCTCCGTGAAGTTCCAGCTGATGCCGAAGCAAAAAGTCATCAGCTTCTTCTGAGAGCAGGATTTATCAGACAGAATACGAGCGGGGTATACAGCTATATGCCTCTTGCGTATAAGGTGATTCAAAACATTCAGCAGATTGTTCGAGAGGAAATGGAGAAAATTGATGCCGTAGAAATGCTCATGCCCGCATTGCAGCAGGCAGAGACATGGCAGGAATCAGGCAGATGGTATACGTATGGTCCCGAACTGATGAGGCTAAAAGACCGTCATGGCCGTGAATTTGCTTTAGGGGCAACGCATGAAGAGGTTATCACTTCGCTTGTTCGCGATGAGGTTAAATCTTATAAGCGTCTCCCTCTGACTCTTTATCAAATTCAGTCTAAGTTCAGAGATGAAAAACGTCCTCGCTTCGGTTTGTTAAGAGGCCGCGAATTTATTATGAAGGATGCGTACTCTTTCCATGCATCTGCAGAGAGCCTGGATGAAACGTATCAAAAAATGTACGAAGCCTATTCTAATATTTTTGCCCGCTGCGGCATTAATGTAAGACCTGTTATCGCTGATTCAGGCGCAATGGGAGGAAAGGATACGCACGAATTTATGGCACTTTCTGCGATCGGAGAGGATACGATTGCGTATTCTGATGAATCACAGTACGCGGCTAATATCGAGATGGCTGAAGTTCTTTACCAGGAAGTTCCTTCAGATGAAGAGCCTAAAGCTCTAGAGAAGGTTCATACGCCTAACGTGAAAACAATCGAAGAACTGACTGCGTTCTTGCAGGTTTCGGCTGAAGCGTGCATTAAGTCAGTATTGTTTAAAGCTGATGACCGTTTTGTCTTAGTGCTTGTAAGAGGAGATCATGAAGTTAACGATATTAAAGTGAAAAACTTGCTTCATGCAGAAGTTGTAGAGCTTGCCACACATGAAGAGGTCATTCAGCAGCTCGGAACAGAGCCAGGCTTTGTAGGCCCTGTCGGTATTCATAAGGATGTGGAAGTATATGCTGATCAAGCTGTGAAAGCAATGGTTAATGCTGTTGCCGGGGCAAATGAAGGAGATTATCATTATAAAAATGTCAATGTGAATCGTGACGCGCAAATTAAAGAATTTGCTGATCTTCGTTTTATTAAAGAAGGTGATCCTTCACCAGACGGCAAGGGAACGATCCGTTTTGCTGAGGGAATCGAAGTCGGACAAGTCTTTAAGCTCGGAACACGCTATTCAGAAGCGATGAATGCGACATATTTAGATGAAAACGGACGCGCGCAACCAATGCTGATGGGCTGTTACGGAATCGGTGTGTCAAGAACGCTTTCTGCTATTGCTGAACAGCATCACGACGAAAAAGGATTAATATGGCCAAAAAGCGTTGCGCCGTACGATCTTCATATTCTTGCATTGAACATGAAAAACGATGGGCAAAGAGAGCTTGCTGAAAAGCTGTATGCCGATTTAAAAGCGGAAGGCTATGAAGTGCTCTATGATGACCGTGCTGAGCGTGCCGGCGTAAAATTCGCTGATTCAGATCTAATCGGCCTTCCAATCCGTATCACTGTCGGAAAACGGGCTGACGAAGGAATCGTCGAAGTGAAAATTCGTCAAACTGGTGAGTCAACTGAGATCTCAGTAGACGAATTATCTGCGTTTATCAGCAAGCAGTAATCACCATAACGATTTATCAAAAAACATGTTAAAATAGAAATAATAGAAGGTACCTCATTGCCTGAGGTACCTTCACTTATGATGTTTTTAGGGAGGGATACTGTCTTAATGGAACAGTTATCAGTAAACAGAAGGCAGTTTCAAATTCTTCTGCAGCAGATTAATATGACAGATGATACCTTCATGACATACTTTGAACATGGCGAGATTAAAAAGCTGACAATTCACAAAGCTTCTAAGTCTTGGCATTTTCATTTTCAATTTAAATCTTTGCTGCCTTTTCAAATATATGACACATTAACAACGAGGCTGACGCAATCGTTCGCCCACATAGCAAAAGTAACATCTTCAATTGAAGTTCAGGATGCCGAGGTCAGTGAAAGTATCATTCAAGACTACTGGTCACGCTGCATTGAAGAACTGCAGGGCATTTCGCCGCCGATTATCAATCTTTTAAACCAGCAAAAACCGAAGCTGAAGGGCAATAAACTGATTGTCAAAACCAAAACCGATACAGAAGCGGCTGCTTTAAAGAACAAATACAGTTCCATGATACAAGCAGGCTACCGTCAATTTGGCTTTCCGGATCTTCAGCTTGATGCTGAAATATTTGTATCCGAGCAGGAAGTTCAAAAGTTTCGGGAGCAAAAGCTTGCGGAAGACCAAGAGCGTGCTATGCAGGCCTTGATTGAAATGGAGAAGAAAGATAAAGAAAGTGATGAAGACCAAGCACCATCTGGTCCTCTTGTTATCGGTTATCAAATTAAAGATAACGAGGAAATCCGGACACTTGACAGCATCATGGACGAAGAACGGAGAATTACGGTCCAAGGTTATGTGTTTGATGTGGAGACGCGCGAGCTGAAGAGCGGGCGCACGCTGTGTATCTTCAAAATTACAGACTATACAAATAGTATTTTGATCAAAATGTTTGCACGTGAAAAAGAAGATGCGGCACTGATGAAGTCTCTGAAAAAAGGAATGTGGGTAAAAGCACGCGGAAGCATTCAAAATGATACATTTGTCAGAGACCTTGTCATGATCGCAAATGACGTAAACGAAATAAAAGCAAAAACCCGTGAAGATTCAGCACCTGAAGGAGAAAAAAGAGTGGAATTGCATCTTCATTCCCCAATGAGCCAAATGGATGCTGTTACGGGTATCGGAAAGCTTGTCGAACAAGCGAAAAAATGGGGGCATGAGGCCATCGCTTTGACCGACCATGCTGTCGTTCAATCCTTCCCTGATGCGTATTCTGCGGCCAAAAAGCATGGAATTAAAATGATTTACGGGATGGAAGCGAATCTCGTGGATGATGGCGTGCCAATTGCTTATAATGCCGCACATCGTCTGCTCGAAGAAGAAACATATGTTGTTTTTGACGTTGAGACGACAGGATTGTCTGCTGTATACGATACCATTATTGAGCTGGCTGCAGTAAAAGTAAAAGGCGGAGAAATTATTGATAAATTTGAGGCGTTTGCGAACCCGCATCGTCCGCTTTCCGCCACAATCATAGAGCTGACAGGGATCACAGATGATATGCTACAAGACGCTCCGGATGTCGTAGATGTAATAAGAGATTTCAGAGAATGGATTGGCGATGATATTCTTGTCGCTCATAATGCAAGCTTTGATATGGGATTCTTAAATGTAGCCTATAAAAAGCTTCTTGAAGTCGAAAAAGCTAAAAACCCAGTCATTGATACGCTTGAACTTGGACGTTTTCTCTATCCGGAATTTAAGAACCACCGGTTGAACACACTTTGTAAAAAGTTTGATATCGAACTCACACAGCATCACCGTGCGATCTATGATACTGAGGCAACCGCTTATTTGCTTCTGAAAATGCTGAAAGACGCAGCTGAAAAAGGCATTCAGTACCATGATGAGTTGAATGAAAATATGGGTCAGTCCAATGCTTATCAAAGATCAAGACCGTATCATGCAACATTACTTGCCGTGAACAGCACGGGACTTAAAAATTTATTTAAGCTTGTGTCACTTTCTCATATTCATTATTTTTACAGAGTGCCGCGTATTCCGAGATCTCAGCTTGAGAAATACAGGGAAGGGCTGCTGATCGGTTCTGCCTGTGACAGGGGAGAGGTTTTTGAGGGAATGATGCAAAAATCGCCTGAAGAGGTGGAAGATATCGCGTCATTCTATGATTACCTTGAGGTTCAGCCGCCTGAAGTGTATCGTCACTTGCTGGAGCTTGAACTGGTCCGTGATGAAAAAGCGCTGAAAGAAATTATTGCGAATATCACGAAGCTGGGGGAAAAGCTTAATAAACCGGTTGTTGCTACGGGAAATGTTCATTACTTGAATGATGAGGATAAAATCTACAGAAAGATTTTAATATCCTCACAAGGCGGGGCAAATCCGCTGAATAGGCATGAACTGCCGAAAGTGCATTTCAGAACGACAGACGAAATGCTTGAAGCTTTTTCTTTCTTAGGTGAAGAAAAAGCGAAGGAGATCGTAGTCACCAATACCCAAAAGGTTGCTTCTTTAGTTGATGACATCAAGCCGATTAAAGATGATTTATATACGCCGAAAATCGAAGGCGCTGATGAAGAGATCAGAGAAATGAGCTATCAGCGTGCAAGAAGCATTTACGGGGAAGAGCTGCCTGAAATTGTCGAAGCGCGGATTGAAAAAGAGTTAAAGAGTATTATTGGCCACGGATTTGCTGTTATTTACTTGATCTCTCACAAACTTGTAAAACGTTCACTAGATGACGGGTATCTCGTTGGTTCCCGTGGTTCCGTAGGATCTTCATTAGTTGCGACACTTACTGAGATTACTGAGGTAAATCCGCTGCCGCCGCACTATGTTTGTCCTGAGTGTCAGCATTCTGAGTTCTTTAATGACGGTTCTGTCGGTTCTGGTTTTGACCTGCCTGACAAGACATGTCCTCATTGCGGAACGCCTTTGAAAAAAGACGGCCATGATATTCCATTTGAAACGTTCTTAGGATTTAAAGGGGACAAAGTACCTGATATCGATTTGAACTTCTCAGGGGAATATCAGCCGCAAGCACACAATTACACAAAAGTATTGTTCGGAGAAGACAATGTATATCGTGCGGGAACAATAGGCACGGTGGCAGAAAAAACAGCCTACGGTTATGTAAAAGGCTATGCCGGAGACAACAATCTTCATATGCGCGGTGCCGAAATAGATCGGCTCGTACAGGGATGCACAGGTGTAAAACGTACAACTGGACAACACCCTGGCGGTATTATCGTAGTTCCGGATTATATGGATATTTATGATTTTTCACCGATCCAGTTCCCGGCAGATGCCACAGGTTCAGAGTGGAAAACGACTCATTTTGATTTCCACTCCATCCATGACAACCTGTTAAAACTTGATATTCTCGGACACGATGACCCGACTGTTATTCGGATGCTTCAAGACTTAAGCGGAATAGATCCGAAAACAATTCCGACGGATGATCCTGAAGTGATGAAGATCTTCCAGGGAACCGAATCACTCGGTGTGACTGAAGAACAGATTGGCTGTAAAACGGGCACTCTTGGAATTCCTGAATTCGGAACCCGATTTGTCCGGCAGATGCTTGAAGATACAAAGCCGACCACTTTTTCTGAGCTCGTTCAGATTTCAGGCTTGTCTCACGGAACTGATGTATGGCTTGGCAATGCACAGGAGCTCATCCACAATAATATTTGTGAGCTGAGTGAGGTTATCGGCTGCCGTGATGACATTATGGTTTATTTAATCTATCAAGGCCTTGAACCGTCCCTTGCCTTTAAAATCATGGAATTCGTGCGTAAAGGAAAAGGATTAACGCCTGAATGGGAAGAAGAAATGAAAAATAACAATGTCCCAGACTGGTATATTGATTCCTGTAAAAAGATTAAATACATGTTCCCGAAAGCCCACGCCGCGGCATATGTCTTAATGGCAGTCCGCATTGCTTACTTTAAAGTGCATCATGCTCTTTTGTATTATGCGGCTTATTTTACCGTTCGTGCAGATGACTTTGATATTGATACAATGATCAAGGGCTCTACAGCAATCAGAGCGGTAATGGAGGATATAAACGCTAAAGGACTTGATGCTTCACCGAAGGAAAAGAACCTTCTGACTGTTTTAGAATTAGCGCTTGAGATGTGTGAGAGAGGCTATTCATTCCAAAAAGTCGATTTATATCGCTCCAGCGCTACAGAGTTTATTATTGACGGCAACAGTCTTATTCCGCCGTTTAACTCTATTCCAGGGTTAGGGACGAACGCTGCTTTGAACATTGTAAAAGCTCGCGAAGAAGGCGAATTCCTCTCAAAAGAAGATTTGCAAAAGAGAGGGAAAGTATCAAAAACGATTTTAGAGTACTTAGATCGCCATGGCTGTCTGGAATCACTGCCTGATCAAAACCAATTGTCACTGTTCTAATATGGAAAGCAGAATTTCTCAGAAATTCTGCTTCTATGCATACATAAGCGCAAAAAGTGCCATCGTAATATTAGAGTTTCTGTCACTTGCTTAGGTATGAAGGTAAGCGTATATCCATTTGCAATAAAAATATGGTTATGGTATAGTTTTATTGGAAATGCTAACGATTACCGAGGCAAAGAGTGGGGAAACCCGCTCTTTTGTATTGAACAGGAGAATTTTGTCTCGACATGTTCATCGTTTACTTTTTAGCCCCTGCTCTTTTGAAGCAGGGTTTTTATGCAGAGTGACGAGACGAATATGAGATCGACAGCACAAGGAGGAAGAACATGAGCAAAAAAGTGACTGACACCGTTCAAGAAATGGCTCAGCCAATCGTAGACAGCCTTCAGCTGGAACTCGTTGACATTGAATTTGTCAAAGAGGGCCAAAGCTGGTTCCTTCGCGTGTTTATTGATTCCGATGACGGTGTGGATATTGAGGAATGTGCCAAAGTAAGCGAAGCTTTAAGCGAAAAGCTTGATGAGGCAGACCCAATCAGCCAAAATTACTTTCTTGAAGTCTCATCTCCAGGAGCTGAGCGTCCGCTAAAGAAAAAAGCCGATTTCGAAAAATCACTAGGAAAAAACGTATACATTAAGACGTATGAGCCTATTGACGGCGTAAAAGTGTTTGAAGGTGAACTGGCTGAATTTGATGGACAAACAGTGACAGTTGAGATCACGATCAAAACAAGAAAGAAACGGATCAATATTCCGTATGAAAAGATAGCTAATGCAAGATTAGCTGTTACATTCTAATGAATACAAATGTTTTAAGGGGGGAGACCGTTAAATGAGCAGTGAATTATTAGATGCTCTCACGATTCTTGAAAAAGAAAAAGGCATCAGTAAAGAAATTATCATCGAAGCAATCGAAGCTGCGTTAATTTCTGCTTATAAGCGGAATTTTAATCAAGCGCAAAATGTACGGGTGGATCTAAACCGTGAAACTGGCTCCATCCGTGTATTTGCAAGAAAAGATGTCGTTGACGAAGTATACGACCAGAGATTAGAGATCTCAATTGAAGAGGCGCAGGGCATCCATCCGGAATATATGGTCGGCGATGTCGTCGAAATCGAAGTTACACCTAAGGATTTCGGGCGCATAGCTGCTCAAACAGCAAAGCAGGTCGTCACACAGCGTGTGCGCGAAGCTGAGCGCGGTGTGATTTATTCTGAATTTATCGACCGTGAAGAAGACATCATGACAGGGATCGTCCAGCGTCTGGACAATAAATTTATCTACGTGTCTTTAGGCAAAATAGAAGCCTTGCTGCCGGTTAATGAGCAAATGCCGAATGAAAGCTACAAGCCCCATGACCGCATTAAGGTATATATCACAAAAGTAGAAAAAACAACGAAGGGCCCGCAGATTTATGTGTCAAGAACACATCCAGGTCTGTTAAAGCGTTTGTTTGAAATTGAAGTGCCTGAAATTTATGATGGAACTGTCGAGCTAAAATCTGTTGCCAGAGAAGCCGGCGACCGTTCAAAAATTTCTGTTCGTACAGATGATCCTGACGTGGATCCTGTCGGTTCATGCGTAGGGCCTAAAGGCCAGCGTGTGCAAGCAATCGTCAATGAATTAAAAGGTGAAAAAATTGACATTGTCAACTGGTCCAGTGATCCTGTAGAATTTGTCGCGAATGCGCTCAGCCCTTCCAAAGTGCTTGATGTCATTGTTAATGAAGAAGAAAAAGCGACAACTGTTATTGTTCCTGATTACCAGCTGTCTCTGGCAATTGGCAAAAGAGGACAAAACGCACGCTTAGCTGCTAAACTGACAGGCTGGAAGATTGATATTAAGAGCGAAACGGACGCAAGAGAACTTGGAATCTATCCGAGAGAACTTGAAGAAGATGATGAGCCGCTCTTTACGGAGCCTGAAACTGCTGAATCGGATGAATAAGAGGTGACTTTAGGTGAATAAACACAAAAAGATCCCATTACGCAAATGTGTAGTGACTGGTGAAATGAAGCCTAAAAAGGAACTGATCCGAGTTGTACGGTCGAAAGAAGGCGAAATCTCAGTAGACCCGACCGGAAAAAAGAATGGGCGGGGTGCTTATTTAACGCTGGATAAAGAGTGCATCTTAGCAGCAAAAAAGAAAAACACTTTGCAAAATCAATTTCAATCACAAATCGATGACCAGATTTTCGATGAATTGCTGGAACTGGCGGAAAAGGTGAAAAAATAAAATGTCTGGAATGGAATGGTTTCCCTTGCTGGGTCTGGCCAATCGAGCTCGTAAGGTCGTGTCAGGCGAAGACTTGGTAATAAAAGAAATCAGGAATGCGCGTGCAAAGCTTGTCCTGCTTACAGAGGATGCATCATCTAACACAGCAAAAAAAGTAACTGACAAGTGCAATTATTATAAAGTCCCTTATAAAAAAGTCGAGAGTCGCGCGGTTCTTGGACGCTCTATCGGTAAAGAAGCCCGTGTCGTTGTCGCCGTCACTGACCAAGGTTTTGCGAATAAGCTGATCAGCTTGCTCGATTAATATTTTTGGGGGTGAACGAATGGCTAAAATGAGAGTATACGAATATGCAAAAGCGTTAAATGTTTCAAGTAAGGAAATTTTGACCGCACTGAAGAACATGGATTTAGAAGTGAATAATCACATGGCCATGCTTGAAGAAAAGGCCATTAAAAAGCTTGATGCCAAATATAAAAAAGGCGGCGCAGCTGCTAAATCTCAAAAGCCAGCAGAAACGAACAAAAACAAACAGCCACAAGGGGTTAATCAGCAATCAGCTGGAAATCAACCAAATAAAATTCGAGACGGAAAGAAGAATGACGTGCAGAATAATCAATTTAACAAAAACAAGAAGAATAACAACAACAAAAAAAATAAACGCAACAACAACAATAAAAACCAACATCAGCAAAAGCCTGTAAAGCCGAAAAAAGAGCTTCCTGAGAAAATTACATTCTCTGGCACTTTAACAGTTGGCGCACTTGCTGAAGAGCTTGGCAAAGAGCCTTCAGAACTCATTAAAAAGCTGATGCTTCTTGGCGTAATGGCAACCATTAACCAAGAGCTTGATAAAGACACAATCGAACTCATTGCATCAGAATATGGTGTTGAAACAGAAGAGGTCATTGTGCTTGAAGAAACAGAGCTGGAAAAATACGAAGAGCCTGATAATGAAGAGGATCTTGAAATTCGTCCTCCTGTCGTGACAATCATGGGCCACGTTGACCATGGGAAAACAACGCTTCTTGACAGCATCCGTAAAACAAAGGTTGTTGAAGGAGAAGCAGGCGGAATCACTCAGCATATCGGCGCTTATCAAATTGAAGAGAACGGCAAGAAAATCACGTTCTTGGATACACCGGGCCACGCCGCATTTACAACAATGCGTGCACGCGGTGCAGAAGTAACTGATATTACGATTCTTGTCGTAGCTGCCGATGACGGTGTCATGCCGCAAACAGTTGAAGCGATTAACCATGCAAAAGCAGCAGAGGTTCCAATCATCGTAGCTGTGAATAAAATAGATAAAGAATCCGCAAACCCTGACCGTGTGATGCAAGAACTGACGGAATACGGACTTGTCCCTGAAGCTTGGGGCGGAGAAACCATTTTTGTGCCGCTTTCTGCTTTAACTGGAAAAGGCATTGATGAGCTCGTTGAAATGATTTTGCTTGTCAGTGAGGTAGAGGAACTGAAAGCGAATCCGAACCGTCAGGCAAAAGGAACGGTTATTGAAGCTGAACTCGATAAAGGCAGAGGGTCAGTTGCGACGTTGCTCGTACAAACTGGAACACTGCATGTCGGTGATCCGATCGTAGTCGGCAATACATTTGGCCGTGTCCGTGCAATGGTCAACGACATTGGCCGCCGTGTGAAAACTGCCGGCCCATCAACTCCGGTTGAAATTACCGGTTTGAATGATGTCCCTCAAGCGGGAGACCAATTCCTTGTCTTTAAGGATGAAAAAACAGCTCGTTCTGTCGGTGAAGCCCGTGCTTCGAAACAGCTTGAAGAGCAGCGCAGCGATAAAGCGAAGCTCAGTCTTGATGATTTATTCGAGCAAATTAAGCAAGGTGATGTAAAAGACATCAACCTCATCGTAAAAGCTGACGTTCAAGGATCTGCTGAAGCTTTAACGGCTGCGCTTCAAAAAATTGAAGTAGAAGGCGTTAAAGTGAAAATCATCCATACAGGCGTTGGTGCGATTACTGAATCTGACATTATCTTGGCATCTGCTTCCAATGCAATTGTTATTGGGTTTAATGTGAGACCGGACGGAAATGCTAAGAGTACGGCTGAAGCTGAAAATGTAGATATTCGACTTCACCGTATCATTTACAAAGTAATCGACGAGATTGAAGCTGCCATGAAAGGTATGCTTGATCCTGAATATGAAGAAAAAGTAATTGGTCAAGTAGAAGTACGCCAAACATTCAAAGTATCTAAAATCGGTACAATTGCCGGCGGATATGTTACTGAAGGAACCATTACGCGCGACAGCGGCCTCCGTTTAATTCGTGACGGCGTCGTCATCTTTGAAGGCGAAGTAGATGTTCTGAAACGCTTTAAAGACGATGTGAAAGAAGTTTCACAAGGCTATGAATGTGGTATTACAATTAAGAAATACAATGACATTCGTGAAGGTGACATCCTTGAAGCGTTTGTCATGCAAGAAATTGAAAGAACGTGATCGGATTTGCGGAGTGTGAATGCATCATTTATGATGCAGGATCGCTAAAAGAAAAGCGTGCCGTTCTGAAGCGGGTTTTAACCAGGGTTCAAAACAAGTTCAATGTTTCGATTTCGGAGATTGGCTATCAGGACACCTGGCAAAGAACCAGCTTCGGAATCGCCGCTGTTTCTTCCTCTCGCGTTCAAACAGAAAAAGAACTGCAGCGCGTCCTAGCGTTTATCGATTCTTTTCCTGAAATTGAACGGACGATCACTAGGACAGAGTGGTTTTAACTTAGAGGTGATTGAATTGAGTATGAGAGCAAACCGTGTCGGCGAGCAAATGAAAAAAGAACTCGGTGATATTATCAGCCGCAGGCTGAAAGACCCGAGAATTGGTTTTCTGACAGTAACGGATGTACGTGTATCAGGTGATTTGCAAATTGCAAAGGTGTATATCTCGGTTCTCGGTGACGAGAAAAAACGGGAAGAAGCGCTGAAAGGGCTGGCAAAAGCGAAAGGATTTATCCGATCCGAAATCGGCAGCCGCATCAGACTTCGAAAAACGCCTGAAATTGAATTTGAGTTCGATGAATCAATCGATTACGGAAATCGGATCGAAACACTGATTCACGAATTACATTCAGAGAAACCATCTGAATAAAAAATGAGAGGATAGGCGTATATCGTCTGTCCTCTTTCTTCGTTTAAAAGAAAAAAAACAGAAGGAGTGAAAGGCAAATGGTTAACGGAGTTCTCCTTTTACATAAACCTGTTGGCATGACATCGCACGACTGTGTCATGAAGATCCGAAAGCTGTTAAAAACAAAAAAAGTAGGACATACTGGAACGCTCGATCCGGAAGTGTCAGGCGTGCTTCCGATTTGTGTAGGAAGAGCGACAAAAATAGTCGAATACTTAACTGAAAAATCTAAAACGTATAATGCAGAAATAACGCTTGGCTTTTCAACCACAACAGAGGATCAAACCGGAGAAACGGTGGAAACAAAGCCTGTCAATCACGACATTGCTAAAGCGGATGTAGAAAAGGTTTTAAACAGTTTAAAGGGGAAACAAGAACAAATTCCGCCCATGTATTCCGCTGTAAAAGTAAACGGCAAAAAATTATACGAATACGCAAGAGCAGGGATTGAAGTAGAACGTCCGAAACGTATGATAACCATTGAAGACATTGCCCTGACGACAGAGATTAAACATCATGGAGAAACCGCAAGCTTCCGGTTTACAGTGACTTGCTCCAAAGGGACCTATGTAAGGACGCTGGCGGTCATGATCGGAGAAAAGCTCGGATATCCGGCTCATATGTCTCATTTAATCCGTACGGCATCCGGAGATTTTTCTCTCGACGAATGCTTTACTTTTGATGAGCTCGAAGCACAGGCCCAATCCGGAACCGTGGAAGAGCATACAGTTCCTATTGAACGTGCGCTCAATCATTTGCCGAAATGGATCATAAGTGATACATTAGCTAAGAAAGTAGAAAATGGGGCTTTGCTTGAGACGCCCGAGCAGTTTTCTGAAATGACAAGTGAGGACCGTATTGCCGTCTTTACTGAATCCGGAACCTGCTTGGCGATCTATTTCCCTCATCCTGCAAAAAAAGGGCTGTTAAAGCCGGCAAAAGTATTGATGCAAAAAAGCGAACAATAGAAAAAAGGTGACCGTTCTGTGAAGACGATACATATTACACATCCTCATCATTTAATAAAAGAGGAGCAGGCAAAATCAGTGATGGCGTTAGGTTATTTTGACGGCGTTCATCTCGGGCATCAAAAGGTAATCGGCACAGCGAAGCAAATAGCCGAAGAAAAAGGTCTGACATTGGCTGTGATGACCTTTCATCCCCATCCTTCTCACGTGTTGGGCAGAGATAAGGAACCAAAGGATCTGATTACGCCTCTTGAAGACAAAATAAACCAAATTGAACAATTAGGCACAGAAGTTCTGTATGTCGTTAAATTTAATGAAGTGTTTGCTTCTCTTTCTCCTAAGCAGTTTATAGACCAGTATATTATCGGCCTTAATGTGCAGCACGCAGTGGCAGGCTTTGACTTTACGTACGGCAAATACGGCAAGGGAACAATGGAGACCATGCCGGATGATTTAGACGGAAAAGCTGGGTGCACAATGGTAGAAAAATTAACGGAGCAGGATAAAAAAATCAGTTCTTCATATATCCGTACTGCACTTCAAAACGGAGATGTTGAATTGGCGAATGTCTTGCTTGGACAGCCTTATTTTATTAAAGGAATTGTCATTCATGGTGATAAAAGAGGGCGGACCATCGGGTTTCCGACAGCAAATGTCGGTTTAAATAACAGCTATATCGTTCCGCCCACAGGTGTATATGCCGTAAAAGCGGAAGTGAACGGCGAAGTTTACAATGGCGTTTGCAATATTGGCTATAAGCCGACGTTTTATGAAAAGCGCCCTGAGCAGCCTTCCATCGAGGTCAATCTGTTTGATTTCGATCAGGAGGTATATGGAGCCGCTATAAAAATCGAATGGTATAAACGGATTCGGAGCGAGCGGAAATTCAATGGCATCAAAGAATTAACTGAGCAAATTGAGAAAGATAAGCAGGAAGCCATCCGTTATTTCAGCAATTTGCGGAAATAACTTGCAACGCACACAAATTTTATTCTAAAATATTTGCATATAGGCGCGATTTTTAGTATGATAGTTTTCGTAGTCTTAAAACCATTGCTTGGCAATCCGAAGTCACCGACGGTTGCTAGGTAACTGGGGCTAAATATGATTTGGAGGTGAAACAGGATGGCAATTACTCAAGAGCGTAAAAACCAACTCATCAATGAGTTCAAAACACACGAATCTGATACTGGATCTCCAGAAGTTCAGATCGCTATCCTAACTGACTCAATTAACAACTTGAACGAGCATTTACGTACTCACAAGAAAGACCACCACTCACGTCGCGGTCTTCTTAAAATGGTAGGTAAGCGTCGTAATCTTCTTACGTATCTGCGTAATAAAGACGTAACTCGTTACCGTGAGTTAATTAACAAACTAGGCTTACGTCGATAATCGTAAAAAGCGGGAGGATTCCCGCTTTTTTATCGTATTAAAGCGAAATTTCTTATAACAAATCATTGAAATCCTTTTACATACTACTTTGACATTGATATGTTCAATTCATTTCGTTCATAATAGGAGTAATTGATTATTTCACACAACGAAGAGAGGAGTTCGTAATTGTATGGGACAAGAAAAACATGTCTTTACCATAGATTGGGCCGGAAGAACGCTTACTGTTGAAACCGGCCAGCTTGCCAAACAGGCAAATGGTGCTGTGATGATCCGCTACGGTGATACAGCAGTACTTAGTACAGCAACCGCATCAAAAGAACCTAAACCGCTTGATTTCTTCCCTCTTACTGTAAACTATGAAGAAAGATTATATGCGGTAGGGAAAATTCCGGGCGGATTTATTAAAAGAGAAGGACGTCCAAGTGAAAAAGCGGTTCTTGCCAGCCGTTTAATTGACCGTCCGATCCGTCCTTTGTTTGCCGATGGATTCCGTAATGAAGTTCAGGTCATCAGCATTGTCATGAGTGTTGACCAAAACTGCTCTTCAGAAATGGCTGCTATGTTCGGTTCATCTCTTGCACTTTCTGTATCGGATATTCCGTTTGAAGGACCGATTGCAGGGGTTACTGTCGGACGCATTGATGATCAATTTATCATTAACCCGACAGTCGATCAGCTTGAAAAAAGCGACATCAATCTTGTCGTTGCCGGCACGAAAGATGCGATTAACATGGTAGAAGCGGGAGCGGACGAAGTTCCTGAGGAAATCATGCTTGAGGCCATTATGTTCGGCCATGAAGAGATTAAACGCCTGATTGCATTCCAAGAAGAAATTGTTGCAGCAGTCGGCAAAGAGAAATCTGAAATTAAGCTCTTTGAAATTGATGAAGAGCTTAATGAAAAAGTAAAAGCTTTGGCAGAAGAGGATCTGCTGAAAGCCATCCAAGTTCATGAAAAGCATGCCCGTGAAGATGCCATTAACGAAGTGAAGAACGCAGTTGTGGCAAAATTCGAGGATGAAGAACATGATGAAGACACAATCAAGCAAGTGAAGCAGATTTTATCCAAGCTGGTGAAAAATGAAGTTCGCCGCCTGATTACTGAAGAGAAAGTAAGACCGGACGGCCGCGGTGTCGATCAAATCCGCCCGCTCTCTTCAGAGGTTGGCCTCTTGCCAAGAACGCACGGTTCAGGTCTATTTACAAGGGGACAAACTCAGGCCCTCAGCGTATGTACGCTAGGTGCTCTGGGAGATGTGCAAATCCTTGACGGCTTAGGTGTCGAAGAGTCGAAACGGTTTATGCATCATTACAACTTCCCGCAATTCAGCGTTGGGGAAACAGGACCGATGCGCGGACCGGGACGTCGTGAAATCGGACACGGAGCACTGGGTGAGCGTGCGCTTGAGCCAGTTATTCCGTCTGAAAAAGACTTCCCTTATACTGTCCGTCTTGTTTCAGAAGTGCTTGAATCAAACGGTTCTACATCTCAAGCAAGCATTTGCGCAAGCACACTTGCAATGATGGATGCCGGTGTACCGATTAAAGCGCCAGTTGCTGGTATTGCGATGGGTCTTGTCAAATCAGGCGAACATTACACTGTCTTGACTGACATCCAAGGCATGGAAGACGCGCTCGGAGATATGGACTTTAAAGTAGCGGGAACTGAAAAAGGCGTAACGGCCCTGCAAATGGACATTAAAATTGAAGGCCTTTCCAGAGAGATTCTTGAAGAAGCGCTTCAGCAGGCGAAAAAGGGCAGAATGGAAATCCTCAACAGCATGCTTGCAACATTAAGCGAATCAAGAAAAGAGCTTTCTCGATATGCGCCTAAGATCTTAACAATGACCATTAATCCTGATAAAATCCGCGATGTCATCGGACCAAGCGGAAAACAAATCAATAAGATCATCGAAGAAACCGGTGTTAAAATTGATATTGAGCAGGACGGCACAATCTTTATTTCCTCTACAGATGAAAGCGGCAACCAAAAAGCGAAAAAAATCATCGAAGACCTTGTTAGAGAGGTTGAAGTCGGCCAACTTTACCTAGGTAAAGTGAAACGGATTGAAAAATTCGGGGCTTTCGTTGAAATTTTCAGCGGAAAAGACGGTTTGGTGCACATTTCAGAGCTTGCGCTTGAACGTGTAGGGAAAGTTGAAGATGTTGTAAAAATCGGAGACGAGATTCTTGTCAAAGTCACTGAAATTGATAAACAAGGACGAGTGAATTTATCCCGCAAAGCGGTGCTCCGTGAAGAGAAAGAAAAAGAAGAACAACAATCTTAAATGAAAACATAAAAGGAGCCTGGGAGACCCGGCTTCTTTATTTTGAAGCTTTTCAAAAGCAGGCGGGTTCTACCTTGTCCTTCTCCTTCATAATGTGAGGTGAGGGGGGACAGAACATGTACAAAAAATTTGTACCGTTTGCCGTTTTTTTATTTCTTTTTTTTGTCTCATTTGAGATGATGGAAAATCCGCATGCACTTGATTATATAGGGGCAATGAAAAAAGATACGGTGACTGTCACGGCGTCAAAAGACCCGTTATATGAAGAATTGCTTCAAAAAGCGCCGGAGTACGAAGTTAAGCCCCAGAATGCAAGAATTGATAAAGTGTGGAAAAGCATTCCCGGCTACAATGGATTAAAGGTCAATATTGAACAATCATATAAAAAAATGAAAAAGAATGGCGAGTTTCGGGAAAAAGACCTGGTGTACAGCCAAGTAAAACCAAGTGTTCATCTTGAGTCACTTCAGCCTGAGCCTATTTATAAAGGAAATCCTGACAAGCCGATGGTTGTTTTCTTAATCAATGTGGCATGGGGAAATGAGTATTTGGAAAAAATGCTCCCTATTCTGCAAAAGCACCAGGTTAAAGCTACGTTCTTTTTAGAAGGCAATTGGGTGAGAAAAAATGAACAGCTCGCTAAGAAGATTGCAAAAGACGGACATGAAATCGGAAATCATTCATACAATCATCCGGATATGAGCAAACTGACTACAGGAAGAATTTCCGAGCAGCTCGACAAGACTAATGAACAAATAGAACAAACGATCGGTGTTAAGCCAAAGTGGTTCGCTCCGCCGAGCGGAAGTTTCAGAAAAGCGGTTATCGACATTGCAGCTGAGAAACAGATGGGAACAGTCATGTGGACAGTTGATACAATCGATTGGCAAAAGCCGGCTCCGTCTGTACTTCAGACGAGAGTGTTAAGCAAGATACATAATGGTGCCATGATTTTAATGCATCCGACTGACCCTACGGCGGAAAGTCTTGAAGCGCTGATTACAAAGATAAAAGACAAAGGATATGCGCTTGGAACAGTCACTGAACTAATGGATGAAACAAGACTATTGAAGTAACAGATGAAGGCAGCTTGTCTTTGAATAGGAGGAACAAATTTGATTAAACGATATACGTGTCAAAATGGTGTAAGAATTGTGTTGGAAAATAATCCGACAGTCCGTTCTGTTGCGATCGGCGTATGGATCGGCACAGGGTCGAGACATGAAACGCCGGAGATAAACGGAATTTCTCACTTTTTAGAGCACATGTTCTTTAAAGGGACGAGCACAAAATCTGCACGCGAGATAGCAGAATCTTTTGATCGTATTGGCGGCCAGGTCAATGCGTTTACTTCAAAGGAATATACCTGCTACTATGCAAAGGTGCTTGACGAGCATGCGAATTACGCGCTGGACGTATTAGCAGATATGTTCTTTCATTCAACGTTTGATGAAAACGAGCTGAAAAAAGAGAAAAATGTAGTATATGAAGAAATTAAAATGTACGAAGATGCGCCGGACGACATTGTACATGATTTACTGAGCAAGGCCACTTACGGCAATCATTCTTTAGGCTACCCAATTTTAGGAACGGAAGAAACGCTTGCTTCCTTTAACGGTGACTCTCTCAGACAATACATGCATGATTATTATACGCCGGACCGAGTGGTGATTTCGGTAGCGGGCAATATATCTGACAGTTTTATCAAAGATGTAGAAAAATGGTTCGGGTCATACGAGGCGAAAGGTAAAGCGACAGGCCTTGAGAAGCCTGAGTTCCACACGGAAAAACTGACGAGAAAAAAAGAAACAGAGCAGGCTCATTTGTGCCTTGGATTTAAAGGCTTAGAGGTTGGCCATGAACGTATTTATGATTTAATCGTCCTCAACAATGTGCTCGGAGGCAGCATGAGCAGCCGGCTGTTCCAAGATGTGCGTGAAGATAAAGGACTTGCTTATTCTGTTTACAGCTATCACAGCTCATATGAGGACAGCGGAATGCTAACGATTTACGGCGGAACGGGTGCAAATCAGCTTCAGCAGCTGTCGGAAACAATTCAAGAAACCCTTGCCACATTAAAACGTGACGGCATTACCTCGAAAGAACTGGAAAACAGCAAAGAGCAAATGAAGGGAAGCTTAATGCTGAGCTTAGAAAGCACAAACAGCAAAATGAGCCGAAACGGAAAAAATGAACTGCTGCTCGGCAAACATAAAACATTAGATGAAATCATCAATGAATTAAACGCCGTGAACTTAGAGCGTGTTAACGGCCTTGCCAGACAATTGTTTACTGAAGACTATGCATTAGCACTTATCAGCCCTTCCGGCAATATGCCGTCTTAAAATGGAAAGCCTGCTCCATAATGGAGCAGGCATTTTTTAATCCCTTTCATCATACATAGTACAAGGGGGTGACAGACATGCGGCTCAGTGAATTATCGGGAAAGGAAATTGTAGACATCAAAAGAGCTGAACGGCTCGGAGTGCTCGGCCAGACCGATTTGGAAATCAATGAACAGGATGGACAAATTACAGCACTCCTCATTCCCACAGTTAAGTGGTTTGGTTTGAGAAAGCAAGGTCATGACATTCGTGTCCCATGGCATCATATTCAAAAGATCGGTTCAGATATGATTATATTAGATGTACCTGAGGAAATGCCTCCCCGACAAGAGTAAATAGTCCAATTGACTGTGAAGCGGGAAATAAAGAAAACATCTGAAACATCGGCTGCCGGAGCCGATGTTTTTTTATATGGAAAAAGCGCATCTTTTATATTCACCGGTATTTCCTTTTGATCATAAGATGAAGGGGAGCTTAACAACTAGAGATCCAGTATATACAAAGAAGGTGAACGTTTAGAATGTTAACCGGATTGAAAATTGCAGTTATTGGCGGTGACGCAAGACAGCTCGAAATTATAAGAAAGCTCACTGAACAGCAGGCTGACATCTATCTTGTCGGTTTTGACCAATTGGATCACGGTTTTACCGGGGCAGTAAAATGCAATATTGATGAAATTCCTTTTCAGCAAATAGACAGCATCATTCTTCCAGTATCCGCGACAACAGGAGAAGGTGTCGTATCGACTGTATTTTCTAATGAAGAAGTTGTGTTAAAACAGGACCATCTTGACAGAACGCCTGCACATTGTGTCATTTTCTCAGGAATTTCTAACGCCTATTTAGAAAACATTGCAGCTCAGGCAAAAAGAAAACTTGTTAAGCTGTTTGAGCGGGATGACATTGCGATATACAACTCTATTCCGACAGTAGAAGGAACGATCATGCTGGCTATTCAGCACACGGATTATACGATACACGGATCACAGGTGGCCGTTCTCGGTCTGGGGCGCACCGGGATGACGATTGCCCGTACATTTGCCGCGCTCGGGGCGAATGTAAAAGTGGGGGCAAGAAGTTCAGCGCATCTGGCACGTATCACTGAAATGGGGCTCGTTCCTTTTCATACCGATGAGTTGAAAGAGCATGTAAAAGATATAGATATTTGCATTAATACCATACCGAGTATGATTTTAAATCAAACGGTACTTTCTAGCATGACACCAAAAACCTTAATATTGGATCTGGCCTCACGTCCCGGGGGAACGGATTTTAAATATGCCGAGAAACAAGGGATTAAAGCACTTCTTGCTCCCGGGCTTCCAGGGATTGTCGCTCCTAAAACAGCTGGGCAAATCCTTGCAAACGTCTTGAGCAAGCTTTTGGCTGAAATACAAGCTGAGGAGGGGAAATAAGGATGTCGTCATTAAAAGGAAAAAGAATCGGGTTTGGGCTGACCGGGTCACATTGCACATATGAAGCGGTTTTCCCGCAAATTGAGGCGTTGGTCAACGAAGGAGCTGAAGTCCGTCCGGTAGTCACATTTAATGTGAAATCCACAAATACCCGATTTGGAGAGGGCGCAGAATGGGTTAAAAAAATTGAAGACCTGACTGGATATGAGGCCATTGATTCGATTGTAAAGGCAGAACCTCTTGGGCCGAAGCTGCCCCTTGACTGCATGGTCATTGCGCCTTTAACAGGCAATTCAATGAGCAAGCTGGCAAATGCCATGACGGACAGCCCGGTGCTGATGGCGGCAAAAGCGACAATCCGAAACAATCGGCCTGTCGTTCTGGGTATCTCGACAAATGATGCTCTCGGTTTAAACGGAACAAATTTAATGAGGCTCATGTCAACAAAAAATATCTTTTTTATTCCATTCGGGCAAGACGATCCATTTAAAAAACCGAATTCAATGGTAGCCAAAATGGATCTGCTTCCGCAAACGATTGAAAAGGCACTTATGCACCAGCAGCTTCAGCCGATTCTAGTTGAGAATTATCAGGGAAATGACTAAATTTACAGAAAATCTTTCCCAAACTAAAAAATTCGGTCATCACCCGCATATTCTATGGTAAAATAAAACGTAAAATCATAGTCAAATCAATTCAATGAAGCTGATTGGCGGAAGGAGTTTTACAGATGGGAAGAGGTTTACACGTAGCTGTTGTCGGAGCGACAGGGGCTGTGGGACAACAAATGCTTAAAACACTTGAAGACAGAAACTTTGAAATGGACACACTTACATTGCTATCTTCAAAACGCTCTGCGGGGACAAAAGTCACGTTTAAAGGCCAAGAGCTGACTGTTCAGGAAGCTTCTCCTGAGAGCTTTGAAGGGGTAAATATTGCTTTGTTCAGCGCCGGCGGAAGCGTATCACAAGCATTGGCACCAGAAGCTGTAAAACGCGGCGCTATTGTTATAGATAATACGAGCGCGTTCCGCATGGACGAAAATACACCGCTTGTTGTGCCAGAAGTGAATGAGGCAGACTTGCATGAACACAACGGCATTATTGCCAATCCAAACTGCTCTACAATCCAAATGGTTGCGGCACTTGAACCGATCCGCAAAGCATATGGCTTAAACAAGGTCATCGTATCAACTTACCAGGCAGTATCAGGAGCGGGTAATGAAGCTGTAAAAGAGCTTTACAGCCAAACACAGGCGATTTTAAATAAAGAAGAAATAGAGCCTGAGATCATGCCTGTAAAAGGTGACAAAAAACACTATCAAATCGCCTTCAACGCGATTCCGCAAATCGATAAATTCCAAGATAACGGCTATACGTTTGAGGAAATGAAAATGATAAATGAAACGAAAAAAATCATGCACATGCCTGACCTTCAAGTAGCGGCTACATGTGTGAGGCTGCCAATCCAAACTGGGCACTCAGAGTCCGTCTACATCGAAATAGACCGTGATGACGCTACAGTTGAAGATATTAAAAATCTATTGAAAGAAGCTCCGGGCGTGACACTTCAGGATGATCCAAGCCAGCAGCTTTATCCGATGCCTGCTGATGCTGTCGGCAAAAACGATGTGTTTGTAGGCCGCATCCGCAAAGACTTGGACAGAGCAAACGGTTTTCATTTATGGGTTGTTTCTGATAACCTATTAAAAGGCGCGGCATGGAACTCTGTTCAAATTGCAGAAAGCCTGAAAAAACTAAACCTCGTATAAAAGAGAGAATTTTCTAAAGACGAATAGAAGAGAGTAAGGCGCTATCAGCCTGCTCTCTTCTGTTACGTCCGAATAATTTGGAGTGAAAACAGTGAAGATAATTGTTCAAAAGTTCGGCGGAACATCAGTAAAAGATGATAAAGGCCGCAAACTGGCTTTAGGGCATATTAAAGAAGCAATCAGTGAAGGATATAAGGTTGTCGTTGTCGTTTCAGCGATGGGCCGAAAAGGAGACCCGTATGCAACAGATTCTTTGCTCGGGCTGCTTTACGGCGATCAGTCAGCGATTTCTCCTAGGGAACAGGATTTGCTTTTATCTTGCGGAGAGACTATTTCCTCTGTCGTCTTTACAAGCATGTTGCTTGATAACGGTGTGAAAGCAGCTGCGCTGACAGGGGCTCAGGCTGGCTTTTTAACGAATGATCAGCATACCAATGCAAAAATCATTGAAATGAAACCGGAGCGTTTATTCAGTGTGCTCGCCAATCATGATGCGGTAGTCGTCGCAGGCTTCCAGGGCGCAACTGAAAAGGGTGATACAACAACAATCGGCAGAGGGGGCAGCGATACGTCTGCAGCCGCACTCGGAGCAGCTGTTGATGCGGAATACATCGATATTTTCACCGATGTAGAAGGCGTGATGACTGCTGACCCAAGAGTGGTGGAAAATGCAAAACCGCTTCCTGTTGTGACGTATACAGAAATCTGCAACCTGGCGTATCAGGGGGCCAAGGTCATTCATCCGCGTGCTGTGGAAATCGCAATGCAGGCCAAGGTTCCGATCCGCGTCCGTTCGACTTATTCGAATGATAAAGGTACATTGGTGACATCACATCACTCTTCCAAGGTCGGCAGTGATGTTTTTGAAAGGCTGATTACGGGAATCGCCCATGTCAAAGATGTCACGCAGTTCAAAGTGCCTGCGAAAATCGGCCAGTATAACGTTCAGACTGAAGTGTTCAAGGCTATGGCAAACGCTGGAATCAGTGTCGATTTCTTTAACATTACACCTAGTGAAATCGTCTATACGGTAGCCGGAAATAAAACAGAAACAGCTCAGCGTATTTTAATGGATATGGGCTATGATCCAATGGTGACGAGAAACTGCGCGAAGGTATCGGCGGTCGGCGCGGGCATTATGGGTGTTCCCGGTGTTACGTCAAAAATTGTATCGGCTCTTTCAGAAAAAGAAATTCCGATCCTTCAGTCGGCTGACAGCCATACGACGATATGGGTGCTCGTCCATGAAGCGGATATGGTTCCTGCTGTAAACGCTTTGCATGAAGTGTTTGAACTTTCGAAGTAAATGTGATTGAATCATGATGAGGTGAATAAAATGAATTTCGGAAATGTGTCTACAGCGATGATTACACCCTTTGACAATAAAGGGAACGTAGACTTTCAAAAACTGTCTACACTGATTGATTACTTGTTGAAAAACGGAACGGATTCTTTAGTAGTAGCGGGAACAACTGGAGAATCTCCGACCCTTTCAACTGAAGAAAAAATTGCGCTTTTTGAATATACGGTAAAAGAAGTAAACGGACGGGTGCCCGTTATCGCTGGTACTGGAAGCAACAACACGAAAGATTCCATTAAGCTGACAAAAAAAGCTGAGGAAGCGGGCGTGGACGCTGTTATGCTTGTTACCCCGTATTACAATAAACCTTCTCAAGAAGGAATGTACCAGCATTTTAAAGCAATTGCGGCAGAGACATCTCTTCCGGTTATGCTCTATAATGTTCCTGGCCGTACCGTTGCTTCTCTTGCTCCTGAAACGACGATCCGTTTGGCGGCGGACATTCCGAATGTGGTTGCGATTAAAGAAGCAAGCGGAGACCTAGAAGCGATTACAAAAATTATTGCTGAAACACCGGAAGACTTCTATGTCTATTCAGGGGATGACGCTTTGACGCTTCCTATTCTTTCAGTTGGAGGAAGAGGAGTTGTATCAGTGGCGAGCCATATTGCAGGCTCTGATATGCAGCAAATGATCAAAAATTATACGAATGGGCAAACAGCTAATGCGGCACTGATCCATCAGAAACTGCTGCCGATTATGAAGGAACTGTTTAAAGCGCCTAATCCTGCTCCAGTCAAAACAGCGCTTCAGCTGAGAGGTCTTGATGTCGGTTCTGTGCGTCTGCCTCTAGTCCCGTTAACTGAGGATGAACGTCTGAGCTTAAGCAGCACGATCAGCGAACTGTAAGAAAATTTCATACAGTGAAACAAACGCGGTCATTCTCACATTCAGCTGAGTTTGACCGTTTCTTTTACATATTGGTTTTCCCTAAACCTTCTGCTTTATCTTGTTTTCTAAATTTACTTTCAGTTATAATAGGAACAAGTGATGATGGACGGGTATGAGACTAGGAGGATATAGATTTTGAAAAAGAAAAATACAGAAAACGTTAGAATTATCGCCCTTGGCGGTGTCGGAGAGATTGGGAAGAACCTTTATGTCATTGAAATTGACTCAGACATATTTGTCGTTGATGCCGGCCTTATGCATCCAGAAAACGAAATGCTCGGTATTGATGTAGTGATTCCTGACATATCATATTTGATTGAACGGGCTGACCGCGTCAAGGCAATCTTTTTAACGCACGGGCACGATGAAAATATCGGCGGCGTTTTTTACTTATTAAACAAGCTGTCCGTTCCAGTGTACGGAACAAAACTGACGCTTGCACTGTTAAGAGAGAAATTAAAACAATACGGACATAACCGAAAAACTGATTTAAGAGAAATTCACTCAAAATCTGTCATTACATTTGAATCAACAAAAGTATCGTTCTTTAGAACGATTCACAGCATTCCTGATTCTGTAGGTGTGAGCTTTAAAACATCACTTGGATCTATTGTATGCACGGGAGACTTCAAATTTGACCAAACACCTGCACTTAATCAGACGTGCGACATTGGCGAGATCGCCAAGATCGGCAATAGCGGCGTGCTCGCTCTGCTTTCTGACAGTGCAAATGCGGAACGGCCGGGTTACACCCCTTCGGAAGCGGCTGTCAGCGGAGAAATTTCGGATGCGCTGTATAATTCACAGAACCGGGTGATTATTGCTGTTTTCGCATCCAATATTAACCGGATTCAGCAAGTCATTCATGCAGCGGCTCAAAATGGCAGAAAGATTGCCGTAGCCGGAAAAAATCTTCAATCTGTCCTGCAGCTGGCGAGAAAGTTAGGATACATTGAAGCAGATGATGAATTGTTTATTTCTGTACAGGATGTCAAAAAATATCCGAAGCGCGAAGTGGCTATTATTACAGCCGGAAGCCAAGGTGAACCATTAGCTGCTTTGACAAGAATGGCAAACAAAGCTCACAAACAGCTGAACATTGAAGAAGGGGATACGGTGGTCATTGCGTCAACTCCGATTCCCGGGCAGGAACTCATTTACTCTAAAACAGTAGATCTTCTTGCGAGAGCCGGTGCACAAGTCATCTTTGCCCAAAAGCGTGTTCATGTATCAGGCCACGGCTCACAAGAAGAGTTAAAGCTGATGATCAACCTGCTTAAACCAAAATATTTGATTCCTGTAAACGGCGAATACAGAATGCAAAAAGCTCATTCAAAAATCGCTGAAGAAACCGGCATGAAGCGCAGTGACATCTTCTTAATTGAAAAAGGCGACGTCGTTGAATTCCGCGGCCAAAACGTAAAAATTGGGGATAAAGTTCCTTACGGCAATATTTTAATTGATGGTTTAGGTGTCGGTGATATCGGCAATATCGTATTGAGAGACCGCCGCTTGCTTTCACAGGACGGAATTTTAATCGTTGTCATTACACTTGATAAACAAAAGAAACATCTTGTATCAGGACCAGAAATTATCACTCGCGGCTTTGTTTATGTAAGAGAGTCTGAAGGTCTTATCGTACAGGCTACTGAGCTTGTACGGTCCATCGTGACAGAAGCGACTGAAACATCAAATGTCGAATGGTCAACGTTGAAGCAGGCAATGCGGGATGCTTTGAACCAATTCCTTTATGAAAAAACGAAACGTAAACCGATGATCATCCCAATTATTATGGAAGTATAATGACTGACTAAAGACCGGAGCTGCTCCGGTCTTTATTTTTTGTCCTTCAAGCCGGGATTGAATGAAGTATCTTTGTTCATAATACAAAGAGAAACTCGGAAAGGATGAAAGCGAGATGGATCATCGTATGGAAAACACAGAAGAAGAGCGTCCTGAAAAAAATGATGCGAAGGACAGCATTATGAATAAAATACAGCAGCTTGGTGAAACGACGCTTCCGCAGCTGCCCCAAGATACAAATATTCATTGTCTGACCATTATCGGACAAATTGAAGGCCATGTTCAGCTTCCTCCGCAAAACAAAACAACAAAATATGAACATGTCATCCCGCAGATTGTGGCAATTGAACAAAATCCTAAAATTGAAGGCTTGCTGATCATATTAAATACTGTCGGAGGAGATGTTGAAGCTGGTCTTGCAATAGCGGAAATGCTTGCATCTTTATCGAAACCGACCGTTTCTATCGTGCTTGGCGGGGGACATTCCATCGGCGTTCCGATTGCTGTATCCTGTGATTACAGCTATATCGCCGAAACAGCAACGATGACGATTCATCCAGTTAGGCTCACCGGGCTGGTCATCGGGGTACCGCAAACGTTTGAATACCTGGATAAGATGCAAGAAAGAGTTGTTAAATTTGTGACAAGCCATTCCAATATAACCGAAGAGAAATTTAAAGAGCTAATGTTTTCAAAAGGAAACTTAACACGGGATATCGGAACAAATGTAGTCGGTAAGGACGCAGTTAAATACGGATTGATCGATCACGCAGGCGGTGTCGGACAGGCAATCAATAAACTGAATGAGCTCATCGACGAAGCAAGGAAAGAAGAAGGACGGATGATTCAATGATTCTTTATACCGTGATGCCGCAGGAAATTGTGTTTGCAGAACAGAACCAAGAGACAAGCGCACATGAGCAAATTGAATATAAAGGTGTACCGCTTCTAGTCGAAATGAAAGGGAATGAAGCGGAAGTCATTCAAATCATGAGCACCAATCCAATGCATTTTCTGCATCCGGACATTTCACCGGGACAAAAGCTGAAATTAAACGTATAAGAATCCAACCCTTTTTTAAGGGCAAAATATGCTATAATAGGGGAATCCTACAGAAAAAACGCAGCCTGTAAACGGCTGCTTTCTTCATTATGTATGAACTTACATTTTTTAACGCAGTAAGGTGATGAGTGTGGCAAAGAAAAAACGAAAATCAAGAAAAAAACAGGCGAAACAGCTCAATATAAAATACGAGCTAAACGGATTGCTGTGTATAGCCATTTCAATTATCGCAATCTTGCAGCTGGGGGTAGTCGGACAAACGTTTATCTATTTGTTCCGCTTTTTTGCTGGAGAGTGGTTTATTTTATGCTTGTTAGGTTTATTGGTATTAGGAGTCTCACTGTTTTGGAAGAAAAAAACCCCAAGCCTTTTAACGAGACGAAAGGCCGGGTTGTACTGTATCATCGCAAGCATATTGCTGCTTTCTCACGTGCAGCTATTTAAAAATTTGACGCACAAAGGGTCTATTGAGTCCGCAAGCGTGGTGCGCAATACGTGGGAATTGTTTTTAATGGACATGAATGGCAGCTCTGCTTCACCTGATTTAGGCGGAGGGATGATCGGTGCGCTGCTGTTTGCGGCTTCACACTTTTTGTTTGCGTCGACTGGTTCTCAGATCATGGCAATTGTCATGATTTTGATCGGAATGATTTTAGTAACTGGACGCTCGCTACAAGAAACGCTAAAAAAGTGGATGAGCCCGATTGGACGTTTTATAAAAGAACAATGGTTAGCATTTATTGATGATATGAAATCCTTCAAATCAAATATGCAGTCATCGAAAAAAACGAAAGCGCCGAGCAAAAAACAAAAACCGGCCCGCAAAAAACAGCAAATGGAACCGGAGCCTCCTGATGAAGAGGGGGATTATGAAACAGTATCGCCTCTTATTCATTCAGAGCCGATTATCTCAAGCTTTTCTGATCGTAATGAAGAGGAAGAGTCTCCAGTTATAGAAAAGCGCGCCGAACCTGTGTCGAAGCCGCTTCAGGACATTCAACCGGAGGCAGGTGACAAGGAAATTGTTTCTGCTCCTCCTATGACCTTTACAGAGCTCGAAAATAAGGATTACGAGATGCCGTCACTGGATTTGCTGGCAGATTCGAAGCATACCGGCCAGCAGGCTGATAAAAAGAATATTTATGAAAATGCGAGAAAGCTTGAACGCACATTCCAAAGCTTTGGCGTAAAGGCGAAAGTCACACAGGTTCATCTCGGACCGGCCGTAACAAAATATGAAGTATATCCTGATGTCGGAGTGAAGGTTAGCAAAATTGTCAATTTAAGCGATGATTTAGCGCTTGCGCTTGCTGCGAAGGATATCAGGATCGAAGCGCCTATACCAGGCAAATCAGCAATCGGAATTGAAGTTCCAAACGCAGAAGTGGCAATGGTTTCGCTGAAGGAAGTGCTGGAGTCTAAATTGAATGACAGACCGGATGCGAAGCTGTTAATTGGACTCGGCCGCAATATTTCAGGTGAAGCTGTATTGGCTGAGTTAAACAAGATGCCCCACCTTTTGGTCGCAGGCGCAACCGGTAGCGGGAAAAGTGTCTGTGTCAACGGCATTATTACAAGTATTTTAATGCGCGCGAAACCGCATGAAGTGAAAATGATGATGATCGATCCTAAAATGGTAGAGCTAAATGTCTACAACGGGATTCCGCATTTGCTTGCTCCGGTTGTAACGGATCCGAAAAAAGCGTCGCAGGCTTTGAAAAAGGTTGTCAATGAAATGGAGCGGCGGTACGAATTATTTTCTCATACGGGTACAAGAAATATTGAAGGATACAATGATTATATAAAACGCGCCAACAATGAAGAAGGAGCGAAACAGCCAGAGCTGCCCTATATTGTTGTCATTGTGGACGAGCTTGCCGATCTCATGATGGTCGCTTCATCCGATGTGGAAGATTCGATTACGAGATTGTCCCAAATGGCGCGGGCTGCCGGCATCCATCTTATTATTGCGACACAGCGGCCATCGGTGGATGTTATCACAGGGGTGATCAAAGCGAACATTCCGTCACGAATCGCGTTCAGCGTATCTTCACAGACGGATTCAAGGACCATTCTTGACATGGGTGGCGCTGAGAAGCTTCTTGGCCGCGGCGATATGCTGTTTTTACCTGTAGGGGCTAACAAACCTGTCCGTGTGCAGGGAGCATTTTTGTCGGATGAAGAAGTGGAGAAGGTCGTCGACCATGTGATTACGCAGCAGAAAGCGCAATATCAAGAAGAAATGATTCCTGAGGAGACAACTGAAACTCATTCCGAGGTTACTGATGAACTTTATGATGAAGCTGTTGAATTAATTGTCGGCATGCAGACGGCATCTGTTTCAATGCTGCAAAGAAGATTCAGAATCGGCTATACGAGAGCGGCGCGCCTGATTGACGCAATGGAGGAACGCGGCGTTGTCGGACCGTATGAAGGCAGCAAACCTAGGGAAGTATTATTATCAAAAGAGAAATATGATGAGCTCTCTTCTTAATGAAGGGAGTTCCGCTTTCTATAGTTGCCAATAATAACATTATGTAAACTGATCACCTTTCTATTTATTTTTTCGACAAAACATGATATAGTTGTCCCAATTGTTCAATAATTTTTATCGAAAGTGGTTTACGGAGGGGAAACATGTCTACAAAAGCTGATAATCGGCACTTGTATTTGAAAGTAATTGAACGAATTAAAGAGGATATAAAAAATGGGATCTACACTGAGAAGGAAAAGCTGCCTTCTGAATTTGAGCTTTCCAAAAAGCTTGGTGTCAGCAGAGCGACGCTAAGAGAAGCCTTGCGGATACTGGAAGAAGAGCATGTGATTATCAGAAGGCATGGTGTAGGCACTTTTGTCCATTCTAAGCCGTTATTTCTTTCGGGCATTGAACAGCTGAACAGTGTAACCAAGATGATAGAACAGGCGAATATGACCCCTGGCACGATTTTTCTATCATCACAAGTGCTTATGCCGTCTGAAGATGATACGAAGAGATTTCACTTGGCAGAAGGGCAAGAACTTTTTTACCTTGAACGAGTCAGGACAGCTGACGGACAGCCGATTGTGTATTGTATAGACAAAATTCCAATGAATATTTTGCCGAATTCTTTTTCTCATCAGCAAGAATCTATGTTTGACCTGCTTGAGAAAAATTCAGGCTCCGTAATCAGCTATGCAGTAACTGATATAGAACCGATCGGCTATCACGATACCATTTCTCCAGTACTTGAATGCGATCCGGAAACAGCTCTTTTGCTGTTAAAACAAACCCATTACGATCAGCACGATAAACCGGTGCTTTATTCTTTAAATTATTTTAGAGCGGATAAATTCAGATTTCATGTTTTGCGTAAACGATTCTAAAAACGGACGCCTGTATGTGTCTGTTTTTTTATTTGCACTGATTCATGTTTCTTTGTACATACTTTCATTCCGGTTAACGCAATATATAAGAGATGACAAGAAAGTGAATGGGTGAAAATGTTGAGAGAGAAAAATGGAATGAAAAATATTATTGCATTGTCTTCCGTCCCGCTTGTGATGACACTCGGGAACTCCATGCTGATTCCTGTTCTTCCGATGATGGAGAAAAAGCTGTCTGTGACTTCATTTCAAGTGTCTTTAATCATTACTGTATACTCAGTAGTAGCAATTATTTGCATTCCGATTGCCGGATATTTGTCGGATCGTTTCGGGAGAAAAAAAATATTGCTTCCATGCCTCCTCATTGCAGGATTGGGGGGAGCCGTAGCTGCTTTTGCCTCGACCTATATGAAAAATCCTTATGCTATGATCTTGGCGGGGCGGGTTCTTCAAGGCATTGGTTCTGCAGGTGCCGCTCCGATCGTCATGCCGTTTATCGGCGACCTGTTTAAAGGAGACGATGAAAAGGTCAGCGCTGGTCTTGGCGATATTGAAACCGCCAACACGTCAGGGAAGGTACTGAGTCCCATACTTGGAGCCTTACTGGCTTCTTGGTATTGGTTTGTACCGTTTTGGTTTATTCCGTTTTTCTGTTTGATCAGCTTTTTGCTCGTATTGTTTTTGGTGGCCAAGCCTGAAGAAGATGAAGATGCGCCTGCTGTTTCTGAGTTTATTAAGAGTGTGAAGAAAATCTTTAAACAAGATGGTCGTTGGCTTTATACGGTCTTCATTATCGGGTGCGTCATTATGTTTTTGTTATTTGGCGTATTATTTTATTTATCAGATACGCTGGAGAACAAGTATGCCATTGATGGAGTAGCTAAAGGCGGATTACTGGCAATCCCACTTTTGTTTTTGTCAACCAGTTCTTTTATAGCTGGCAAAAAGATCGGTAAAGATAAAGGCCGAATGAAATTTTGCGTTGTTACAGGAATGATTCTGTTAACCCTTTCGTTTATTGCCTTGTGGTGGAACCACAGTTTTTATTTTTTATTTGTCTTTTTAAGCTTTGGCGGGATTGGGATTGGAATGGCTCTTCCTGCTTTAGATGCACTGATAACCGAAGGGATTGAAAGTGAACAATGCGGAACCATTTCCTCCTTCTACAATAGCATGCGCTTTATAGGAGTAGCTCTCGGTCCACCTGTTTTTGCTGCATTAATGTCTAATGCAAACTGGATTATTTTCATACTCTCGGCTTTTTGCAGCATCGTTTCTTTATTTTTAGTGCTCTTTACTGTAGATGCTAAAAAAAGTGAAGAAGAAGAAAAAAACTTAGGGACGGTCTAGCCAGCCGTCTTTTTTTGCGCTTTCTTGCACAGTTTACAACTGTACCTATACAGCATGCGGAGGTTATTGTTTCCTTATAAATCCTACAGTTGCTATAATTACATGAAAGAGTGTTTCTGCGAATGCTGAAAATTGGTCATAATACATACTAATTAAGAAATGAACGAAGGAGGTTCCATATGTCATATGTTAATGAACTCAAATCAAAGCACGGCGGTTTAACCGCACACATTGTAGAAACAGAAAAATTCAAAACCGTCTCGCTTATTTTTAAGATGCTGGCACCGCTGACAAAGGATCAAGTCACCAAAAGAGCGCTGCTTCCGCATGTGCTTCTTCGCGGAACGAAAAGCCATCCGAAAACCGCAGAATTGCGTTCATACCTGGATGAGCTGTACGGCACGTCAGTATCGGCTGATCTTACGAAAAAAGGAGAGCGGCACGTCATTACGTTCAGGCTTGAAATCCCGAATGAAAAATATTTAAAAGACCAAACGCCGCTGCTTGAGAAAGGGCTCCAGCTTCTTGCAGAAATCGTCTTTTCACCTGCTTTAGAGGGAGACGCTTTTCAGTCACAATATGTGGCTCAAGAAAAACGGACGCTTAAGCAAAGAATCCAAGCCGTCTATGATGATAAAATGCGCTATTCGAATTTAAGGCTGATACAGGAAATGTGCAAAAATGAGCCTTACGCGCTTCATGTCAATGGTGAAATCGACGATGTCGATGACATTACGGCAGAGCAATTATACGAAACATACCAAAGCGCTATCCAAAAAGACCAGCTTGATTTATATGTAGTTGGCGATGTGGACAGTAACCAGGTACATTCGGCAATTGATAAGTATTTCAAAACAGAAGAGCGCACTCTTGGCACGATTGAAAACAATCACGCTGATGAAAAAGTTCAGCCAAAAGAAGTAATTGATGAAGAGGATGTCAAGCAAGGAAAGCTGAATATCGGCTACCGCACCAGTATCACTTATACAGATCAGGATTATCCTGCTTTACAAGTGTTTAACGGATTGTTCGGCGGATTCTCTCATTCTAAACTTTTCATTAATGTTCGGGAAAAAGCCAGTCTTGCTTACTACGCGGCTTCCCGTATAGAAAGTTTTAAAGGCTTGTTAATGGTGATGTCAGGCATTGAAGTGAAAAATTTTGAACAGGCTGTTTCGATTATTGCTGAGCAATTCCAGGCAATGAAAAACGGCGATTTCAGTGAGCAGGATATAGCACAGACAAAGGCCGTCATTCGAAATCAAGTGCTGGAAACGATTGATACAGCATACGGTTTATCTGAATTTTTATATCAGCAGGCCGCTGCTCAAGTCGAGATTCCTATCGAAAACTTTCTTGCCAATATTGAGAATGTCACAAAAGAGGATATCATTAAAGCCGGCGAAAAGATTCAGCTTGATACGACTTATTTCTTAAAAGGGACGGAGGGTGCATCTTGATCAAACCAATCGAATATGAACAGCTTCAGGAGACGCTGTATCATGAAAAAATGTCCAACGGCCTTGATGTTTACGTTTTGCCGAAAAAAGGCTTCAACAAGACATATGCGGTCTTTACAACAAAGTACGGCTCGATAGATAACCGGTTTGTCCCTTTAGGTAAAAACGAGATGGTTCACGTGCCGGACGGGATTGCTCACTTTCTTGAGCACAAGCTGTTTGAAAAAGCGGACGGAGACGTTTTTCAAGATTTCAGCAAACAGGGGGCTTCTGCCAATGCGTTTACGTCATTTACAAGAACAGCTTACCTTTTCTCAAGCACATCAAATGTTGAACGCAATTTAGAGACGCTTATCGATTTCGTACAGGACCCATATTTTACTGAAAAAACGGTTGAAAAGGAAAAAGGGATTATCGGGCAGGAGATTAATATGTACGACGATAACCCTGATTGGAGGCTTTACTTCGGGGTCATTGAAAACATGTACAAAGAGCATCCTGTCAGAATTGACATAGCGGGAACAGTGGAAAGCATTTCACATATTACAAAAGACCTTCTTTATGAATGCTATGAAACGTTTTATCACCCGAGTAACATGCTCCTTTTCATTGTCGGCCCTGTAGATCCTGAAGCGATTATTACTCAGGTAAGAGAAAACCAGGAGAAAAAGCCGTATACTGATCAGCCGGAGATCAAACGGGAAGAAGTGAAAGAGCAAGAAGCGGTTTTCCGAAAAGAAAAAGAGATCAAAATGAACGTGCAGGGACCGAAATGCCTTGTCGGGCTGAAATCCAAAAAGCCGTTTAAATTAGGCAAAGAGCTCTTAAAGCATGAACTTTCAATGAACTTATTGCTTGAAGCTCTTTTTGGCAAAAGCTCTGCCCAGTATGAATCACTTTATGAAAAAGGATATATTGACGAAACGTTCAGCTTTGATTTTACTGCTGAATATGGGTTCGGTTTTGCGGCGATCGGCGGAGATACGCCTGAGCCTGATCAATTGGCTGAAGACATTTCAAGCATGCTTTTGCGCGCCGGTGAACTGATTACTGCTGAAAAGATTGAACTTGCCAGAAAGAAAAAGATCGGCACATTCTTAAAAGCGCTGAATTCCCCTGAATACATCGCCAATCAATTTACCCGTTATGCGTTCTTGGATATGAGCCTGTTTGACGTTGTAACCGTACTCGAGCAGATTACCCTCGAGGATGTCCAGAACGTAATACAAGAGGAAATTTCTGCAGACAGACTGACTGTCTGCAAGGTTGTTCCTAAATCATAAACAAAACATCCCTCCAGTGTGAGGGGTGTTTTTCTGCGGAAAGAAGGAAAGAGGATGAACAAAACAGCACTAATCACCGGAGCAAGCGGCGGCATTGGCAAAAGCATCAGCGAAACCCTTGCAGCTAGAGGGTACAATCTGCTGCTGCATTACAATACAAATCAAAACGCGGCAGCGGAGCTTGCTGAAAAACTAAGTGAGATGTTTGGCGTAAATGCTGAGATATTACAAGCTGATCTGTCCGCGCAAGATGGGGCAGATAAGCTGACAAGTTCAATTGTTCAGCCGATTGATGCGATTGTTTTAAACAGCGGAAGAAGCCATTTTGGGCTGATTACGGATGTAGATAACGCAACGGTCCAGGAAATGGTTCAGCTTCATGTAGCGAGTCCGTATATGCTGACGAGAAACCTTCTGCCAGGCATGATTCGGAATAAATCGGGAGCGATTGTGGCTGTCAGCTCGATTTGGGGAGAGACTGGAGCATCCTGTGAAGTGCTGTACAGCATGGCAAAAGGAGCTCAGCATTCATTTGTAAAAGGATTGGCTAAGGAGCTGGCGCCAAGCGGAATCAGAGTAAACGCCGTAGCGCCGGGCGCAGTTGATACAAATATGATGAATCAATTTACCCCGGCTGAAAAAGAAGAGATCGCTGATGAGATTCCGATCGGCCGGCTGGCCCGGCCGCAAGAAATTGCGGAGGCAACAGCTTTTCTCCTGTCTGAAAAAGCGTCATATATCACCGGTCAAATTCTGTCGGTGAATGGCGGCTGGCACTGCTGATCCGAAAATATTCGGTGTATAGTTTCTTTTGCGAAGGACACAATAATCTTGTAACTTCACATGAAATGGAGGAAACAAGCATGTCAGTATTAGAAAACTGGGATAGCTGGAAAAACTTCCTTGGCGACCGTCTGAACTATGCGCAAGATAAAGGTATGAGCCAGGATACGATTACAGATCTTGCGACAGAAATCGGCAGCTACTTGGCTAATGAAGTGGAATCTAAGAACGAGCAGGAAAAAGTGCTGGCAGATCTTTGGAGTGTAGCATCAAAAGATGAACAGCACGCCATTGCCAATATGATGGTTAAGCTTGTTGAAAATAACAGCACTCACTAGGAAGAGAGGGGATTTTTCCTCTCTTTTTTATGTTTTCCTCATCACAGCAACATTCTTCTTTCTAATTAGAGAAAAATGCTTTATGATAAAGGAAGGTAAAATTTTGCCACAATGAAGGGGGTATATCATTTGGCAAAGCTCGAATGGTATTTTGAATATGAAATTCAAGTGAACCGCCCCGGACTGCTCGGGGATATTTCATCTCTTCTTGGGATGCTTTCTATCAACATCGTAACGATAAACGGCGTCGATCTTTCCAGAAGGGGAATGCTCCTCAGGTGCCGCCATATAGATCAAATTAAACGATTAGAATCAATCTTAAAAACGATGGAAACAATTAAAGTAACGAAGCTTAGAGAACCGAGGCTTCGCGACCGTCTTGCCGTACGCCACGGCCGTTATATTCAACGGGATGCCGATGACAAGAAAACGTTCCGCTTTGAACGGGACGAGCTTGGCTTATTAGTCGATTTTATGGCCGAATTGTTCAAAAAAGAAGGCCATAAATTAATCGGAATCAGAGGTATGCCGCGTGTCGGGAAAACGGAATCGATTGTAGCCTCTAGTGTGTGTGCCAGCAAAAGGTGGCTGTTTGTGTCATCAACCTTGCTAAAGCAGACGATAAGAAGCCAGCTGATTGCCGATGAATACAGCACTGAAAATGTCTTTATCGTTGACGGAATTGTGTCAACACGAAGAGGATCGGAACGCCATCTCCAGCTGGTCCGAGAAATCATGCGGCTTCCGGCAACAAAAGTGGTGGAGCATCCGGACATATTCGTTCAAAATACAGAGTATACACTAGATGACTTTGATTATATTATTGAACTGAGAAATGACCCTGATGAGGTTATTACATATGAACATGCCGAGGAACCCCAAATGTTTGATCAATCCGGGTTTTCAAGCTTTGATTTTTAAAATTGGAAGGTGTTTGTTGTGACTGAACTAGGAATCCGGCTCAAAGAAGCCAGAGAGGAAAAAGCAATGTCATTGGATGATCTCCAAGCGGCAACAAAGATTCAAAAAAGGTATTTAACCGCCTTGGAGGAAGGGAACTATGACATTATTCCGGGGAAGTTTTATGTTCGGGCATTCATCAAGCAATATGCAGAAGCCGTTGGGCTTGATGCGGATCAACTGTTTGAGGAGCATAAAAAAGATATCCCTAATACGTATCATGACGATGTGTCTGAAAAGATCTCCGGCATGAATCTTCAAAAGGAAATGCCAAAGCCAGCATCTAAGGCGCTGGAGCTGCTGCCAACGATACTTGTTATTCTCGGCGTGATTGTCGTGATTGCCATTGTGTACGCGATCATTCAGTTTGCGAATCACAAAAGCAGTGATGATCACAATGCGGCATCAGAAAAAGCAATTACGCAAAGTGAGAGCAAGTACGAAATCCCTAAAGATTCAACGCTGAAAGAGAATCAAAAGAACAGCTCTGAAAAAGAGACAGACACTAAAAAAGAAACGAAAGAAAACGAAAATAAGAAAGAAGAAAATGACAGTGATAAGCTGGAGATTAAAGCTGCTGGCACTGAAGGATCGTTAACGACTTATGAAGTGTCCGGCGCTGATAAAATCGAGCTGGAACTGAAGGCATCAGACAGCTCCTGGATTCGAGTGCGCGATGAAAACAGCAGCTCTTTAAAAGAAGGAACGCTGAAAAAAGACGAAACCTATAAAAAAGACATAACTGATCAGAAACAAGTTGATATCCGCACTGGATATGCACCTAATCTGAAAATAAAAATCAACGGTAAGGTTCTTTCATATGAACTTGATCCGAAAAAAGTGATGGCACAAACCATAAAGATTGTAAATAAAAAGGAAGAAAAGTCATCTTAATTACCAGATGACTTTTCTTCACGTCCGAGTATGAAATTGGAGGGGCTTTATGTTTAACTTACCAAATAAAATCACACTAGCTAGAATCGCATTAATCCCAATCTTCATGATTATCATGCTGGCGCCGTTTGACTGGGGCAGGCTCGAAGTTGGAGACGAATCGATCCCGGTCGCACATTTGGCGGGGGCCATTCTATTTATTATTGCATCTACAACAGACTGGGTGGACGGGTATTATGCCCGAAAATTGAATCTCGTAACAAACTTCGGGAAATTTCTTGATCCGCTTGCGGACAAACTGCTCGTATCCGCAGCGTTAATTATCCTTGTTCAATTTGATCTCGCTCCAGCTTGGATGGTCATTGTGATTATCAGCAGGGAGTTTGCCGTGACAGGTTTAAGGCTTGTCTTAGCCGGAACAGGAGAAGTCGTAGCTGCTAACATGCTTGGTAAAATCAAAACCTGGGCACAGATTATTGCGGTATCCGCATTGCTTCTTCATAATCTTCCATTTGAACTTGTGTCATTCCCGTTTGCAGACTTGGCGCTGTGGGTAGCCGTCTTCTTTACTGTCGTCTCAGGCTGGGAATATTTCTCTAAAAATTGGGAAGCGTTAAAAACATCTAACTAAGAAAGAAGGACTTCGTCATGGAATTTCCAAAAAAAGCAGAAATAATTGCAGTCGGTTCAGAGCTGCTGCTTGGTCAAATCGCCAATACAAATGCTCAATTTATCAGCAAACAGCTCGCTGAAATCGGGGTCAACGTATTTTATCATACAGCGGTCGGAGATAACCCGGAGCGGCTGAAGCAGGTCATCCGCATTGCTGAAGAACGCTCTGACTTCATTATTTTTTCAGGAGGGCTTGGACCCACAAAAGATGATCTGACGAAAGAAACGATTGCAAATACGCTGGGACGTCCGCTTGTGTTAAATGATGAGGCATTCCAATCCATTGAGGACTATTTCAAACGAACAAAACGCACGATGTCACCTAATAACCGAAAACAGGCGCTTGTGATCGAAGGCTCTGACGTGCTGGCGAATCACTTTGGAATGGCCCCGGGAATGCTCACAGAGCATGAATCGCGCTATTATATGCTTCTTCCTGGACCGCCGAGCGAATTGCGTCCAATGTTTGAAAACGAGGCAAAGCCTCTTCTGCTGAGGAAGATGGGTTCAAATGAAAAAATTGTGTCAACTGTTCTTCGCTTTTTCGGTATCGGTGAATCTCAGCTTGAAGCCGATTTGGAAGATATTATTGATGCACAAACCAATCCGACAATTGCGCCTTTGGCGGCTGATGGAGAGGTGACGCTGCGTCTGACAGCCAAACACGCCGATGAAAAGGAAACAGAGCGTCTGTTAAAAGAAACAGAGGCCGTTATCTTAGAGCGTGTCGGTGAATTTTTCTATGGTTACGATGATACTTCTCTTGTAAAAGAGCTATCTATAGCGTGTAAGGAAAAAGGCATAACAATTTCTGCGGCAGAAAGCTTTACCGGAGGGCTGTTTTCTGAATGGCTGACGGATCATAGCGGTGCCTCAAAATTATTTGCCGGGGGCGTTGTTTGCTATACAAACGACGTGAAGCAGAATGTGCTTGGTGTCAAGAAGGAAACATTAGATCGTTTTGGGGCGGTCAGTAAGGAGTGCGCATCCGAACTGGCTAAGGGTGTTCAAAAACTCACTGGCAGCGATATCGGCATTAGCTTTACTGGTGTAGCAGGACCTGATGCTCAAGAAGGGCATGAGCCTGGGCATGTGTTTATCGGCATTTCCGCAAATGGTAAAGAAGAGGTTCACGAGTTTCACTTTGCGGGCTCCAGAACGGGGATCAGAAAACGCGGCGCTAAATACGGCTGCCATTTAATCTTAAAGCTTTTAGAGCAAAAATAATATTTTCAGCACATTATCCTCCTAAGAAAACATGATTTCTCTGATACATTATGATATTTTGATAGGAATCACGCCAAGAAAAAATCCGAATATGCGTTCGCTTTTTTCTTGGCAAATCCCTTCAAACAGGGTATAGTATATGTAGTGGTAACATAAAGGAGGAAAAAATAGAATGAGTGATCGTCAGGCAGCCTTAGATATGGCTCTTAAACAAATAGAAAAACAGTTCGGCAAAGGTTCCATTATGAAACTGGGAGAAAAGACAGATACAAGAATTTCTACTGTACCAAGCGGCTCCCTCGCTCTTGATACAGCACTGGGAATTGGCGGATATCCTCGCGGACGGATTATTGAAGTATACGGTCCTGAAAGCTCAGGTAAAACAACTGTGGCGCTTCATGCGATTGCTGAAGTTCAGCAGCAGGGCGGACAAGCCGCGTTTATCGATGCGGAGCATGCGTTAGATCCGGTATACGCGCAAAAGCTCGGTGTTAACATCGAAGAGCTTTTACTGTCTCAGCCTGACACAGGCGAGCAGGCGCTTGAAATTGCGGAAGCATTGGTTCGAAGCGGGGCAGTTGACATTGTCGTTGTCGACTCTGTAGCCGCTCTCGTTCCGAAAGCGGAAATTGAAGGCGACATGGGAGATTCGCATGTCGGTTTACAAGCACGCTTAATGTCTCAAGCGCTTCGTAAGCTTTCAGGGGCCATTAACAAATCGAAGACAATCGCGATTTTCATTAACCAAATTCGTGAAAAAGTCGGTGTTATGTTCGGGAACCCGGAAACAACTCCTGGCGGCCGTGCGTTGAAATTCTATTCTTCCGTGCGTCTTGAAGTGCGCCGTGCTGAACAGCTGAAACAAGGCAACGACGTAATGGGGAACAAAACGAAAATCAAAGTCGTGAAAAACAAGGTAGCTCCGCCGTTCCGTACAGCCGAGGTTGACATTATGTACGGAGAAGGCATTTCAAAAGAAGGCGAAATCATTGATCTAGGAACTGAACTTGATATCGTGCAAAAAAGCGGTTCATGGTACTCTTATGAAGAAGAGCGTCTTGGCCAAGGCCGTGAAAATGCAAAACAATTCCTGAAAGAAAATAAAGATATCATGCTGATGATCCAGGAGCAAATTCGTGAACATTACGGCTTGGATAATAACGGAGTAGTGCAGCAGCAAGCTGAAGAGACACAAGAAGAACTCGAATTTGAAGAATAAAAATAAAATAAGTTTCAAATGATACAAAAGGCTGAGTGAAAAACTCAGCTTTTTTGTATTTTGCAAAAAAATGATAAAAATATTGCTTTTTTTGACAACTTTTTTAGGGCTTTATTCGTCTAACAAAACGTGTGCAAAATGGAATTTATTTTGGGAGGAAAAAATGAATGACAAGCCCAACCCGCAGAAGAACTGCGAAACGCAGACGGAGAAAACTAAATAAAAGAGGAAAACTGTTGCTTGGTCTTTTAGCAGTGATGGTTTGCATTACGATTTGGAATGCTCTTCATCGAAATAGTGAAGAAAACGAGCCATCTCAAGAAACTGCAGCGGTTTCAAATACCGATCAGAAAAAAGAGGTCAAAAAGAAAACTGCCAAAAAATCAGAGGAACGAATCAAAACAGTGGATCGAAATCAAAAAATCAGCAATTATTTAGAAGAAATCGGTTTCAGCGGAACAGCCATGATTGTCAGAAATGGAGAAATCGTAACAAATAAAGGTTTTGGCTATGCTGACCGTAAACACTACATTCAAAATAATCCATTGACATCTTTTTATGTCGGTTCATCACAAAAAGCGTTGATTGCAACTGCTATTTTGCAGCTTGAGGAAAAGGGGAAACTTCAGACAAGTGATCCGGTAAGTACGTATTTACCTCATTTTCCTAACGGACAAACGATTACTTTGAAGAATCTGCTTACACATACATCGGGGATAAACGGACATATTGACGGAAACGGCGCCATTACTCCGGACGATTTAATAAAAGACATAGAACTGCAGGGAATCAAACGTCAGCCGGGCGTATGGGACTACAAGGATTCCAACTATTCTGTTCTCGCTTATATTATTGCTGAAGTAAGCGGTGAGCCCTATGAACAGTACATAAAGAATCATATTTTTAAACCTGCGGGAATGACGCATGCAGGCTTTTACAAAACATATGAAAAAGAACCTTATCCTGCTGTCGGGTATAAGATGGAGGGCAGCAAAACAGTTACACCGTATATACCTGATCTATCCCAGCTGTATGGAGCGGGTGATATTTATATGAGCGCTATAGATATGTACAAATTTGACCAAGCGCTGATAGACGGAAAACTGTATTCGCAAAAAAGCTATGAAAAGATGTTTACGCCAGGGAGCAGCTCCACATACGGCATGGGATTTTATGTTGCTCCCGGAAGCTATTCAAACCATGGTGTTATGCCGGGCTTCAATATCTTGAACAGCTTTAGCAAATCTGGGCAAACCATTGTTATTTTGTTCTCAAACATTCAAAATAATGCTAAATTGGGCCAAGTGAACAATAAAATATACCAGCTTCTGAATCAAGAATGATTGGCGTTCTTCTTTTGGATGAATTGCATTCGGAACGTGAAAAGACGACTGGCCTGCAAACGTTAAGATGGCAAGCTTGACAAGTATTTCCGACACATTTACAATGAAGTTGTAACATTTGTTTTTTTAACATGATTGTTAAACCATTTAAACTTGACAAGGGCGATGAACACACTCATTCCCTGTGAAGGTTCTGTATGTTGAGAAAACTAGACAATGTACATGCCGACACTTTTTAAGCAACAACCAAGTTCATAGCAAGAGGAGGTGAAAGTATGACCCCAATTATGATGGTTCTCATCTCCATTTTGCTGATTCTACTCGGTTTAGTTGTTGGCTACTTTGTTCGTAAAACCATTGCCGAAGCGAAAATTGCGGGCGCACGCGGTGCAGCCGAGCAAATTCTTGAAGATGCAAAGCGTGATGCTGAAGCACTGAAAAAAGAAGCTCTGCTTGAAGCAAAGGATGAAATCCACAAACTTCGAATAGATGCTGAACAGGAAGTTCGTGAAAGACGAAATGAGCTTCAAAAACAAGAAAACCGTTTACTCCAAAAGGAGGAAAACCTTGATCGCAAACATGAGGGAATTGATAAACGGGAAGCGATGTTGGAGAAGAAAGATCATTCTCTGAATGAACGACAACAACATATTGAAGAGATGGAAAGCAAAGTGGATGAGATGATTCGTATGCAGCAGTCAGAGTTGGAACGAATTTCGAGTCTGACTCGTGATGAAGCAAAACAAATCATTCTTGAGCGGGTTGAAAACGAGCTTTCACATGACATCGCCATCATGACAAAAGAAACTGAAAACCGTGCGAAAGAAGAGGCGGATAAGAAAGCGAAAAACATTCTTTCACTCGCCTTACAGCGCTGCGCAGCGGACCACGTTGCCGAAACAACGGTATCAGTTGTCAATCTTCCAAATGATGAGATGAAAGGACGTATCATCGGACGGGAAGGGCGTAACATTCGTACGCTTGAAACGCTGACAGGAATTGACCTGATTATTGATGATACGCCTGAAGCTGTCATTCTTTCCGGATTTGATCCGATCAGACGTGAGACAGCCAGAATTGCTCTTGATAAACTCGTTCAGGATGGCCGTATTCATCCGGCACGGATTGAAGAAATGGTTGAAAAATCTCGCCGCGAGGTCGATGACTATATTCGTGAGATGGGTGAGCAAACGACATTTGAGGTTGGCGTTCACGGCCTCCACCCAGATCTCATCAAGATCCTCGGCCGCTTAAAGTTCCGTACAAGCTACGGTCAAAATGTGCTTAAGCATTCCATGGAAGTCGCATTCTTGGCCGGTCTAATGGCATCGGAGCTTGGTGAAGACGCAAAGCTTGCTAAACGTGCGGGTCTTCTTCACGACATCGGGAAAGCAATTGACCATGAAGTAGAAGGAAGCCACGTTGAAATCGGGGTAGAGCTTGCGACCAAATATAAAGAGCACCCAGTCGTGATTAACAGTATTGCATCACACCACGGGGATGAGGAGCCGACTTCCATTATCGCTGTGCTGGTAGCTGCAGCAGATGCGCTTTCCGCTGCAAGACCTGGCGCAAGAAGTGAGACGCTCGAGAATTATATTCGAAGACTTGAAAAACTCGAAGAAATTTCTGAGTCCTACGAAGGTGTTGAAAAATCATTTGCCATTCAGGCTGGACGCGAAGTGCGTATTATGGTGAAGCCGGATTCAATTAATGATCTTGAGGCTCATCGACTGGCGCGAGATATCCGCAAGCGAATTGAGGACGAGCTCGATTATCCAGGTCATATTAAGGTGACAGTAATCAGAGAGACTCGAGCCGTAGAGTATGCAAAATAAAGTGATGCGCTAAGCATCACTTTATTTTTTTGACGGCAAGGAATTTTCAAGAAGAAAGGATTTACAAAATGAGAATTTTATTTATCGGAGATGTTGTCGGTTCACCGGGCCGTGACATGGTCAAAGAATATGTACCAAAGCTAAAAACAAAATATAAGCCTCACTTTACCATTATTAATGGTGAAAACGCCGCACATGGAAAAGGCCTGACGGAAAAAATTTATCACAGCTTAATCCAGTCCGGCGCAGATGCAATCACAATGGGGAACCACACATGGGACAAAAAAGAAATATTTGATTTTATAGATGACGTTCCGAACTTGGTTCGCCCGGCAAACTTCCCTGAAGGAACACCGGGGAAAGGGATCACATATGTGAAAGCAAACGGCAAAGAACTAGCAGTCATTAATTTGCAGGGACGTACGTTTTTGCCGCCGCTTGATGACCCGTTTTTAAAAGCGGATGAATTGATCGCAGAAGCTGCGAAAAGAACACCGTACATTTTTATCGACTTTCATGCCGAAGCGACAAGTGAAAAGCTCGCACTTGGCTGGTACACGGATGGGAAGGCGTCGGCTGTAGTAGGAACTCATACACACGTGCAAACAGCGGATAACCGCATTTTGCCGAAGGGAACGGCATATATTACTGATGTGGGAATGACTGGCCCATATGACGGTATACTGGGGATGGACAGAGAGACGATTATTAAGCGATTCAAAACGAACCTTCCAGTCCGGTTTACTGTCGCTGAAGGAAAAACAACGCTCAGCGGAGTTGTCATTGACATTGACGATCAAACGAAAAAAGCCGTGAAAATTGAGCGTATTTTAATCAACGATGATCACATGTTCTTTGAATAATTGAACATATGGTTATTTTATAAAAATATTAAAAAGAAAAGCAGGAATATAGCAACTCCTTAGTGAATATAGTAAAAATGGAAGGTAGCCCGCTATTTTTGAAAAGCATTGTGGGGATGGCTTTTTGGATAGCAACATCTAATAATGATTGTTCTAATGAACACTCACTTATCCATTGTAAAACTAAGGGGGAGCAGAAATGGAAATCTTAAAAGTTTCAGCAAAATCGAGTCCAAATTCAGTGGCAGGTGCGCTTGCAGGCGTGTTGAGAGAGCGAGGAGCAGCCGAGATTCAAGCGATCGGAGCGGGTGCATTAAACCAGGCTGTAAAAGCTGTGGCGATTGCCAGGGGATTTGTGGCGCCAAGCGGCGTTGATTTGATTTGTATTCCGGCTTTTACAGATATTCAAATCGATGGGGAAGAAAGAACAGCGATTAAATTAATCGTGGAGCCTCGCTAAAAACAAATAAAGCATTCTCAACCTGTTTGCGTAATGCAAACAGGTTGTTTTTCATTTATTGTGATATTTTCTCCCGATAGTATTTTTAGCACATAAATGAGCGAATATACAAAATCAAAAATGAGCTAAAACGTTTCAAAAAAAATTCCGCCCATTTTTCAAGACAGATACTTTTGTCCTTCTGGAGAAGACAGTGCTGTTTACGCTTATTCCATATCATGGTACAATCCGAATATAACAAGAATTTTTCAAGGAGGATTGTACATGCAGAGTGGAAAGATGAAAGCTCTAATGAAGGACGGGGCGTTCGGTGCTGTGCTGACTGAAGTTCCCATTCCTGAGATTGATAAACATGAAGTCCTCATAAAAGTGAAAGCAGCTTCCATATGCGGCACGGATGTCCACATTTATAATTGGGATCAATGGGCACGTCAGAGAATCAAAACACCCTATGTTTTCGGCCATGAGTTCAGCGGCATCGTAGAGGACGTGGGAGAGAATGTCAGCAGTGTAAAAGTGGGAGAGTATGTGTCTGCGGAAACACACATTGTCTGTGGTGAATGTGTCCCTTGCCTAACAGGAAAATCTCATGTGTGTACCAATACTGCTATAATCGGAGTGGACACGGCAGGCTGTTTTGCGGAGTATGTAAAAGTTCCAGCTGATAACATTTGGAGAAATCCCGCTGATATGGACCCGTCTATTGCTTCCATTCAAGAGCCTTTAGGAAATGCAGTTCATACCGTACTCGAGAGCCAGCCTGCAGGAGGAACGACTGCAGTCATTGGATGCGGGCCGATTGGTCTTATGGCTGTTGCGGTTGCAAAAGCAGCAGGAGCTTCTCAGGTGATAGCGATTGATAAGAATGAATACAGGCTGAGGCTTGCAAAACAAATGGGAGCGACTTGTACTGTTTCTATTGAAAAAGAAGACCCGCTCAAAATTGTAAGCGCTTTAACGAGTGGAGAAGGAGCAGATCTTGTTTGTGAGATGTCGGGCCATCCCTCAGCGATTGCCCAAGGTCTTGCGATGGCTGCGAATGGCGGAAGATTTCATATTCTCAGCTTGCCGGAACATCCGGTGACAATTGATTTGACGAATAAAGTGGTATTTAAAGGGCTTACCATCCAAGGAATCACAGGAAGAAAAATGTTTTCAACATGGCGCCAGGTGTCTCAGTTGATCAGTTCAAACGTGATCGATCTTGCACCTGTTATTACCCATCAGTTTCCATTAGAGGAGTTTGAAAAAGGTTTCGAACTGATGAGAAGCGGGCAGTGCGGAAAAATAATTTTAATTCCATAAAGGGGGATAAACATGACGAAGGAATTTGAGTTTTTAAAAGCAGAGCTTGATAGTATGAAAGAAAACCATACATGGCAAGACATAAAACAGCTTGAATCTATGCAGGGCCCATCTGTCACAGTGAATCACCAAAAAGTCATTCAGCTATCTTCTAATAATTACCTCGGATTCACTTCACATCCTAGACTCATCAACGCCGCACAGGAGGCCGTTCAGCAGTATGGAGCCGGCACCGGATCAGTGAGAACGATTGCGGGTACATTTACAATGCATCAAGAGCTTGAGAAAAAGCTGGCAGCCTTTAAAAAAACGGAGGCGGCACTTGTATTCCAATCAGGCTTCACAACAAACCAAGGCGTACTTTCAAGTATTCTATCAAAAGAGGACATTGTCATCTCAGATGAATTGAACCATGCCTCTATTATTGACGGAATTCGACTGACAAAGGCGGATAAAAAGGTGTATCAGCACGTCAATATGAGTGATTTAGAGCGGGTGCTGAGAAAGTCAATGAATTATCGGATGCGTCTGATTGTGACAGACGGCGTATTTTCCATGGATGGCAACATAGCTCCTCTGCCTGATATTGTAGAGCTCGCTGAGAAATATGACGCATTTGTGATGGTGGATGACGCCCATGCATCTGGAGTACTTGGCGAAAACGGCAGAGGAACGGTAAATCACTTCGGTCTTGACGGCAGAGTTCATATTCAGGTCGGAACATTAAGCAAGGCAATCGGAGTGCTCGGCGGTTACGCTGCAGGTTCAAAGGTGCTGATCGATTATTTGCGCCATAAAGGCCGTCCATTTTTATTCAGCACATCTCATCCGCCGGCAGTCACTGCAGCTTGTATGGAAGCGATTGATGTCTTGCTTGAAGAGCCGGAGCATATGGAGCGCTTGTGGGAGAATACTGCCTATTTTAAAGCAATGCTTGTGAAAATGGGCCTGACTCTCACGAAGAGTGAAACGCCGATTCTTCCTATTTTAATAGGTGATGAAGGTGTGGCAAAGCAATTTTCAGATCAGCTCCTTTCTCGCGGTGTTTTTGCCCAAAGTATTGTTTTCCCGACTGTAGCAAAGGGAAAAGCCAGAATTCGCACGATTATAACAGCAGAGCACACCAAAGATGAACTGGATCAGGCGCTTGATGTCTTCGAAAAGACGGCAAAGGAGCTCCAGCTATTGTAACAAGAGGAAGAGTTTACTCTTCCTCTTTTGATTCCTTATTGATTATTATTCTCAATGAGTGTACAATGATAGGTTGCCAGTTGTGCAGAGCTTCAATAACCTTTATACTGAAGGGTGGAAGTTTGGTTTGAAAGGAGAAAATATGACATGAATGAAAAACAAAAATTAGAGAGCGGACAAGTTAATCCATCGGACAAAAAATCCGAGAAGGATTACAGCAAGTACTTTGAAGCTGTTTACATTCCGCCTTCTTTAAAAGACGCGAAAAAACGAGGCAAGGAAGCCGTTACTTATCATAATGACTTTAAAATTTCTGAACAATTTAAAGGATTGGGAGACGGAAGAAAGTTTTATATCCGTACGTACGGCTGCCAAATGAATGAACACGATACAGAGGTTATGGCAGGGATCTTTATGGCGCTAGGTTATGAAGCGACAAACTCTGTTGACGATGCCAATGTCATTTTGTTAAATACATGCGCAATCCGTGAAAATGCTGAGAACAAGGTGTTTGGTGAGCTTGGGCACTTAAAAGCACTGAAAAAAAACAATCCCGATCTGATTTTAGGCGTGTGCGGCTGTATGTCCCAAGAGGAATCAGTCGTGAACCGTATTTTGAAAAAACATCCGTTTGTCGATATGATTTTCGGAACGCATAACATTCATCGCCTGCCGGAGCTTTTGTCAGAAGCATACCTTTCAAAAGAAATGGTTGTAGAAGTTTGGTCTAAGGAAGGGGACGTTATTGAAAACCTTCCGAAAGTCCGAAATGGAAAAATTAAGGGCTGGGTCAATATCATGTACGGCTGTGACAAATTCTGTACGTATTGCATTGTGCCTTACACACGCGGAAAAGAAAGAAGCCGCCGCCCTGAGGATATCATTCAGGAAGTGAGAAGGCTCGCAAGTGAAGGCTATAAGGAAATTACTCTGTTAGGCCAAAACGTAAACGCGTATGGAAAAGACTTTGAAGATATGACGTACGGACTTGGTGATTTGATGGATGAACTGAGAAAAATCGATATCCCGAGAATCCGTTTTACAACGAGTCATCCGCGCGACTTTGACGACCGCCTCATTGAAGTGCTGGCAAAAGGCGGAAATCTGCTTGATCACATTCATCTTCCGGTTCAATCAGGAAGCTCAGAAGTTCTCAAGCTGATGGCCCGCAAATATGACAGAGAGCGTTACATGGAGCTGGTGCGAAAAATTAAAGAAGCAATGCCAAACGCTTCTTTGACAACGGACATTATCGTCGGATTTCCAAATGAAACGGACGAACAGTTTGAAGAAACGCTTTCTCTATACCGTGAAGTGGAGTTTGACAGCGCCTATACGTTCATTTACTCTCCGCGTGAAGGCACTCCGGCTGCTAAGATGAAAGATAATGTACCGATGCGTGTGAAAAAAGAACGCCTGCAGCGTCTAAACGCACTGGTGAATGAAATTTCTGCTAAAAAAATGAAGGAATACGAAGGCAAGGTTGTCGAAGTATTAGTTGAGGGTGAAAGCAAAAATAACCCTGATATTCTTGCGGGCTATACTGAAAAAAGCAAGCTTGTTAATTTCAAAGGGCCGAAGGAAGCCATCGGCAAAATCGTCCGCGTGAAAATCCAGCAAGCGAAAACATGGTCGCTTGACGGAGAAATGGTAGGAGAAGCAATCGAGGTGAAATAAGATGACGCTCTACTCAAAAAAAGACATTGTGCAGCAGGCACGAAACCTTGCAAAAATGATCTCTGAAACAGAAGAGGTTGATTTTTTCAAACGGGCTGAAGCGCAAATCAATGAGAATGACAAAGTGTCCACAATCGTTAATCAGATTAAAGCCCTGCAAAAGCAGGCTGTCAATCTGAAGCATTATGAAAAGCATGAAGCGCTCAAACAAGTAGAAGCAAAAATTGACGCGCTGCAAGAAGAGCTTGAAGAGATTCCTGTTATCCAGGAATTCAGAGACTCGCAAATGGAAGTAAATGACCTACTGCAGCTCGTTGCACACACCATTTCCAACCAAGTCACAAATGAAATCATCACATCAACCGGAGGCGACCTGCTGAAAGGGGAAACCGGTTCAAAGGTGAAGCATTCAAATAACAGCTGTTCCCTCTAAACACGGTGCCTTTACAGGCCCGTGTTTTTTTATGTGCGGGTTATGAACTAAATAATCTATGTACCAAATGTTCAATTGGTTTTTCTGTGCGCAGCCGCGTGTAAACTTTATCGCACTTATAAGTAAAGTTTCTAGGCACACCTGCATACAATGGAACAGAAACTTTGTATTTTTATATTTTATTTATAAAAATGCACACTAGACAAATGCCCAGCATAAGATAACACGAAGAAGAACAAGGAGGCATGCCGGAATGTCTGAATACAGGGAAATTATTACGAAGGCAGTAGTAGCGAAAGGCCGAAAATTCACCCAATGCACCAACACCATCTCGCCTGAGAAAAAACCGAGCAGCATTTTGGGTGGTTGGATTATTAACCACAAGTATGACGCTGAAAAAATTGGAAAAACGGTAGAAATTGAAGGGTATTATGATATAAACGTATGGTACTCTTACGCGGACAACACAAAGACAGAGGTTGTCACAGAACGGGTAAAATACGTAGATGTCATTAAACTCAGATACAGAGACAATAATTACTTAGATGATGAGCATGAAGTGATTGCCAAAGTGCTTCAGCAGCCAAACTGCCTTGAAGTGACCATTTCGCCGAATGGAAATAAAATCGTTGTGCAGGCAGAAAGAGAATTTTTGGCGGAAGTGGTAGGGGAAACAAAGGTAGTTGTTGAGGTCAATCCTGACTGGGAAGAGGATGACGAGGAAGATTGGGAAGATGAGCTTGATGAAGAGCTTGAAGACATCAACCCGGAGTTTTTAGTGGGAGATCCTGAAGAATAAAAAAGGGACTAGGGGAGACAGTACCCCCAAGTCTCTTTTTTATATTGATATATCATTCTTTTATCACTTTTTGTTTATGTTATAATGAAGGTTGGAAAATAGAAACGTTGATACATAGTGAGGGATTAAACAATGGCCGGTTATACGCCTATGATACAGCAATATTTAAAAATAAAGGCAGAGCACCAGGATGCCTTTTTATTTTTTCGCCTGGGTGATTTTTACGAAATGTTTTTTGAGGACGCCAAAAAAGCGTCACAAGAGCTGGAAATTACGTTAACGAGCAGAGATGGCGGTGCGGCTGAAAAAATACCGATGTGCGGTGTGCCGTATCATTCTGCTTCCGCGTATATCGAACAGCTTATTAAAAAAGGCTACAAAGTGGCGATCTGTGAACAGACGGAAGATCCGAAAGCCGCAAAGGGCGTTGTGAAAAGAGAAGTGGTGCAGCTTATTACGCCCGGAACTGTAATGGACGGCAAAGGCATCCATGAATCGGAAAATAACTTTATCGCATCTGTTTCAGCCTGCTCGAACGGATACGGACTTGCGCTGTCTGATTTAACAACGGGAGAAAATTTGGCTGTTTTGATTGAACGGCTTGAAGACGTCATATCAGAAATTTATTCAGTCGGCGCACGGGAAATCGTGGTTTCAGGAAGCTTGGATGCAGATACTGTGGCACAGCTGAGAGAGCGGTGCGGTGCAACGATCTCAATTGAAGACGGAGAAACAGACGAACACGTAACGATCATTGAGCACTTAAATAATGAAGATATAACAAAAACATTTATGCGCTTATATACGTATCTGAAAAGAACCCAAAAGCGCAGCCTTGATCATCTTCAGCCCGTACAGGTGTATGAGCTTGAGGAAGCGATGAAAATTGACTTGTACTCAAAGCGTAATCTGGAGCTGACCGAAACGATCCGTTCGAAAAATAAAAAAGGCTCCCTTTTGTGGCTGCTGGATGAAACAAAAACGGCAATGGGAGGCCGGCTGCTTAAACAGTGGATTGACCGGCCGCTTATCAGAGTCAATCAAATCGAAGAGCGCCAAGAAATGGTGGAAACATTGATGTCCCATTTCTTTGAACGGGAAGATCTGCGTGAACGTTTAAAAGAAGTATATGACTTAGAACGCCTTGCCGGCCGCGTTGCATTCGGAAATGTCAATGCCCGGGATTTGATTCAGCTGAAGGAATCGTTAAAGCAAGTTCCTGGCATCAAACAGCTGGTTGCTTCACTGGCTCATGACAAGGCCAAGGAACGTGCAAAGCGCATTGACCCTTGCGGGGATGTACTTGAACTGCTGGAAGAAGCGCTGTACGAAAACCCTCCTTTATCGGTAAAAGAAGGGAACCTGATTAAAGATGGTTATAATCAAAAGCTTGATGAATATCGTGATGCAAGCAGAAACGGAAAAGACTGGATTGCCCGCCTGGAACAGCAGGAGCGGGAATACACAGGCATTCGCTCTTTAAAGGTCGGCTTTAATAAAGTTTTCGGTTATTACATTGAAGTGACAAAAGCAAATTTGCATTTGCTTGAGGAAGGGCGTTATGAGCGGAAGCAGACGTTAACCAATGCAGAGCGCTACATTACCCCTGAATTAAAAGAAAAAGAAGCGCTCATTTTAGAGGCGGAAAATAACATCTGCGAGCTGGAGTACGAGCTGTTTACCGAGCTGCGCGAGAAAGTGAAGCAGTATATTCCGCGGCTTCAGCAGCTTGCAAAACAGATGAGCGAGCTGGACGCACTGCAATGCTTTGCGACAATCAGTGAAAATCGTCACTACACGAAACCGGAGTTCTCTAAAGATGAAGTCGAAGTGATTGAAGGCAGACACCCGGTTGTTGAAAAAGTCATGGACAGCCAGGAATATGTCCCGAACAACTGTATGATGGGCGATAACAGACAAATGCTTCTCATTACAGGTCCAAACATGTCAGGGAAAAGCACGTATATGAGACAAATCGCGCTCATTTCCATTATGGCGCAAATCGGCTGCTTTGTACCCGCGAAAAAAGCGGTGCTTCCGATTTTTGATCAAATTTTTACACGAATCGGGGCTGCAGATGATTTGATTTCCGGACAAAGTACATTTATGGTAGAAATGCTTGAAGCGAAAAATGCGATTGTCAACGCGACGAAAAACAGCCTCATTCTGTTTGATGAAATCGGGCGGGGAACGTCCACTTATGACGGCATGGCGCTGGCACAGGCGATTATTGAATATGTTCACGATCATATCGGCGCCAAGACGCTGTTCAGCACACACTATCACGAGCTGACCGTTCTTGAGGACAAGCTGCCCCAGCTGAAAAACGTTCATGTTCGCGCTGAAGAATATAACGGAACGGTTGTCTTTCTTCATCAAATTAAAGAAGGTGCCGCTGATAAAAGCTATGGTATCCATGTAGCTCAGCTTGCCGAACTGCCGGGAGATCTGATTGCGCGCGCTCAAGATATTTTAAAAGAGCTTGAGCATTCAGGAAACAAACCGGAAGTGCCGGTGCAGAAACCTCAGGTGAAAGAAGAGCCGGCACAGCTGTCCTTTTTTGGCGAAGCGGAAAAGCCGGCTGAAACACCAAAGCTTTCAAAAAAAGAAAAGCAAGTGATCGATGCTTTCAAATCACTTAATATACTGGATATGACACCGCTTGAAGCGATGAATGAAATGTACAAGCTGCAAAAGAAATTACATTAAAACGGGGTGATGAATGTGGCAAAAGTCATCCAACTGTCAGATGAGCTTTCAAATAAAATAGCGGCGGGCGAGGTTGTGGAACGGCCCGCCTCAGTCGTCAAAGAATTGGTGGAAAATGCGATCGACGCTGACAGCACAGTCATTGAAATCGATATTGAGGAAGCAGGCCTTGCATCCATTCGGGTCTTGGATAACGGCGAAGGAATGGAGAATGAAGATTGCAAGCGAGCTTTCCGCCGCCACGCAACGAGTAAAATAAAAGATGAAAATGATTTATTCAGGGTGAGAACGCTCGGTTTCAGGGGAGAAGCTCTGCCGAGTATCGCGTCAGTCTCTCATCTGGAGATTACAACAAGCACTGGTGAAGGAGCTGGGACGAAGCTCGTCCTCCAAGGAGGAAACATCATTTCCGAATCGCGTTCCTCAAGCAGGAAGGGAACTGAAATTGTCGTTTCCAACCTGTTTTTTAACACACCGGCCCGTTTGAAATATATGAAAACCGTTCATACAGAGCTTGGAAACATTACAGATGTGGTTAACCGTATTGCTCTGGCGCATCCAGAGGTATCGATCCGCCTGCGCCATCATGGGAAAAACCTGCTTCAAACGAACGGAAACGGAGATGTGCGCCATGTACTGGCAGCGATTTACGGCACGGCTGTCGCCAAAAAAATGCTTCCGCTGCATGTGAGCTCCTTGGATTTTGAAGTAAAGGGATATATCGCCCTCCCAGAGATTACACGGGCGTCGAGAAACTATATGTCGTCTGTGGTCAATGGCCGTTACATTAAAAATTTCCCGCTCGTCAAAGCGGTTCATGAAGGCTATCATACGCTTCTGCCGATCGGACGCCATCCGATTACTTTTATAGAAATTACGATGGACCCGATTTTAGTCGATGTCAACGTGCATCCATCGAAGCTTGAGGTCCGGCTCAGCAAGGAAACAGAGCTTCATGACTTAATTCGTGACGGAATTAAAGATGTATTTAAACAGCAGCAGCTGATTCCGAGTGCCCAGCTCCCGAAAAAATCGGCACCTGTAATCAAAAATGAGCAGCAGTTCATAACCTTTGATGAAAAGCCTCCGGAAAAAAAAGTTCCAGAAAAATCGACTGCGTCATCTTATTCACCAATGAAGCTCAGCTCAGTCGTGAAAGAGCCGGTTGATGTGGAGGAAGAATTGCCTCCTCTCCAATTTGATGCTCCACCTATCGTTGATCAGGAACAAACCATTGAGGTGTCCGATGTTTCAGCAGAAGAGCCTGAAACATTTGAGCAGGAATGCCATGAGGAACAGCAGCAGCCAGCGTCTGAGCGGGTTCCAATTATGTACCCGATCGGCCAGATGCACGGGACTTATATATTGGCACAAAACGAAAACGGCCTATATATTATCGACCAGCACGCCGCCCAAGAACGTATTAAATATGAGTACTTTCGTGAAAAGGTGGGGGAGGTTGAGCCTGAGGTGCAAGAGATGATTGTACCGCTGACGTTCCACTACTCCACAAATGAGGCTTTGATTATTGAACAGCACAAACAAGAGCTCGAAAGCGTCGGTGTCTTTTTAGAGTCATTCGGCTCTAACAGTTACATCGTCCGCTGCCACCCGGCCTGGTTTCCAAAGGGAGAAGAAGCAGAGCTTATAGAAGAAATCATTCAGCAGGTGCTCGACTCCAAAAATATAGATATTAAAAAACTCCGCGAGGAAGCGGCGATTATGATGAGCTGCAAAGGCTCCATCAAAGCAAATCGCCACCTCAGAAACGACGAAATCAAAGCGCTTCTGGACGACCTCCGAAGCACATCAGACCCATTTACATGCCCGCACGGCCGCCCGATCATCATTCACCACTCGACATATGAGATGGAAAAGATGTTCAAACGCGTGATGTAGCGGGGGTGGTAGGCATTGATCCATTCTCTGAATGGATCAATGCTTTTTTGTACTCATTGGAGTGTCAGATTATAAGAAACGGTTGTAAACGTGTGAGCAGTGTTAATGCATTATACTTCATGGTCCCTCCGTATAACAAAATTTCCATTTACAGGCAATTGGAATTAATGTATATTTTGGATGAGGGGGTGGAAACACATGGCATGTGGTCCGAAGATCATTATCTTTTTGGATGAACTTGATGATCCGAATGTAAGAATCATTTTAGAATGCAGAATTTAAATTACAACATTGTGTTTTGCTCCCTGTTCGTGTGAACAGGGAGTTTTTTCGTTTATATAACTGGTGATGTCCAAATATAAGGTGTTATGAATTCTCCATATCTGCCATCGGCATTTTAAGCTGCTTCTCTATTAGGCTGGTCATCAAAAGCAAGTTCAGTGAAAGCCATCACTGCTGATATCACAACAAGCAAGATATCTGGAATATAAATAGACTGCATAAAGTAATCTGCAAAACAGATCGTTATAAGATTGCTGATAAAATACAGTATAAAAGCAAAAAGTGCAGTCTTTTTCAATGAAAGTGATTTTGCCAAAATGATAGAGATAATCTTTGTGAGTGGGTCTATGATTAAACCTACAGCAAAGCAGGCTAAAATAAATAAAGCTAATGTTTGATTGGAAGCGTATGTGATGCCAAGTATGGAGAATAAGCCTTTCATCCCGAAGAAAAAGCCGCCGAAGATGACTGCAAGCGCAATGGCCGCGATAAAAGTAATAGATACAATTCCGATTAATTTTGATCTCAGGTTAAAATCTTTAGAGTGCTCGTTCTGTTCTTTTTGGTTCATGTATGACACTCCCTTCACCTGCTTACTCATACAAACAGTTACCCTTGAATCAGCCCAAAATATCTATAAGTCTGTTTTCTAACGAAAATAGTATAGCATATTTTAACAAAACCAAAAAAGGCCCTTTCCACTGGGGAAGGGCCTTTTTCATCATGTTAACTCCTGAGATTCACCGAAGCTTTCTCTTTTTTTGGCCAAATAAAATAGCTGGCTGTAATGAGAAAGTCAATGCCTATAATGACAGTCCACAGTTTAAGAATGCCGCTCAATGCCTCGGTTCGGGCAGAGTCATTGATAAAATAGATCATCCCTCCCAATAGTCCCGCACCAATTAAGTAGGCCAGCACATGTCTTAGCCAGCCTTTCGCACCGTGCTTGGCATGGTCCATTCCAAAACGTTTCAGCGGTTTTGCGCCTTTTTTTGTCACATAATATTGAAATTTTTCATCTGCCCATTGAATCATTTGTTTTCCATAAGCGATCGATATACCGATGTAAACAGCTGCAATCCCATGGGCTGCGGTCGCTGAGGCTCCGCGGTAAAGGTCCACACCAGTTGCCGCTAACAAGATCAAATCGATAACTGGAGTTAAGGCAAGGAATAGCAGTCCTAATGTATGTCGTTTGAATACGTAGCGTACAGCAAGCCCCAAAACAATGACAACCCAAAACGCAATTTCACAGAAAACAATCATCCATGCGATACCGTTCAATCCATTCCCCTCTTTTCAATACAGTTGTATTATTTAAATAATATGTTACCATCTTTGTTTTTGTAACACAACTGTATTATAAAAATTGCTCTCTCATTTTTTTCTTGTTACAATAAAGCTATGCCAAAACAAATTGACCATGAGATAAGAAGAAAACAAATTGCAGAAGCAACGTGGCGCGTCATTTTAGAACGAGGGATGGAGGGAGCATCAGCCAGGAACATTGCAAAGGAAGCAGGATTGTCATTAGGTGCGCTGCGCCATTATTTCTCTACACAGGATGAATTGCTTGCTTTTGCAATGAAACTTGTCCAAGAAAAGGTAACGGACCGAATTAAGGACATTGCAGTGAGGGATTTGCTCCCTAAGGAAAAAGTGTTGCAAATTTTGCTTGAAATGGTTCCAACGAATGAAGAAACGATTAGAGAGATGGAGGTTTGGTTTGCTTTTACTGCTTACGCCAGACATAAAAAGGATATGTTTGATGCGAATCATGACGGGATTTTCAGCGGCATGTGGAATTTGATTGCCTATTTAGATGAATCCGATTTACTGAAGCAGAATGCTGATAAAGACATTGAAGCTGAGAGACTTTACGCGCTTGTTGACGGCTTGGCTTTACATGCCATGCTTGACCCTGTGCGCGTGAATAAAGACCGAATCAAGCGGGTCATTATGCAGCATGTAGAGTCAATTTGCGTGGAAGATACACGTGAGACACAAAAACGACATCCTTAAGGCACTAGTGCAAAAGCGATTCTTGTTGGGCATGCGTCCAAAAGAGTCGCTTTTTTATTTTCAAAGAACAAGGATCTCTGAAAAAAATGGAAAACAATCATACTGTTTGGTAAAGTGGAATGAAAGACGGACTGAGGGGTGAACACTGGTCCATCGTTTAAGAACTTTACATGATAGGGATGGTATAAATGAATCTTACTTACAAGGTGCATCCAATTAAAACAAGGTATCAGGGCTGGACGAATTATTGCTATATCATTGAAGATATTGTAAGCAGATCTGCAATTGTTGTTGATCCCTCATGGGAATTGAGTAAGATAACCACTACACTTTCCGAACTCGAAGCGGAATTAAAGGCAGTCGCATTGACACACTCTCATTATGATCATGTAAATCTGGTAGACCCGCTGACGAAGATGTTTAACGCTCAAGTTTATATGTCAAAAAAAGAAATTGATTATTATCAATTCCGATGCAGAAATTTAATTAGCCTAGATGATCATCAGACAATCAGCATAGGAAACACAAGAGCACAATGCCTTCTCACACCGGGGCATACAGCCGGCGGAATGTGTTATTTGTTTTCTGAGAGTATTTTTACCGGAGATACGGTGTTTACAGAAGGGTGCGGCATATGTGAGGATGATGGCAGCTCTGCGGAAGAGATGTTTGATAGTATTCAAAGAATAAAGTCGGAGGTTTCACCCCATGTACGGGTGTATCCTGGTCACTCATTTGGCAAATCGCCCGGCCATTCGATAAAGGATCTTTATCAGCATAATATTTACTTTCAAATTGATAAAAAAGAATATTTTGTGAAATTTCGCACTCGTAAAAACCAAAAAGGTATTTTTGATTTTAAATAATCCTTCTGAATCTATTATCCTATTTTTCTTCGAATATCTAAATGATTTTTATTTTCGAAAATGATTACATAGAAGGTGTTATTTATTTTGAAAACTCATTTGAAAGAAAATGAAGCGCATTATCATGATATGGCGCCCTATATGTAATCCGGGTCTTTTTTCTTATGTTCTGTTATATCTCCTGATCCTTTATTCCTCAATGGAAAAAAGCAGAAAAACAATGGAGCAAACTGTAGGAAAAATTAACTTGACGGATAATATTTACAGAGGTTACCATCAACATGAACATGCTACTATTTATCCGGTCATCACTATTATAAAATCATACAGAAGTGAAACACATCTACTAATCGGAAGGGTGGCTTTGAGAGAATGATCACATATGTTTTTCCAGGTCAGGGTTCACAAAAACAGGGAATGGGCAGCGGCCTATTCGATGAATTTAAAGAACTGACGGATCAGGCAGATGAGATCTTAGGATATTCTATCAAACGTCTTTGCCTGGAAAATCCTTATTCCAATTTAAACAAAACGCAATTTACTCAGCCGGCGTTATATGTGGTAAACGCACTAAGCTATCTGAAAAAAATCAAGGATGAAGAAGTTAAGCCTGACTTTGTCGCCGGGCACAGCTTGGGTGAATACAATGCGTTATTTGCAGCTGAAGCCTTTGATTTTGAGACAGGTTTACAGCTTGTCAGAAAAAGAGGCGAGCTGATGAGTCTGATAAGCAACGGCGGTATGGCAGCTGTTATGGGACTAAATGAAGAGCAGGTTGCAAAGGCTCTGAAAAAATATCATTTACATGATGTTGATATCGCTAATGTGAATGCCCCATATCAAATTGTAATTTCAGGAAAAAAAGATGAGATTGAAAAAGCCGCATCTCTTTTTGAAGCGATGACTGAAGTTACAATGGTACTCCCCTTAAACGTAAGCGGCGCGTTTCATTCCAGATACATGAATAAGGCAAAAGAAGAATTTGAGGAGTTCCTTCATGCCTTTTATTTTTCGCCTCCGTCTATCCCGGTTATTTCTAATGTGTATGCCAAACCGTATACATACGAATTCATGAAACAGACGCTGGCTGATCAAATTAATCATTCAGTGAAATGGACTGACAGCATAAGCTACTTAATGAAAATAGGCCATATGGAGTTTGAGGAGGTAGGGCCTGGAAATGTTTTAACTGGGTTAATTCATCGCATAAAGAAAGATGCGGAAGCAATGCCCCGCTAAAGCATTTGCCCCTATGGCCATGTATCTCATCAATCAGGTCTAAACACAGATTTCCTTTCATTTAAGGTATAAAGTTTTAAAGATTCAATCGTTCGATTGACACTGTTTCTAATTGAATAACTTTATATACTGTTACATAAAGAGGCTGATAAATTAAGTTAGACATTTGAACTATGTCAGCCGGTCTGTCAAACCATCGCTCCCACATCTAGATGGTCCATTTTTTAACCGCACCCACCAATCATAGAGTCGATGTTCTTTGCTGATCCTGTTATCATGTTACATCAATTTTGAGATATCAACATACATCTACGATCACGTCATAAATGAACCGCATCCAGAGCACCAATAGCAATCCTTCCAAGTTGAATCTCCTTTACTTTTTCACATATGTCTTTTCCATTTATTAATTTCATTTCAATCGCTGCTATGTGCTTTAACAACATGCATGGAAATGAGAAATCCAATAGCCGTCATAAATATAAAAAAAGAAGGTTATACACATGAATGAACCGCTTGTTTTTATGTTTTCCGGGCAAGGTTCCCAATACTATCACATGGGGAAAGAACTATTTAAGGAAAATACCGTGTTTCGCCAATCAATGCTTGAAATGGATGCCATTGCAGCACGGCGAATCGGCACATCCATTGTTGAAGAAATCTACCATCCAGGTAAACGTGTGTCAGATCCGTTTGACAGTATTCTTTTTTCCCACCCCGCCATTTTTATGATTGAGTATTCCTTATATAAGGTTTTGGAAGACAGGGGAATTTATCCTGATTACGTATTGGGATCAAGTCTGGGAGAATTCGCAGCAGCGGCAGTTTCTGGTGTGTCAGACGCAGAGGATATACTGGATTGCATACTTGAACAGGCTATTATCATCCAGAATTCCTGCGATAAAGGAAAAATGCTGGCCATTCTTGACAAACCGCAATTGCTGAATGATCATCCGCAACTGTTTGGAAATAGTGAACTCATTTCTATCAATTATGATTCGCACTTCGTCATTTCTGGTGAAGAAGATCATATAAGGAAGATTATGGAGGATTTAAAGGAGAAGCAGATTCTTTGCCAGCTGCTTCCTGTGTCCTATGCCTTTCATTCTTCGCTTATTGATCCGGCAGAGAGTGCCTATGCAGAATTTTTAAGATCAAAATCTTTTAAAAAACCGTCAATACCGATTGTATCGAGCTTAACGGGAAGCTGCCTTCACGTAATGGACGAGAATTTCTTTTGGAATGCGGTCAGAAAGCCAATGATGTTTCGTGAAGCGATTCGATATTTGGAAAGCCAGCATACATGCAAGTTTATCGATTTAGGGCCATCCGGCACCTTAGCTGCTTTTGTGAAACAGCTGATTCCGGGTGATTCAGCTGACCGTTGCTGCTCAATCATAACACCATTTCATCAGGAGCTGAAAAATCTGAATACGGTTGAGTATTTCCGTACACCAGAAAGGAAGTTTACAAGATGATTACATATGTCTTTCCAGGGCAAGGCTCCCAGCAAAAGGGGATGGGACAAGGGCTATTTGAACAGTATCAGCATTTGACAGATCAAGCAGATCAAATATTGGGCTATTCAATAGAGAAGCTATGTACCGAAAAATCATATCTGGATGTAAATCATACTGAATACACGCAGCCGGCTTTGTATGTTGTTAATGCACTCAGTTACTTGAAGAGAGTGGAGGAGACCGGCAGAAAACCTGATTTTGCGGCAGGACACAGCTTAGGAGAATACAATGCGCTGATGGCAGCCGGTGCATTTGATTTTGAAACCGGATTAAGGCTCGTCAAAAAAAGAGGAGAATTGATGGGACGAATTACAGGGGGCGGAATGGCTGCTGTGATCGGCCTGAGTAAGGAACAAGTTACAGCCGTTTTAGAAGAGCACCGTCTTTATGACATTGATGTGGCAAATGAAAATACGCCCCGGCAAATTGTGATTTCTGGCCCGAAAAACGAGATTGAAAAAGCTGGGGCTGTTTTTGAAAACACCAAGGATGTAAAGCTGTTTCATCCATTAAATGTGAGCGGAGCTTTTCATTCCAGATATATGAATGAAGCCAAACAGGTATTTAAGCAATATATTGACTCATTCCAGTTTGCACCTTTGGCGATCCCGGTTATCTCCAATGTCTACGCAGAGCCATACCATCAAGACAGATTAAAAGATACATTATCTGAACAAATGGACAACACAGTGAAATGGACGGACAGCATTCGTTTTCTGATGGGAAGAGGAGAAATGGAGTTTGCAGAGATTGGGCCTGGAACTGTTTTAACCGGTCTCATTCATCGGATTAAAAATGAAGCTGAACCATTGACATATATACCGAAAAAGAACCCCGCGATCAGTGCGCATCTAAAGGAGCAACGCAATGTTCAAGCTGGGATTACGGCAGAATCTTTAGGAAGTGCTGAATTTAAACAAGATTATCATCTTACATATGCTTATCTTGCAGGAGGAATGTACCGCGGCATTGCTTCGAAAGAAATGGTAGTAAAGCTGTCAAGAGCGGGAATGATGGGGTTCTTTGGCACAGGAGGTTTGAGCCTGAAAGAGGTTGAAGATGCGATCCATGCTATACAAGGTGAATTAGGAAAAGGACAAGCCTATGGCATCAATCTGGTCCACAATATGAAACATACTGAATCAGAAGAAAAAATGATCGATCTTTTATTGAGGAATCAAGTGAGCATTGTGGAGGCTTCAGCATTTTTAAGTGTCACCCCCGCATTAGTAAGGTACCGCGCAAAAGGAGTGAAACGAAATCAAAATGGTGACGTTATATGCTCAAATCGTCTCATAGCAAAAATATCACGGCCGGAAGTTGCAGAATCATTTCTGAGTCCTGCGCCTGAGAATATGCTGCAAAAGCTTTTAGGAGAAAATAAAATCACTATGAACGAAGCTGAATTGTTGCGGTGCATTCCGATGGCTGACGATATTTGTGTAGAAGCTGATTCAGGCGGTCATACAGATGGCGGTGTGGCATACAGCCTGATGCCGGCGATGACATCTTTAAGAGATGAAATGATGAAAAAATATCAATACCGGAAAAAAATAAGAGTTGGTGCAGCTGGAGGAATTGGAACACCTGAGGCAGCGATGGCGGCTTTTATGCTAGGGGCTGATTTTATTCTAACAGGCTCAATCAATCAATGTACGGTTGAGGCGGCAACAAGTGATAAAGTAAAGGATTTGCTTCAGCAGATGAATGTACAAGATACAGCCTATGCGCCTGCAGGTGATATGTTTGAATCGGGCAGTAAAGTGCAGGTGCTAAAGAAAGGCGTGTTCTTTCCCGCACGGGCAAACAAGTTATATGAACTGTATCAGCGGTATGGGTCTATACGTGAGCTGGATGCAAAGATGCTGGCCCAGCTTGAGGAGAAATACTTTAAACGCAGTATAGAAGACATATATAAAGATATTGCATTGCATTATCCCGCGGCAGACATTGAGAAGGCTGAACAAAACCCGAAGCATAAAATGGCTTTGATTTTCCGATGGTACTTCAGATACAGTTCAAAATTGGCAATCAGCGGAAGCGAACATTCGAAGGTCGATTATCAAATTCACTGCGGTCCCGCGCTGGGAGCCTTTAATCAATGGGTTAAAGGATCGCAATTTGAAAATTGGCGAAACCGCCATGTGGATGAAATCGGGAAAAAATTAATGACAGAAACGGCAGTATTGCTTCATGAACGGATGCAATCGATGTATCAGCCGTCGCATGAAACAGACAACATAAAAATAAAAGTTTGAATATTATGAAAATATACCTATAAAAATCATTAAAATAATCCCTTGAAGGAGAGAGCGCATTATGGATAAACAGAGAATCTTTGAAGTATTAATCACCAATATTTGCGAGGTGCTTCCTGAATTAGACGGACACAGATTTGAGCCTGAAGATCAGTTAGTTGAGCTAGGAGCTGACTCTGTAGACAGGGCTGAAATTATCACGATGGTGCTAGAGGATTTATCGTTAAAAATCCCTCGCATTGAGCTATCCGGGGTGAAAAACATCGGTGAATTAGCTGAGGTGCTTTATGACAAAGTGCAATCTGCCTGAGGTGGTGGTGACCGGTGTAGGCGTTACGGCCTCTATCGGTCAAGGGAAAGAGGACTTTGCTTCCTCGCTGCTGTCCGGCAGACATGCCTTTGATGTCATGAAGCGTTCAGGCAGACAAAAAGACAGCCGGTTTATCGGAGCCGAAATTGCGTCATTGTCTTATCCTGACCGACTCTCTAAAAAAATGTTGCGAAAAGCATCATTCTCCAGCTGCGCTGCATTGGTAACTCTCACAGAGGCTTGGGAGGAGGCTGAATTGGACGATGCAGATTCCTCACGTATCGGACTGGTTGTTGGCGGGTCAAATTTTCAGCAGAGAGAAACCTTTGAAGTTTATGAAAGGTATCAAGACCGCTCCGGTTTTATTTCGCCGGCGTATGGTCTGTCTTTCATGGACAGCGATCTTTGCGGGATATGTACAGATCAGTTTGGCATCACGGGATTAGCATATACGGTGGGAGGAGCCTCGGCCAGCGGCCAGTTAGCAGTCATTCATGCGATTCAGCAAGTCCTGTCAGGCGAAGTTGATACTTGCATTGCACTTGGTGCTTTAATGGATCTTTCTTATATGGAATGCGAGGCGCTAAGGGCTTTAGGCGCTATGGGGACGGACAAATATGCTGATGAACCTGAAAAAGCGTGCCGTCCCTTCGATCAAAACAGAGACGGGTTTATCTATGGAGAATCGTGCGGTGCATTGGTAATAGAACGAAAGGAGACGGCTTTACGAAGAGGTCTTAAACCTTATGCAGCATTGTCTGGCTGGTCAATCAAACTGGATGGAAACCGGAATCCTGATCCTTCATTAGAAGGAGAGATTCATGTCATCCAGAAGGCACTGGAGCGTGCCAGGCTTTTACCAGAAGATATTGATTATATTAATCCTCATGGAACAGGCTCTTTTATTGGAGATGAAATAGAATTAAAGGCGCTCCGTGCATGCCGGCTTTCCCATGCTTATATCAATGCAACAAAATCGATAACCGGACACGGGCTTAGTGCGGCGGGCATCGTAGAGATTATTTCTGTTTTGCTGCAAATGAAAAAAACTACCCTGCATCCGAGCAGGAATTTGGATCATCCAATCGATGATTCCTTTCATTGGGTAAATGAGAAATCGATTTCATACCGCATCAAAAATGCGCTGAGCTTAAGCATGGGGTTTGGCGGAATGAACACCGCGGTTTGTATACAAAACATTGAGAAATGTGGAGGCGAATCATAAATGGTTTCAGCCGGAATAGAAGCGATGAATGTCTTTGGCGGAACGGCATACCTTGATGTCATGGAGCTGGCCAAATATAGACATTTAGATACTGCGAGATTTGAAAACTTATTAATGAAAGAAAAAGCGGTAGCACTGCCTTATGAAGATCCCGTGACCTTCGGAGTCAATGCAGCTAAGCCGATTATTGATGCTTTATCTGAAGCAGAGAAGGACCGGATTGAATTGCTGATCACTTGCTCTGAATCCGGGATCGACTTTGGGAAATCGTTAAGTACATATATCCATGAATATTTAGGTCTCAACCGCAACTGCCGTTTGTTTGAGGTTAAACAGGCGTGTTATTCAGGGACAGCGGGATTTCAGATGGCGGTGAATTTTATATTATCCCAGACTTCTCCGGGTGCCAAAGCACTGGTTATCGCCAGTGATATTTCACGTTTTTTAATCGCTGAGGGCGGAGACGCTTTAAGCGAAGATTGGTCTTATGCGGAACCGAGCGCCGGAGCGGGAGCGGTGGCCGTTTTAGTTGGCGAAAATCCCGAGGTGTTTCAAATAGATCCCGGAGCAAATGGTTATTACGGCTATGAAGTGATGGACACGTGCCGCCCCATTCCCGACAGTGAAGCGGGAGATTCTGATCTGTCTTTAATGTCATATTTGGATTGCTGCGAACAGACCTTTCTGGAATATCAAAAGCGTGTACCGGGTGCCAATTATCAGGACACGTTTCAATATCTTGCTTACCATACGCCCTTTGGCGGGATGGTGAAAGGTGCGCACCGGACAATGATGCGTAAGGTGGCGAAGGTGAAAACATCCGGGATTGAGACGGATTTTTTAACTCGGGTAAAACCAGGTTTAAACTACTGTCAACGGGTTGGAAATATTATGGGGGCAGCCTTGTTTCTGGCATTGGCCAGCACGATAGACCAAGGGAGGTTTGATTCGCCTAAACGAATTGGCTGTTTTTCCTACGGATCCGGCTGCTGTTCTGAATTTTACAGCGGAATTACAACTCCGCAAGGCCAGGAGCGTCAGCGAACATTTGGTATTGAGAAGCATTTGGATCGCCGGTATCAGCTCTCCATGGAAGAGTATGAGCTATTGTTTAAGGGGAGCGGGATGGTGCGGTTTGGGACGCGCAATGTAAAGCTGGACTTTGAGATGATACCGGGCATCATGCAGTCCACTCAAGAGAAGCCGCGCTTGTTTTTAGAAGAAATTTCTGAGTTTCATCGGAAGTACAGGTGGATCTCGTGACCTATCAAACGATAAAGGTCCGCTTTCAAGCGTCGGTTTGCTATATTACCTTTCACCGTCCTGAAGCGAATAATACGATTAATGACACGCTGATAGAAGAATGCTTGCAAGTGTTAAACCAATGTGAAACATCAACGGTGACGGTTGTCGTTTTAGAGGGGCTTCCCGAGGTGTTTTGTTTCGGAGCTGATTTTCAAGAAATCTATCAGGAAATGAAAAGGGGCAGAGAACAGGCAAGCTCCCAAGAGCCTCTCTATGATTTGTGGCTGAAATTGCAGACCGGCCCTTATGTCACGATATCTCATGTCAGGGGAAAAGTGAATGCCGGCGGTCTTGGATTTGTATCTGCCACAGATATTGCCATTGCTGATCAGACGGCGTCATTCAGTCTCTCTGAGCTGCTATTCGGCTTGTACCCTGCTTGTGTTTTACCGTTTCTGATCCGCCGTATCGGCTGGCAGAAAGCGCATTATATGACGCTTATGACAAAGCCGATTTCCGTTCAGGAAGCCAGTGAATGGGGGTTAATAGATGCTTTTGATGCTGAAAGTGACGTGCTGCTGAGAAAGCATTTATTGCGTTTGCGGAGGCTGAATAAAAAAGGAATCGCACATTATAAACAGTTTATGAGCTCACTTGATCATCAAGTCAATCGTGCGAAAGCCACCGCTTTAACTGCAAATCAAAACATGTTTTCTGATCCTCAAAACCAAATGGGAATCATCAGATATGTTGAAACAGGGCAATTCCCATGGGAGGATCAGTAACCGTTTAAAAATGACAATCAGAACCGTTAGGAGGACATCATGACGCATTCTGTTGTAGAGCTTATCGAAATTGAATCCGCCATTATTCAGGTAAAGATGCAAGATCGCACTCATAAAAACGCGTTTTCACAAGAACTTACAGACGGTTTAATTCAAGCGTTTGAATACATACGGCAGAACCCAAAATACAAAGCGGTTATTTTGACAGGATATGATAATTATTTTGCTTCAGGAGGAACGCAAGAAGGACTGCTTCGAATTCAACAGGGATTGACCAAGTTCACTGATGACAATCTTTATTCTCTGGCGCTGGATTGTGAGATTCCAGTTATTGCGGCAATGCAGGGCCATGGAATTGGAGGCGGCTTTGTCATGGGGCTCTTTGCTGACATAGTCATTCTGAGCAGAGAAAGCGTGTATACGGCTAATTTTATGAAATACGGATTTACGCCTGGAATGGGCGCTACCTTTATCGTTCCTAAAAAACTGGGTTTCAGCCTGTCCCAGGAAATATTATTGAATGCGGGCAGCTACCGCGGAGCTGATCTTGAAAAAAGAGGGGTTCCTTTTAAGGTGCTGCCCCGTGCAGAAGTGTTAGATTATGCAGTGGAGCTGGCGCAAGAACTGGCGGAAAAGCCGAGAAACTCACTGGTTACACTGAAAGATCATTTGGTTGCCCCGCTTCGCGATCAGCTGCCGCGCGTCATTGAACAGGAATTGATGATGCATGAGAAAACATTTCATCATGAAGAAGTCAAAAGTAGAATCAAAGGTTTATATGGTAATTAACTGAAAATATATATAAATTTTGCAGGTGAAATGGAGGCAGCGTGATGAGAAATAATGATAATATCCGTATATTAGCTAATCCTTCTGTTAGTCATGGGGAGCCTTTACATATATCTGAAAAGCAGCCAGCAACAATACCTGAAGTTTTATACAAAACGGCGGCGGAGCTTGGGGATACAAAGGGAATCATTTATTTGCAGCCGGATGGGACTGAAGTTTACCAATCATACAGACGATTATGGGATGATGGACTGCGCATTGCGAAGGGGCTTCGCCAATCAGGCCTGAAAGCAAAACAAAACGTGATTTTGCAGCTTGGTGACAATTCACAGCTTCTCCCTGCGTTCTGGGGGTGTGTGTTAACAGGGGGTGTTCCGGCTCCATTAGCCGTTCCGCCAACGTATGCTGAATCGAGCAGCGGCACCCAAAAGCTGAAAGACGCATGGACGCTTCTTGACAAGCCGGCGGTGATTACGGACCGGGGGATGCACCAGGAAATGCTCGATTGGGCAAAAGAACAAGGGCTTGAAGGGTTCAGGGCAATTGCTGTAGAGGATCTGCTCAGCGCTGAAGCGGACACAGATTGGCATCAATCCAGTCCCGAAGACTTAGCGCTTTTATTGCTGACTTCAGGCAGTACGGGAACGCCCAAAGCAGTTATGCTTAATCATCGTAACATTATGAGCATGGTGAAAGGGATTATTCAAATGCAAGGCTTCACCAGAGAGGATATTACGTTTAACTGGATGCCGTTTGACCATGTCGGAGGGATCGGAATGCTGCATTTGCGGGATGTTTATCTTGGCTGTCAGGAAATTAACGTCTCAAGCGAAACGATCTTAATGGAGCCGTTGAAATGGCTGGATTGGATTGATCATTACCGAGCTTCTGTTACGTGGGCGCCGAATTTTGCGTTTGGTCTGGTTACTGATTTTGCAGAAGAAATAAAAGATAAGAAATGGGATCTGTCTTCAATGCGATACATGCTCAATGGCGGTGAAGCAATGGTAGCCAAGGTAGGGCGCAGAATACTTGAGCTTTTAGAACCACATGGACTGCCTGCTGACGCCATCCGACCTGCATGGGGAATGTCCGAAACTTCATCGGGCGTTATTTTTTCTCATGAATTTACCCGGGCTGGAACAAGTGATGATGATCATTTTGTTGAAATAGGCTCTCCAATCCCCGGCTTCTCTATGAGAATTGTGAATGACCATAATGAATTGGTTGAAGAGGGCGAGATCGGCCGTTTTCAAGTCTCGGGTCTTTCTGTTACTAGCGGTTATTACCAGCGGCCTGATTTGAATGAGAGTGTGTTTACAGAAGACGGCTGGTTTGAAACCGGAGATCTTGGCTTTTTGCGAAACGGGCGCTTAACCATAACAGGCCGTACGAAAGATGCAATTATCATTAACGGCATTAATTATTACAGTCATGCAATTGAGTCTGCAGTTGAAGAATTATCTGAAATTGAAACTTCTTATACCGCTGCTTGCGCTGTCCGTCTGGGCCAGAATTCAACAGATCAGCTGGCTATCTTCTTTGTTACTTCTGCAAAATTAAATGATGAGCAGATGTCTCAGCTTCTTAGAAACATACAATCCCATGTCTCACAGGTGATCGGAGTCACCCCGGAATATTTGCTGCCTGTACAAAAAGAAGAGATTCCAAAAACGGCTATCGGAAAGATCCAGCGCACCCAGCTAAAAACTTCATTTGAAAATGGAGAGTTCGACCACTTGCTACATAAACCCAATCGGATGAACGATGCGGTCCAGGATGAGGACATACAGCAAGCAGACCAGGTGAAAAGAGTAAGGGAAGAAATACAGAAGCATCTGCTCACCTGTTTGACTGAGGAGCTGCACGTTTCCCGCGATTGGGTGGAGCCAAATGCAAATATCCAAAGTCTTGGTGTGAATTCTATCAAGATGATGAAGCTCATTCGATCGATCGAGAAAAACTACCATATCAAACTAACAGCCAGAGAGATACATCAATATCCTACAATTGAACGCTTAGCCAGCTATCTATCAGAACATGAAGACCTCAGCAGCTCGTCTGCTGACAAAAAGGGCACGGACACATATAAAACCGGACCGGAAAGGAGTCAGGCAACTTTTCAGCCTCTTTCTGAGGTTCAAAAAGGATTATGGACATTGCAAAAAATGTCACCTGAAAAAAGTGCATATCACGTACCTCTCTGTTTTAAATTTTCTTCAGGGCTCCACCTTGAAACATTCCAGCAGGCTTTCGGCCTTGTATTGAATCAGCACCCAATCTTAAAGCACGTCATCCAAGAGAAAGACGGAGTGCCATTTCTTAAAAATGAGTCAGCGCTTTCAATTGAAATCAAGACAGAAAACATCTCAAGTATGAAAGAGTCTGATATTCCTGCTTTTCTTAGAAAGAAAGTAAAGGAACCGTATGTAAAGGAAAACAGCCCGTTAGTGCGTGTCATGAGCTTTTCCAGATCTGAACAAGAGCATTTTTTATTAGTTGTCATTCACCATTTGATTTTTGACGGAGTTTCGTCAGTCACATTTATACGCAGTCTGTTTGATACCTATCAGCTTCTTTTAAAAGGACAGCAGCCGGAAATAGCTGTTTCTCCTGCCATTTATCATGATTTTGCGGGATGGGAGAAAAACATGCTTGCGGGTAAAGATGGCATGAAGCATCGCACATATTGGCAGAAACAGCTATCGGGAACTTTGCCGAATCTTCAGCTGCCTAAGGTCAGCGCAAGTTCAGTCGATTCTGAGTTTAGAGAGGATACATACACCAGGCGGCTGTCCAGCGGCTTCATGAATCAGGTCAGAACGTTTGCGAAAGAGCATTCTGTAAATGTCACGACGGTATTCTTAAGCTGCTATATGCTGCTGCTTGGCCGTTACACCGGCCAAAAGGAACAGATCGTCGGCATGCCGGCCATGGTGAGGCCGGAAGAAAGATTTGATGATGCCATTGGACATTTTCTCAATATGCTCCCGATTCGGAGTGAGCTGAACCCGGCAGACACTTTTTCTAGCTTTATTTCAAAATTGCAATTAACGATATTGGATGGGCTTGATCATGCAGCATATCCTTTTCCAAAAATGGTGAGGGATCTGAATATTCCTCGCAGTCAAGCAGGTTCACCGGTATTTCAAACCGCTTTTTTCTATCAGAATTTTCTTCAATCCGGAAGCTATCAAAGCTTGCTGAGCCGCTATGCTGACTTCTTTTCTGTCGATTACGTTGAGTATATTCACCAAGAGGGCGAATACGAATTAGTATTTGAACTGTGGGAAACAGAAGAAAAAATGGAGCTGAACATCAAGTACAATACTGGGCTGTTTGATGCGGCTTCTATATCCGCCATGTTCGACCATTTTGTTTATGTAACAGAGCAGGCGATGTTGAATCCTTCTCAGCCTTTAAAAGAGTATTCTTTATTACCTGAGGCAGAGAAGCAGATGAACCTCAAAACATGGAACGCCACAGGAAAAACGTATCCATATATAACTTTTCATGAGTTGTTTGAGCAGCAGGCGAAAAAGACGCCTGATAGAGCGGCTGTCAGCTATGAAGGTCAAACATTGACGTATCGGGAGCTTGATGAGAAAAGCACACAGCTGGCCATTTATTTGCAGGCGCATGGAGTGGGTCCTGACCGTCTGGCGGGAATCTATGTGGATCGATCGCTGGATATGCTAGTGGGTTTATTAGCGATCCTCAAGGCTGGGGGAGCGTATGTGCCGCTAGACCCGTCCTATCCGGCTGAACGATTAGAATACATGCTTGAGGACAGTGAAGTTTTCATTACACTGACGACATCGGAATTAGTAAATACGTTGAGTTGGAACGGTGTCACAACAGCTCTTTTAGATCAAGATTGGGATGAAATTGCTCAAACAGCCTCTGATCGAAAAGTGCTTACACGCACTGTCACGCCGGAAAACTTGGCGTATGTCATTTATACATCCGGCAGCACAGGAAAGCCAAAAGGTGTCATGATACCGCATAAAGCTTTGACAAACTTTCTCGTTTCGATGGGGGAAACACCAGGTCTTACGGCAGAGGATAAAATGCTTGCTGTCACAACCTACTGTTTTGATATCGCAGCTCTGGAATTATTTTTGCCTTTAATAAAGGGCGCACACTGCTATATTTGTCAAACGGAGCATACAAAAGACGTTGAAAAACTGAAACGGGACATCCGCACGATCAAACCGACAGTGATGCAGGCAACCCCCGCTACGTGGAAGATGCTCTTTTATTCAGGCTGGGAAAATGAAGAGAGCGTGAAAATTTTATGCGGAGGCGAAGCATTGCCTGAGACATTAAAACGATATTTCTTAGATACGGGCAGCGAAGCCTGGAATATGTTCGGGCCAACCGAAACAACTATCTGGTCAGCGGTTCAGCGCATTAACGATGAATGCTCTCATGCCACGATAGGAAGGCCAATCGCCAATACACAAATCTATATTACGGATTCTCAGCTCGCGCCAGTGCCGGCAGGTGTCCCGGGTGAGCTGTGCATTGCAGGAGACGGTGTGGCGAAGGGCTACTACAAAAAGGAAGAATTAACGGATTCGAGATTCATTGACAACCCTTTTGAGCCTGGGTCTAAGCTTTATAGAACGGGAGACATGGCCCGCTGGCTTCCGGGAGGGCGAATTGAATATATAGGCCGCATCGATAATCAAGTAAAAATCCGCGGATTCCGTATTGAACTTGGTGATATTGAAAGCAGGCTTAGTAAGCATCCCGGCATTCTGGAATGCGTTGTGGTCGCAGATATGGATAACCTAGCTGCCTATTATACAGCTAAACATGCAAATGCTTCTCTCACAGCGAGAGAGCTGCGTCATTTTGTGAAAAACGCTTTGCCTGCCTATATGGTGCCTTCTTATTTTATTCAGCTTGATCATATGCCGTTAACTCCGAACGGAAAGATAGATAGAAACAGCCTTAAGAATATCGATTTATCAGGGGAGCAGCTAAAGCAAAGGCAGACCTCTCCTAAGAACATTCAGGATACTGTTTTTACCATTTGGCAGGCAGTGCTGAAAACGAGTGACATTGAATGGGATGACGGATTTTTCGATGTGGGCGGGGATTCGCTTCTCGCGGTCACTGTGGCTGATCGTATCAAACATGAACTATCCTGTGAGTTTTCTGTCACAGACCTGTTTGAGTATTCAACCATTAAAAATATCAGCCAGTACATCACTGAACAGCGAATGGGCGATGCAAGTGACCATATGCCGACAGAACCGGCAGCTCATATAGAAGATCAGTCTACCGAGATGAGTGATCTCCCGGACTATTATGACGATAGTGTAGCGATTATTGGCATATCGTGTGAATTTCCAGGGGCAAAAAATCATGATGAATTTTGGGAGAACCTCAGAGACGGCAAGGAGAGCATTACGTTTTTCAGTAAAAAAGAGCTTCAGCGCTTTGGCATTTCAAAGGAGATAGCGGAGAATGCCGACTATGTCCCGGCTAAAGCTTCAATTGAGGGGAAAGACAGATTTGATCCAAGCTTCTTTCAAATCTCTCCTAAAGACGCTGAATTTATGGACCCTCAGCTTCGGATGCTGCTGACTCATTCATGGAAAGCAATAGAAGATGCCGGTTATGCTGCGGGACAGATTCCGCAAACCAGTGTCTTTATGTCGGCAAGCAATAATTCTTATCGCGCGCTGTTACCGTCAGATACAACAGAGAGCCTGGAGACGCCGGACGGCTATGTTTCGTGGGTGCTTGCACAGAGTGGGACGATTCCGACAATGATTTCTCATAAGCTCGGGCTGAGAGGGCCAAGCTATTTCGTTCATGCCAACTGCTCATCATCTCTGATTGGATTGCATTCTGCCTATAAAAGCCTGCTGTCGGGTGAATCTGATTATGCTTTAGTTGGCGGTGCAACGCTGCATATCGAGTCAAATATCGGATATGTGCATCAGCCTGGGCTGAACTTTTCGAGTGATGGACATATTAAAGCTTTTGACGCTTCAGCTGACGGAATGATAGGCGGTGAGGGCGTTGCTGTTGTATTGCTGAAAAAAGCAGCTGATGCAGTAAAGGACGGGGATCATATCTATGCCTTGCTGAGAGGCATTGGTGTAAATAACGACGGCGCTGACAAAGTCGGCTTTTATGCTCCAAGCGTTAAAGGCCAGGCTGACGTGGTCCAACAGGTCATGAATCAAACGAAGGTACAGCCTGAATCCATCTGCTATGTAGAAGCACACGGGACCGGAACGAAGCTGGGGGACCCGATCGAGCTGGCGGCTTTAACAAACGTTTACAGGCAATATACAAATAAAACGCAATTTTGCGGCATTGGGTCGGTGAAAACCAATATCGGACATTTAGATACAGCCGCCGGTCTTGCGGGCTGCATTAAGGTCGTGATGAGTCTTTATCATCAAGAGCTTGCACCGAGTATCAATTATAAGGAGCCGAATCCAAATACAGACTTAGCCAGCTCTCCTTTTTACGTCGTCGATCAAAAGAAAACGTTAAGCCGTGAGATCAAAACGCACAGGGCTGCACTTAGCTCGTTCGGGCTTGGCGGGACAAATACCCATGCCATTTTTGAACAATTCAAAAGGGATTCAGATAAGAGAAAGATAGACGGAACCTGCATCGTCCCGATCTCGGCGAAAAATAAAGAGAGGCTGCAAGAGTATGCAGAAGACATTCTGGCCTATTTGGAAAGAAGAGGGCTTGAGAACAGCCAGCTGCCTGATTTTGCGTATACCCTTCAGGTGGGGCGCGAAGCGATGGAGCATCGCGTTGTCTTTATTGCCGATCATGTAAATGAGTTAAAACAGAGGCTCACAGATTTTATCAATGGAAAAACAGCGATTGAAGGCTGTTTTCAAGGAAGTAAGCACAATGCCAGGGAGGTTTCATGGCTGACGGAGGATGAGGACAGCGCTGAACTCATACGTAAGTGGATGGCCAAAGGAAAAGTAAACAAGCTTGCAGAAATGTGGAGCAAGGGAGCGCATATAGATTGGATGCAGCTTTACAAGGGAGAGCGCCCAAACAGAATGAGTCTGCCGACTTATCCATTTGCAAAGGAACGATACTGGCCGTCGCAGGATGACCGCAAACCGGTGGCGCAGCTATCCGGAAATCAGACAGGGATCGGCTCAATTCATCCATTGCTTCATCAGAATACATCTGATTTTTCTGAACAGAAATTCAGTTCGGTTTTCACTGGTGAAGAATTCTTCCTGAGAGACCATGTGGTAAGAGGAAAGCCTGTGCTTCCTGGTGTTGCGTACCTTGAAATGGCGTACGCGGCTATAAACCAGGCGGCAGGAAGTGAAATTGGCCAAGCTGTCAGAATCAGATTGAATCATACAGTCTGGGTTCAGCCTGTTGTGGTTGACAGACATTCAGCTCAAGTGGATATCAGTCTCTTTCCTGAAGAAGATGGAAAAATCACCTTTGACATTTACAGTACACAGGAAGACGGGGACGACCCTGTTATTCATAGTCAAGGCAGTGCGGAGCTGGCATCTGCTGCCGAAACGCCAGTCGCAGATCTCGCTGAAATGTCACGCCGCTGCGGCAAAGGAAAGATGTCGCCTGATCAATTTTACGAAGAAGGCAGAAGCAGAGGAATGTTCCATGGTCCGGCCTTTCAAGGAATTAAGAATGTGAATATAGGAAACAGAGAGGTTTTGGCGCAGCTGCAGCTTCCAGAAATCGTTTCTGGAACGAATGAACAGTTTGTGCTGCACCCAAGTATCATGGACTCCGCCTTGCAGACAGCAACAATATGCATCATGCAGGAATTGACGGATCAAAAGCTGATTTTGCCATTTGCGCTTGAGGAGCTTGAGGTGATCAAAGGGTGTTCTTCTTCTATGTGGGCTTATGCTCGCTTAAGTGACAGCGATCACTCCGGAGGGGTTGTTCAGAAAGCGGATATCGATGTCATTGACGAGAGTGGAAGCGTATGTGTCAGGATCAAAGGATTCTCAACGAGAGTATTAGAAGGGGAGGTTCATACTTCAAAGCCTTCAACACGGTACGAACGCTTAATGCTTGAACCGGTGTGGGAAAAACAGAATGAAGAACGAGAGGACGAAGATCCTTCGTACACGGAGCATATCATTGTTCTCTTCGAAACTGAACGAAGTGTCACAGACAGCATTGCCTCCCACATGAAAGATGTCCGTGTGATTACTCTAAACGAAGCTGAAGGACATATTGCTGAACGTTATCAATGTTACATGCAGAACATTTTTGAACTCCTGCAAAGCAAGGTCCGTGAGCTTTCTGCAGGCCGTATCATCATTCAAGCGATTGTTCCGCTGGAAAAAGAGAAGCAATTGTTTGCCGGCGTTTCCGGTCTGTTTAAAACAGCAGAAATAGAGTTCAGCAAACTGACTGCTCAGGTCATCGAAATTGAGAAACCTGAAGAGATGATAGACCTTCACCTCAAGCTGAAAGACGACAGCCGGAGACCATTTGACAAACAGATTCGATATGAGGCTGGACACCGTTTTGTGAAAGGCTGGAGGGAAATGGTGCTTCCTTCAGCTGATACGCTTCACATGCCGTGGAGAGACGAAGGTGTTTATCTAATCACAGGCGGAGCAGGAAGCTTAGGCCTTCTGTTTGCAAAGGAAATTGCCAATCGAACTGGCCGGTCTACTATTGTGCTGACGGGACGATCTGTTTTAAGTGAGGATAAGGAAAACGAACTGGAGGCTCTTCGAAGCATCGGAGCGGAGGTTGTCTATCGAGAGGCTGATGTAAGTGATCAGCATGCGGTTCGTCATCTTTTTGAGGAAATCAAAGAAAGATATGGCACTCTCAATGGAATTATTCACGGTGCAGGCAGCATTAAAGATCACTTCATCATTCATAAAACGAATGAAGAGTTTCAAGAAGTATTGCAGCCAAAAGTGAGCGGGTTGTTACATGTAGACGAATGCAGCAAGGATTTCCCATTGGACTTTTTCATTTTCTTCTCATCTGTTTCGGGATGTTTAGGAAACGCTGGACAAGCCGATTATGCGGCAGCCAATTCGTTTATGGATGCATTTGCTGAATACCGCTGTTCTCTTGCGGCATCAAAAAAGAGATTCGGCTCCACCATTTCCTTCAATTGGCCGTTATGGGAAGAAGGCGGTATGCAAGTCGGCGCCGAAGATGAAAAGAGAATGCTGAAAACGACGGGAATGGTCTCGATGCCGACAGATAGTGGCTTGAAAGCATTTTATCAGGGGATAGCATCTGATAAGCCGCAAGTTTTTGTGATGGAAGGACAGCTTCAGAAAATGAAACAAAAACTGCTTTCCGCAGGATCGAAAGCCAAGCGGAACGATCAGAGAAAGGCGGATCAGGATCAAGGACAAACTAGAAAATTGGAAGCAGCCTTAATCCAAATGGTTGGCGCAATTTTGAAAGTAAACACTGACGATATCGATGTCAACACAGAGCTGAGTGAGTACGGATTCGACTCAGTTACATTCACTGTCTTTACAAACAAGATCAACGAAAAATTTCAGTTGGAGCTAACACCGACCATTTTCTTTGAATATGGCAGCGTCCAAAGCCTGGCTGAATATGTAGTTGCTGCGTATCAGGGCGAATGGAATCAAGATGCTACTGCTAAAGGCATAGATGAAAGAACAAACTCATTGCACAGTTTAAACAGCCTGGAGGCATCATTAAGCAACATGGTCAGTGCAATTTTAAAAGTAAATAGTGAAGATATTGATGTCAATACAGAGCTGAGTGAATACGGATTTGATTCCGTTACATTTACGGTCTTTACAAACAAGATTAACGAAGAATTTCAGTTGGAGCTAACGCCGACCATTTTCTTTGAATATGGAAGTATCCAAAGCCTGGCTGAGTATTTGACTGCTGAACATGAGGACACCCTGGTTCAGGAGCGCGAAAAACCAGAGGGGCAGGAAGAGTTACAGACAAAATCCCCTGAAGCGCCGAAAATCACATCACGTAGAAAGCGCCGCTTTACACAGCCTGTTATTGCAAAAGCAGAAAGAAACAAAAAGCAGGCTGCCGATTTTGAGCCGGTTGCAATTGTCGGCATCAGCGGCCGATTCCCTGGCGCTATGGATATAGATGAATTTTGGAAAAATCTAGAAGGGGGAAAAGACAGCATCACAGAAGTTCCAAAAGATCGATGGGATTGGCGGGAGCATTTTGGAAACCCAGACACTGACGTCAATAAAACCGACATCAAATGGGGCGGGTTTATTGATGGTGTCGCAGAGTTTGATCCGTTGTTTTTTGGTATTTCGCCGCGAGAAGCTGATTATGTAGACCCTCAGCAGCGTTTGTTAATGACATACGTGTGGAAGGCACTGGAAGATGCGGGTTGCTCGCCGCAAAGTCTTTCGGGTACAGGGACCGGTATCTTTATCGGTACGGGAAACACCGGTTATAAAGATCTATTCCATAGAGCGAATCTTCCAATTGAAGGCCATGCTGCTACAGGTCATATGATTCCTTCGGTAGGCCCGAATAGAATGAGTTATTTTTTAAATATTCATGGTCCGAGCGAACCAGTAGAGACGGCTTGTTCCAGCTCTCTTGTAGCCATTCACCGTGCTGTGACTGCGATGCAAAACGGTGATTGTGAGATGGCGATCGCTGGAGGCGTGAATACGATCTTAACCGAGGAGGCGCATATTAGCTACAGCAAGGCGGGTATGCTCAGCAAAGACGGCAGGTGTAAAACCTTCTCCGCCGATGCGAATGGCTATGTCAGAGGCGAAGGGGTCGGAATGGTCATGTTGAAAAAGCTGGAAGATGCCGAGCGCGACGGAAATCATATTTACGGCGTTATTCGGGGGACGGCGGAAAATCACGGCGGAAGAGCCAATACCCTGACATCGCCTAATCCGAAAGCACAAGCTGATTTGTTGGTGCGTGCATATCGCCAAGCAGGCATAGATCCAAGCACTGTCACATATATCGAAGCACATGGAACAGGGACGGAATTGGGCGATCCGATTGAAATAAATGGGCTGAAAGCCGCGTTTAAGGAACTATCCAATATGAAAGGCGAGAGCCAGCCGGATGTTCCGGATCACCGTTGCGGCATCGGCTCAGTTAAAAGCAATATCGGTCATTTAGAGCTAGCAGCAGGTATTTCCGGTTTGATCAAAGTGCTTTTGCAAATGAAGCATAAAACGTTAGTGAAAAGCCTGCATTGCGAGACGCTTAATCCTTATCTTCAGCTGACAGACAGTCCGTTTTACATCGTTCAGGAAAAACAGGAATGGAAGTCTGTCACAGATCGTGACGGAAACGAGCTTCCGCGCCGTGCCGGAATCAGTTCGTTTGGGATTGGCGGAGTAAACGCGCATATTGTGGTTGAAGAATATATGCCAAAAGCCAATTCAGAACACACGGCTACAGGACAGCCAAACGTGATTGTGCTGTCGGCTAAAAATAAAAGCAGGCTGATAGATCGTGCTTTGCAATTGCTTGAGGCGATCCGCAATAAAAAATATACAGATCAGGAGTTGCACCGCATCGCTTACACCCTGCAGGTCGGGCGCGAAGAAATGGATGAGCGTCTGGCGTGTGTTGCGGGGACAATGCAGGAACTTGAAGAGAAACTGCAGGCGTTTGTTGACGGTAAGGAAGAAACAGACGAATTTTTCCGGGGACAGTCTCATCGAAATAAAGAGACCCAGACTATTTTTACAGCAGATGAAGATATAGCGTTGGCACTTGATGCTTGGATCAGAAAAAGAAAATACGCCAAACTTGCTGATTTATGGGTCAAAGGGGTCTCAATCCAGTGGAACACATTATACGGAGAGACCAAACCGCGCCTGATCAGCCTCCCTTCATATCCGTTTGCGAAGGATCACTATTGGGTGCCGGCAAAGGAACATTCAGAAAGAGACAAAAAAGAACTGGTTAATGCGATTGAAGATCGGGCTGCATGCTTTTTGACGAAACAATGGAGTTTGAGTCCAATTGGCTCAGCAGTGCCGGGGACAAGAACTGTTGCCATCCTGAGCAATCAAGAGACAGCAGATTTAGCAGCAGAAGTGTCTTCGTATTTTCCGAATCATCTCTTATTAGATGTGAGCCGGATAGAAAATGATCAGTCAGACATTGATTGGAAAGAGTTTGACGGCCTAGTGGATGTCATCGGATGCGGTAAGGATGATGAGGGCCGGCTGGATTGGATTGAATGGGTGCAAAGACTGGTTGAATTCGGGCATAAAGAGGGGCTCAGGCTGCTTTGTGTGACGAAGGGGCTCGAATCGTTTCAAAACACATCTGTCCGGATGGCTGGCGCCTCACGGGCTGGGTTGTATCGAATGCTCCAATGCGAGTACAGCCATCTTATATCAAGGCATATGGATGCAGAGGAGGTTACTGATCATCGCCGTCTCGCGAAGTTGATCGCTGATGAGTTTTATTCCGATTCTTATGATGCGGAGGTTTGCTACAGGGATGGTTTACGGTATCAAGCTTTTCTAAAAGCTCATCCGGAAACAGGTAAGGCCACGGAACAGAGCGCGGTCTTCTCGAATGATCATGTACTTCTCATTACAGGCGGCACACGAGGCATCGGACTATTATGCGCCCGTCATTTTGCAGAGTGCTATGGAGTGAAAAAACTGGTGCTGACCGGACGAGAACAGCTTCCTCCGCGAGAGGAATGGACTCGTTTTGACACCTCGAACACATCAGTTGCCCAGAAAATCCAGGTAGTGCGGGAGCTGGAAGCGAAGGGTGTACAGGTGGAGATGCTGTCGCTGACGTTATCTGATGATGCTCAGGTTGAGCAAACGCTGCAACATATCAAGCGAACATTAGGACCGATTGGCGGTGTCATTCATTGTGCAGGTCTGACGGATATGGATACGCTGGCATTTATCCGAAAAACTTCAGATGATATCCAGCGGGTGCTGGAACCTAAGGTGTCAGGTCTTACAACGTTATATCGCCATGTGTGTAACGAGCCTTTACAGTTTTTTGTCTTATTTTCTTCTGTTTCAGCCATTATTCCGGAGCTTTCGGCGGGACAAGCTGACTATGCGATGGCCAATAGCTATATGGATTATTTTGCAGAAGCACATCAGAAACATGCGCCGATCATCAGTGTTCAGTGGCCGAACTGGAAAGAAACCGGTATGGGTGAAGTGACAAATCAAGCGTATCGGGACAGCGGCTTGTTGAGCATTACGAATTCAGAAGGCTTACGTTTTCTAGATCAAATTGTATCGAAAATGTTCGGACCGGTTGTTCTCCCTGCAATGGCGAATCAAACAAACTGGGAGCCGGAACTGCTGATGAAGAGGAGGAAACCGCATGAGGGCGGTTTGCAGGAAGCTGCTTTACAGAGCCCGCCAGCCAGAGACTTTGAAGAGGCCGATGAAGTTTCCAAATGTGATGGATTATTATCTGAAACACAGTCCTGGCTTGTTGATCTGTTTACCGAAGAGCTGAGAATAGATCGTGAAGACTTCGAGATTGACGGGGTGTTTCAGGATTATGGCGTGGATTCGATCATTTTGGCACAGGTGCTCCAGCGTATAAACCGCAAATTAGAGGCAGCGCTCGATCCATCGATTCTATATGAATACCCGACAATTCAAAGGTTCGCAGATTGGCTGATCGGTTCTTATTCCGAAAGGCTGTCCGCTTTATTCGGAGGCAGGATATCGGATGCATCAGCACCTTTGGAGAACAAAATAGAGGCGGAGGCATCTGTTCCTGCGGAGGATCGAGCTCTTACACCTCAGATTCAGGCGACAGCGATTTTGTCACCGGACTCTCATGCAGAAGGTATTGCCGTTGTCGGACTCTCTTGTCGATTCCCTGGGGCAGATACATTGGAGTCATATTGGTCGTTACTATCCGAGGGGCGTTCGTCAATCGGCCCGATTCCGGCAGAGCGTTGGGGCTGTAAGACGCCATATTATGCCGGCACGATTGATGGCGTCAGCTATTTTGATCCTGATTTCTTTTTGCTTCACGAAGAAGACGTAAGGGCGATGGATCCGCAAGCACTGCTCGTGTTGGAAGAGTGTCTGAAACTCTTGTATCACGCCGGTTATACACCTGAGGAAATAAAGGGCAAGCCCGTCGGTGTTTATATCGGAGGCAGAAGCCAACACAAACCTGATGAAGACAGCCTTGATCATGCCAAGAATCCGATCGTGACAGTCGGCCAAAATTATTTAGCGGCTAATCTTTCACAATTTTTTGATGTCCGCGGCCCGAGTGTTGTAGTTGACACCGCATGCTCGTCAGCTTTGGTCGGCATGAATATGGCCATTCAGGCGCTGCGTGGCGGAGATATTCAATCCGCCATAGTCGGCGGTGTCAGCTTACTGAGCTCAGATGCCTCTCACAGGCTGTTTGACCGGCGCGGCATTTTAAGCAAGCATTCATCCTTCCATGTGTTTGATGAGCGTGCTGACGGAGTTGTGTTAGGTGAAGGCGTCGGAATGGTCATGTTAAAAACGGTAAAACAGGCGCTGGAAGACGGAGATACCATATATGCTGTTGTGAAAGCGGCCTCGGTCAATAATGACGGAAGAACGGCGGGGCCTGCAACACCTAATCTGGAGGCGCAAAAGGAAGTCATGAAAGATGCGCTTTCCAAAAGCGGAAAAAAACCAGAGGACATCAGCTATCTTGAGGCAAACGGGTCAGGTTCAATCGTAACCGATCTCCTTGAGCTAAAAGCGATCCAATCAGTGTACCGTTCTGGGCACTCATCGCCTCTTTCTCTTGGCTCAATCAAGCCGAACATCGGGCATCCGCTATGTGCTGAAGGGATCGCCAGCTTCATTAAGGTTGTGCTGATGCTGAAAGAGCGCCGCTTTGTCCCATTTTTATCAGGTGAAAAAGAGATGGCGCATTTCGATCAACAGAAAGCGAACATCACGTTCAGCCGAGCCCTGGAAAAATGGACAGATTCGCAGCCTACTGCGGCTATTAACTGCTTTGCCGATGGGGGGACGAATGCCCATGTCATCGTAGAGGCGTGGGAAAAAGATGAAAAACACGCCATCAAGCGCAGTCCAATATCGCCTCCTCAATTAAAGAAACGAATGCTTTCGCCAGGCGAGACAAAGCTGGAAGCGGAGACTTCGAAAATGACTGCGGCAAACATATGGGATACTTATGAGGTGGAGGTCTAACGTGAAAAAGATAACGAAACAACTCACATTATCGTTAAAAAATCCGTTTATTTATCACCATGTGGTTTACGGACAAAATGTCCTGCCGGGATTGGCTTATATCGATATAATCTACCAGATATTCAGAGAACACGGCTTCTCCTGCTCAGAGCTTCAGCTGCGGAATTTATCCATCTATCGGCCATTGACGGCGGACCAGGATGCAGTAATTGTTCTGAATATCCAATGCGCGGAGAAAAAAGAAGGACAGTGGCAAATCACAGCCAAGGGAATTGAAAAACGTGATGGGAAAGAAGTTTCAGAAGAAAAGCTCTATATGAAGGCTGATATGTACGCAGACTCCCCAGCCATATTTGAAGAAACACTGGATCTCAGTCAAATCAAAGCATCTGCACAGAACGTTGTTCAGCTTGATGATGTATATGAACAATGCAGACGTCAGGAATTGGTGCATAGCGAATATATGAAAGCAAAAGGCTGCATCTATGAAGAGGAAAATGGCGTCCTTCTTGAGCTTTCTCTCGGTTCGGAAGCCATGCTTCACGCAGAAGGCTTTATGTTTCACCCGACTCTCATAGACGGGAGCGGGGTGGGTGCCAATCATTTGCTCACATCTTTGCTTAAAGGAGAACAGAGGCTGTATTTGCCTCTGTTCTATGAATCCTTTTCCGCTTCTGCACTTTTGCAGTCGGATTGCATGACGAGAATTAAGCGCTCCTCCGTCCGGCGGGAAAAAGAGCTGATTTATGTAACACTTGAATTTTTTAATGCGTCGGGAGAAAAAGTGGCTGAGTTGAAAAACTTTACAAGCAAATTGGTGCGAGAAGCGGAGCTGATTAGCGGAAAACATCAAGATGCACAGGAGACACAGATGACAAGAGCGGACACTGCTGAGCGTGAGAAACCTGCTGACATGGTATCTTCTCCCGTTAATTCCTATAGCGGGGCTGAACAGTTCGTAAGTCAATTAATCGCAGAGAAAATCAATAAGCCGGTAGAACAAGTTGAAAAACAGGTCGGTTATTACCAAATGGGACTGAATTCATCGGGCTTGCTTGAGGTGGTAGAAACGATCAGTGATAAGATCGGTGAGAGCCTTTCGCCGACTCTTCTGTTTGAGCATACCACCATAGCGGAGCTGTCAGCGTTTCTTGCCGAGGAATATGCTGAGCATTTTAGTGCCGCTGGTTCCCTTGGCCTTGGCCAGAATGAAAGAGCACGCGTTTCCGACACAATAAACGATCGTAAGACTGTTGAAGCTTCTCGTCCTGCACCTATTGAGGCAGCAGGCGATATTGCGATTATCGGCTTGGCGGGCAGGTATCCGAAGGCAGCCAATATTCATGAATTTTGGAACAATCTGAAAGAGGGAAAGGACTGTGTTAGCGAGATTCCTGAGTCGCGCTGGGATTGGCAGCGACTTGAAGGAATCACATCTCCTTCGGGTAAGGACATTTCCAAATGGGGAGGATTTATTGATGACCCCGACTGCTTCGATCCTCAATTTTTCAGAATCACGCCAAGAGAAGCGGAGACAATGGACCCTCAAGAGCGGCTGTTTTTAGAAACATGCTGGGAAACGATTGAGGATGCGGGCTATACGCCAAAGACGTTGGCCAAGCCTAAAGGACGAAATAAAAGGCAGCATGTAGGAGTTTTTGCCGGTGTCATGCACAAGGATTATACATTAGTCGGAGCTGAAGAAGCATCAGCAGAAAATGTGTTTCCTCTTTCGCTCAACTATGCGCAAATCGCCAACCGTGTTTCTTACTTTTGTAATTTCCACGGTCCGAGTATGGCTGTCGATACGGTATGTTCATCCTCTTTGACCGCAGTGCACTTGGCGTTGGAAAGCATACGTCACGGTGAGTGCGATGTTGCGTTAGCAGGCGGAGTGAACCTGTCTTTGCACCCGAATAAATATATGACATACGGGGTCTGGGATATGTTTTCCACTGACGGACACTGCCGTACGTTTGGAAAGGATGGGGACGGTTATGTGCCGGCCGAGGGTATAGGCGCAGTTTTATTAAAGCCTTTGCGCCAGGCGGAAGAAGACGGAGATCGCATTTATGCAGTTATTAAAGGAAGTGCTGTGAATCATGTGGGCACTGTAAGCGGCATTTCAGTGCCGAGCCCTGTTTCTCAAGCTGATCTGATTGAGACATGCTTGGAGAAAACGGGAATCGACCCGCGGACGATCAGTTATGTGGAAGCCCATGGAACCGGCACGTCCTTAGGAGATCCGATCGAAATACAGGGATTAGTGAAAGCGTTCCGCCAATATACGCAGGATCGGCAGTTCTGTTCAATCGGTTCTGTAAAGTCAAACATTGGGCACGCCGAATCTGCCGCGGGGATCAGCGGTTTAAGCAAGGTTGCCCTTCAGCTTCACCATCAAAAACTTGTGCCTTCTTTGCATTCGGAAGAACTGAATCCGTACGTTGATTTTGAAAAGTCTCCATTTTATGTACAGCATGAAACAGAAACGTGGAAGCAGCCTGTTATCAAGGAGAATGGGGAAGAGGTCCCTTATCCGCGGCGGGCGGGTATCAGTTCCTTCGGAGCAACTGGTTCAAACGCACATATTATCCTTGAGGAATATATTCCTCAAGCAGCGGAGCAGGACGTTTCTTTGTCCTCAGATTCTGACATATCCGCAGTTATTCCGCTTTCTGCCCGTAATCAAGAACGTCTTCGTGTATATGCAAAACGTCTCTTGGATTTTCTTCATGATGGGATTCAGATTAGAGATTTGGCGTATACATTGCAGGTAGGCCGTGAACCGATGGAAGAACGGGTTTCTTTCTTAGCAACCGGAATTCAAGAATTGAGCGATCAATTGAAGGCATTTATAGAAGGAAGAAAAGCCATTCAGCATTGCTGGAAGGGCCGCGTGTCAAGAGGAAGCGAACCATCGGGTCCCGCCGAATCGGTACATAAATTGCTGGAGCAAAGAAAACTCGATCAAATTGCGGAGCAGTGGGCGAACGGATCTGGTGTTGACTGGAAGCTGCTTTACGAGGGAAACAAACCAAAGCGGATCAGCCTGCCGACTTACCCATTTGAGAGGGTGCGTTATTGGGTGCCGAAAGCGGAGAAAAAGACTGATCGTTTAAAGGAGGAGCGACACATCCTGCATCCTCTTCTGCATCAAAATGTGTCCGACATATCGGGTGTCCGCTTCCGTTCAGCGTTTACAGGACGTGAATTTTTCTTGAAGGATCATGTCATAAAGGGCGAACACGTTTTACCTGGCGCAGCTTTATTGGAGATGGTTCGGGCAGCTGTGGAAAGGGCAGCTGCGGATCAGTTCCCGACAGGATTCCGGCTCCGGAATATCGTCTGGGTTCGGCCGTTCGCCGTCACAGAACAGCAGAAAGATATAGATGTACGTCTATATCCTGAGGACAATGGTGAGATTACATTTGAAATCTGCCGGGACCCTGAAAGCGCAGAGGAGTCGCCGATTGTATATGGGCAAGGGAGTGCAGTGCTTTGTGAGGCTGGTGAAAATCCGGTTATCAACATTGAAGAATTGAAGGCAAGCTATAATGGCCGGACGCTGTCACCTTTTGATTGCTACGAGGCTTATACAGAAATGGGTATTCATTATGGTGACAGCCACAGAGCGATCGACAGCCTATATGCAGGCGAAAACGGAGTTCTAGTGAAATTGACGATGCCTCCTGTAATCTCTGATACAGAAGACCAATATATTCTGCATCCGAGCATGATAGATTCGGCATTTCAAGCATCTATCGGTTTGAGGCTGGGAGGAGCTACGAGTTTAGAAGACAGAAAGGCAATGCTGCCTTTTGCTATACAGGATGTCCACATCTTCAAAGGCTGCGAGGCATCTATGTGGGCGCGGATCACATATAGCGAGGGCAGTACAGCTGGGGATCGTATGCAGAAGCTTGATATCGATTTATGCAATGAAGAGGGGCAGGTTTGCGTGCGATTGACGGGCTATTCTGCAAGAGTGTTAGAAACAGATCAAGAAGGTCCTTCTGAAGCGACTGACACGCTACTGTTCGAACATATTTGGGAAGAACGTGCTGCAGAGAGGCAAGAGCTCATAGAGTACGACACGCATAAAGTCGTTGTCTGTGATGTTGGAGAACAAATGGAAAGCCTCCAAAATCATCTTGACTGTACAGTTCTGCAGCATGATACAGAGACAATTGATGAACGGTTTGAAGGTTATGCCATACAGTTATTTGAAGAAATCAAACAGCTAATGCACTCAAAAACAGGAGGACATACATTCATTCAAGTGGCGGTGCCTGCGTTGGACGAGCCTCAGCTATTAAGCGGCTTAACTGGATTACTCAAAACGGCTGAACTGGAAAATCCAAAACTGACAGGACAGTTGATCGAAATAGAAACCGGGATGTCAGCTGGTGACCTATTCGAAATATTGGAGGAAAACAGACGCTATCCGCGTGACACGCATATCCGCCACTGGCAAGGGAAGCGATTTGTAAGCAAGTGGAAAGAAGTGTCTGGTGAGCACCTAAGTGCTGACATGCCATGGAAGGATAAAGGCGTGTATCTGATCACAGGCGGTGCGGGCGGTCTGGGATTCATCTTTGCAACTGAAATCGCAAACCAAACGAATGATGCGGTTGTGATCCTGACAGGACGCTCTCCGCTTGATGAAAGGAAGAAGAAGAAGCTTAAAGCCTTACAGAAACTTGGCATCCAAGCGATTTACAGACAAGCTGATCTGGCTGACAAACAAACGGTTGATGCCTTATTAAAAGAAACCCAAAACGTTTATGGAGACTTAGATGGCATCATTCACAGCGCCGGTTTAATAAAAGATAATTTCATTATGAAGAAAAAGAAAGAAGAGGTTCAAACCGTTCTTGCTCCAAAGGTAGCAGGACTGATTCACCTTGACGAAGCAACGAAAGATATTCCGCTCGATTTCTTTATCCTTTTTTCCTCAGGTGCCGGAGCAGTAGGAAGCGCGGGACAGGCTGATTACGCAATGGCCAATGCATTTATGAATGCATTCAGCGAATATCGCAATGGCCAAGCAGTGCTGCACAAGCGTTACGGAAAAACTCTTTCAGTGTGCTGGCCGCTGTGGAAAGACGGGGGCATGCAAATTGATGCGGAAACTGCAAGGATGCTGAAAAGAGAAACAGGCATGGTGGCCATGGAAACAGATCGTGGGATTCAGGCGCTATATCATGGCTGGACGTCAGGAAAGCCGCAAGTGTTAGTTGCTTCCGGTGTTACTGATCGGATTCGTGCATTTTTACATGAAACGGGACATGGCAAAGGCCAATCTCACGATATCAAAAAAAGCAGTCTCAATCAGGAGGCAGAAAAAGCAGACATGATCGGGGAAATTGATGAAGAGATACTAAGAGAAAAAGCGGAGAACTATTTTAAACAGGTGCTTTCTTCGGTGATTAAGCTGCCAGCCGGCCAGATTGATGCTGAAGCTCCTCTCGAGGATTACGGGATCGATTCTATCATGATCATGCATGTAACGGGTCAATTAGAAAAAGTATTCGGTTCTTTGTCCAAGACGTTGTTCTTTGAATATCAGGATATTCGCTCATTAACACGGTATTTTATTGATTCCCGCAGAGAAAAACTGCTGGACATCTTGGGAATTGAAACAGGAAAACCTTCTGTTGAAAGAAAATCAGAACCTGAAAAACAAGAAATCCCAGTTACCCTAAGAAAGTCTGGATTTCTTCCTTTGCGAGATAAAGAGCAGAAGCAGTTAAGAGAGAAGGAAACGGAAGAAATCGCGATCATCGGTATCTCAGGTCGCTATCCGCAGGCAGACAACATTGATGAATTGTGGGAAAACCTGAGAGACGGTCGAGACTGTATTACTGAAATTCCTGCAGACCGCTGGGATCACAGTCTTTATTATGATGAAGATAAAGACAAGCCTGGAAAAACCTACAGCAAGTGGGGAGGCTTCTTGAAGGATGTAGACAAGTTTGATCCGCAGTTTTTCCATATATCGCCGCGTGAGGCAAAATTAATGGACCCGCAAGAGCGTTTATTTTTGCAGTGCGTGTATGAAACGATGGAAGACGCAGGCTATACAAGAGAGCACCTCGGCCGTAAGCGTGATGCTGAGCTTGGCGGAAGCGTCGGTGTTTACGTCGGTGTCATGTACGAAGAATATCAGCTGTACGGGGCACAAGAGCAGGTGCGGGGAAGGTCTCTGGCTTTAACGGGAAATCCATCATCCATCGCGAACCGGGTATCTTATTATTTTGATTTTCACGGACCGAGTATTGCTTTAGACACCATGTGTTCTTCTTCTTTAACGGCTATCCACTTGGCCTGCCAAAGCCTGCAGGGCGGAGAGTGTGAGGCGGCATTCGCGGGGGGCGTGAATGTGTCAATCCATCCAAATAAATATTTGATGCTCGGGCAGAACAAATTTATGTCCAGCAAAGGCCGATGTGAAAGCTTCGGACAGGGCGGAGACGGCTATGTGCCGGGGGAAGGCGTTGGAGCAGTGCTTTTGAAGCCATTGTCTAAAGCAGTTGAAGATGGTGATCACATTTATGGAATCATTAAGGGGACAGCCATCAACCACGGGGGAAAAACAAACGGGTACTCAGTGCCCAATCCGAATGCCCAAGCAGATGTCATCAAAAAGGCGTTTGTGGAAGCGAAGGTTGATCCGCGGACAGTCAGTTACATCGAAGCCCACGGCACGGGAACCTCTCTCGGTGATCCTATTGAAATCACAGGGCTGTCCAAAGTGTTTACGCAAGAAACCGATGACAAACAATTTTGTGCAATAGGGTCAGCCAAATCAAATATCGGGCACTGTGAGAGTGCGGCAGGTATCGCAGGAGTAACGAAGGTATTGCTCCAAATGAAATACAGGCAGCTTGCGCCTTCCCTGCATTCAAACGTGCTGAACCCGAATATTGATTTCCTTAACTCGCCGTTTAAAGTACAGCAAGAGCTAGAAGAGTGGAAGAGGCCGATCATCAGTGTCAATGGTAAAGACATCGAATTACCGAGAATCGCAGGAGTCTCTTCATTTGGTGCCGGGGGTGTGAACGCCCATATTTTAATAGAAGAGTATGCTCCGGAACCTGTGGAGGAACGTTTACCAGCGAGGAAACAGCCGGCTGTCATTGTGCTCTCAGCAAAAAATGAGGAAAGACTTCAGAAACGCGCGGAGCGATTGCTGCATGCCATTCGTGAACAAACATATGTTGAAGCAGATTTACACCGAATTGCCTATACGCTGCAAGTCGGCCGGGAAGCGATGAACGAACGGCTGGCGTTCGTTGCGGAAACGATGCAGGAGCTTGAAGAAAAGCTGTATGAATGTATCTCCGGAACAGAAAATCGTGAATATGTCTATCGCGGACAAGTAAAGAGCAACAAAGAAGCCATTGCTGCTTTTGCTGCTGATGAGGATATGTCAAAAACAATTGAGGCATGGCTGCAAAAAGGAAAATATGCGAAGGTTTTAGACCTGTGGGTAAGAGGTTTGCGAATCGACTGGAGCACGCTATATCAGGATCAAAAACCGCGGCGCATCAGTTTACCTGCCTATCCTTTCGCAAGAGATCGCTATTGGATAGACGTACATGCAAAGGCTGAGGAAAAAAGAACGGAGGAGCCATTCGCTCCAGTACAGCCCGTCCTTCCAAAGCCGTCTGTAGCCAGAGAAGCCAGCGGCAAGCCTGCCAATATTACGTTACAGCCTTTAATGACCAATCAGGATCGTTTGGAGCGGACAGCATCTCTGGTTCCATCAGATACAGAAACAGAGACGATCACGGCGGAAGCCTTGTGCGATGAACTGACAGCGGGCTTAGCGGAAGTGCTGTACATGGACCAAAACGAGATTGATCCAGACGAAGCATTCATAGATATCGGTATGGACTCGATTACCGGGCTCGAATGGATAAAAGCAATAAATAAACAGTATGGCACATTACTAAATGTCACAAAGGTATATGATTATCCGACAACACGTGATTTCGCTGTTTACTTAGCACACGAGTTAAGCACACAAGCTGGGGAGAAAAAACAAACGGAGACGTACACGCCGATCAGACAAAAAACAGCGGTACCTGCTGCTAAACCGGCTAATATATCTCTGCAGCCGTTAGAACATCATCAGCCAGTGCAAGAGGAGGCTGAAGAAACGATTCAATATGCAGCGGCAGAAATATCTGCATCAAGACAATATACTGTAGCAATTGAAACGCTGCATGAAAACTTGAGGGAAAGCATAGCAGACGTGTTATACATGGAGCCATATGAGGTGGATATTGACGAAGCGTTCATAGATATCGGAATGGACTCGATTACCGGACTCGAATGGATAAAAGCGGTGAACAAGCAATACGGAACGTCTTTTACGGTAACCAGAGTATATGATAATCCAACGATACGTGATTTTGCCGAAATGCTAAAGTCCGAGCTTGGAACTCATCATGATAGAAAGATAGAGCATACTGTTCCTATCGAAGCAGTCCAGCAAAAGCCAGCAGCACCATCTAATCCAAAGCCGGCAGAACGGCCCCTACAGCCTGTTCAACATCCAATAAAGAAAGAACATGAGAAGAAAACGGTTCCTGTTCATCAAGACCGCTCGGAGGATGCGATAGCGATTGTCGGGATGTCGGGAAGATACCCGGGCGCTCGTAATGTAAGAGAGTACTGGGATAACCTGGTTCATGGGAGAAATGCCATTCGGGACATTCCAACATCACGGTGGGATGTTGACAAATACTATGATCCTGTCCTCAACAAAAAAGGGAAAGTCTATTGCAAATCAATGGGGATGCTTGATGATATTGAACATTTTGATCCGTTGTTTTTTAATATTCCGCCGTCAGAAGCTGAACTGATGGACCCGCAGCATCGAATCTTTTTGCAGGAAGGCTATAAAGCGTTTGAGGACGCTGGGTACAACGCCCGAACTTTAAATGAGAAAAAATGCGGTGTATATCTCGGCATTATGAGCAGTGAATACGGAGTCATGCTGAACCGGCAGGCAAGAGCAAATGCCACCGGGAACAGCTTTGCGATCGCTGCGGCGCGTATTCCATATTTTCTTAATTTAAAAGGGCCTGCGATTCCTATTGACACCGCTTGTTCATCTTCATTGGTCGGCACACATTTAGCGCGGCAGGCACTTATAAACAAAGAAATTGATATGGCGCTGGTCGGCGGGGTCAGCTTATACCTGACGCCGGAATCTTACATCAGTATGTGTGAGGCCGGCATGCTTTCACCTGATGGACAATGTAAAGCATTTGACAATGGCGCGAATGGTTTTGTGCCCGGCGAGGGTGCGGGTGCGCTGGTTCTGAAAAGGCTGAAAGATGCGGAAGCGGACCGTGACCATATTTATGGCATCATCATTGGCTCGGGTATTAATCAGGACGGGAAAACAAACGGAATCACAGCACCGAGTGCGAAAAGCCAAATGGACCTGGAAAGAGACATATATGAAACATACGGCATACATCCTGAGAGTATCAGTTATGTCGAGATGCATGGCACAGGAACAAAACAAGGCGATCCAATTGAATTAGAAGCTCTGTCCACTGTATTTCAAGAAAAGACAGACAAAAAGCAGTTTTGCGCAATCGGTTCCGTCAAAAGCAATATTGGCCATACATCCGCGGCGGCAGGAGTAGCCGGGGTTCAAAAAGTGTTATTGTGCATGAATCATAAAACACTTGTCCCGACATTGAACTTCACGACACCGAATGAGCATTTTGAATTTGAGCATTCTCCTTTATACGTAAATACGGAGCTTAAGCCTTGGGAAACGGGTGATGGAAAACCGCGGAGAGCATGTGTGAGCTCTTTCGGATATAGCGGAACGAATGCCCATATCGTGATAGAGGAATATCAGCCTGAAAAGAGGAGCGATCCATTAACAAAGCAGCACCGCTCAGCATTATTTGCACTCTCAGCGAAAAAAGAGAAGCAATTGAAGGCCTATGCAGAAGCAATGAAAGATTTCGTAACTTCCAATGAAGATATCGATCTGGAGGATATGGCATACACACTTCAGACGGGCCGGGAAGCAATGGATTATCGGCTGGCGTTTTTGGCGGATTCGAGAGAAATGCTGATCAAAACTTTAGATGATTATTTGGCTGAAATGCCGAACGGCAGCATATTTGCTGCTCACGTGAAAACGAAGAAGAGTGAAATCAAGCTGTTTGAAACGGATCATGATGCCAAAGCATTGCTGCAAACATGGATAGAGAAAAAAAGGCTGGAGAAAGTAGCGGAACTATGGGTGAAAGGGCTGCAGATAGATTGGAACAAGCTTTATGGGGAAAACACGCCTCGCCGAATCAGCCTGCCTGCTTATCCGTTCGCGGAAGAGTATTACTGGCTGCCAACTCAAGAAGGCGAACCCGAAACCATTGCTACAGCACTCCCTCATTCCGAACTGGTGCCAAAACGCTGCTTTCTGCGTAAACAGTGGCAGCCTTGTCCGATTGAACCGGCAGAAATGACGAATCAAACCGTCGCCATTTTGGCAAATGAGGAGACAATGGCATTAGCGGAAGAGCTTTCGACGTATTTCTCGACATACCGTATATTTGACAGCCAAGAGCTGGATCGGGTATCTGCTGCTGACTATGAACACGTTGCTGGAGCAATCGATCTGATCGGGTGCGGAACGAGCCATGAGCATTCTATGGGCTGGATAAACTGGCTCCAAAAGCTGATCGAGCAAGGACGTGCAAGCAAGCATCATTTGACGGTCTTGGGTGTAACAAAGGGGCTGGAGGCCTACGCAAATGAGGGTGTTCTTTTGTCTGGTGCTTCACGGGCCGGTTTATACCGCATGCTTCAAAGTGAGTACAGCCATCTTACTTCAAGACATGCAGATATGGAATGCGAAGCCTCTCATGAGGAGCTGGCCAGACTGATTGCAGTTGAATATTATGCCAAGAGCACAGAATCAGAAGTCTGTTATCGAAACGGACAGCGATATCGCGCATATTTGACAGAGCAGCCAGCAGAAGCCGCTCTAAGTCATAAGCAAGTATCGTTTTCAACAGACAAAGTCCTGCTCATTACAGGCGGGACAAGAGGTCTCGGCTTGCTGTGTGCGCGGCATTTTGTGAAAACATACGGCGTTAAGCGGCTGGTCCTTATCGGCCGTGAAGAGCTTCCGCCGCGTGACCAGTGGAATTCGGTAAAAATGGCCTCGTTTGCCGAGAAAATAAAAGCCGTTCAAGAGCTAGAAGACATGGGTGCGCAAGTTCAGGTGCTGTCTCTGGATCTCACAGACAGGGTTGCTGTCGAACAGAGCCTGAAGACAATACACGAAACAATGGGGGCGATTGGCGGAGTCATCCATTGTGCCGGGATGGTGAACAAACAAAACCCGGCTTTTATCAGAAAATCACTAGAAGAGATCGGACAGGTGCTTGAACCGAAAGTTGAAGGTCTGCAAACGTTGTTTGACCTGCTTCAGGATGAACCATTGGCGTTTTTCACCTTGTTTTCATCAGTATCAGCGGCCATCCCTGCACTAGCAGCAGGACAAGCTGATTACGCGATGGCAAATGCTTTTATGGATTATTTTGCGGAGGCTCATCAAGATAAATGTCCCATTGTAAGCATTCAGTGGCCTAACTGGAAGGAGACCGGTTTAGGCGAGGTTCGAAGCAAAGCTTTAGAACAAACTGGATTGATCAGTTTGACAAACGACGAGGGATTACAGCTGCTTGACCAGATTCTATCAGACAGACAGTATGCTGTCGTGCTGCCGGCAGTACCAGATACAAACGTTTGGAAGCCGGATAAGCTGATGCAGCCGTCATTGCCTGTCGAAGCTCTCTCGCATCCTGAGACGAAAGAGCAAACCAGCACTCGCAACCTGTTCCCTGAAACAGTCGACTGGCTCGTAACTCTTTTTTCAGATGAACTGAAAATAGCTGCAGAAGACTTTGAAACGGATGAACCTTTCCAAGAATACGGAATCGACTCGATTATATTGGCCCAGCTGGTACAGCAGATGAACCAACAATTAAATGGAGATATTGATCCGTCAATCTTGTTTGAATACCCGACAATAGAATCCTTTGCACACTGGCTCATTTCGAAATATGACATATCAGCTGTTTTACAGCCATCTGTTCCTGAGAAACAGACACCTCTCAAGCCGCAATCAGCAATGAAACAGAAGCTGGTGCCAGAACAGCGGCCGCAACAGATAAGCCATGAAAAAACGGCACTTCTTGCTGAGGACATCGCTATCATCGGTCTTAGTTGCAGGTTCCCGGGAGCAGAAACCCTAGAGGAATACTGGGATTTAATACGTGATGGACGGTCTGCGATTGCGCCTGTTCCGCCTGAACGATTTGGGAACTCCAGCTCGAATTACGCGGGCCTCATTGATGAAATGAACCGATTTGATCATGACTTCTTCATGATGTCCGAAAACGATGTCAGAACGATGGACCCTCAAGCTTTGGCTGTATTGGAGGAAAGCTTGAAGCTGTGGTATCACGCCGGTTATACAGAGAAAGAAGTGAAAGGCATGAGGGCTGGTGTTTATATAGGAGGCCGCAGCCAGCACAAGCCTGATCCGGCCAGTCTTTCAAAAGCAAGAAATCCGATAGTCGCTGGCGGACAAAACTATTTAGCGGCTAACATCTCACAATTTTTTGACTTGAAGGGACCGAGTATTGTCCTGGATACCGCTTGTTCCTCTGCACTGGTGGGGCTGAATATGGCCATTCAGGCTCTGCGAAGCGGAGATATTGAGGCAGCGGTTGTAGGCGGCGTCAGTTTGCTTGATGCTGATGCGCATCGAATGTTTCATGAGCGCGGACTTTTATGTGACAAACCGTCATTCCATATTTTTGATAAGCGGGCAGACGGTGTCATTTTAGGAGAAGGCGTGGGCATGGTTCTCGTCAAAACCGTCAGCCAAGCGGTTGAAGACGGAGATTCCATATATGCAGTCATTAAAGCCGCTGCGATTAATAATGACGGAAGAACGGCAGGCCCATCATCTCCGAATCTCGAGGCACAAAAGGACGTCATGCTGTCAGCGCTTGAAAAAAGCGGCAAAAAGACTGAAGAGATCAGCTATCTCGAAGCGAACGGATCGGGGTCGGCAGTAACAGATTTACTTGAATTAAAGGCAATCCAGTCCATTTACCGTTCTGAATCAAAGGCTCCGTTAGGGCTGGGATCGGTGAAACCTAACATCGGCCATCCATTATGTGCAGAGGGGATTGCGAGCCTGATTAAAGTAGCTTTAATGCTGAAGCATAGACAATTGGTTCCGTTCCTGTCAGGTAATGAAAATATGCCGTATTTTGATATAGAAAAAACAGATTTGTATTTCAGCAGATCGCAAGCCGAGTGGAAGGAGACAACGCCGGCTGCGGCAATTAATTGTTTTGCAGATGGCGGAACGAATGCCCATCTCATTGTAGAAGCCTGGAGAGAATTGGTTGATCGTTCAATTAGAAGAAAACCTCTGCCTTTACCGGAATTAAATAGGCAGCCCGTTTTAATCAAACCATCAGCTCAAAACTTGCAGAAAAAAGTGCATTCAGACACGGGGGCTTCTAAAGATATGTTTTGGAAAACTTTCAAATAAGAGAGGAGTGGAAAAATGATAACTGAACAACTGCACATTTCATTAAATAATCCAATCATGTCCAACCACAAGGTATATGGACAAGCGTTATTACCCGGCCTTGCTTATATAGATTTAATCTACCAAGTATTCCAGGAACATGGTTATGCATACCAAGAGCTTGAATTAAAAAACCTGACCATTTTTTACCCTTTGATCGCAGATGAGTCATATGACATTGCCCTGACCATTCACGTGTCTGAAAGAAAGGAAGGGACATGGTCCATCATCATCGACGGACAAAAACAGCATGGAGAATCACTATCTGACAAGAGACAATATGTGACTGCTGACATGCATCGTAAAGAGCAAACCGCTTTTGCCGAATCAATAGACCTTAATCAGTGGAAAAGTACAGCTGACAGGATTCTGAATTTAGATGAAATCTATGAACAATGCCGTTCTCAGGAGTTAGTCCATACCGGCATGATGAAGGCAAAAGGGCGGATTTATGAAGCCAAAGAGGGGGCTTTAATTGATTTAGCAGTTGGACAGGAAGCCCTGCGCCATTCTGAAGCTTTTCTGTTTCATCCGACGCTTATTGACGGCAGCGGCATAGGTTCAAGCTGCCTGATCTCAGATCAAACGATGTACCTGCCATTGTATTATGAATCGTTTTCTGCTTCAGAACGATTGCAAAAAGGATGTACAGCACGGATCCTCTCCTCATCTGTGCGCCAAAAGAAAGAGCTCACTTATATGACGATTGAATATTTTAATTCATCAGGACAAAAAGTGGCCGAGCTGAAACAATTTGCAGGCAAGTCTGTACGGAATATGTCAGCCTTTCATTCTCCAAAAGAAATTCAAGAAAAAAGAGCTGCTGTCTCTCAGAACATCAGTCGGGACTATCCCGCATTTGAAATGTATTTGCGTCAGTTGCTTGCTAAGCAGCTTGAAAGGCCGGCAGAACAAATGGATATCCACGCTGGGTACTATGAGCTAGGCTTGGATTCTCCGTCATTGCTTACCGTGGTTCAGGAAATTGGAGATAAGGTTGGAGCGGATCTTGCTCCGACACTGCTGTTTGAATTTACAACAATTGCAGAACTGGCTGCTCATCTTGCTGATCACTATTCAATTGGAGAGGCGGACGATGCTGTCCGCCAATCTCCTTCACCAATGAAGGATTCTCCTGATGGTGTTACCTCTTCACCAGAGATCGGGGATGACATTGCCATTATCGGAATGGCGGGACGCTATCCTAAGGCAAAAAACATACAGGAATTTTGGGAACATCTTAAAGCGGGTACCGACTGCATCACAGAGATTCCAAACTCACGCTGGGAGTGGAAAGAAAACAATGGACTGGATTCACCTGCAGGCAAGCCACTCTCGAAATGGGGCGGGTTTATCGAGGAGGCTGATTGCTTTGATCCTCAATTTTTCAGAATCTCTCCGCGTGAAGCGGAAATGATGGACCCTCAGGAACGGTTATTTTTAGAGACATGCTGGGAAGCTATTGAAGATGCGGGTTATACACCAGAGACAATTGCTTCACCGCAGGGAGAAAATAAAAGACAGCATGTCGGTGTGTTTGCCGGCGTAATGCATAAGGACTATTCCCTTATAGGAGCTGAAGCTCTATCAGAACACAATCCATTTCCTTTATCGCTGAATTATGCGCAAATCGCCAACAGGGTCTCTTACTATTGTAATTTCCACGGCCCAAGCATGGCGGTGGACACGGTCTGCTCTTCCTCATTAACTGCGGTTCATCTGGCAATAGAGAGCATCCGGAATGGAGAATGCGAGGCCGCGCTTGCCGGAGGCGTCAATTTGTCATTGCATCCGGCTAAATATATCAGCTATGGCAGTGTAGGAATGCACTCAAGTGACGGCTATTGCCATACTTTCGGCAAAGGCGGGGATGGCTACGTATCTGGAGAAGGTGTCGGGACAGTATTGCTAAAACCGCTGCGAAAAGCTGAACAGGACGGTGACCGAATCTATGCTGTCATCAAAGGCAGTGCGATAAATCATGTAGGAAAAGTAAGCGGAATTACAGTACCGAGCCCGGTAGCTCAAGCTGATGTTATCGAAGCATGTCTAGAAAAAACAGGAATTGATCCGCGCACCATCAGCTATGTTGAAGCCCATGGCACTGGCACCTCATTGGGAGATCCGATTGAAGTACAGGGGTTAGTAAAAGCTTTCAGCCGCAATACGCAGGACAAGCAATTCTGTTCAATCGGTTCTGTGAAATCAAATATTGGCCATGCTGAAGCTGCAGCCGGCATTAGCGGCTTAACGAAGACTGTCCTGCAGCTGCATCATAAAACCTTGGTGCCGTCATTACATTCAGAAGAGCTGAATCCTTATTTGAAGCTTGATCAAACCCCATTTTTTGTCCAGCATGAAACAAAGGAATGGGAGCAGCCATCTTTTACAGAAAACGGGGTGGACGTCACATATCCCCGCCGTGCCGGTTTAAGTTCGTTTGGCGCTTCAGGATCAAATGCGCATCTTATTTTGGAAGAATATATTCCGGCAGAGAGCCATTCAGAAACGATTTTAACGAAAAATGAAGAAATAGTGATACCTTTGTCTGCGAGAAACAAAGATCGTCTGCAGGCTTACGCTCTTAAACTTCTTGATTTTCTTAGCGAGGACGTCAATCTTTTAGCGTTAGCTTATACCATGCAGGCAGGGCGGGTTGAAATGGAGGAGCGTGCGGCCTTCATCGTAAAAGACATAAAAGATTTAACGGCTAAACTTCGGGCGTTTGCCAATGGAGAAGAAGAGATCGAGGGCTGCTGGACCGGACGAGCCAAGGAGAATCAGGAGGCGGCTGGGCTAGCATCGGTAAATGCGCTGAATAACAATTTGATAAGAGACAGTGAAATGATGGAAATGGCGAAATCATGGGTTCAAGGAAAGCGGGTCACCTGGGACGACCTATACGGCGATCGCAAGCCGCTTAAAATCAGTGTTCCGACCTATCCATTTGCAAGGGAGCGCTACTGGATCCCGGTTCCTGAAATGAAAACCAGCACTGTGAATCATATCTTACATCCGCTGGTGCATCGCAATACATCAGACTTTACTGAGCAGCGCTTTAGCTCTGTATTTACAGGTGCGGAATTTTTCCTTTCAGATCATGTTGTACAGGGACAGAAGATTTTGCCGGGCGTTGCCTATTTAGAAATGGCAAGGGAAGCAGCGGAAAAAGCTGCAGGCGATCTGGACGGCGAACAAAGAGTGGTGTCGCTTAAAGACATTGTGTGGGTGCGTCCTATCACGATAGAAAGTGAACCAAAAGAAATACATATTGGCCTTTTTCCTGAGGATAACGGGGACATTTCCTTTGACATTTATAGCAGCTCTGAACATAAAGAAGAAGCCCTGACGATACACTGCCAAGGCCGCGCTGTCATTTCAGATGAAGCGGACACTTCCATTTTAAACCTTTCATCAATACAGACAGAATGCAGCCTGGACACAGTGACGTCAGAACAATGCTATGCAGCGTTTCGAAAGATTGGGCTTGACTATGGAGAGGGCTATCAAGGGATTGAAAAAGTCTATGTCGGCAAAGATCAATTGCTTGCAAAAATCTCGTTACCCGCTTTTCTAAAAAACGACAAGCAGCATTTTGCGCTCCACCCGAGTTTGATGGATTCCGCGTTCCATGCCACAGTCGGTTTTATCGTTAGCTCAGTCAATGCCGCTGGACAAGCTCAGACGCTGTCTCTTCCATTTGCGTTACAGGAGGTTGATATTTTCAGCCCATGTCCAGAGAAGATATGGTCTTATATTCGATACAGTTCAGACAGTAAAGCGGAGGACAAAGTCAGAAAGTATGATATTGATTTATGTGATGAGAACGGACACGTTTGTGTGCGAATGAAGGGTGCCTCGATGCGGGCACTTGATGGAGAGCAGCATTCAAAGCCGCAACTATTAACTGATTCTCAGCTGACCGGGCATACGATGATGATCCCTGTCTGGGAACCAGTCTCTTCAGATACGGAGGATAATGCTTCGTTTGCTGGTACACGAGTTGTTTTATGCGGTGCTGCTGAAGCTGATCGGGCATTAATAAAGCATCATTATCCGCAAGTTTCCTTTATCGATATCCGGCCTGCAGATGACATTGAGGGAATAGCGGACAAACTGCAAGCGTACGGAAGCATTGACCATGTATTGTGGATTGCCCCGTCACACCGGGGAAGTATAGGTAGTGATGGACAAGGAGAAGCTGTTCTTCACTTATTTAAGCTTGTGAAAGCATGCCTGCAATTAGGCTATGGCGAGAAACAACTTGAATGGTCTCTTGTGACCGTCCAAGCGCAGCCGGTTACGCAACATGAGGCAGTACAACCCGCTCATGCAAGCATTCATGGGCTTGCCGGCACAATGGCAAAGGAATATCCACACTGGAAAATCCGTCTTCTCGATCTTGAAAAAGGCTGCACATGGCCGGTAAATCACATGTTTGCGCTCCCAGCTGACCGCCTTGGCCATGCTTGGGCCTATCGTAATCAGCAATGGCATCAGCAGCAATTGATCCCATATCGGCCCTCACTGTCAGGCGACACGCTATATCGGAAAGGCGGAGTCTATGTGGTCATCGGAGGAGCCGGGTATATCGGAGAGGCGTGGAGTGAGTACATGATCCGCCGCTACCAGGCGCAAATCGTTTGGATTGGGCGAAGTCAACTTAATGCTGCCATCCAGTCAAAAATAGACCGACTTTCGGCGCTTGGCCCTGAGCCTTTCTACATTGCAGCCGATGCAGCCGATAAGCATTCATTGCAGCAGGCTTATGATCAAGTGAAAAAACGCCATCCTCATATTCACGGGATTGTTCACTCTGCGATGGTTTTATTTGAGCAAAGCCTGGAAAAAATGAAGCCGGAAGAATTCACCGCTGGACTGGCGGCGAAGATCGATGTCAGTATTCGGATGGCCCAAGTGTTCCGCCAGGAGAATGTAGATTTTGTTTTATTCTTCTCTTCGCTTGTAGCCCATATCAAAAATGTGAAGCAAAGCCATTATGCCTCTGGCTGTACATTTGCAGATGCTTTTGCTCACCAGCTTTCTCAGAGCTGGGCATGCCCTGTAAAAGTCATGAACTGGGGATATTGGGGGAATAGTGAAGCGGCTGAGGATGAACATTATGTACAACTCATGAATCAAATCGGCTTAGGTTTAATTGAGCCTGCGGAGGCTATGAAGGCGCTGGAAGCACTGCTTTCTGGGCCAGTCAGCCAAACAGCTTTCATTCATACGACAAAGCCTGTAGCAGTCGAAGGCGTGAATCAGAATGAATTCATCACTCTTTATCCAGAGCAACCTTCAGCAGATGCAGAGAGCCTGATGGAGCGTCTGCCGACTACGGGACGATTTCAAAGAGTGACACATGAAGAGCTTGATGATCTTCTTTACAGGCTGTTGTTAGGACAGCTGCAAACAGCCGGGCTGTTTGATGGTTATACATTATCGGTTGAACGTCTTCAACAATATAAGACTCGTGAATTTTATGGAAAATGGATTCGGCAAAGCAGCGAATTTCTCTTGCAGCATGGCTATCTTAAGAAAGTTGGAGATTCATTGGTGAGGAAGGACCAAGCAGAGGATATCGAGCTGCTTTGGCTAGAATGGAACGCGAAAAAAGAAAAGTGGCTTAAAGACAGCGAGACAAAGGCGATGGTTGTATTAGCAGAGGCCATGCTGCAAGCATTACCGGATATTTTGACAGGGAAAGTCCCTGCAACAGATATCATGTTCCCGCATTCCTCGATGGAACTTGTGGAAGGCATTTATAAGCATAACCAAGTGGCAGACTATTTTAATAAAGTGCTTGCCGATACATTATTAGCTTATCTGGATGAACGTCTGAAGCACGACCCTGAGGCATCGATTCGCATTATGGAAATAGGCGCAGGCACAGGCGGCACGAGTGCCGGAATCTTTGAAAAACTGAAACCATATCAAAAGCACATCAATGAATATTGCTATACAGATCTGTCTAAAGCATTTTTGCTGCATGCAGAAAAGGAATATGGGGCGGAAAATCCGTACCTGACATATCAGCTTTTTGATGTGGAAAAACCGATTGACCAGCAGGAATTTGAAGCGGGAGGCTATGATGTCGTCATTGCCGCTAATGTCCTTCACGCGACAAAAAATATCCGTCAAACACTGCGGCATACAAAAGCGGTAATGAAAAACAACGGAATGCTGCTGCTGAATGAAATGGCGGGAAACAGCCTGTTCCCTCACATCACCTTTGGTCTTTTGGAAGGCTGGTGGCTGTATGAAGATCCTGCAGTGCGGATTCCCGGCTGTCCAGGCTTACATCCTGACAGCTGGAAAGCGGCACTTGAAAGCGAAGGCTTTGAATCTGTCTTTTTCCCGGCCGAGGCGGCACATGATCTGAGTCACCAAATCGTCGCAGCCTCAAGCAACGGGCTGGTTCGACGTATGATGAAAAATGTGATCTTGCCGGAGAAGGTTGTTTCACAAGCGTCTAATCAGGAGCCAGCCTACCTTCATACCATAGATTCAGAGGAAGCTGGACAATCAAAACATGCTCTCCTAAGAGAAAAAAGCACAGAATATATGAAAAAACTAATCGGGGAAACGTTGAAAATTCCTGCAGGAAAGATTGAGTCATCTGAACCGCTTGAAAAGTACGGTATTGATTCTATCGTTGTTGTCCAGCTGACGAATACATTGCGTAAAGAATTTGACCATGTAAGCAGCACTTTATTTTTCGAGTACCAGACCATTGACGCATTAGTGGAGCATTTCATCAAAACAAAAACAGAAGCTCTGATGAAATTAACAGGTCTTGACCGTCAAGTTCAACAACAGACACCAGCCGAAAGCAGAACCCAATCTTCACAGAAACCTGATCAGGCCGCTAAAAGAACACGGCGCTATCGCAAGCTTGGCTTCAGCGGGGAGAAAGAAACACCGACAAACACTCTTGCAAGCCGTGACGTTGCCATTATCGGCATTTCTGGACGCTATCCTCAGGCGGAAACAGCAGAAGACTTTTGGAACAACCTAAAAGAAGGAAGAAATTGTATTGAGGAAATTCCGAAAGAACGCTGGGATTGGAAAGCTTATTACGATAAAGAAAAAGGAAAAGAAGGATCAATTTATACGAAATGGGGCGGATTTATCAAGGATATGGACAAGTTTGACCCATTATTCTTTCAGATTTCTCCGCTTGAGGCAGAAAGAATGGACCCTCAGGAGCGATTATTTCTGCAAACCGCTTATGCAAGTATTGAAGACGCGGGATACACGCCTGACTCGCTCTGTTCAAGCAGAAAAATCGGCGTCTTTGCCGGAGTCATGAACAAAAATTATCCGACCGGCTATGGCTATTGGTCTATCGCCAACAGAATATCCTATTTACTGAATTTCCAAGGCCCGAGTCTTGCAGTCGATACAGCCTGCTCATCCTCCCTGACAGCGATTCATTTAGCGCTGGAAAGCATCTATAGCGGATCGAGTGATTGTGCCATTGCCGGCGGTGTCAATTTAGTTGTCGACCCGGTTCACTATCAGAATTTATCTGTCATGAATATGCTCTCTGCTAGTGATACATGTAAATCATTCGGCGATGATGCAGATGGATTTGTCGACGGTGAAGGCGTAGGCGCCATTGTGTTAAAGCCGCTGCAGCAAGCAATAGCGGACGGTGACCATATTTACGGTGTGATAAAGGCAAGTGCCATTAATAGCGGAGGAAAAACAAATGGATACACGGTTCCAAATCCTCATGCACAGGCACAGGTGATTAAAGAAGCAATGGAGCGCGCCGACATTCCTGCCCGAACCATCAGTTATTTAGAGGCGCATGGAACAGGCACTGCATTAGGAGATCCGATTGAGATAGCGGGGTTAACAAAAGCATTCGAGAAAGATACGCAGGAGAAACAGTTTTGTGCGATCGGCTCCAGCAAATCAAATATCGGTCATTGTGAAAGTGCAGCCGGAATTGCAGGGCTGACAAAAATACTTTTTCAGTTTAAATATGGCCAAATTGCGCCATCATTGCATGCTCAGCGGTTGAATCCGAACATCGAGTTCAGCCATACGCCATTTGTCGTTCAGCAGCAACTTGGTGAATGGAAACGCCCGGTGATTGGCGGGCAAGAGGTGCCTAGGCGCGCTGGCTTGAGCAGTTTTGGCGCCGGAGGGTCCAATGCCCATATCATCCTGGAAGAATATATTCCAAGAACGGGGGCGCAAACGCCGAAAGACCATCCTCCAGCGATGATTGTGCTGTCGGCCAAAAACATGGAACGCTTGCAAGAAAAAGCGGAACAGCTGCTTACAGCCATCAAACAAAAAAGGTACCGCGAAACAGACCTGATCAGGATCGCCTATACCTTGCAAACGGGCCGTGAAGCAATGGAAGAACGGCTGGCCTTTATAGCGGAATCACTAGAGGATCTTGAGAGAAAGCTGAACGATTTTATCGAAAACAAAGCAGACAGCCTGTATCTGGATCGTATCGATGATAACAAAAAAGCGTTAGCAGTCTTATCAGCGGATGAGGATACGGGAAAAATCATAGAAGCATGGATGAGCAAAGGGAAATACACGAAACTGCTGGATCTTTGGGTGAAAGGCTTGTCTTTCGACTGGGGCATGCTGTACGGCACCCAAACGCCTGTCCGGATCAGTCTTCCGGCATATCCATTTGCAAAAGAACGTTACTGGGCACCGGGCGCGGCAAAGGCTCCGGCATCTATAGAACAGGATCATGATCAGCAAACAGAAGAACCTTTCAAGGTTATGACTTTTCAAGAAGTGTGGAAAGAAGAGCCGGCGACTCTCACATCGAAACGTATCAAAACGCTCATCTGTTTTCTGACTGAAAGAGAAAAGCAAAACGCATTTGCTTCAGCCCTGAAAAACGTTGATCAAGACACCAAAGTCATTTTTATATCACAGGGCGAAGTGTACAGCAAACAGTCTGAATATAGCTACCAGATTGTGCGGCAAGAACCCGTTACTTTTGAAAAGGCCTTCCAGAGCATTAAAGAAGAACTTGGAGAGCCAGATGCAATCCTCTATATGTGGCCTATGGAAGACAAGCGCTGTATAAAGGACCATTCCTGTATTGTTTACCTATTACAAGGTATGTCCGCAGCAAAGCTTCATCCTTCACGGCTGCTGCTGGCAGGATGTTTTGAAGATGGTCTTGACCGAATCTATCTGGAATCATGGATTGGCTTCGAACGTTCACTCGGGCTTGTCCTCCCGCACACAAAAGTGACTGGAATCTTTCAGCCGGCGGAACAAAGATCGATGGATGATTGGACACGTAAAATATGGGCAGAATTACAGGCTTCAGCTGAACAAACGGTTTTGTATCAGAATCTGAAACGATATGTAAATCACATTGAACAGACAACGATACAACCGGACGACAGCAAATTGAAGTCTGGCGGTACTTACCTGATTACAGGCGGTGTAGGAGGGCTTGGTTATTTATTTGCCAAGCATTTGGCCAAAAACTATGCCGCAAACCTGATTTTGACAGGGCGGTCGCCTTTTAATGAAGAGAAGCAAAAGCAAATAAAAGAATTAAAGGATCTAGGCGGCGAAGCGATGTATGCAGAAGCAGATGTGTCTGATCCTATCGCAATGGGAGACTGCGTAAAAAGAGGGAAAGACCGATTCGGTGCCATCAACGGTGTCATTCATGCAGCCGGAATCGAAAGCGACTCTGCTATTTTTGACAAAAAGATCGAAAGCTTCCAGCGCATCATTGAACCGAAAATCAACGGCACGATAGCGCTTGATGAATGGCTTAAAAATGAAGTCCTTGATTTTATGTGTTATTTTTCTTCTTCTTCTGCAGTTTTAGGGGATTTTGGATGTTGTGATTATGCGATTGGCAACAGGTTTCAGATGGCTTACGCACAATACAGAAATGAGCTGCATAACGGTAAAACGTTTGTCATCAACTGGCCTGTATGGAAGGATGGCGGAATGAAGATCGGTGATGAGGAAACAACGGATATGTACCTGAAATCAAGCGGCCAACGCTTCCTAGAAGCCGAGGAAGGCATCCGTATGTTTGAGCACATCCTAGCTCAGCAGGATGCTCAGCATCTCGTCATAGCCGGTCAGCCCAGCCGTGTCAGCCGATTTTTAGGAATGGCTGAACCAGCTATTCCAGAACCGGCCACTCAAGCCCCTCTAGCACAAGAAAACAAGGATGAGGTAAAAACGTTAAGCGTTGAAAAGCGTTTAGAACACGACTTGAAAGAGCATATTCACACATTGCTTAAGATTTCAAAGGACAAGCTGAATTTGAACAAAAATTGGGCCGACTTCGGATTTGATTCAATCTACTTGGCTAAATTTTCGAATGTGTTATCAAAGCATTTCAACATCGAAGTAACACCGGCTTTATTTTTCGGCTATTCAACTTTACAGGAATTGATGGGGTTTTTCTTAACTGATCATAAAGAGCTGATTGAAGCATTTTACCGGGATGATGCATCTGAGGCGCAAAAGTCCATAGAAGCTCCTGCTGCAAATCCTGTAGTTCCCGAAGCAGAAACCAGTAAAAAAAGCAACGGACAGGGTCACAATGAGCCGATCGCCATTATCGGCATGAGCGGCAGGTTCCCTCAAGCTGATTCGGTCCATGAGCTGTGGGATAATCTGAAAAACGGTAAATCGTGTATCTCTGACATCCCGGGCGAACGCCGGGACTGGGGGAGAGCTAACAGAGATCCAGAAAAAGCAGTGCCAAGGTGGGGTGCATTTTTGAAGGACATAGACCGGTTTGATCCGCTGTTTTTTCAAATATCGCCTAAAGAAGCCGAAAGCATGGACCCGCGCCAGCGCATTTTTCTAGAGGAAGCATGGCACACGTTTGAAGACGCCGGCTATATGGGAGATCGGATAAAAGGAAAATCCTGCGGTGTTTATGTAGGTGTGGAAGAAGGGGAATATGCGCATCTAACCGGAGATACGGATTACATTAATGGAACACAAAACGCCACATTATCTGCGAGAATTGCGTACGCATTGGATTTAAAAGGGCCTAATATGGCGTTGACAGCAGCATGTTCATCTGGACTTGTGGCGATTCATCAGGCATGTTCAGCTCTGCGTCAGGGGGATTGTGAAATGGCTTTAGCCGGCGGTGTCAGCTTGAATATTTCTCACATGTCTTTTGAGGCGCTGACAAGGGCCGAAATGCTGTCTCCGAACGGAAAATGCAAAGTATTTGACCAGGATGCCAATGGTCTTGTGCCAGGTGAAGCGGTGGCTGCTGTTCTCTTGAAACCATTATCAAAGGCAATTGAAGATAAAGACCATATTTATGGCTGCATCAAAGCCAGCGGCGTGAATTACGATGGCAAAACCAACGGCATTACTGCGCCAAATCCTTTTAGCCAGGCAGATTTGATCGAAAACATTTATGAAAAAAATGAAATCAATCCGCTCGATATTCAATATGTGATGGCGCACAGTACCGGCTCGAATCTTGGTGATCCGCTTGAGGTCCAAGCTTTAACGAGCGTGTTCAGCAAATATACGAAGCAGAAGCAATTCTGTATGATCAGCTCAATTAAACCTTTAATCGGACACACATTTGCAGCGTCAGGAACGGTTGCTTTAATCAGTATGCTGATGGCTATGAAAAACCAGATCATTCCGGCCACTCATCACTGTGAATCGGAAAACCCGTATATTCCGTTTAAAGAAAGCCCATTTGTGCTTTGCAAAGAAAACCGTTCGTGGATCAGGAAAAATCAGAAGCCGAGGATGGGAACGATCAGCACGACTGGAATCAGCGGCACCAATGCACATGCAGTCATTGAAGAATACATTCCGGATGATCAGCCGTCCACACAGCGGCATCAAGGGTCACCGCAGGTCATCGTGCTTTCAGCCCAAAATGACGATCGGCTTCAGGATGCTGCCTGCCGCATGATTGCGTATCTGGAGCAGAATCATAACTTTTCTTTACCTGATGTGGCATATACGCTTCAGGTTGGGAGAAAAGCCATGGAAGCAAGGCTAGCGATCGTTGCAAACAATCAGGAGCAATTGGTGCGAAAATTGAAGGAATATGTGGAAGCAATGAAGAATGGTGGGATATCGGGCCAACAGAGATCCCTTTATACAGGATATACAGAAGGGATATTAGAAGAACAAGATGAAGCAGTTCTGCAAGCTCTCGCAAAAGAAAGAAATTTGGAAAACATTGCGGAATGCTGGGTGAAAGGATATCAGATTCCTTGGGAACTCCTTCATGATGGCGATCACGTTCGGATGGTCTCTTTACCTGGTTATCCATTTGCAAGGGAGCGGTATTGGGTTTCGTCAGGCACCCAGCAATCAGAGGCCGTTAAACAGCATTCACAAGATATGAAAACAGAGATTGACGAGCCGAATGGCAAAACCCATATTCAAAAGATCATTGTTCAATTTTTAGCACGAGAATTGGGCATATCTGAGGATCGAATCAATTTCAAAAGAAACTTTTTGGATTATGGGATGGATTCAATTCTTGGCCGAAAATTGATGCGGCATATCGAAAAAACCACGCAGCTGAAGATGGCCGGCCGGGAAATCCTTGAATGTCAGACAGTCCAAGCTCTATCTGACCATTTGGCCTTAAAAGCGGAAAAACAAAATCATAGCGCAGCAGCACATCAAATAAAGGACACGTATACAGACGAGCAAATCATCGGATTGATGCAAGAGGTGGCGCTAGGGAAATTGGATTTTAAGAGTGTGCAAAACATCATAGAAGGGAGTAAATCGTATGAATCATAAAGAAATTCTCGATGCCTTCAGATCAGGAGAATTAACCATTTCTGAGGTGGAAGAACATCTTAAAGGCATGAAGCGGCAGTTGAAAAGCCCGCTTTCAGAAGGGCAAAAAGGGCTGTGGATGCTTCAAAAAATGTCTCCTGAGATGAGTGCATATAATATTCCTTTATGCTTTCGCTTCAGCAAACCAATACATGCAGAGACGTTCAAGAAAGCCCTTCTGTTTGTACAGAGACAATATCCGATCTTAGCCAGTGTGATTCAAGAAGAAAATGGCATTCCATTTCAATCGGTTCAGTTATCAAAGGATCTTTATTTTGTGGAAGAGGATATATCAGCAATGAAATCAGCAGATATCTTTCCTTTTCTAAAAGAAAAAGCAAAAGAACCTTTCCAGTTGGAAGCTGGTCCGTTATGGCGCACACACCTTTTTCATCGGTTAGAAGAATGCATTGTTCTTATAACAATTCACCATATCATATTTGATGGTGTGTCGATGCTGACATTGATATCGGCGCTATTCGAAGCGTATCAACAATTGCTGAATGGGATTGAGCCCTTGCAGCAGCCATTAACAGCTGATTATTACGATTTTGTCGATTGGGAAAAACGGATGCTGACTGGCAGAGAAGGGGAAGAGCATCTCGCTTACTGGAAAGAACAGTTGTCTGGGAGTCTGCCAGTTCTTGATTTGCCTGCTGACCGTCCGCGGTCTTCATCACGAAAATTCAAGGGGCAAGCTTATAAAAGCTTGCTCCCCCATCACCTGAAAAATCAAATTAAATCGTTTGCCCGCACCAATCATGTGAATGAATCGGTTGTGTTTCTCTCCATTTACAAAGTGTTGCTGCATCATTATACAAAACAAAAGGATATCATTGTTGGCGTTCCGACAATGGGTCGGCAAGAAGACAGATTTGAAACCCTAATCGGTTATTTTATCAATATGATGGCTGTTCGGAGCAAGAATATCGGATCTCAGCCATTAACAGCATTTATTCGGGAACTGCAGCTGACAGTGGCTGACGGCCTGGATCATGCGGCGTTTCCGTTCCCTGCATTGGTAAGAGAGCTGAATGTAGACCGCTCGGCCGCGGATTCTCCGGTTTTTCAAACAGCTTTTCTGTACCAAAACTTTTTTCAGGCAACAGGCTTGCAAAAAGTGCTCGAACCGTATCAAACGCTTGGCATCGAATATATTGAAGACATTCGGCAAGAGGGTGAATTTGAGCTGGCGCTCGAAATATATGAGCAAGAAAATGAAACAGTGCTTCATCTTCTGTACAACCCTGATTTGTACGAACTGTCCTCCATTGAAAGCATGATGGAGAACTATATGAAGCTCGCGCAGCACATGATGGAGGACCCGTCTTTGCCGCTTGAAGCTTACTCTTTGCAATTAAATCAAGAACAAACTAGTTTGCTGGAACAATGGAATGCGACAGGGACAAACATCGCAAATGAAAAGTGTATACATGAGGTGTTTGAGGAAAAAGCGAAACAAACCCCCGATGCGGTTGCTTTGATGTTTGAAGACAGATCACTTACATATAAAGAAGTAGATGAAAAAAGCACATCTGTGGCAGTCTACCTTCAACATCAGGGTGTTGGACCTGAACAGCCCGTTGGCATTTGTGCAGAGCGTTCGTTTGATATGATCATCGGAATTTTAGGAATACTGAAAGCTGGCGGAGCGTATGTGCCGTTAGATCCAAGTTTTCCGCAAGAACGATTAGAGTACATGCTCAAAGACAGTCAGGCATCCATTGTCCTCACCCAACCTAACGTTCATGATAGGATCATCGGATTAACTGGCAGCCATGTAAAAGCGATCAATATCGAGTTAGCTTGCCGAGACGGTTATACAGACCAGCAAAGCAGCGGTTTAAAGCGGGAAGTAAAACCGGAACACCTCGCTTATATTATTTATACATCGGGAAGCACCGGAGAGCCTAAAGGGGTTATGGTAGAGCATCGGAGCATTATGAATACCCTGAATTTTCTTGAATCTCACTATCCTGTAACGGCTGAGGATGCATATTTATTGAAGACGAACTATGTGTTTGATGTATCGATCTCAGAATTATTCGGATGGTTTATTGGAGATGGCCGTCTAGTGATTCTTCCGCCTAATGGGGAGAAATCACCGCAGCTTTGCATGGATTATATTGAAACATATAAAGTGACTCACATTAATTTTGTGCCGGCCATGCTGCATGTTTTTTTAGAAATGGCGAAAGACAACAAGCGATTCACAGAGGACGGTCCGCTGAAGTATATGATGGTTGCAGGTGAAGCCTTCCCTAAAGAATTAGTGAAAAAGGCGGTATCACTCTTTACAAACTGCCGTGTTGAAAATATATACGGACCGACGGAAGCCTCCATTTACGCTGCGTATTTCGGATGCGGAAAAGGAGATATCGCAAGTCACCATACACCGATTGGAAAGCCTGTTTCCAACACAAAAATTTATATTGTGGACCAGCATTTGAAGCCTGTCCCGATCGGAAAGCCAGGTGAGCTTTGCATTGCTGGAGCCGGCTTAGCAAGAGGCTACTTTAAAAAGCCGGGGCTTACGGCTGAAAAATTTATTGATAATCCCTTTGAACCAGGGACGAAGCTATATAAATCGGGTGATTCAGCAAGGTGGCTTCCTGACGGCAACATAGAATACTTGGGACGGATTGACAGCCAAGTCAAAATACGCGGTTTTCGCGTCGAGCTGGGCGCAATAGAAACAAAGCTGGGTGAATTTCCGGGCATTTTAGATCAGGCGGTAGTGGTGAAGCAGCTGGAGGGCCATCAACAGCTCGCTGCTTATTATACTGAGGAAAGCGGACATGCCTCTGCCAATCCAAAAGATTTGCGCCTTCATCTAAAATCGAGTCTGCCCGAATATATGATACCTTCACACTTTATCCGCTTAGATGAGCTTCCATTATCGCCCAGCGGAAAAGTGAACCGTAAAGAATTACAAAAACGCGAGATCGTGTTCAACAGAAGGAAACCAAATCACTTGCAATTAACGGAAATAGAGGATCAGGTGCTGCGCATTTGGGAGGAAACGCTCAAGGTCAGCGGATTTGGGCCGGAAGACGGATTTTTCGATGCGGGCGGCGATTCGCTTCTGGCTGTAGCTGTGGCTGAACGAATCAAAAAAGAATTCGATTGTGAGTTTCATGTTACTGAGCTGTTTGAGTATTCCACGATCCGTGCAATCAGTGAATACATTTTGGAGATGAAAAACTCAGATCTAGCCGGGACACAAAATGAAGATGATCATGATGACAAAAAAGATGGAAAATACCCGAAACAGAAGATTCCCCCTTATTTTGACGACAGTGTTGCGATTGTGGGGATATCTTGCAAGTTCCCGGGTGCGAAAAATCATCATGACTTCTGGAACCACATCAAAGAAGGCAAAGAAAGCATGCGATTCTTTTCTGAAGAAGAGCTTCGCGCAAATGGAGTTCCCGAAGAATTGATACAGCATCCTGACTATGTGCCTGTGCAATCTGTGATCGAAGGGAAAGACTTATTCGATCCCGGTTTCTTTCAAATCTCGCCAAAAGATGCTGAGTATATGGACCCTCAGCTCCGCCTCTTATTGCTGCACTCCTGGAAAGCGATTGAAGATGCAGGATATGTGGCTAAGGAGATTCCGGCAACAAGTGTATATATGTCTGCAAGCAGCAATTCATATAGAACGTTATTGCCGAAGGAGACAACAGAAGGACATGAATCACCGGATGGCTATGTCTCATGGGTTTTAGCCCAAAGCGGAACCATCCCCACAATGATCTCACATAAGCTCGGATTAAAAGGGCCAAGCTATTTTGTTCATTCAAACTGTTCTTCATCACTAGTCGGTTTATATCAGGCATACAAAAGCCTGACATCGGGCGAATCACAATATGCGCTTGTCGGAGGCGCAACATTGCACGCACAATCAGCGATCGGCTACGTGCACCAAAACGGATTGAATTTTTCAAGCGACGGGCATGTGAAGGCGTTCGATGCTTCGGCGGACGGAATGGCCGGAGGTGAAGGCGTAGCAGTCATCCTGCTGAAAAAAGCTGTGGATGCCGTAAAAGACGGAGACCATATTTATGCCATTATGCGCGGAATAGGCATCAATAATGATGGGGCAGAGAAGGCAGGCTTCTATGCGCCTAGTGTAAAAGGCCAAACAGAAGTGATACAGCATGTATTGGATACAACCAAGATCCATCCTGAAACGGTCAGTTATATTGAAGCACACGGAACGGGAACGAAATTAGGCGATCCTATTGAAATGTCTGCTCTAAATAAAGTGTACAAGCAATACACCGACAAAACACAATTTTGCGGAATTGGTTCAGTGAAAACGAATATTGGCCATTTGGATACAGCTGCGGGGTTAGCCGGATGCATTAAAGTTGCGATGAGTTTATACCATAATGAACTTGCACCGACCATCAACTGTACGGAGCCGAATCCGGATATAAAGTTTGAAAGCTCTCCTTTTTATGTTGTCCGTGAACGAAAATCGTTAGAGAAACACGCAGGTGTCCATCGGGCGGCTCTGAGCTCTTTCGGCCTTGGCGGAACTAACGCCCATGCAATATTTGAGCAATATGAAAACATTTCTGATGCAGGTACCGAAAACGAAGGCAATCAGCCTTACATCATTCCTATATCAGCAAAAAATAGTGAACGGCTCCAAGTATACGCGAAGGAAATGCTGTCCTATATCAGTCAAGACGAGCAAAGGCATTTCTCTTTAAGAGATATTGCATATACCTTCCAAGTCGGCCGTGAAGCAATGGATAACAGGATCGTTTTTATAGTGAACGATCTGGAAGAGTGGAAACATCAGCTGGAAGCTTTTGTGACTGGAAAGCCGCTCGCAGAAGGCTGTATTCAAGGAGAAAAAACGAGAATGACATCCGCTGAACAGCTGCTTGGAAATGCTGAAGCAGATGATATGGCTTCATCGCGGATATCAAAAGAAGAATTGAGAAAGCTTGCCGAGATGTGGGCAAATGGCTTTCACGTTGAATGGCGCAGGCTCTATCCAAATACAAAGCCACGCCGCATCAGCTTGCCGACATACCCTTTTGCCGAAGAACGATACTGGCCTGAAAGCAGCACCGGCGCTATCACAACAATTGAACCATCTCGTTTGCATCCTTTGGTGCACCATAATACATCGGTTCTGTCAGAGCAGCGTTTCAGCTCCATTTTCACAGGACAAGAGTATTTTATTGCCGAGCATATCATTAAAGGCATGGCGATTTTGCCGGCGGCGGTCACGCTTGAAATGGCAAGAGCCGCTATAGAACAAGGAATTGGCGGATTGGAAGATCATGAAACTGGAATCAGGCTGAAAAATGTCGTGTGGGTTCGCCCGGTTGTAGCAGGAAGTGAGCCGGTTCAGGTAAATATCGGACTTTACGATGAAGATGGCGGACACATTGCTTATCGGATGTATGGTGAGCCGGAATCCGCTGATGCAGAACCAGTTGTATATAACCAAGGTATAGCGGAATTGATTCAGTTAAAGCGAGAAAAAGCACTGGATCTTTCTAAGATCAAGAAACAATGTGATCAAAGCAGAATGGATGCTGCCTCGTTTTATGAAGGGATGATCGGCGCCGATTACGGTCCAGGTTACAAGAGTGTAGAGACCGTATATAAAGGTGACGGCCAGCTGCTTGCCAAATTATCACTGCCAGAATCTGTTGCACATACGTTGGGCGATTATGTTCTTCATCCAAGTGTAATGGACGGGGCGTTACAGGCGGCTGAATATTTGCAAAATGTCGTCAGAGCGGAACTTTCAGACACTGAAGACTTTAAGGCAGCACTGCCATTTGCCCTGGAGGAACTTGAGGTCTTTCGTCAGTGCGTTTCTGACATGTGGGTTTATGTTCAATTCAACTCGAAAAACAAACCAGGAGATTTGATACAGAAAGTCGATATTCACCTATGTGATGAGCATGGCATGATCTACGTGCGGCTGAAAGGATTTTCGACGAGAGTGATGGAGGCAGATATACAAACCGAACCATCAAAAATCAACGCTGAAACTTTATTGCTTCAGCCCGTTTGGCAAGAACAAAAGGCTGCTAACAGCTTAGCTGCAAAAAAATATGCAGAGCATCTCGTGTTCCTCTGTGAATATGACAATGAGACGAGAGAACAGATTGAAGCAGCCATCGAGGATGTCCATGTATACAGCCTGGAAGCAAGGCCTTCTTCAGTAGATGGGCGTTTCCATTCTTATACAGAACAAGTGTTTAAAAAGGTACAAGAGATCATTCGTACGAAACCGAAAGACTGCATTCTCGTTCAGATCGTGACCTCTGCCGAGGGAGAACAGCAATTGTTTTCAGGGTTGACAGGACTGCTGAAAACAGCTTGTCAGGAAAATGCCAAACTAACCGGCCAAATGATTGAAGTCAGCAGTGAAGAAAGTGGAGGAAGCATTGCTGGCAAACTGTTAGAAAATCAAATGAGCAGCGATTCATATGTCAAATATCAAAACGGGACACGGTATATTGCTGATTGGCGTGAAATCAAACAGGCAAAAGGAGACGGCAGCAAGCCGTGGAAAGACAATGGCGTTTATCTCATTACAGGAGGTGCCGGCGGACTAGGTCATATTTTTGCAAAGGAAATTGCGGAACAAACGAAAAATGCGACAGTCATTCTGGCGGGCCGCTCACCTCTTAGCGAAAGCAAAAGCAAAAAGCTGGAAGAGCTTCATAGCAAGGGGGCTGACATCACCTACCGGCAAACAGATGTTACCAATAAAATTGAAGTCTATCAGCTCATTGACGACATTCAAAAAAGATATGGCCGTCTGAACGGTATTCTTCATAGTGCCGGAATCATCAAGGACAGCTACCTGGTTAATAAACAGGCAAAAGATCTGCACGATGTACTGGCGCCTAAAGTAAAAGGGCTTGTTTATCTAGACGAAGCGAGCAAGGATTTGCCTTTAGACTTCTTTATTCTCTTTTCATCTCTTTCAGGAAGTTTAGGGAGCATTGGCCAGTCTGACTATGCGGCAGCCAATGTATTTATGGATATGTATGCAGGCTATCGAAATCGGCTTGCCGACCTCAGCCAGCGGCATGGGAAGACGCTTTCTGTAAACTGGCCTTTATGGAGAGATGGAGGCATGCAGGTCGATCAAGAAACTGAGAAAAGGCTTGTACAACTTGCCGGTATTGTTCCTATGAGGGCAGAAAAAGGAATTCAGGCATTATATCAAGCACTTCATTCAGAGGCAAACCAAGTAATGGTGATCGAAGGCGATGTGCAGAAAATAAAACAAAACATGCTGGCAAAAAACGCCTCAGCACCTATGGAAAAGAAGGAAGCAGAGCACATGACTGAACAAATAAATAGCATTGATACAGACAGTTTGCTGGATAAAGTAAAGGCGATGTTAAAGCGAGAGATCGCCAAGCTGTTAAAGGTCAAGCTTGAAACGATTGATGATCATGCCGAGATGACGGTGTATGGTTTTGATTCTATCTCCATGACTGAATTCACCAACCATATCAATCGCGCCTATCAGTTAGAGCTGACGCCAACCGTATTTTTTGACCACCCGACGATTCATGCGTTTGGCAAGCATTTGTCAGAAGAATATCAATCGGTATTTGCGAAGACATTTGCTGTGCGCGCTGCATCGGCTAAGATTCAGCCTGCTGCGAAACAGGAACAAGCCGTGCGTGCCAAAGCTAAAAGACGCAGAAAGCAGCAAGTCATGCTGCCAAACGCCATACAGAGTGATGCAGGGCCTGAGCCAATTGCCATTGTGGGCATAAGCGGGATTTTCCCTATGGCGAAAGATGTTGAGGCGTACTGGAACATCTTAAAAGAGGGCAAAGACTGCATGACGGAAATCCCGAAAGATCGCTGGGATTGGCGTGAATATGAAGGTGATCCGGCGAAGGAAGTCAATAAAACGAACGTGAAATGGGGCGGTTTTATTGACGGAATTGCAGATTTTGATCCATTATTCTTTGGCATTTCCCCGCGTGAAGCTGAACAAATGGAACCACAGCAGCGCTTACTGCTGACTTACGCCTGGAAAGCGATCGAAGATGCAGGATATTCGGCGAAAAGGTTGTCAGGCACAAAGACCGGCGTCTTCATCGGAACGGGAAATACAGGATACAGCTCTCTTCTATCTAAAGCGAACTCGGCAATAGAAGGATCAGCGGCAGCCAATACGAGCCCATCGGTCGGTCCGAACCGGGTCAGTTATTTCCTTAATCTGCACGGGCCGAGCGAACCGATTGATACAGCGTGCTCAAGTTCACTAGTGGCGATCCACCATGCCATCTCTTCAATTGAGGAAGGCACTTGTGACATGGCATTAGCCGGCGGTGTAAATACGATCATCCTTCCTGAGGTGTATATCAGCTTTGATAAGGCGGGAGCACTGAGCAAAGAAGGAAAATGCAAGACGTTTTCAAATCAAGCCGATGGTTTTGCGCATGGAGAAGGTGCCGGCATACTGTTCCTGAAAAAATTAAAAGCGGCTGAAGAAGCGGGAGACCACATTTACGGAGTCATAAAAGGCAGTGCAATCAATCACGGCGGCCGTGCAGCCTCTTTAACGACTCCCAATCCGAAGGCGCAGGCAGATGTTATTCAGTCGGCATATCAAAAAGCGGGAATCGATCCGAAAACCGTGACCTACATTGAAGCCCACGGAACCGGGACGGAGCTTGGAGACCCGGTTGAAATTAACGGTTTGAAATCAGCTTTTAAAGCATTGGGTGTAAATGAAGGAGACACATCAGCCAATCCTTACTGCGGTTTAGGTTCTGTAAAGACAAACATTGGCCACTTATCGCTGGCAGCCGGTGCAGCAGGAGTTATTAAAATATTATTGCAGCTTAAGCATAAAACCTTAGTGAAAAGTCTGCATTGCGAAACCGTGAATCCATACATTCAGCTGAAAAACAGTCCGTTCTATATCGTACGGGAAACGGAAGAATGGAAAGCGCTGAAAAATGAACGGGGAGAAGAGCTTCCTCGCCGGGCAGGTGTCAGTTCATTTGGAATCGGCGGGGTAAACGCCCACGTGATTATCGAGGAATATATTCCGGAAGCATCCGATGAGAATATACCATCCATCACGCCGGAACATCCGGGTATCTTCGTTTTATCGGCTAAAAATAAAGCGCGGCTAAAAGAACATGCACAGCAACTGGCAGATGCGCTTGATAAGCAAACATATAGTGACGTAAATCTCGCCCGAATCGCTTATACACTGCAAGCCGGACGGGATGCGATGGAAGAACGTCTCGGGATTATTTCCGGTTCCATTGAGGATTTACAGCAAAAGTTAAAAGACTTTGCAGCGGAGAAAAGCGGTGTGGAGGATGTATTTAAAGGCAGGATTGATAAAGGCACACTCCAAATGCTGACAGAGGACGAAGAGATTCAAGAAGCCGTCGAGAAATGGATGGAACGGGGAAAGTATGCAAAATTGCTTGAATTATGGGTAAAAGGGCTTGATGTAGACTGGACGAAATTGTATGGCGAGAATCTGCCAAAGCGCATCAGCTTGCCGACGTATCCTTTCGCAAAAGACCGTTATTGGATCTCTGATCATATTGAAAAAAGCGGCAGCATTGATGCAAATCAAGCAGCCTCCCGCCTTGGCGGAGCCGTGCTGCATCCATTAATGCATCAAAACACATCCAATCTCTCGGAACAAAGGTTTAGCTCTATTTATACGGGAGAAGAGTTTTTCCTTGCTGATCATGTTGTGAAAGGCCAACGGATTTTGCCGGGAGTGGCTCATCTTGAATTGGCGCGGGCAGCTGTTGAGCAGGCCGCAGAGGTACAAGGTGTACCGTGTACCATGAAGCTAAAGAATGCGGTGTGGGTGCGGCCTATTGTTGTAGAGGATCAGCCGCAGCAAGTACACATTAGGCTTTTACCGGGAGAAAATGGTGAGATCTCTTATGAAATCTATGGTCATTCAGACGTTACTGGCGAACAGTCAATCGTCTACAGTCAAGGCAGCGCGGTATTGAATCCTGCTGAAAATTTGCCGGCGGTTGATTTGCAATCTCTGCGGGAGCAGTGTCAGGAAAGCCATTTCAGCGTAAACGAAGTATACGACACCTATCGAATGATTGGATTTGAATATGGTCCTGCTTATCGCGGAGTGAAAAAAATCTATACAGCTGAACAATTTGTTTTGGCAAAATTGTCATTGCATCCGTCAGCTGCAGATACGCTCAGCCAATACAAAATGCACCCTGGGCTGATGGATTCTGCTTTGCAGGCGTCAAGCATTTTGACAGGCGCCGGGGATAACCAGCTGACACTGCCTTTTGCGGTCCAGGAGCTTGAAGTCTTCGGAGCATGTTCGTCAGAAATGTGGGTATACGCAAGATACAGCCAAGGCAGCAAGGCAACTGATAAGGTGCAAAAGCGCGATATTGATATTTTAGATGAGAGCGGCAATGTTTGCGTACGGATGAAAGGATTATCTTTCAGAGCAGCGGAAGGCGGCTCTGGATCGGCGGAATCTGATCAAACGCTGGAAACCCTGATGTTTGAAGAAAAATGGGTGCCTAAGGATTTTAAAAAAGAAAGTCCTGAGCCTCATTACGAACGGCACATTGTCATGCTTTGTGACATGAATGGCCTCTCAAAAGATCGCATTGAATCAAGATTGACAGGAGCGGAATGCATCGTTTTGGAGTCATTCCGCGAAGGACTTGCAGAGAGGTTCCAAGATTATGCCGAACAAGCGCTTGAGACGGTTCAGGATCTTCTCAAAAGCAGACCTCAGGGCAATGTTCTGATCCAGCTGCTTACCTCTGCACAAAGAAAGCAGTACTCATTCTCAGGGCTATCGGCGCTCCTTAAAACCGCCGGCCTGGAGAATAAAAAACTAATCGGCCAGACGATTGAAATCGATTCACATGAAAATATTGAAAGTGTAATAGAAAAACTGAAAGAGAATAAAAGGCACACAGAAGATCAGCACATCAAATATGAAAAAGGCAAACGGTACATCAATGATCTGGATGAAATGCAAATAGATGATCGGGAAATAAGCATGCCGTGGAGAGATAAAGGTGTTTACCTCATCACGGGCGGCGCAGGAGGACTTGGGTTTATTTTTGCAAAAGAGATTGCTCGTCAAGCCGAACAGCCTGTGCTCATTCTGACAGGCAGATCCGAGTTGAATGCGGATCAGCAGGCGGAGCTAAACGAACTTCAGCAATTAGGGGCTCGCGCAGAATACAGGCAGGTTGACGTGACACAAACGGAAGCAGCCTCCGAGCTTATCACAAGCATTACGTCTGATTACGAAGACTTGAATGGTGTCATTCACAGCGCTGGGCTGATTAAAGATAACTATCTTATGAGCAAAACCAATGAAGAGCTGACACAAGTTCTCGCTCCTAAGGTGAAAGGGCTTGTGAATGTGGATGAGGCAACCGAGCATCTTGCGTTAGATTTCTTTATCCTCTTTTCTTCAATATCAAGTGTTGCCGGCAGCGCGGGACAGGCCGATTATGCAATGGCTAATGCATTTATGGACAGTTATGCTGCTTATCGAAATGCGCTTGTAACCGCCATGTACAGGCACGGACAAACGTTGTCAATCAATTGGCCGCTCTGGAAAGAAGGCGGCATGCGCGCGAATAAAGAAATTGAAAACATGACGTTGAAAAACACAGGTGTGACTCCAATGCGGACCGAGACCGGCATTCAAGCGCTGTATAAAGCTTTGGCATTTGGCAAAGATCAAGTCATCGTCATGGAAGGAATCAAAGACATGATGAGGGAAAAGCTGACTCAAAAGCCGTCTTCTGATGATGTACCAATGAAAACAGTGCAAGTACCGGTGACATCTGAAGCAAGAATGGATCAAGGGAATATGTTTGACCACATTCAAGAAGTTTTAAAGCAAACAATCTCTCAATTGCTCAAAATCAAACCTGAAGAGATTGACCCGGACATGGAGTTTAATCAATATGGATTTGATTCGATTACGTTAACTGAATTCGCAAATACACTGAATGAGAAGTACAAGCTGGATCTTACGCCTACGATCTTCTTTGAGCACGCAACTGTTTATGCATTTGCAGGGTATCTGTCAGAAGAATATCCAAATGCTTTTACAGCTCAAACGCCTGCCAAAGCTGAGGTGCTGATGCAGCCTGTCGAACAGAATATAAAAAATATGACGTTTTCGACTGAAAACCGCTTTGTAAAACCTTCGGTAACACCAATGCAAAAAGAAGCTGATCACAAGCCTGAGCCTATTGCGATTGTTGGGATGAGCGGCGTTTTCCCAAAGGCAAAAGACGTTGAGGAATATTGGAAGAACCTGTCATTGGGCACGGATTGTATTACAGAGGTTCCAAAAGACCGCTGGGATTGGCAGGAGTATTACGGAGACCCTCTGAAAGAAGCGAATAAAACAAACGTCAAATGGGGCGGTTTTATTGATGAAGTAGCTGACTTTGATCCATTGTTCTTCGGCATATCTCCGCTGGAGGCTGAGCAGATGGAGCCTCAGCAGCGCCTGTTAATGACCTATGCGTGGAAGGCGGTAGAAGAAGCGGGACACTCAGCGAGAAGCCTGGCAGGAACCAAAACGGGCATCTTCATCGGGACAGGAAACACAGGGTACAGTTCACTTCTGTCAAATGTAGACATCGAAGGCTCAGCGGCTGCGAATATGAGTCCTTCTGCAGGACCGAATAGAGTCAGTTATTTCCTGAACATTCATGGACCGAGTGAACCGATCGACACTGCGTGCTCAAGCTCTTTGGTCGCCATTCATCATGCGGTTTGCGCCATTGAAAATGGAAACTGTGAAATGGCGATTGCGGGAGGGGTCAACACGGTCGTAACTCCGCAAGGCCATATCGCCTATGATAAAGCCGGGGCGCTGAGCAAAGAAGGAAGATGCAAAACATTTTCTGACAAAGCCGATGGATTCGCAGTCAGTGAAGGTGCCGGCATTCTCTTTCTGAAAAAGCTGACAGCGGCTGAACGAGACGGTGATCATATTTACGGTGTCATTAAAGGAAGTGCGGTAAACCACGGTGGCCGCGCAAATTCTCTAACGACTCCTAATCCGAAAGCTCAGGCGGATGTCGTAAAAACAGCATATGAAAAAGCGGGAATTGATCCAAGAACCGTAACTTATATTGAAGCGCATGGGACTGGAACCGAGCTGGGCGATCCAGTAGAAATCAACGGCTTAAAAGCGGCATTTAAAGAGCTGTATGAAAAAACGGGGGACCCGGCTGTTCATGGCAGCCATTGCGGACTTGGATCAGCGAAAACAAACATCGGTCACTTATCGCTGGCGGCCGGTGTGGCGGGTGTCATTAAAGTGTTATTGCAGCTCAAGCATAAAACGCTTGTCAAAAGTCTGTACAGTGAAACTGTTAATCCGTATATCAGACTGGATGACAGCCCGTTTTATATTGTGCAGGAATCGAGAGAGTGGCAGGCGCTTCGGGATGAAGCCGGCCGAGAGCTGCCGCGCCGCGCAGGTATCAGTTCGTTCGGGATAGGCGGCGTCAATGCCCACGTGGTCATTGAGGAATATATTCCGAAAGAAACAACCCATCCTGCAACAGCACCAGCTGTGACAGCACAGCACCCGGGCATCTTTATTTTGTCGGCAAAGGATGAAGATCGTCTGAAAGACCAAGCCCGGCAATTAGCAGACTTTATCAGCAAGCGATCTATCACTGCTCGTGACCTCACTGATATTGCTTATACACTCCAAGAGGGGCGTGATGCAATGGAGGAGAGACTAGGGATCATCGCTGTCTCGACTGGGGACTTGCTGGAAAAACTGAACCTCTTTATAGAAGGGGGCACCAATGCGAAGTACATGTACAGAGGCAGAGCAGAAAAAGGTATCGCACAAACATTGAGATCAGATGACGAAGTACAGAAAACGCTCAACAATAGCTGGGAGCCTCACATATATGAAAGACTGCTTGATTTATGGGTAAAAGGCATGGAAATAGGCTGGAGTAAACTGTATGACGGCAAACAGCCGAAACGCATCAGCCTCCCTACCTATCCATTTGCGAAAGAACGCTACTGGATAACGGATACGAAAGAGGAGGCAGCCGCCCATCAAACAGCTTTAAAAACAGTCGAATCAGCAGCTTTGCATCCATTGATACATGTCAACACATCTGATTTGTCAGAGCAGCGTTTCAGCTCGGTCTTTACAGGTGCTGAGTTCTTTTTCGCCGATCATAAGGTGAAGGGAAAACCGGTTATGCCGGGCGTGGCATATCTTGAGATGGTTCATGCTGCCGTTATAAGGGCGGTAAGAGGAACCGAAGATCAACAATCTGTTATTCACATCAAAAATGTTGTGTGGGTGCAGCCGATTGTGGCGGACGGCCAGCCTGTTCAAGTGGATATCAGTCTAAATCCCCAGCAGGACGGAGAGATTGCTTTTAACGTCTATACAGAGGATGCACACAATGATCGAAAGATACATTGTCAAGGCAGTGCTTCAATCCGCAGGGCAGGAGACATTCCAGTCCAGGATATCAGCGTGCTTCAAGACCAGTGCAGTTTAAGCACACTCTCACACGACCAATGTTATGAATTGTTTAAGGCGATCGGCATTGACTACGGACCTGGTTTTCAAGGGATAGATCGGCTTTACATCGGCCGCAATCAAGCCTTGGCAGAGCTTTCTCTGCCTGCTGGTGTAACTCACACACTGAATGAATTCGTTCTTCATCCAAGTATGGCCGACTCTGCTTTACAAGCGTCGATCGGGCTAAAGCTGAATTCCGGTGACGAGCAGCTTTCTCTGCCTTTTGCGCTGCAAGAGCTAGAAATATTCAGCCCGTGTACAAATAAAATGTGGGTGTCTGTGACATCTCGTCCTAATAAGGACAAAATACAGAGACTGGATATTGATTTGTGTGATGAACAAGGCCGAGTGTGTGTAAGAATCAAGGGGATTACCTCAAGGCTGCTGGAAGAAGGCATACAACCGCCAGACGGGCCGACATCACTAGGAAACTCCAAAGCAACTCTTAACGGAGCGCTTCTTATGGCGCCGATATGGGATCGAGTGCAGCTGGAGAAGAGGATCATTTCGCCTGCTGATGAGCGTGTTGTCATCCTCGGAGGGGATGACAACAGCAGAAAAGCTGTTCAAAGGCAGTTCCCGTTTGCCAAGGAGCTGTACATTGAGCCGAACGCATCAATTCATAGAATTGCAGGCCAGCTTGAAGCACTCGGATCGTTTGACCACATCGTGTGGATGTCTCCTTCTCGTGTGACAGAGTGCGAAGTCGGCGATGAAATGATTGAAGCCCAAGATCAAGGCGTCATTCAAATGTATAGGCTCATTAAGGCAATGCTCTCTTTAGGCTATGGACAGAAGGAGATAAGCTGGACGGTCGTGACGGTGAATACACAATATGTTGATCAGCATGATATTGTCGACCCGGTCGATGCCGGGGTACACGGCCTGATCGGTTCAATGTCAAAAGAATATCCAAATTGGCAGACAAAGCTGATCGATGTTAAAAAATACGAAGATCTGCCGTTATCTCAACTCCTTTCCTTGCCTGCCGATCAAGAAGGGAATACGTGGGCCTATCGAGACAAGGTCTGGCATAAGCTTCGTCTAATTCCAGTACACAACAATCAACCGGTGCACACGAAGTATAAGCACGGAGGCGTTTATGTTGTCATAGGCGGAGCTGGTGGTATTGGTGAGGCGTGGAGTGAATATATGATCAGAACATATCGGGCGCAGATCGTTTGGATTGGCAGAAGGAAAAAGGATGCAGCCATTCAAAGCAAGCTGGACAGACTTGCGCGTCTAGGGCCAGCCCCGTATTACATTCAAGCAGATGCGGCTAACCGAGAGGAATTAGAACGAGCGTATGAAACAATGAAACAAACGCATCGAGAAATCAACGGCATCATCCATTCTGCGATTGTCTTACAAGACCGAAGCCTGATGAATATGAGTGAGGAATGTTTCAGAAACGTTCTTGCTGCAAAGGTTGATGTAAGCGTGCGAATGGCCCAAGTTTTCCGGCATGAACCACTGGATTTTGTTTTGTTTTTCTCTTCCGTACAATCGTTTGCAAGAGCTTCCGGACAAAGCAATTACGCTGCGGGCTGCAGTTTTAAGGATGCTTTTGCACAGCGGTTGTCTCACGTATGGCCTTGTACAGTGGCCGTGATGAATTGGAGTTATTGGGGAAGCATTGGTGTTGTTTCATCACCGGATTACCAGAAGAGAATGGCTCAGGCAGGCATAGGCTCAATTGAAGCCCCTGAAGCAATGGAAGCTTTGGAATTGCTGCTCGGGGGACCGCTGAAGCAGCTAGTGATGATGAAAATGGCAAACGAAACGAATGATGAAGCGGAACAGACAGACGAAACAATTGAAGTGTACCCGGAAACCCACGGCTCCGCCATTCAAAAGCTGCGAAGCTATCACCCGGGTGACAGCACAAAGATTCAACAACTGTTATAGGAGGGGAAGCGCCAATGCTGAACACAGAAGACATTCTCTGTAAAATGCTTTTCGCACAATTACAGTCCATAGGGTTTTTCACAGAAAGTAAATCCCAGCCGGTATTGGAGAATTTCTATGGCAGATGGTTCGAAGAAAGCCAATCAATTTTAGAACGGCAGCAATTTTTGAAGCGAACGGAGAACGGATATGTTCCAACACGCTCAATAGGCACCATGAGCGAGCTGTGGAAAGAATGGAATGAACAAAAATCTGACCTGCTTCAAGACAATAATATGAAAGCCATGGTGACATTGGTGGAGACAGCACTTAAAGCCTTGCCGGAGATTCTGACCGGCAAGGCGTCAGCCACCGATATCCTGTTTCCGAATTCATCTATGGATTTAGTAGAAGGGATCTATAAAAACAATCAAGTCGCAGACTATTTTAATGATGTTCTTGCAGATACGTTAACAGCCTATCTGCAAGAACGTCTGAAGCAAGAGCCTGAGGCGAAGATTCGAATATTAGAAATCGGAGCTGGGACCGGCGGGACAAGCGCGGCTGTTTTTCAAAAATTGAAAGCATGGCAGACACATATAAAAGAATATTGTTATACAGATCTGTCTAAAGCTTTTTTAATGCATGCAGAAAATAAGTATGGTCCTGACAATCCATATTTGACATATAAACGATTTAATGTCGAGGAGCCGGCGTCTGAACAGCATATTGATGCGGGAGGCTACGACGCGGTCATCGCGGCAAATGTGCTTCATGCCACAAAAAATATCCGGCAAACATTGCGAAATGCAAAAGCAGTTTTGAAAAAGAACGGGCTGCTCCTTTTAAATGAAATAAGTAATCATAATATATATTCGCATTTGACGTTCGGCCTTTTAGAGGGCTGGTGGCTGTATGAGGATCCTGATCTCCGCATACCGGGCTGCCCGGGCCTGTATCCGGATACTTGGAAAACGGTGCTTGAGAGTGAAGGATTTCGCTATGTTTCCTTTATGGCTGAACAATCGCATCAGTTCGGCCAGCAGATCATTGCCGCTGAAAGTAACGGAGTCGTCCGTCAAAAGAAGAGAACGGAGGCAGAAGAAGATCCAAGCCATATACAAATGAATGCTGAAATCGATCATTCACAGGAAAGCGATTCTCTCATCGAACAAACGGCACAATTTGTGAAGCATACGCTGGCAAAATCAATCAAACTATCACCAGAACGTATTCACGAAGATACGACATTTGAGAAGTATGGAATTGATTCGATTTTGCAGGTGAATTTCATTCGTGAATTAGAAAAAGTGACGGGAGAGCTTCCAAAAACCATTTTATTTGAACATAACAACACAAAAGAACTCGTCGAATATTTAGTAAAGGGGCATGAAAATAAGCTCCGGACAGCATTGTTAAAGGAAAAAACGAAGCCTGCAAAAAATGAAGCTCCACTTCAAACAGAGCGTACAGATCCTAATAAGCCATTTACTTTTAATACACGCCGCTTTGTTACAGAGCAGGAAGTCACTGAAACTAAGCTAGCAAATACCGAACCACCAAAAAAAGAAAAGACAAGTAATTTGCAAGGAACACATTTTAATGATTCTAGTACAGAAGATATCGCAATAATCGGGGTAAGCGGGCGCTATCCGATGTCTAACAGTTTAGAAGAGCTTTGGGGGCATTTAATCGCCGGAGACAATTGTATTACAGAGGCACCGGAATCCAGATGGCGCACATCTTTATTGAAAACATTATCAAAAGATCCAAAAAAGCCGGCAAATAAGAAACGCTATGGCGGATTTTTACAAGATATAGAGGCATTTGACCATCAGCTTTTTGAGGTGGAGCAAAACCGGGTGATGGAAATGACACCGGAACTCCGTTTATGTTTAGAAACCGTCTGGGAAACGTTTGAGGACGGCGGCTATACGCGAACCCGGCTGGATAAATTGCGGGATGATGACGGAGTAGGTGTTTTTATAGGGAATATGTATAACCAGTATTTTTGGAATATCCCATCTTTAGAGCAGGCAGTCCTCAGCTCAAATGGGGGAGACTGGCACATTGCAAATCGCGTTTCCCACTTTTTTAACCTGACCGGACCGAGTATCGCTGTCAGCTCAGCATGCTCTAGTTCATTAAACGCCATACATCTTGCGTGTGAAAGCCTGAAATTGAAAAACTGCTCAATGGCGATTGCTGGAGGCGTCAATTTAACACTCGATCTCTCTAAATATGATTCTTTGGAGCGTGCCAATCTGCTGGGAAGCGGCAATCAAAGCAAAAGTTTTGGCACAGGAAACGGGCTTATTCCCGGGGAAGGCGTCGGAGCTGTCCTGTTAAAACCGCTTTCGAAGGCGATGGAAGATCAGGATCATATTTACGCTGTGATCAAAAGCAGTTTTGCTAACCATAGCGGCGGAAGACAGATGTATACAGCTCCAGATCCGAAGCAGCAAGCAAAGTTAATTGTCAAGTCGATTCAGCAGTCGGGCATTGATCCAGAGACTATCGGCTATATTGAATCGGCGGCAAATGGTTCGGCGCTGGGCGATCCTATTGAAGTAATTGCCTTAACAAACGCGTTTCAACAATATACAAACAAGAAACAGTTTTGTGCGATAGGCTCTGTCAAATCCAATCTGGGGCATTTAGAGGCGGCTTCCGGTATTTCTCAGCTGACAAAAGTGCTGCTGCAGATGAAGAAAGGGACGCTGGTGCCGACAATTAACGCGCTGCCTGTCAATCCAAATATTAAGCTGGAGCACACGGCTTTCTATCTTCAGGAACAAACAGAGCCATGGCATCGCTTGAATGATCCTGAAACTGGAAAACAATTGCCTCGCAGAAGCATGATCAATTCCTTCGGAGCGGGGGGAGCCTATGCCAATCTTATTATAGAAGAATATATGGAGACGGCCCCTGAGAAAGAACATATCGCTCCCCGCCAGCAGGAATTCACTGCCGTTTTTTCAGCCAAAACAAAATGGAGCCTGCTTAGCTATCTAGAAAATATGCAATTGTTTTTAGAGAAGGAAGCTTCTCTGGATATTGAACCCGTTGTACAGGCTTTACACAGGAGAAACCATAATTTAGAGCATAGGGCTGCATTTACAGTGACATCAACTCAAGAGCTGATCGAAAAACTAAAGATATTCCGAACATCAAGAGAAAGCTCACTCCAGCAAGGCATCTATACATCATTCGATTTACAGCCATGTCCGGAATCAGCATCTAAGGATAGAGAAATAAACGCAGCAGAGCAATGGGCACAAGGGGCATCGATTGCTTTTAAAGAAGCTGATATAGGGAACCGATCAGGCTGGATTCATCTGCCTCACTATGCATTTGACCATAATACATCATTTCATTTCGATGTATCGTCTATCAATGAGAAATCGTCAGATGTTGAAGACAATATCAATCAGCCGGTCATTCAAGATCAATTCACTTATGATGAGCCTTACGTTCAAGGACACGTCTTCAACAATGAACGGGTGCTTGTCGGTGCCACATATGGCAGTCTGGCCATTGAAGCATTTTTTAACCTGTTCCCTGAGGAAAACAGCGGCAGTATCAGCAAATTAAGTTATATCAGTCCAATTGTCATCAAACAAGGCGAGACCATTGAACTTCAGGCAAAGCCGTTGCAAAAAGATCAAGTCATAGAACTGCAAATCATGTATCGCGAGCCGTCCTCTGGTTTGTGGAAGCCTGCCGCAATCGGACAATGCGGAATCGGTTCTTTTGAGCCAAAAAAAGTCAATATCGAGAACGTTAAGCATTCATTAACTAAGCTTCATCACATCGATCAGATGTATAAAACCGGAAACGGTCCTGAATGGGGAGAGTTATTTAAGACAATTACTCATCTTTACAGAGACCACAAGTCTATACTGGCAAAAATTCGCCTGCCCCAAAGCGGGCTGGCAAACGGGCACCATTACACTGTAAGCCCATTGATGACAAACAGCGCGTACTTGGCTATCCTCAGTTTCTTGGAGCAGTTTGACATGACAGGCGGCTTCCTGCCGTTTGGAATCAATGATATCCAGTTTACAAAGCAAACGATAAAAGAGGATTGCTGGCTTTTGATTACATTGGTTAAGAATACAGGTGACATGCTGCTGTTTGATGTAGATGTGATCAATGAGTCGTCAGAAACAGTGCTGCACTACTCGGGCTACTCGCTTAAACAGCTTCGTATTTCGAATCAAAGAGGAAATCAAAATAAGGCCATCAAAGCCAGCAATCTGAAAGATCGTATCAGAAGCTATGTAACAGATAAACTGGCAGTAAACATGGCCGATCCGTCAAAATTGTCTCTTGCAAAAGCGCATATCATGGATTTTGGAATCGATTCTTCTCAATTGGTTTCATTGACAAGGGAGATGGAAGCAGAGACAAAGATCGAATTAAATCCGACTCTGTTTTTTGAGTATCCGACTATTCAAGAGCTAATCGACTTTTTTGCGGACAAACATGAAGCATCATTTGCTCAGCTGTTTGGTGAAGCTCATCAGCAGGAAGAACGCCCAGCTCAAATCGAAAACCAAATGAAACAGATTCCGGCATACGAGACGAACACGGATAAAACAATCGAACACGCAGCAGACGGCATAGCCATTATCGGCATGTCGGGACAGTTTCCGAAAGCAAACAGCGTAACGGAATTTTGGGATAACCTTATCCAAGGAAAGAACTGTGTCTCTGAAGTGCCGAAAGAACGCTGGGACTGGCGCAAATATGCCGCAGCCGATAAGGAAGGGCAATCAAGCCTTCAATGGGGCGGTTTTATAGAAGGAATAGGTGAGTTTGATCCCCTGTTTTTTGGCATATCGCCTAAAGAAGCGGCGAATATGGACCCACAGGAGTTTCTGCTCTTGATACATGCATGGAAGGCGATGGAAGATGCAGGCTTAACAGGGCAGGTTGTATCCAGCCGCCCGACAGGAGTATTTGTCGCAGCCGGCAATACGGATACAGCTGTGATTCCTTCCCTAATTCCAAACCGTATATCCTATGCACTTGATGTAAAAGGGCCAAGTGAATATTATGAAGCTGCCTGTTCCTCAGCTCTAGTGGCTTTGCACAGAGCTATACAATCCATTCGAAACGGCGAATGTGAGCAAGCCATTGTCGGGGCTGTGAATTTGCTGCTTTCACCAAAAGGCTTTATTGGCTTCGACTCAATGGGCTATTTGAGTGAGAAAGGACAGGCCAAATCCTTTCAAGCAGATGCAAATGGCTTTGTCAGAAGTGAAGGAGCAGGAGTTCTCATCATTAAACCATTGCAAAAAGCCATTGAAGATTCTGATCATATTTATTCGGTTATTAAAGGTTCAGGTGTATCGCATGGCGGCAGGGGAATGTCACTTCACGCGCCAAATCCGGCCGGCATGAAGGATGCAATGCTGAAGGCTTATCAAGGAGCACAAATTGATCCCAAAACGGTGACCTATATAGAAGCGCATGGGATCGCCTCTCCATTGGCAGACGCGATAGAAATAGAGGCGTTAAAGTCTGGCTGCAGTCAGCTCGAATTGGAACTTCCACAGGAAGTACGGGAGGAAGCGCCATGTTATATCAGCAGCTTAAAGCCGAGCATCGGACACGGTGAACTCGTCTCAGGCATGGCTGCTCTTATGAAGGTCAGCATGGCGATGAAGCATCAAACAATACCAGGCCTATCCGGATTTTCGTCTTTGAATGACCAGGTGTCATTAAAGGGCACCCGTTTCCGAGTGACTGCCGAGAATCAGCAATGGGGGGATTTAAGTGACGCTGCAGGCAAAAAAATTCCGCGCAGAACGAGTATCAACAGCTATAGCTTTGGAGGCGTAAATGCGCACGTCATTTTAGAAGAATATATTCCTTTACCAAAACCACCGTTTAGTATGAGTGAGAATGGTGCCCACATTGTGGTTCTTTCTGCAAAGAATCAAGACAGGCTAAAAGCAATTGTTCAACAGCAGCTTGACTATGTGAATAAACAACAAGCACTGTCATTACAAGATTATGCTTATACACTCCAATCCGGCCGAGAGGAAATGGAAGACCGCCTGGCGCTCGTTGTCCGCAGTAAAGAAGAACTGGTAATCGGCTTGCAAGATTGCTTAGCTGCGGAAAAAGGCGATAAGCCGAAAAGTTCTGTACCTGTCTTTAGCGGAAATGCAGAAAATGGCTCGTCAGATATCGAAGCCTTGCTGGATGGTCCATTAAGAGAAATGGTGATCGAGACTTTGTTGTCTGAAAACAACCTTGATAAGATCGCGTTTTGCTGGACAAAAGGGGTGCAAATCCCGTGGGAGAAGCTTTATCAAGGAAAAGGTGCCCGCAGAATACCGTTGCCAACCTATCCATTTGAAAAGAGAAGCTGCTGGAACGGCTTTCAAGCAGTAGAGAATACGCCTTCTGTTTCACAGGATGAGCGTATCAACAACAGCAGCGATCATCACATATTAGCAAATGTACTAGGGATGGCTCCGGATGAACTGCAGCCTCATAAGCCATTGCAGCAGTATGGATTTGATTCAATTTCTTGCATACAGTTATTACAGCAATTGCAATCAAAGGTGGACCCTCTCATTGCCTTGACGGAGCTTCAAGCATGCCATACTGTTCAGGACATGATGGACTTGATCGCAAAGAAAAAGGAGGATACATCCTTACAAAATGATCAAGCTCGCACGTTTCCGGAATTGATACCGTTAAATGACGGCAAGCGGGGGCGCCCTGTCTTTTGGTTCCATGGCGGAGTAGGAGGAGTTGAAATCTATCAGCAATTTGCACAAAAGAGCCAGCGCCCTTTTTACGGCATTCAAGCCAGAGGATTCATGACTGATTCTGCTCCTTTGCACGGAATTGAACAAATGGCTTCCTATTATATAGAGATCATTCGATCCATACAGCCTGAAGGTCCTTATGATGTAGGCGGATATTCCTTAGGCGGGATGATTGCATATGAAGTCACTCGCCAGCTGCAAAGCCAAGGCCTTGCTGTCAAAAGCATGGTGATGATTGACTCCCCATATCGTTCTGAGACAAAAGAGAATGAGGCATCTATGAAAACGTCAATGCTGCAAACAATTAATACGATGCTGGCATCGATTGCGAAACGGGAAAAACTTACGGATGTTCTCATCAGCCGTGAAGAGGTGGACATAAGCTTAGAGGATGAAGAATTCCTGTCTGAGTTGATTGACTTGGCAAAAGAACGAGGGCTAAACAAACCAGATAAGCAAATACGTGCGCAGGCTCAGCAAATGATGAAAACACAGCGCGCCTATGATTTGGAGTCGTACACTGTTAAGCCTCTCCCTGATCCTGAGACGGTAAAATGTTATTATTTCCGCAACAAAAGCAGGTCTTTCTTTGGTGATTTAGACACTTATTTCACTTTATCAAATGAAAAAGAACCGTTTGATCAAGCTGCCTATTGGGAGGAATGGGAGCGGCAAATTCCCCATTTCCACCTGGTGGATGTCGATTCAAGCAATCACTTCATGATATTAACCGAACCGAAAGCGTCAACAGCCATGTTAGAATTTTGCGAAAAGCTTTATTCAAACAGGGGAGTAGTGAATGCGAATTTCCTTAAGGCTTTCCGGAAGAAACATGAAGCGAGGGAAGAAAAAGAAACAGATGAATTGGTGAAGCGCTGAGAAAACACAAACGCCCCCTCTTTTAAAAGGGGGCGTTTTGAATATTATTTTGAAAGTGAAACAGGGAGACTTTCTAATCCTCTTAAAAAGACATTTTTTCTCCATTGAATGTCATCAGGTGCAACCGCAAGTTCAATATCAGGAAATCTCTTCAAAAGTGCGTTAAATGCAATGTGGCCTTCCAGCCTGGCAAGAGGCGCTCCTAAGCAGAAATGAATGCCAAAACCGAAAGAAATATGTCTGTTAGGCGACCGATTTATATTTAATATTTCGGGGTTCTCAAAAAAATTCGGGTCGCGATTGGCAGATCCAATGCCTATAAAAATCATGTCTCCTCTTTTGATCGAATGCCCCTTATATGTAAAGTCTTCGATGGCCCACCGATTTGCCATCATAACGACAGGTGAGGTGTATCGCAGCAATTCTTCAACCGCTGTAGCGATCATTTCAGGCTGCTGCTTGAGCTTCTCACATTCCTTCTTGTGCTGCAGCAATGCGAGGGTGCCTGAGCCGAGTAAGTTAACAGTCGTCTCAAGGCCGGCTACAACGAGCAAGAACAGCATCGAATAGAGCTCTTTTTCGCTTAACTTGCTGCCGTTTTCCTCAGCATGCACAAGTTTGCTGATTAAATCGTCTTTTGGCTTTATCCTTCTGTCATGGATCAGCTTGGCGATATAATCTTTAAATTCACGAAGAGCCTGATTTGTCAGCTCTCTATTACCTTCAGAGGTATCAACCATCGCATTGGTCCAGATTTGAAACTGTGACCGATCTTCTTTTGGGATTCCCATCAATTCAGATATAACAATAAAAGGCAAAGGGGAAGCGAAGGATTTCATGATATCCGCTTTATTTTCTTTTTCCATTTCATCTAAAAGCTGTTCAGCAATTTGTTCAATGCTGCCGCGCAGATTTTCAATGGTTCGGGGAGTAAATGCTTGATGAACAAGTGATCTCAGGCGGGTATGGTCAGGTGTGTCTTTTGCCAGCATATGATCGGATACAAAATCGATATCTTCACTAACGTTGAGCATTTTGATTTGTTCTTGGTTCATCACATTTTTTACGTCTCTTGTAATTCGATTGTCTTTTAAAAAGGCCATACAATCATCGTATCGGGTAATTAACCAGGCCGGATATGTGGCTCCGAACCGTTTTAATTCAAATCGGTGAATGGGCTCTTCCTCTCTAAATCGTCCTAAAACTGAAAAAGGATTGTGATGAAACTCTTTACCATGCGGATGAAACATCAATTTTTCCATTTGCATTCTCCTCGCCTAATAAGGTAAATAGATGAATCAAATTGCTGAATTAGTTTACAAAAAACAGAATGATTTGAAATGTAATCCTGTCTCTAAAACTATATATCTATTTTAGGAGTCATTCAATAGGGTGAAGAACGAAAAAAGTGAAAAAACGGCTCGATATAAAGCAGCGCCTTTGAACGAAAGCTCAAAGGCGCTACGCTGTATTATTTTGATGAAAGTGACTTTCAGCTGTGCTGGATATCAATTGTATATACTGCACGATCTGTTACGACCTTCAATCCTTCGTTTTCTTGGTGAATATGAATGTCACCTAATAAAGGAATCTCATAGGCATTTTGCGGAAGCGGTACGTTTCCGTCCTCAGTGAATGTTGTTCCTTCGCCTTCTAAAACGAGCTCTTCTTTCGCAACATAATCATCAGGATGATTCGTACTGCGTATAGCCACTTTTTGAAGGTGGAGAACAATCTGATCCAAGTCTGATATCTCTGCATTATGGGTCAATTCACCTTTTCTAATATCAAGCGTCTGGCCGACTTTTGATTCCAGCCATTGAGAAAGCTGTGTATTCGTGTGTGCCATCAATATTCCTCCTTTTGATCTACACGATACTATTCCCAATTGCTGCATCTTTTACACGGAAAAGAGCCGCCTCACTCTTTATGTATGAAACAATTCGCTGTTGAGAGCCTTGATATAGCGTACGGCAGAACGCTGGACCGCTTCGCCGGCATTTTCTTTGACAACTTTAGAAAAAGCATTGTAAAGCCGGTTGAATTGAAGCGGTTTTACTTTGGCTGCTATTTCTTCAACTTTGGAGGCGGGAAGGGGAATGAGATTTGGGTAGCTGTACATAAAGCTGACCCAGTTTCGGTCCGCCGCAACCGTAATGATATCTCCGGTCAATAGACAGCCTTTCCCTTCATTGCCCTTGCTCCAATGCAAAACAGCACCGCCTTTAAAATGTCCGCCCAGTCGGTAAAGGTCCAGTCCCGGCTTCACGTTGAGCGTTTCCCCTGACCAGAAGTGAATGTGATTGCTTGGCCTTGTCACCCATTCTTTATCATCCTCATGGATATAGATCGGCGCCTGAAACGCTTCAGCCCATTCAACCTGAGTAGAGTAATAATGTGGATGAGACAAGGCGATGGCTTGAATACCGCCTAATTCGTTGATTTGGTCAATTGTCTTTTGGTCAAGATATGTCATGCAATCCCACAGCACATTGAAGCCCTTATGCTGGATAAGATGGGCTGTTTGTCCGATCGCAAACTCTGGTTCAGTTTTGATGCTGTAAAGATGCTCTTCTTCCTTTTGGAGGATGTTTTGAAGGTTTCCTTTCTCACGCATGTCTTCAAGGGTTGTCCAAGTTTGTCCATCGGGATGAATATACTGTCTTTCATCCTCGCAAATCAGACACGAGTTGGGCGGATCTACAGTCTGTGCATGTTGCACACCGCATGTATTGCAGATATAATATGGCACTTTCTTCACTTCCCTCATCTATTTTCCATTATTTTACCTTATTATTATGAATATTCAAACACTAAACCGGCAGTTCTGCTGAGAGAGAATTGCCGGCTTTTTGGTGCTTTTTATTGGCCGGGGACGGAATTTTCTGCGTTGACAGCGCCCGCTCCGTAAATATTCGGATCTTCATCTTTCCATTTGTCCGTGCCGTTTTTCAAAAGCTCTTTTACTTCATCAGGGGTAAGATCCGGGTTTTGCTGAAGAATTAAAGCTGCGATTCCTGCGCAAATCGGTGTTGCCATCGAGGTTCCTGACATTGTAAAGTACTGAGACCCTACACGGCTTGACTTTTGGAGCTTATCAATATAAGAATTCGGAGAGCGAAGGGAAATAATATTAACACCCGGCGCTAAAATATCGGGCTTTTCTTTCCCGTATACTGTCGGGCCGCGGCTTGAGAAGGAAGCGACAGTATCATCATCGCTGCTTGCGGTATTGTTATCGTCAAGCGCACCTACTGTAATCACCTTTTCGCTCACGCCCGGGCTTGCAATGGTCTGCGAATCAGGGCCTGAGTTTCCGGCAGCGACACAGACGACAATCCCTGCGTTCCACGCTTCTTCAACCGCTCTGACTAACGGATCTTCCTGTTCATGATCATATCTAAGGGCATCGCCCCCGAGCGACATGCTAATAATATCAATCGGTTCATCGGGGTTGTCCTCATTGTATTGAATACACCACTCAACACCCTCTATAATATCTGCTAACGTTCCTGAACCCTGCTTGTTTAATACCTTTACGCCGATGAGATTGGCTTCCGGTGCAGGTCCGCGGTATTGGCCGGAAGAGGATGCGCCGCTGCTTGCAACATCACCTGCACAGTGTGTGCCATGACCATTATCATCGTACGGCTCTGTTTTTTGATTGACCATGTCCGCGAATCCGATAATTCTGCCTTCTAGATCAGGATGCGGGTAGATTCCTGTATCGACAACAGCGACAGTAACACCTTTTCCTGTCAGGGTTTGCCCGTTTCTGACGACTTCCTTCGCATGGCTTGCTTCGGTTGCCGTGTCTAAAAGCGCTTTGACTTCGCGGTTTAAATACACTTTACGGATATTGCTGCATTCAGAGAGAAGGGAATGTAATGCTGAAGGAGTAACCTCGGCGCTGCAGCAGTTGATTTTGTTGAAGCGGCTTTTTAGCTTGCTGCGTTTTTCTTTTTGCAGCACCTCTCCAGCCATTTGAAAGCCGGTCTCGTGACAGCCTTCCTCAAATTCGATAATGACTGACATTTTTTTTCTGTTTTGCAATTTGGTTTCGAAAAATTTATGCAAGAAGCAAGGAGTCCATTTGAAGGGCTTGTAAAGCTGCAATACGGTTTCCCGTAACGGCCAATCTAGCTTGTGAGCATTTGCTCTCACCATTTGTACCATAGAGTACCCAAACATGTATTTTCCTCCTATTATAAGGTTCTCTGTATACTCTATGAACAGATGATAGGTTTGGTAAGTTTGTTTGTCCTCTATAAGAGACAGACAAGAGTTTGTTTTTCTGAATCTTTCGCATTAGATACAATAGATTCAGAAGTTGAGGAAATCATTGGGGATTGAAAAAGAACGTTTGTTCGTAATATAATGTGATCATATCAAACTGGGAAGGGGAGAGCAACCGTATGAATTTCTACTTGCACCGATCTTTGGAAAGCCAAATGCCAATCAGCATTATATATATGAAGAAAGACGGAACGATTAGTAAAAGAACGATTATTGTAAGACAGAAAAGCAAAACGAAAATCAAAGCATTTTGTTTTTCGAAACAACAGATCAGAACATTTTTATTGGACTCTATCCTCTCCTGTGACTTTGTGAGAACAAATAAGCAAAATCTCTATTCTGCAGGCCGGTAACAGCTGTCCGTCTCAGCAATCGGGCAGCCTGTTACTAAAACCCTCCTTAAACCTATATACATTTATTTGCCAAGTGAGGTTGTTCCTACCTTTTTTGTCTTTCCTCTCAACCTTTTTTCACTCTTATTTGAAATGAACCGCTAATAACCGTGACAATCAATTGATTTTTTGAAACCGGGAACTTTTTCACTGATGATATTGTGTATACAATGGTAAGATAAAACCTATTGGCTAAACCTCATATAATGAACCGCGCCATTCTTATGAAAGGAGTTAAACATGAGAAGATTTTTACTAAATGTCATATTAGTCTTAGCCATTGTCTTGTTCTTGAGATATGTTCATTACTCATTGGAACCTGAACCATCAAATCAGCCAGATACATATTCAAATTTCAGCAGCTTGGCAAAGAATGAGAGCCCAGCCGATTACGATATTTCATATAATGAGAAAAAAGGAAGCAAAGTCTTAATTATGTCTCCGCATGGCGGAAGAATTGAAGGCGGAGTAAGTGAGCTTGTTCGTTATTTCAATAATGAATACTCTACATACCTGTTTGAAGGGTTGAAGTCCCACGATAACCAAACGCTGCACATTACAAGCACCAACTTTGATGAGCCATTGGCAAAAAAGAAAATCAAGGAGCATCAATATGTGGTGGCTTTTCACGGATATAAAGGGGAGAACAAGAATACGCTTGTAGGGGGAACAGACCGAAAGCGGGCGAAAATGATTGTGAGAGCCCTTGAGCGGAGAGGGTTTTCCGCTGAGTTAGCGTCGTCTAAAAGCGGTCTTGCTGGATTGAATGCCGAAAACATTAATAACCAAGGGGAAACGGGGCTAAGTATCCAGCTGGAAATCAGCCGTGAGCAGCGAGAAGCATTTTTTGATGATTTTTATTATAAAAATAGAAAATACACAAAGAATAGTGAATTTTATGCTTATGTCAGTGCGATCAAAGGTGTCCTGGAAAAAGAGTATTCGTAACAAGCAGATCAGAAGACAAAATAAGAGAAGATCAGTAGACTGAAATAGGATAAAAAGGGAGGCAAAACAATGGCAGATCATCATTTTTATTTAAAAGCGAATTGGCCGGGTAACCGCAATGATGTCGGTACGATCGAAAGCGGAAACCTGATCACATCGATTTCCATTCCTAAAGAAATGGATGGCCCGGGAGAAGGGACCAACCCAGATGAAATGCTTCTCGGGGCGGCAGCGACCTGTTACATTATTACACTTGCGGCGATGATGGAGAGAAGCGGGCTGGAAAAAGAAGACTTACAGATGGAGTCAGAAGGCATTGTCGACGTCACAAAAGGAGTCTTTACATACAAAAAGATCATTCACCGTCCCTCTGTCGTGCTTAAACATGATGCTTCACAAGACGACGTCGCATTGGCGCACAAGCTTTGTAAAAAAGCGGAGTCGTCATGCATGATTTCGCGTGCAATTCAAGGAAATGTCGAGCTGCAGCTTGAAGCCTCTGTGAAACTGGGTGGAGAATAAAGAAAACAGACGGTCACTCACAGACCGTCTGTTTTTTATCTTCAGGGTGGGCTTTCGATTGATTTAGCACGACCACGCCTGCAATGACAAGCGTGAGACCGAATACACCTTTTAAACTGATGGTTTCGCCAAAAAGCAAAAACCCGACAATTGCTGTAAGCGCGGTACCGACGCCCGACCATGTTGCATACGCGCTTGATAAGTCAATTGTTTTTAAAGAAAAGCTTAGAAACGTAAAAGCAGAAAGAAATCCGACTATGACTCCGGCAATGGGCCAGGCTTGTGTAAATCCTTCTGAAAGCTTCAGCATCGTGCTCCCAAACACTTCAGATACAATGGCGAGAGCCAAATAAAGCAATCCTCTCATCTTCATCACTCCTTTACTGCCAATTAAGTAACACGACCCCTGATAGTAATAAAAGAATCCCGATAAGCCCTTTGGCATTCAGATCTTCCTTGAACCATTTTACTCCGATCACTGTCGTCAGCACCGTGCCCGCCCCGCTCCAAGTCGCATAGGAGAGGCTCAGGGGAATATGGTTTAAAGTCAGAGACAGCATATAAAAGGCGAGGGAATAGCCAATAACGACCAAAGCACTTGGCTTCCACTTTTTGAAGCCATCAGATACTTTCAGCATGGCTGCTCCTATCGATTCCGAACATATGGCAATCGTGAGGAATATATATCCTATCAACATCATGAATTCTCCTCACTATATTTTTAGATTAGAAAAAACTTCAGCTAGAAAAATATTAGTGTATGCCTATGTATGAGTCAAGAGATTCATTTTCACACCCTTAAAAAGACCCCTTTTTAAGGGGTCTTTTGCGTTTAATAATAATAAGGGAACGGGGCATACGGATAATAGGGGTATCCGCCATACAAATAAGGATTAAATAAAGCGCTTCCTATAAGCCCGCCTGCAAGGCCGCCGATAAACGGTCCTCCAAAAAATCCGAATGGCCGGCCAAAACCAAATCCATAACCAAATCCGGGTCTTCCAAACCCGTAACCGAACCCGAATGGTCTTCCAAACCCAAATGGTCTCCCGAATCCGAACGGTCTTCCAAATATTCTTGTATCTTCAGGGCTGAAATTTTCTAACTCGTTCATGTTTTCTTTCCTCCTGTAATAAAGTGTAGATGATGCAGTGTATTCACCCTGCCCGGATTTGATTGGGCGAATCGAGGAAAAGGAGGATGTGAACACATTGGGCCTGTATCAGTCTGACTGGTCAAAAGCACCGCCCCACGCACATGCTTATCATGTCAAAACAACGAGAGAACAGGGCCATTATCATCTCATTGAAGGGTTTACTCAGCCGGCAAACGGATCAAATACCGATCAGCATACACATTACTATACAGGGATCACTTCATTTGAAAACGGCCATTTTCATCGGTATTACGGAATCTCAGGGCCGGCGATTCCCTTAGCAGATGGCACACATTATCATGAAATCGAAGAAACGACGTATCTGGCCTATAACGAGCCGATTGAGATCCAGTACGGAGGGGTTGTGTACGATCCCGGAGATGACAGAAGAAAAACGCATCGTCATACCCTGAAAGGAAAGACAAGGGAAATTGTCGGCAATGAGCCGCTCGGCTGGTAGAAGGATGTTTACCGATGCAAAAAAAGGGCAAAATGGATAGGTGGTTGTCCATGTTGAATGCTATAATGGGGGGAGATTTATAAAAGAGAGTGATACATATTGAATAATACGAAGCAGCCCGTTGTCATTTTAGTCGGACCGACGGCAGTGGGGAAAACCAATTTAAGTATTCAGCTAGCCAAATCCTTAAACGCGGAAATTATCAGCGGAGATTCGATGCAGATTTATAAAGGGATGGATATTGGAACAGCTAAAATTACCGAACAGGAGATGGAGGGAGTGCCCCATCATCTGATTGACATTTTAGATCCCCAAGACTCTTTCTCTACTGCCGATTATCAAAGCTTAGTAAGAAATAAAATCAGCGAGATTGCAAATAGAGGAAAGCTTCCGATGATTGTCGGCGGTACAGGGCTTTATATACAATCTGTGCTTTACGATTATACATTTACGGAAGAGGCAAATGATCCCGTGTTTCGAGAGAGCATGCAAATGGCTGCTGAGCGGGAAGGCGCTGACTTTCTTCATGCCAAACTTGCTGCAGCAGATCCCGAGGCAGCAGCTGCGATTCATCCGAATAATACAAGAAGAGTCATTCGCGCACTGGAAATTTTACATACGTCCGGAAAAACGATGTCCCAGCATTTGAAGGAACAAAAACGAGAACTTCTGTACAATGCAGTGTTAATTGGCCTGACAATGGATAGAGACACGCTTTACGAAAGAATTAATCAGCGGGTCGATTTGATGATGCAGTCAGGCCTTCTTCCCGAAGTGAAACGCTTATACGACAAGAACGTGAGAGACTGTCAATCAATACAGGCGATAGGCTATAAAGAGCTGTATGCATATTTTGACGGTTTTGTGACACTTTCCGATGCTGTCGAACAGCTAAAGCAGAACTCGAGGCGGTATGCGAAACGCCAGCTGACGTGGTTTCGCAACAAAATGCAGGTCACATGGTTCGATATGACACCGCCTGTTGATATGGAGCTGAAAAAAAAGGAAATTTTCACACATATAGCAGGAAAACTCGAACTTTAATCGAAACTGTATGATATAGAGAATCAAGGAGGACGAAACATGAAACCGATTAATATTCAGGATCAGTTTTTGAATCAAATCCGGAAAGAAAATACGTATGTCACTGTTTTTTTGCTGAACGGCTTTCAGTTGCGGGGCCAGGTGAAAGGCTTTGATAACTTTACCGTATTGTTGGAATCGGAAGGTAAGCAGCAGCTTATATATAAACATGCGATCTCAACGTTTGCGCCGCAAAAAAACGTCCAGCTTGAACTCGAATAGATCAAAAAATGCCATGTCAAGACATGAGGAAAGGCTGCCGGGGGTTCCCGGCGGCCATTTTTAACATGAATCCACTTTTGCTCCAAGCTTTTTGTGTAAGCTGACCATGCCAAGGCACGGTCTTTTTTTATGAGAACAACATACGGAAGTGAAAATGGTATATTATGTATAAAATGAATTTGGGAGTGATCGACCTTGTTTGAAAGTGAAGCAGAACTGAGACGAATCAGGATTGCACTTGTATGGATAGCTGTCTTTTTACTGTTCGGGGCGTGCGGGAATCAAGATACCATTATTGAAACAGACAGCGGCAATTCAGACTATGAAACGCCTCAGCCCACCTCGTTTCCACTTGAACATAACCATTTTGGCGTTATGGAGGACGGCTATATCAAAATTTATGAGTATAATGAGTCCCGCAATGAGGTAAAGCTGAAGAAAGAATACGCGGATGATGAGCTTGAATAAAATTCACAAGCATTCGAATTTACAAAGCGGATTCCAGCCGCTAAACTAAATACAGACACAGATCAAACAGAGGGTGAAAACATGAAGCATAAAGTGATCGTGAATCATTGGGAAGAAATTTGCGAAGATGATTCTTGCTATGAATACGGAACAAGTATCATTGTGAACGGAAAAGAATTAATCAGAGAAGCGTCAATTATCACTGCTTTGAAGGCGGTTTTAGAAGAGATCGGCGCGGATGTTGAAATAGAAGAAACAGTAGAGAGCGAAAAATGCTGTGATAGCTTAAGAAAAAAAAATCTAGACTACTAAGCAGTTTTTTTTCATGTTATGATAAACATCGGCTAAAAAACGACACCCCGAGTAGGACGAGAGATGATTCTCGTTCTGCTCTCTTTTTTGGGCCCTAATGAGTCTGCCCATTTGCCTGATTTGATCAAAATATGAATTTTTCATAAAAACGAATCTATATATTGTGTTTTTGCTAGAGGGTAGTATACTATATATAGTGTTAGTGATGAGAGATTCATATTTTTTGATAGGTCGTGATAAAACGTGGTACAAATCATATTTGATTCGAAAACAGGGAATGTTCAGCGGTTTGTGAATAAAACAGGCTTTCAGCAGATACGCAAGGTGGACGAAATGGACCACGTGGACACTCCGTTTGTTTTGGTCACCTACACGACAAACTTCGGCCAGGTACCGGCATCAACACAATCATTTCTCGAAAAATACGCCCATCTCTTATTAGGAGTCGCTGCGAGCGGCAACAAAGTATGGGGCGATAACTTTGCAAAAAGCGCCGATACCATTTCAAGACAATATCAGGTGCCGATCTTGCACAAATTTGAACTCAGCGGCACATCTAAAGACGTTGAATTGTTTACTCAGGAGGTAGAAAGAGTTGTCACAAAATCAAGTGCCAAAATGGATCCAGTTAAATAACGAAATCATGATCCAAAAAGATGGAAAATTCCAGTTTGATAAGGATAAAGAGGCTGTACATAGCTATTTTGTAGATTATATCAATCAAAACACAGTCTTCTTTCACGATTTAAAAGAGAAGCTGGATTATTTGGTTGAAAACCAATACTACGAAGAGGAATTCTTAAGCCTTTATTCTTTTGAAGACATTAAAGAAGTGTTTAAGACAGCTTACGCTAAGAAGTTTCGTTTTCCTTCCTTCATGAGTGCGTTTAAATTCTATAATGACTATGCTTTGAAAACGAATGACAAGAAAAAAATCCTCGAGCGTTATGAGGACCGGATCTCAATTGTTGCGCTGTTCTTCGCTAACGGCGACACTGAGAAAGCAAAAGAATATGTAAACCTGATGATCAATCAAGAATATCAGCCGAGCACACCGACATTTTTGAACGCCGGCAGAAAACGCCGCGGTGAACTTGTGAGCTGCTTCTTGCTCGAAGTTAATGATTCTTTAAATGACATTTCAAGAGCGATCGATATCTCCATGCAGCTTTCTAAGCTTGGCGGCGGGGTTTCTCTTAACCTGTCCAAGCTTCGCGCGAAAGGTGAAGCCATTAAAGATGTTGAGAATGCGACAAAAGGCGTTGTAGGCGTCATGAAGCTTCTTGATAACGCGTTCCGTTACGCTGACCAAATGGGACAAAGACAAGGATCCGGCGCGGCGTATTTAAACATTTTCCACCGCGATATCAATGATTTTCTTGATACGAAAAAGATTTCTGCGGATGAAGATGTGCGTGTCAAAACGCTTTCGATCGGTGTTGTCATTCCGGATAAGTTCGTTGAGCTTGCACGCGAGGACAAAGCGGCTTATGTATTCTACCCGCACACGATTTATAAAGAGTACGGCCAGCACATGGATGAGATGGACATGAACGAAATGTACGACAAGTTTGTCGACAACCCTCGGGTGAAAAAGGAAAAAATCAACCCGCGGAAACTGCTTGAAAAATTGGCGATGCTTCGTTCTGAATCAGGCTATCCATACATCATGTTCCAAGATAACGTCAATAAAGTGCATGCGAATAACCATATTTCCAAGGTCAAATTTTCTAACCTTTGCTCTGAAGTGCTGCAGGCATCTCAAGTTTCTTCATACACAGACTATGATGAAGAAGATGAAATCGGTCTGGATATCTCCTGCAACCTGGGTTCGCTTAACATTCTCAACGTCATGGAGCATAAATCAATCGAAAAGACAGTCAAGCTTGCGACAGACTCTTTAACACACGTTTCTGAAACAACTGACATCCGTAATGCGCCTGCTGTAAGACGGGCAAACAAAGCGATGAAATCAATCGGCCTCGGTGCTATGAACCTTCACGGCTACCTTGCGCAAAACGGCATTGCGTATGAAAGTCCGGAAGCGCGTGACTTTGCAAACACGTTCTTTATGATGGTGAACTTCTACTCCATCCAGCGTTCTGCGGAAATCGCAAAAGAGAAGGGCGAAACGTTTGATCAATATGAAGGCTCAACCTATGCGACAGGTGAATACTTTGACAAATACGTTTCTACTGATTTCTCACCGAAATACGAAAAAATCGCCAACCTGTTTGAGGGTATGCATATCCCGACGACAGAGGACTGGGAAAAGCTAAAAGCATTTGTCGCTGAACACGGCATGTATCACAGCTACAGATTATGCATTGCGCCGACAGGCTCTATCTCATACGTCCAATCAAGTACGGCGTCTGTTATGCCGATTATGGAACGAATTGAAGAACGAACATACGGCAACTCAAAAACGTACTACCCAATGCCTGGGCTTGCATCTAATAACTGGTTCTTCTATAAAGAAGCCTACGATATGGACATGTTCAAGGTTGTGGATATGATCGCCACTATCCAGCAGCACATTGATCAGGGAATCAGCTTTACATTGTTCTTAAAAGACACAATGACGACCCGTGATTTAAACCGAATCGATCTGTATGCACATCATAGAGGAATTAAAACCATTTACTATGCAAGAACGAAAGATACTGGGCAAGACAGCTGCCTTTCTTGTGTTGTTTGATTAAAGGAGAGTTTATAGTGACAAAAATTTATGACGCAGCAAACTGGTCAAAGCATGAAGACGATTTTACCCAAATGTTCTATAACCAAAACGTGAAACAGTTCTGGCTTCCGGAAGAGATTGCTTTAAACGGCGATCTCCTCACATGGAAGTACCTCGGAAAAAATGAGCAGGACACTTATATGAAGGTACTGGCCGGACTTACGCTTCTTGATACAGAGCAGGGGAATACGGGGATGCCGATTGTGGCTGAACACGTAGATGGCCACCAGCGGAAAGCGGTGCTGAACTTTATGGCGATGATGGAGAACGCTGTCCATGCGAAGTCGTACTCTAATATTTTCATGACCCTTGCACCGACTGAAACGATTAATGAAGTATTTGAATGGGTTAAACAAAATAAATATTTGCAGAAAAAAGCGCAAATGATTGTCGGGCTTTACAAAGCCATTCAAAAAGATGATGAAATTTCACTGTTCAAAGCGATGGTTGCTTCCGTCTATCTGGAAAGCTTCCTTTTCTACAGCGGTTTCTATTATCCGTTATATTTCTACGGACAAGGAAAACTGATGCAAAGCGGTGAGATCATTAACCTGATCCTTCGTGACGAAGCGATTCACGGCGTGTATGTCGGTCTCCTTGCTCAGGAAATTTATAATAAACAGACAGAAGAGAAAAAAGCAGAGCTTCGTGAATTTGCGATCGACCTTCTGAATCAGTTATATGAAAATGAGCTTGAGTATACAGAGGACTTGTACGATCAAGTCGGACTCTCACACGATGTAAAGAAATTCATCCGCTATAATGCGAATAAAGCGCTGATGAATCTTGGATTTGATCCATACTTCGAAGAGGAAGACATTAATCCGATCGTATTAAACGGATTAAACACAAAAACAAAATCGCATGACTTCTTCTCTATGAAGGGGAATGGTTATAAAAAAGCGACAGTTGAGCCGCTCAAAGATGATGACTTTTATTTTGAAGATGAAAAAGAGCAGATATAATATCTGCTCTTTTCGGCTTGAAGGTTCAAATGAGGAGGACGCAGTACCCATGGGAAAAATGGACGAAATGATTTTAGTTGCCCCGCGCGATGATGTGTTTAAGAAAGAAAGCTTAACCTTCCAGGGCGTGTACAGTGAAGATAGCAGAGTAGCCGAAATCATGGCTCAGATTGAAGCGGCCTATCGTGAAATGAGAAGAGGGGACGCAGAAGAAGATCCGCGTTTCAAGCAGCCGATACCTTATGTCGTCATTAAGCGTGAAGATGAAGTTTTTCTTTATGAGCGGCTGGCTGGCGGCGGTGAATCACGACTGCACAACAAGCTTTCTCTCGGCTTTGGCGGTCATATGAACGCCATCGAAGGGGCAGCTTCATTTGCTGAAGTCTTAAAGCTGAACACAGACCGTGAGCTTGAGGAAGAACTGCAAATAAATGAAGAAGATAAACAGGCGATTGTCACACTGGGATTGATCAATGATGATGAAAACAGTGTTGGCAAAGTGCATATCGGTATTCTTTCTGCGCTTCAATTAAAGCCTGGCGCACAAGTGGAAGTGAAGGAGAAAGAACAAATTGCGGGTAAATGGATGAAAGTTTCTGAATTAAAACAGGATGACATCTACAACCGTCTGGAAACATGGTCACAGTTTGTTGTTGATATTCTTGAATAAAAAAACCCGGTTTCTCGCGATGAGGAGCCGGGTTTTTTTATGAGACGCTCGTCCCCGTCTCGGCTATGATTCTAGGATCACAATAGCGTCAAAGCCGGCATTTTTCGCTCTGGCAGCGAGGGTGTCTGCATTGTCTTTGGATGAAAATGCGCCAATCTGCACTTTGTATAATCCGTCCTTTAAAAGGACAATCGAGTCAAAACCTTTGGCTTCGGCATTACTTGCGAGCGAGTCGGCATTCGCTTTGACTTTAAATGCGCCGATTTGAACCTTATATAACCCTGAGCTGGAAGTCTTTTTAAGGTTAAAGGCTTGCTCCAGCCCGTTTGCATGTCCTCTCGCTAAGCTTTGAATAAAACTGCTCGTTTTCAGCTTATTTGCATCGGCAACGGTATCAATGAAACCGTTCTCGGTCAAGAGGGCAGGCATTGCCGACTCCCTTAGGACGTGGAAGTTCGCTGTTTTTTTGCCGCGATCGGCAAAGTCGACAGCTTGTATCACTTCAGAGTGAATTGTCGATTGATAAGTTGTCGTCGGGGCTCCTACATCTGGATAAATATAGCTTTCAAAACCTGTGCCTCCCCCGGAATTAACGTGAATGGACAAAAAGAAATCTGCTCCCCAGTTATTTGCGGCATTTGTCCGGTCGTTTAAGCTGACATATTGGTCGCTTGTCCGGCTCAGCAGCAAAGAAACGCCTTCATATTCATTAGTTAATATCGTACGTAAGGCTAAAGCGATTTGCAGGGTTAACGTTTTTTCCTGAAGGCCATTACCTGTTGCGCCTGGATCAGACCCGCCATGGCCAGGATCAATAAAAATTTTAACCATTTTTCATCACCTCATTACAGGATATGAAAAAACACGGCTTCTGCTTGTACGATTATCATTCAACTGAAAAATGAGGAAATAACCCTTTCACATCCGGAAATTATTTCTCGGGAAAGCGCACAATTCAACATGAAGCGACAACAGATACGGTCCGACATGAAATCTGTGCATACGCCATATGTTTGTATGTACTATGGGTTCGGTTAACCTGCACTGATTCCTGCTGGTTTTAAGCTTTGCGTTCATATTAAATCAAGCATTTGAAACGTTAATTGATGAGAAAAACTCCTTTCATTAAAGACACCACTTTATAAATCGAAAAAAAGAAAGTAACACTTCAGGTATCTTACGGCGGGTAATACGCTTCATACAAAAAACAGCCCGTTGCATGAAAAAAGGATTGGCGAATGGAGAAAATAATGAGAAAGAAGCTCACTATAATACTCTGACAAAATGATTAAAAACAAAATATCATGGTTTGTCCACCCCATGTCCGTGAATACAATAAGAAATAAAGTATTTCTCGGGAAAGCGCAGGATTCCTTATTGTTCCCGAAAAAAGCAATTGTTTCGACACATGATAGGCGTTTGTCACAATCGGCATCCGCTTGAATATCATATAGAGAGAACAGAGAGGTGAAGATGTTGGAGCGCGCTGTGACTTATAAAAACAACGGACAGATCAACATTATTCTGAACGGGCAAAAGCAGGTGCTGACGAATGCTGAGGCAGAGGCGGAATATCAGGCTGCATTGCAAAAAAACGAAGCAAAGCACGGCATTTTGAAGGAAATCGAAAAAGAGATGAGCGCATTAGTTGGGATGGAGGAAATGAAACGCAACATCAAGGAAATATACGCCTGGATTTTTGTGAACCAAAAACGCGCGGAGCAAGGCTTGAAGGTTGGAAAGCAAGCGCTGCACATGATGTTTAAAGGAAATCCGGGAACGGGAAAAACGACGGTTGCACGGCTCATCGGCAAGCTGTTCTTTGAAATGAATGTCCTGTCAAAAGGCCACTTAATAGAAGCGGAGCGGGCTGACCTGGTCGGGGAGTATATCGGACACACCGCCCAAAAGACGAGAGATTTAATCAAAAAGTCATTAGGTGGCATTTTGTTTATAGACGAAGCCTACTCGCTGGCAAGAGGCGGCGAAAAGGACTTTGGGAAAGAAGCGATCGACACACTTGTAAAGCATATGGAAGACAAACAGCATGAGTTTATTTTGATACTCGCCGGATATTCACGGGAAATGGATCATTTTCTCTCGTTAAATCCCGGACTCCAATCAAGATTTCCCATCTCCATTGATTTTCCGGATTACTCTGTGACCCAGCTCATGGAGATTGCGAAACGAATGATCGATGAAAGGGAATACCAGCTCAGTCAAGAAGCTGAATGGAAATTGAAAGATTACTTAATGACAGTGAAAAGCACGACAAGTCCCATTAAATTCAGCAATGGACGTTTTGTCAGAAATGTGATCGAAAAATCGATCAGAGCACAAGCCATGAGGCTTTTAATGGGAGACCAATACTTAAAAAGCGACTTGATGACCATCAAAAGCCAAGATCTTTCCATTAAAGAAGAAGCATCTGGATCTGCATAGACCTCTCTGTTTTTGAGAGGTCTGTTTTTTGCTCGTATTTCCGCTTTTCAAAGCAATCGATTTGTGGTATACACATGCAGGGTTTGGTATGATAATACTACTGCCCAATATGCAAAAGAAAGGAACATCCATTTGAACGAACAAGAAACGATTCAGGAGAAAGCCATTTTAGTCGGATGTCAGCTGCCGCATATCACGGATGAGCATTTTGAAAATTCTATGGAAGAGCTAGCATCTCTGACAAAAACAGCAGACGGAAAAGTACTGACCAGCGTCACACAAAAACGGAACAGGGCTGACGCCGCTACATATATAGGAAAAGGGAAGGTAGAAGAGCTGAAGGCACTGGTGGAAGAGCTTGAAGCTGATCTCCTCATCTTTAATGATGAACTGTCGCCAAGTCAGCTGAAGTCATTGGCAACAGCAATTGAAGTGAAGATGATTGACCGCACGCAATTGATATTAGATATTTTTGCAAAGCGGGCGAGAACGAGAGAAGGCAAACTTCAAATTGAGCTGGCTCAGCTGCAATATGCACTGCCGCGTCTGACGGGACAAGGGATCAATCTCTCCCGGCAAGGCGGAGGAATTGGGGCAAGAGGTCCCGGAGAAACGAAATTGGAAACCGACCGCCGCCATATCAGAAATCGCATTCATGAAATCAACACACAGCTTTCCACTGTCATTCGCCATAGAAGCCGATACCGTGAAAGAAGAAAGAAAAACGGTGTGCTTCAAATTGCGCTTGTCGGCTATACAAACGCAGGGAAATCAACATGGTTCAACCGCCTGACGAGTGCTGACAGCTATGAAGAAGACCTCCTGTTTGCCACGCTCGATCCAATGACCAGAAAAATGGTCCTGCCAAGCGGCTACAGTGTTCTTCTTTCAGATACAGTAGGATTTATTCAGGATCTTCCGACGACATTGATTGCTGCATTCCGCTCAACGCTTGAGGAAGTAAAAGAAGCGGATTTGATCCTGCATTTAATTGATTCTTCAAATGAGGATTATGCGGGACATGAAAAAACAGTGCTTGGGCTTCTCGAGGAGCTTGAAGCAGATGATATCCCGATGCTGACGGCTTACAATAAACATGATCAAAAACTGCCTGATTTTATACCGTCCGCCGGAAGGGATCACATTATGGTCAGTGCGAAATTTGAGGACGACGCTGCAGCCTTTAAAGAAGCGATTCAGCGCTATTTGCGCCAAGAACTGTTAACGTCTTTTGAAGCACATGTGCCGGCAAGTGAAGGGAAGCTCCTTTCCAGAATCAAATCGGAAACGATGGTAGACCGCTTCTATTTTAATGAAGAAAATGAACAGTATGACATATCCGGCTATGTCCAAGAAGAGCAAAGTATCATCGGTGAATTAAAGAAGTATATGTAGGAAGGAAATATAAAGACATGTTTGACACATTAACACACGGAGAATTATTGAAGAAAACGGCAATGGAAGTGGAAGCGGACATTGCCGGCATTCATAAACAAATAGAAGAAATCAGCGAGCGAAATGAGTGGAGAGTGCTTCAAAGCTATAGAAAACACAAAGTAAGCGACACTCATTTCACGCCGTCTACTGGATACGGCTATGATGATATCGGAAGAGACACGCTTGAAAGCATATATGCGGATGTGTTTGGCGGAGAAGCGGGGCTTGTAAGGCCGCAAATCATTTCAGGCACACATGCCATCTCAATTGCTTTGTTCGGTGTCCTCAGACCGGGGGACGAGCTCCTTTATATCACGGGCAAGCCGTATGATACGCTAGAGGAAATTGTGGGCGTCAGGGGTGGAGAAAACGCTGGTTCGTTAAAGGATTTTCAAATCGGCTATAATGCGGTTGATCTGACGAAAGACGGAAAGATAGACTATGATGCAGTCGCCGCTGCGATCAATCCGAAGACAAAAGTAATCGGTATTCAGCGCTCAAAAGGATATGCGAATCGCCCTTCTTTCTTAATTAGTGAAATAAAAGAAATGATCCGTTTTGTAAAAGAAATCAATGAAAATCTGATCGTCTTTGTGGACAACTGTTACGGAGAATTTGTGGAAGAGCTTGAGCCTTGCCATGTCGGAGCCGACCTGATGGCGGGATCTCTCATTAAAAATCCCGGCGGCGGCCTTGCGAAAACAGGCGGCTACCTCGTCGGAAAAGCGAAATGGATTGAAGCTTGCTCATACCGTATGACGTCACCCGGTATCGGCAGAGAAGCGGGGGCATCTCTTTACTCGCTCCAAGAAATGTACCAAGGCTTCTTTTTGGCGCCTCACGTTGTGTCTCAAAGTCTAAAGGGAGCGGTGTTTACAGCGAGATTCCTTGAAAAACTCGGCTTCATTTCAAACCCGAAATGGGATGCGAAAAGAACGGACTTAATACAATCCGTTGAGTTTTCAGACAGAGAAAAGATGATTGCTTTTTGCCAGGCTATTCAATATGCATCGCCAATCAATGCTCATGTGACGCCTTATCCAGCCTACATGCCGGGATACGAGGATGATGTCATTATGGCAGCAGGGACGTTTATTCAAGGCGCAAGCATCGAATTATCAGCTGATGGCCCTATCCGCCCGCCGTATGTAGCGTATGTTCAGGGAGGATTAACCTATTCGCATGTGAAGAATGCCATATGCAGTGCAGTGGATTCATTGATGGAAAAGCAATTAATTTAAATTTTTTAAAAATTTCTCTGGATTTGATGTTAAGAATCCTTACATCGTATTGACACATAATATAACATCACCTATAATGAAACTAAGTTAAGAAAAGGAGGAAATTGAGATGAGTGATAATATTCGCCGCTCAATGCCTTTATTTCCAATAGGAATTGTCATGCAGTTAACTGAGTTATCAGCAAGACAAATTCGATATTATGAGGAAAATGGACTGATATTTCCAGCCAGAAGTGAAGGGAATAGACGATTATTTTCATTTCATGATGTAGATAAACTGTTAGAAATCAAGCACCTGATAGAACAAGGTGTAAACATGGCAGGAATTAAACAGATTCTGGCGAAAGCCGAAGCCGAGCCAGAACAAAAACAAAACGAGAAGACGAAAAAACCAATGAAACATGATCTGTCCGATGACGAACTGAGACAGCTCCTGAAAAACGAGCTCATGCAAGCCGGCCGTTTTCAAAGAGGGAATACATTCCGTCAAGGCGACATGTCCCGCTTCTTTCATTAATCCGTTAGCAACTGTTTTGCTATATACATTTACCTTTTAAGAGGAGGAATTTTACCAAATGGCAAAGTACACTAGAGAAGATATCGAAAAATTAGTAAAAGAAGAAAACGTGAAGTATATCCGTCTTCAATTTACTGACATTCTTGGAACAATCAAGAATGTTGAGATTCCTGTAAGCCAGCTTGGAAAAGCGCTTGATAATAAAGTCATGTTTGACGGTTCTTCTATTGAGGGATTCGTTCGTATCGAAGAGTCAGACATGTACCTGTATCCAGATCTAAATACATTTGTTATCTTCCCATGGACAGCTGAAAAAGGTAAAGTAGCACGTTTCATCTGTGATATTTACAATCCGGATGGCACACCTTTCGAAGGTGACCCGCGAAACAACTTAAAACGGATTCTGAAAGAAATGGAAGACCTCGGCTTCAGTGATTTTAACCTTGGGCCTGAGCCTGAATTCTTCTTATTCAAATTGGACGAAAAAGGCGAGCCGACGCTTGAACTAAACGACAAAGGCGGGTATTTCGACTTAGCTCCAACTGATTTAGGAGAAAACTGCCGCCGCGATATCGTACTTGAGCTTGAAGAGATGGGCTTTGAAATCGAAGCGTCTCACCACGAAGTAGCACCTGGTCAGCATGAAATCGACTTTAAATATGCTGGAGCAGTCCGCTCTTGTGATGACATCCAAACATTTAAACTAGTTGTCAAAACAATTGCCCGTAAACACGGCCTGCATGCGACATTTATGCCAAAACCATTGTTCGGTGTGAACGGTTCAGGTATGCACTGCAATCTATCACTCTTCAAAAATGGTGTTAACGCATTCTTTGACGAAAACGCAGATCTTCAGTTAAGTGAAACAGCGAAGCACTTCATTGCAGGTATCGTGAAGCACGCAACAAGCTTTACAGCAGTAACAAACCCGACAGTAAACTCTTACAAACGTCTTGTTCCTGGCTATGAAGCACCTTGTTATGTAGCATGGAGCGCGCAAAACAGAAGCCCGCTTATCCGTATCCCGGCTTCTCGCGGCATCAGCACACGTGTTGAAGTACGCAGTGTAGACCCAGCTGCAAACCCATACCTTGCACTTAGCGTATTGCTTGCTGCAGGATTAGACGGAATCAAAAACAAACTGGAAGCGCCGGCTCCAATCGACCGCAACATCTATGTGATGAGCAAAGAAGAGCGCATGGAAAACGGAATCGTTGACCTTCCAGCAACACTTGCGGAAGCGCTAGAAGAATTCAAATCAAACGAAGTCATGGTCAAAGCGCTGGGCGAGCACCTATTCGAACACTTCATCGAAGCAAAAGAAATCGAATGGGACATGTTCCGCACGCAAGTACATCCTTGGGAACGCGAACAGTATATGTCTCAGTATTAATATCTCAATCCCTTGGCACTAAAAGTGTCAGGGGATTTTTTATGTTAATAGGTAATAAATTATGGAGCGGCACTGCTAAAAAGCAGGGTCACTTTTAGTCTATGTCACTAATAATTCTATGTACTAAATTTTCAATTAGGGAAATAATTCCACGCTTAAGGAAGCAATACGCATAAATAATTCGACAAATTCTGTGATAATTCCATTGTTCAATACTTCTACCAGCAATAATAAGATGAGTAAGGTAGATGTTTATTATTGACATCATAACCAAATGAATCCATAATTACGTTGAAATCTAAATCAATTTTCAAAAAGGAGATTTCTATGAAAAAATTGACTATCTTCTCCGGGGGATTAGGAGCGGTTTTTTCTGTACTGGCTCAACTGTTTGCGGTTTTAGATGACTCTTACACTTTGGGGAACTTATGGTTTTTAGGTACTTTGGCGGGGATTATAACCATGCTTGCTTCAATCCAGACAAATAATAAACCAGTCTTCAGCATATTATTAATTACTAGTTCAGTAATAGGTCTACTTGGAACTGGTCTTGTATACATCATACCAACACTGTTCAATATAATAATAATTTATAAATTTTCAAAAGTAAGCCAATGGTAAAATAAAGGTTCTTTTTTCATTTAGTATTTCTTTGACAAGGTCGGTAATGAATCGCAGAATGCTTATGCTTGCAACTGGTCCACACAGCTGGGGCTTCCGTGGGCATGATTATCGAACGCCATGTTTCTAGGATACCGGAATTGAAACATTTGCTGAGACATTTCGTGAAGCCGATCACCAAATGACCATTTTCATAGAGGCACGTCTAAAGAAGCTATCATAGGAGGACAATACTGTGTGGAAAGCTTTAAGTCAATTACACAAGAAACAGAAAAATCAAAGTCCAAGCGATGAAGATTATATACAGATTCCAGAATTAGAAGTAAAAGTTTTGGGGATGCTTCACAGTATCAATATAGACTTGGTTAATTTAATAGCTCAAGCAGAAAAGTCTAAGGAGTTTATAGGACAAATCGAAGGCATCTGGCATTCTATAGCAAGTCAATTTTATTCACTCGCCCAAGGGTTTGAGAATGAGGATATCAATAAGCTTTCTACGGATCTTAATAATGCTGCCGCCACTTGGGAAGCTGTTGCTAATAAAGCAAAAGAGTTTGTAACAAATTCATACCAAGGGTAAAAGAAATATAGGGGCCTGAAAGGGCTCTTTTGCTTATAGTCATATTTCCCGTAAGTATTACTTTTTGGATTTATTGAATTTTAAAGCGTGTTTGTTGCACTGAATTCATAGTCAAAAGGGGAATGTTTTTATGCTTGGAATCAACGTTGAAAAATCAAATGAAAACTTAATTATCAATTGGCAGCTATCCAAAATTGAAATCCCAATCAAAGAAATCAATGATGTATTTCTTGATCCAAACTATGGGGGAGAGGAAAAAAGTGCAGTAAGGATTGGGTTTCCTTATGGCTCAACGGATAGGGTAGTAAGTAATTAAAGCAGCAAATAACACTTACATTTTGTTCACCACTAATGCTGCTATTATTATGAGTAAAATTGTTTCTTAATAAACAGCTTATGTCTCTTTTAAATTTCTCTATTAATGTTTTGTATGGTGATATTTAGTGAGACGGTTTGAGGAGGAGTTTTATGGAAAAAGGAAAGTTAATTCACATGACTCTAGATGGTATTAAGAAAGCAGTTTCTAACTATGGTACATTTCCTATGTTTCATCATGGAGGGTATGTCATGGAAGATGCTACTTTTCATTTCAAAAATCCAGCAACTCCTCAAGAAATTAGCGGCTTAGAAAAGAAATTAGGTGTTACTTGTTGAAATTAGTCATAATTTTTTCTTTTGCCGAAGTGTTATTCTGAAACCAGTTTATAATACTCTTGGAGATTCGGATTTACTTCCCAATATTTCGTTCCATTAGAAGACACTAGCATATCAAACCATATCTCGAAATTAGAATTTAAGTTAATCGCATCTTCAATATCGTCAATTGAGTCTAGATATAACATATAACCTAATCCTTTTTTTGATTTGTTTGTGTCTATGACATACCTTCCATCAAAATGATATCCTATTAATAAGTATCCCTCTGGGAAATCTTGAACCTCATTATATTCAACGATTCCCTCTAAGCTAAGTATTTCAATGCCATCAAACATTTCCATCCCATTGTGTTGTAACAAAAACTCTTTAAAGTCATTAGGAAACCAAAGAATCTGCTATTTGAGGGAAGTATAATGACAATTTACGAGCAAATTAAAGATGCTTTGAAAAATAAGATCAATGAGTTGGTTTCACCTCAAGAAGTAAAGAAAATACGGAACTAATCCGGATAGCATTATTTTATCAGATTATTGTTATAACCGGTATAATAAGGGGATTTCTTTTAATAAGCACCTCTTTGAATATGTGAATAGAAGTTCTTACAAATACTTAGGTGAGAACTCTCTTTATACAGGACTTATTTTCAGAAAATCAAAAGGGGAAGATAAGGAAGTTATCGTAGGCGAATGGGTAAACGGTGTTAAATCACTCCGAGAAGCTTTTATTACTAATAACCAAATAAATGATCAAGCCGAAATCATTAGTAAAGAACAACTTGTAAACCTTTATAATGAATATAACCAAATCCTGAGATATGAAATGAATGTATTGAACTGTAAGCCTACAGAATTGAGGCATTTAATTGGCAGAATCGGTGAATTCATTTGTGCAATCCAAACCAACGGCACTCTGGCACGTCAAACTAATCAGCATGGATTTGATGTTGTGAGTGATGGCAGACGGATTAGTGTAAAAACAACAGCTCAATCAAGTGGTTTTATTTCGATAAATAAAAATACATTTCAGGATTTTGATGGTTTTTTTTGTAGTTCAATACGTAAATGATGATTTTAAAGTTATTTTCTTCGGATCAAAGGAAGAAGTGCAAAAAATAAGCAGAGTTTATGGAAGTCAATACGAAGTTGAAATTTCACATCTTAAAAAGATTAACAAGGAATACCAATTAAATAACAATCTTGTTGATAACAAAACATCCCCTTACTTATTGTAAGGGGACGTTTGTTTAATCCTCATATATTTTATCTTCGCACTCTAGCTTACGAGTTGCATCCACAGTAAATGATCTTACTTCGTCTTTAGTTTTGTCCTAAATTCCCCGTATTACTTTTTTCTATTTAGATAACAACCATTGATTTCAATGCCGCCCATTGGATTTACCTCATAATCATCAGTGTAATCAATTGATTCAATATCTTTATCGTTTGTTTTAATAAAGTCATTAGCCAAAGAATACAACTCTTCTTTTTACAGAACTACTCGAACTTCCATTTTTTACTATGTTGTTCCTTCATAATTATCCCTCAGGGAAAGGTAGGGGGATTATTTTGGAGAATCATATTCCATTGCTTGTTCACAGTCAGTAATCCTTGAGTTGTTCTAGCAAGAGGCAATATTGTTGAATAAAAATAGTTTTAAAGAGGTTATTGTTGTCTTCATATTGAAATAAAGATTAAGTATATTAGAGGGGAGTTACTTTAATGCATATCACAACAAAAAGGTTATCGATACGTGAATTTGAATTCAAAGATTGGCAGGCTGTATATGAGTATACATCTGATAGTAATGTAATGAAGTATATACCTGAAGGGGTTTTTACTGAAGAAGATGCAAAGGCATTTGTAAATAAAAACAAAGGTGATAACGCTGAAAAATTCCCTGTCATACTAAGAGATGAAGACTGTCTTATAGGCCATATTGTTTTTTATAAGTATTTTGGTGAACATACATATGAAATTGGGTGGGTGTTTAATCCCAATTATCAAAATAAAGGGTATGCTTCTGAGGCAGCCCAAGCTATCTTGGAATATGGATTTAAAGAAATGAACTTACATAGGATTATAGCTACGTGTCAACCTGAGAATATTCCCTCATACCGAGTTATGGAGAAGATTGGAATGAGAAGAGAAGGCTTTTTTAAAAAATGTATTCCAAAAGGCAATGAATGGTGGGATGAATATTATTACGCTATTTTAGAGGAAGAGTGGAATTGTAAGAGGGGGAATGCAGGAAATTGAAACCATAACAGCTATAGAACGTATAGTGATAGTAGGGCTTATAGTGCTTAATATGAATGATGTGAGAGGGGTATCCAAATGCAAATTCATCTCACCAAAAGCGGAAAACAAGACAATCATCATAAATGGTTAGGAACTGTCTTGCTCAGTTGGGGAACATTCGTATTTGCTTTGTTTTTTGCTACTTTAATCGGTTCAATGGCTAGCCAAGCAGGAGCTTCCAAGCTTTTGAAGCAAGGCATCCAAGCAGGTTTAGTCACATTAATAACTGTCCCGTTGCTCTACATTCTTCTTAAACGGATGTCTAGTAGACCCTTTTATTCTATAGGACTGTCTGGGTGGCGGCAAGCCATTCCGAAAGCCATAATAGGAGCAATATATGTGATTGTATTATCCGGGTCTGGTTTCGCTATCGCCCATTTATTAGGCTGGATCAAAATTACACAATTTCACTTCTCTGTCCATTTAGTGACAGTATTGCTCTTAAATATGATTATCGCTTTCTTTTATGAAGCTTTTCCAGAGGAATTAACTTTTCGGGGGACGGTGTACTATGCTCTAAATAAGCGTTGGAACTGTTTTATGGCCTTACTCCTACAGCCGATCCTGTTTGTGCTTGCACCAATAACTGTAAGTGGCTTGCAATATATAGTTGGAATTGAATCATCTGCTATCACATTAGATTACATTGTTTTATTGTTGGGTTTTGGATTCATCCTTCAACTCCTGCGTATTGTAACAGGAAGCTTATGGACGTCTATCGCTTTTCATCTGGCCTTTCTCGAAAATTCTCGGTTCTTCGTCCTGCAGGGAGAGAAGCGCTTTATTACCTATGAAGAAATTGTTCCGGGAACAAGTGCGCTGTTTGTGATCTTTTTTATGTTGCTTATTGTCGGTACTCTACTATTAATACCTGTTGCAATAACTCGCCGAAATACTATTCAATGGCGGAAGAATGAGAAATGCGACCAAGATGTTTAATTTCTAAGTAGAACAGTAGTTTTAAGGAGGATCTAGACAATGTTGAAGAAGCATTCATTAAGAAAGAGGTTATAAACATGCAAGTTTTAAGGATCATATTTGTTCATGTCTTGTCCGCGTTATCAGCTGCTGTTGTTTATGTTTTTGGCATTGGTTATGACGGCTACATACCATACTTCCTAATAAGTGTTCTTCTCTTTATCTTTTATTTAATCTTTGCTGCACCTGTTCAATATTTCTTAAATCGCAATCCAAAAAGGTTTAACGCGAAATATTTACTCATATACATATTCTTTTCCTTTTTGGTATGGTTATTCTTCGCTTTCATTACTGATCCAAAAAACACCTTAAACTTTCTGATGGGATATGAAATATACTTGTTTAGTGTCTCATTCGCTGTAATATTTTGGATCTGGGACTCGGTTTTTCTGCAAAACATTGGGAGGGTAGCAGCGTAGCTTAAATCATCACAATCCTTTTCCTTATGCACGGTCAAAAATCCCTTTCATTTACTGAATTAAGCCATAAATGGGTAAAGGGAGAGAGGGATGAAAAGGGTTAATCGTTTAACTTTGGTTTGCTTAGGCTTAGTCTCAAGTTTTACTCTTCCGAATGCTGAAGCAAAGCTAACGGTGGATTAAACAAATGTAGACTTTGTTTTGAGCGAGGAATCAACAATTGTCTTTATGGCAGATAATTTCGACCGGAATTTTGACCGCACTTGGTTATAAATTCACAATACACAATAATAAAGACTGTACTCTAAATATGAAACTTAGCAGAATAGCTCTAACTGATGGATATTTTCAAGGAGCGAGAAAGAATTCCAGGAAGTTATTTGGACTACAGTGCAGCAGATCGAGTAGAAGGTGATCAGTTGGAAATAACAAAAAGTTCAGGCTGCGGCGATGTGTGGATAAAAGGTATTTATGGATTTGAACATGAAGAGCGGGATTATTAAATTCAGCGAGGTCAAGGATCCATTATAAACTTAATGATCATTTTAAGTGTGATCAAAAATAACTAAAAGGTGAGAATATGATTAAATCAAAGTTAAAAACGATTATAGACCAAAGAAAGATCAGTATCCGGAAACTTTCCAGAGATATTGATCATGAGTATCCAACTGTCAGAAAGCTATATAATGACGAAATGGAGCGGTATCCGAGAGAGCTGTTTGATAAAGTCTGTCCCTATCAAAACATCGAACTGCATGAGTTGTTGATATTCCAAAAAGATCATATTCCTAAAGTGAGAATGTCTAAATGAAGATAATGGAGTATATGGAGGAAAGGTTTCAAAACCTCGAATTCACTCCTAGCATCTATAATCAATGGGGCATAGGAATCCATTTTTGTCTTGGGAAAAATATCTATCAACTCAAAGAAAATGAAGAATTGAATCTTAAGAGGTTCCAAGTTGTATATGAGCAAATAACAATCATTTTTAATGAATTATTTGAACAAAACGATGACATATTCCTTGTGACAAATATGTATAAGCACAAGAAAGAGAAATGCATAAGAAAATTAAAGGTGTATCAACCGTTTCTAAAGTGTAAAAATCATTTGAATCAAATTCTGGTGAAGACATATCCCTACCCTTTCGAAATCAATAAAGCTGAAGAATACAATATGCAACAATTTTCCTTGTTATGCAAACCTCGAGACTTACATGTAACTGAATTACTTAAAGCAGCCAGTAATGAAGATTTTCCATTGAAACCGAGATTCGGGGGTTACTCTATTGATTACCCTGATGTTTTCTTTGTGAACATTACAAAAGACATTATTTTCTTTATCTATGATGACCGAGGATGTGAAGTCATAGCTCTTGATTTCAAACGAATACGTCACCTTTATGAAAAATATCACGACTGGGTAGAAGAGTATAAGTGCATGTAATACTCTTTCATAAAACGATTTATACCAGAAAAAGCAGAATTAGATTATGGGGGCCTTACATACTAAACGGTTATTGAAACTAAGAAACTTAGAATTTTTTCAGTTGGTATTGATGATGAGAGATCTGCATTTTTATTAGTACTTGATGAAAGATTAGTAGATTTTGATTCTCAAGGTGGAAACCTTATTAGTGTTTATTTAGTTACTCACTTTGAGTTATCTGATCAATCGTATTCTTTTGGGTATGAAGCATAACTGTTCGTATGCAATGGATATTCTAAGCGTTAAAGAGGAATTTGATTTCGATTTCCCATTTAATATGCTTGCAATAAAAAGCTATGTACAAGAATTAATAAAAATGTTAGGGATTGATATAATTCTGCCTGAAATGAAAGAAAGAGATTTTGACAAACTTTCTCAAGACTAAATAAAACTACGATTTTAAAGAGAACGGAGACTTGCTTTCAATATGAATGTTAGAAAAGCTGCAGCTATTTTTTCAATCACGATTCCAATTATCTCAGCTATCTTAATTATTAATTTTTTTACGGGAGTTATGTCAATTCCATGGCAAGGAATGCCGGTGTTTTTTCCATTATTACTTTCTCCTATAGGAATCATTTTAGCGTTCGTTTCAATGAAGACAAATAAACGGTGTGCTGTATATGGGATTGTCTTAAATGCAATTATGTTTCCATTTCCTTTTTTCTGGTTTATAGGAGGGACTTTGTTATTTGGAGCTTAAAATTTAAAGAATAGCGGAGGTACCATTTTGTGGTTATATAAACCGTTAGGCAGTTACGCTTATACATTGGTATTTTCAAGCTTATCATATGGTCTAATCTTTGGCTTGTATATGTTTGTTTATTCAGGTTTTATGGCGATCGCATTAATCACAATAGGAATCATAGCATTCTACTCATTTATCACTTACTTATTATTTGCTATCCCTTTGCAAAAATTACTAAGAAGAAGGCCCAGAAAATTCAGTTTGATCAATTTGTTAATTTATGCTGCAGTAGCCTTTTTAGCTGTGTTTTTTTTCTGGTTTGTTGATTATCCGTCAAATGCTCTTACCGTATTCAGAAGCTTTTGGTATTACATTATGAGCATTATTGCTGCGTTAATTTATTGGTTCTGGGACTCAATATTTTTGCGAATTTATAACATTTGATTTAAATTATGTGTTCACACCCTTCACAACAAGTAAAGGCCTGCTGAATCAAACAGTAAATATTCAGATTGTTTGATTAATCCGAGAAACATAAGAATTGTTTTATTTAAAATTGGGGGATTTGACTTGAATTTTTTTTATTTGGATTGTAATGTTTATAGTTATTTTTAGCGACCTTTATGCATGTTACAAAAGGATAGGAAGAGCTTAAAAATGATGAAAAGTTAAATATACATAAATTTCTTTGTATATGACTTTCGGATACCAAAAGCGAAAAGAGCATTAAACTAAATGCTCTTTTTCATCCCACAACATCGGCATTCACGCACTTTTGAACAAAGGTAATCGCAATTGTCGTAGTGGCCATATACTTTATTCAACATATTGAAGAATATAAATCTGTTGTGAAGTAAGGGAAATTCAAGACATAAAACGTTAGGTGTTCCATGTGTATTGTATAGAGTGGATTGAAGAGGCATTGTTACCAAGAATGGTTTGAATGGGCTGCTGTACTTGAAGGCCTATATCAAAAGCGGTTTGAGCATGCGAAATGGAAGCGGCTATCAAAAGGAGGGGGAATACCATGAAAAAATTAGTTTTATTATCCAGCTTTTTCGGGATTGTGCTATCAATTATTGGACAATTATTTGGAGTCCTAACAGATTTCTTTATTTCAGGTATTGCACGGCTTATAGGGATTTTAGCCGGTATCCTAGTATTGCTTAGCCTGAAGTCAAGAAACACAGAAATGCAGGCATTTATAGTGAGTTCAAGTACTGCGCTGGGAATAATGGGGGCAGGAATTTTATATTTTCCAGCTGCGATTGTCAATGTCTTAATTGGGTTTAAGCTAAACAAAAAGTTAAAAGAAGAAAACACTAAGGAGCAGATCTGAATAGACTGCTTTTGGTTGGAGAACCTGAGGAATTGTAGTATATATGACTTTAAAATTTTATACACTTCTTACAACAAATGAAATCGAATTTTTTAAGTAATACAAAAGGCTTTTTAGAATTTTTGGAATCTGACTTGTTTAAACTTTCTGAAAAAGATGTTGAAAAAGTCGAGAGGATTTTATAATATTAAATCAAGTTAGTTTGTTCGATCAACAAACTAACAAGATGAACTTTCATTATCCACAAGATAAGATCTTACTAATATGGATGGAAGGGGGATAAGAGGGTCGATTTAATGGAGCTAAACATTATAAGAAACGAAAGAATGAGGCTTTTATCCTTTTCCAGGTATATAAGGTATGACGAAAAAAGATGAATTTTTTGCTTGCTGATCACCATATTTTTTTGCACTGTTTTGAAAGCGCTTTTATAAAAGTTTACTGACCGTAAATTCGAGAAATTGTTATACCGTTTCACACTGTTCCATATTAAAGGATCGAAAAGGGGAGAAATCATGCTCAGTGAAAATGTAAAGAAGATTAGCATGGTTGAAAAAGTTGGATATGCGTCTGGAGATTTTGCTTGTAATTTAATTTATGCAACAGTGTCTACGTATCTTTTGTTCTTCTATACAGATGTTTTTGGTTTATCGGCAGCAGGGCCGGTACTATGTTTTTAGTGGTTAGAATAATCGACGCTCTCGCTGATCCTTTTATCGGAACAATAGTTGACAGAACGAACAGCAGATTTGGACGCTTTAGACCGTATCTTTTATTCGGAGCTTTTCCATTTGTTATACTGGCAATACTCTGTTTTACAACACCAGACTTTTCGGATATGGGGAAATTAATATATGCCTATATAACCTATGTTGGCTTGTCGCTTACATACACAACGATAAACGTTCCATATGGCGCGTTAACTTCTGCAATGACTAGAAATAATCAAGAAGTGGTTAGTATAACTTCTGTTCGCATGTTATTTGCGAATCTTGGGGGACTTGTCGTTGCATTTTTTGTTCCCTTACTGGCTGCTTATTTAAGCGATACTTCCGGCAACGAGTCTCTTGGCTGGCAACTAACCATGGGTATTTTGGGAATGATAGGCGGGTGCCTTTTAATCTTTTGTTTTAAAAGCACAAAAGAGCGGGTCACTCTTCAAAAATCCGAAGAGAAAATTAAATTTACGGATATATTTGAGCAGTTTCGTGTTAATCGTCCACTTGTTGTATTAAGTATTTTCTTTATTATTATTTTTGGAGTGAATTCCATCAGTAATTCGGTTGGCATTTACTACGTAACGTATAACTTAGAAAGAGAGGATTTGGTGAAGTGGTACGGTTTGATAGGAAGCTTGCCCGCTTTGGTCATTTTACCGTTTATTCCAAGGCTTCATCAATTTTTGGGGAAAAAGAAATTACTAAACTATGCATTATTACTGAATATTATCGGCCTCTTAGCTTTACTGTTTGTTCCGCCAAGTAATGTTTACCTCATACTTGTCTGTCGATTAATCGCTGCTGCTGGAAGTCTCACTGCCGGGGGATATATGTGGGCGCTTATTCCTGAAACAATTGAATATGGAGAGTACAGGACTGGGAAAAGAATGGGTGGGCTCATTTACGCTATAATCGGATTTTTCTTTAAGTTTGGTATGGCCTTAGGAGGAGTTGTTCCGGGTCTGGTTCTTGATAAGTTTGGATATGTAGCAAATCAGGCACAAACCCCGACGGCATTAATGGGGATTTTAATTACAACAACCATTATTCCCGTGTTCTTGCTGGTTCTAGCTTTAATTGATATTAATTTCTATAACTTAGATGAGAAAAAATATAAAAACATGGTTCGAGAATTAGAGAATAGAGACAAAGTTTATTTGGATCATATTGATGATTTCAAGGCTTAAAAAAGAAAATAAACTGAGGAGGAGTCCCAAATGAAGATTACCAATCCCGTACTTAAAGGATTCAATCCCGATCCAAGTATTTGTAGAGCAGGAGAGGATTATTATATCGCCGTATCTACATTTGAGTGGTTTCCGGGAGTCCAGATACACCACTCAAAAGATTTAGTAAATTGGCACTTAGTTGCACATCCATTACAGAGAGTTTCACAATTAGACATGAAAGGAAACCCAAATTCAGGTGGAGTTTGGGCACCATGTTTAAGCTATAGTGATGGGAAGTTTTGGCTGATCTATACGGATGTTAAGGTAGTAGATGGCGCATGGAAAGATTGTCACAATTATTTAGTTACCTGTGAAACGATTAATGGTGATTGGGGGGAGCCGATTAAATTAAATAGCTCGGGGTTTGATGCTTCTTTGTTCCATGATACGGATGGAAAAAAATATTTATTAAATATGTTATGGGATCACCGTATTGATCGGCACTCATTTGGAGGAATTGTTATACAGGAATATTCTGATAAAGAGCAAAAATTAATCGGTAAACCAAAAGTCATATTTGAAGGAACGGATAGAAAACTGACAGAAGCTCCGCACCTTTATCATATCGGGAACTATTATTATTTATTAACTGCAGAAGGAGGAACACGGTACGAACATGCTGCTACAATTGCCCGTTCTGCAAATATTGAGGGGCCATATGAAGTTCATCCCGATAATCCAATCTTAACGTCATGGCATGACCCAGGAAATCCATTGCAAAAATGTGGTCATGCATCCATTGTTCAAACACATACAGATGAGTGGTATTTAGCTCATTTAACGGGACGTCCTATTCATCCTGACGATGATTCAATTTTTCAGCAGAGAGGATACTGTCCTTTGGGCAGAGAAACAGCTATTCAAAAACTTTACTGGAAAGATGAATGGCCCTATGTAGTAGGTGGAAAAGAAGGAAGCTTGGAGGTAGATGCACCTTCTATACCCGAAACAATATTTGAAGCAACGTACCCGGAAGTTGATGAATTTGAGGATTCAACATTAAATATAAATTTTCAAACTTTAAGGATTCCATTCACGAATGAATTAGGTTCATTGACTCAAGCGCCAAATCATTTACGATTATTCGGTCATGAATCATTGACCTCGACATTTACTCAGGCATTTGTAGCCAGACGCTGGCAAAGTCTCCATTTTGAAGCCGAAACTGCTGTTGAGTTTTATCCGGAAAATTTTCAACAAGCCGCTGGATTGGTGAATTACTACAATACAGAGAACTGGACGGCTCTTCAAGTCACGCATGATGAAGAACTTGGCCGCATTCTTGAATTAACAATATGTGACAACTTTTCTTTTTCACAGCCATTAAATAATAAAATTGTTATTCCTCGTGAAGTAAAGTATGTATATTTAAGAGTAAATATTGAAAAGGACAAATATTATTATTTCTATTCTTTTAACAAAGAAGATTGGCACAAAATTGACATTGCACTGGAATCGAAAAAATTGTCAGATGATTACATCCGTGGGGGAGGATTCTTCACAGGGGCCTTTGTAGGGATGCAATGCCAAGATACCAGTGGTAATCATATTCCGGCCGACTTTAGATATTTTCGTTATAAAGAAAAATAATTTGCACATGAAAAAGGAGATTTCTATTTTAGAACTCCTTTTTCATATGAGAAGGTGCCTATGTCACTATTGCTTCAGAAATACTCCTAGAATAAAAAAACTCATCTTTAAAGATGAGCTGTCCATTCCTTAAAAAATTACATTGTAATCATGTCCAGAAAATGATCAATCACAATGGAGGACATTCCTAATGCCGGTGCATTCTGTCCTAAAGAAGATGGCAATAATTCATAGCTATTGCCTAATTGGGAATAAACCCTTGATGATACTTCACTTCTCATTGAATTTAAAACCATAGGATGCGATTCAATTATGCTATTTCTTAAAATTACGGCTTGTGGGTTGAAAGTATTTAGAATATTGGTAAGGCCTATTCCTAAATAGAATCCAAAATTTTGTAATGCATTTAAGGTTCCGATATCATTCAGATGGGCGAGGTTTATGATATCTTGATAGGACAGTTTTTTCTCTTTGGTCTGAAGAGATTTTAATAAAGCCTTCTCTGAAGCATACAATTCCCAGCATCCTCGGTTTCCGCAACTGCATTTAGGACCATTAAAGTCTATTGTCATATGTCCCATTTCTCCAGAGAAGCCGCTTACTCCTCTATATAAATGATTGTTGATAATAACACCGATCCCTATTCCTGTGCTGATACTTACGTAAATAATGTTATCGTGATTTTTTGCAGCTCCAAATACTTTTTCTCCATATGCGCCAGCATTTGCCTCATTTTCAATAAAAACAGGCACATTGTACTTCTCTTGTATCGAAGATTTTAAGTCAATATCTCTCCAGTTGGAGTTCGGAGTGAAAACAATTTTTTGATCTTTATCAATGAGTCCAGGCACGCAAATACCTATACCAATAAGCCCGTACGGAGATTGGGGCATATGCGTAATAAAGTGATGAATCATATCAATCAAAATGTCTTGCGTTATTTCTGGAGAATTGGATTCCAAATGGCAGTATTGATCAAGAACGATCGTTCCTTCAAGGTCTGTTAAAATGCCATTGATATAATCCACACCAACATCTATTCCTACGGAGTATCCTGCCTTTTTATTAAAAACAAGCATGACAGGTCTTCTTCCGCCACTTGATTGTCCTTGACCTATTTCAAATACCAGATTTTCTTTCATTAACGTGTTTACCTGTGATGAAACAGTTGATTTATTTAATCCAGTCATTTCAGATAATTTTGCTCTTGAAATAGGTGAATTTTTGAGGATTTCTTTTAATAATAACTTTTGATTTACTTTTTTGACAAAGGTTTGATCAGCGATATCCACTTTATCCACTCCATTTGTTTAATCTTTAAATTAAGTATGAACATAGTACATAGCGAATCTTCCCTTTATTATATCTAATGTGTTCATAAAAAACTAAAAAAAATATTGAAAATACTGATGAGGTTATATAAGATGAAAATAAGTTAGTTTGTTTAAACAACAAACTAACAGGTAACTTACAATATGAAATAAAATGCATTTGTATTTGAATGATCATGTTTTGAATTTATTTTTAAGGGGGAAATCACATGGCTCAATCTCATTCCAGTTCAACCAACTATTTTGGAAGCGCAAACAAAGTGGTTTACGAAGGGAAAGATTCGACTAATCCTTTAGCATTTAAATATTATAATCCTCAAGAAGTAATCGGCGGAAAAACGATGAAAGAGCATTTGCGATTTTCTATTGCCTATTGGCATACATTTACCGCTGATGGCACAGACGTTTTTGGAGCAGCTACGATGCAAAGACCATGGGATCACTATAAAGGCATGGATCTAGCGAAGATGAGAGTAGAAGCAGCATTTGAGATGTTTGAAAAACTAGATGCACCATTCTTTGCTTTTCATGACAGGGATATTGCACCAGAAGGCAGTACGCTAAAAGAGACAAACCAAAATTTAGATATGATCGTGGGCATGATTAAAGATTACATGAGAAATAGCGGCGTTAAGCTATTATGGAATACCGCAAACATGTTTACGAATCCCCGTTTCGTCCATGGTGCCGCGACTTCTTGCAATGCAGATGTGTTTGCGTATGCTGCAGCACAAGTGAAAAAAGGGTTAGAAACAGCAAAAGAGCTTGGCGCTGAGAACTATGTATTTTGGGGCGGCCGTGAAGGATATGAAACATTGTTAAATACTGATTTAAAATTTGAGTTTGATAATTTGGCTAGATTTATGCATATGGCAGTGGATTATGCGAAGGAAATCGGGTACACAGGGCAGTTTTTGATTGAGCCAAAACCAAAAGAGCCGACCACCCATCAATACGATACAGATGCAGCAACAACCATTGCCTTTTTGAAGCAATATGGCTTAGACAATCATTTTAAATTAAATCTTGAAGCCAATCATGCCACATTAGCTGGGCATACATTCGAACATGAATTACGCATGGCAAGAGTACATGGTCTGCTTGGCTCTGTTGACGCAAACCAGGGTCATCCTCTTTTAGGCTGGGACACGGATGAATTTCCGACGGATTTATATTCTACGACATTAGCAATGTACGAAATCCTGCAAAATGGCGGCCTAGGAAGCGGCGGATTAAACTTTGACGCGAAGGTCAGAAGATCTTCTTTTGAGCTTGATGATCTAATATATGCCCATATTGCAGGGATGGATGCATTTGCAAGAGGATTGAAAGTTGCCCACAAATTAATCGAAGATCGTGTGTTTGAAGATGTGATTCAACATCGTTACCGCAGTTTTACTGAAGGGATTGGTCTTGAAATTATAGAAGGAAGAGCTAATTTCCACACACTTGAGCAATATGCGCTAAATCATAAATCAATTAAAAACGAATCTGGAAGACAGGAGAAATTAAAAGCGATATTGAACCAATACATTTTAGAAGTATAACAGGATAAGCTCCAGATCCTGCTATCAATACCAAGTCACTGAATTACCCGTCATGATTCCTTTCCTATTGCTTGTTGTTATGACGGGTAACTTCTATAATTAGGATTTATTTAGAGTGAATGGTTTTTTAAAAGGGCAAGGAGTGAAAAAATGAAGTATGTCATTGGAATAGATCTTGGAACGAGTGCTGTTAAAACCATTTTAGTTAACCAAAACGGCAAGGTTTGTGCAGAAACGTCCAAAAGGTATCCGCTTATCCAAGAGAAGGCGGGATATAGTGAGCAAAATCCTGAAGACTGGGTGCAGCAAACAATTGAAGCATTGGCTGAATTGGTTTCTATATCCAATGTTCAAGCCAAGGATATTGACGGGATAAGCTATTCGGGACAAATGCATGGATTAGTACTGCTTGATAAAGATTGTCAGGTGTTACGTAATGCAATTCTTTGGAATGATACCAGAACAACGCCTCAATGTATAAGGATGACCGAGAAATTTGGCGATCATCTTCTTGACATCACAAAAAACCGTGTTTTAGAAGGGTTTACATTACCTAAAATGTTATGGGTGAAGGAACATGAACCTGAACTTTTTAAAAAAACTGCTGTGTTTTTGCTTCCGAAAGACTATGTGAGATTCCGTATGACCGGTGCCATTCACACCGAATACTCCGATGCAGCAGGAACTTTACTTTTACATATTACTCGCAAGGAGTGGAGCAATGATTTTTGCAATCAAATTGGTATTTCTGCAGATATTTGTCCTCCGCTTGTTGAATCTCATGATTGTGTAGGATCGCTGCTTCCGCACGCTGCCGCGAAGACCGGGCTATTAGAAAAAACAAAAGTGTACGCTGGGGGAGCAGATAATGCTTGCGGCGCTATTGGAGCAGGTATCCTTTCTTCCGGAAAAACTTTATGCAGTATTGGGACCTCAGGGGTCATACTTTCCTACGAAGAAGAAAAAGAAAGAGACTTTAAAGGGAAAGTCCACTTTTTTAATCATGGAAAAAAGGATTCTTTTTATACGATGGGCGTCACGCTCGCTGCAGGATACAGCTTGGACTGGTTTAAAAGAACGTTTGCACCAAACGAATCGTTTGAGCAATTATTGCAGGGCGTGGAAGCTATTCCGATAGGAGCCAATGGACTGCTATACACTCCTTATTTGGTTGGTGAAAGAACGCCGCATGCTGATTCTTCTATTCGGGGAAGCTTGATCGGAATGGATGGAGCCCACAATAGAAAGCACTTTTTGAGGGCAATAATGGAAGGTATCACATTCTCTTTACATGAATCAATTGAGCTATTCCGCGAAGCGGGAAAATCAGTTCATACTGTTGTTTCTATTGGTGGAGGAGCTAAAAATGATACGTGGCTGCAAATGCAAGCTGATATTTTCAATGCGAGGGTGATTAAGTTAGAAAATGAACAAGGGCCAGCTATGGGAGCTGCAATGCTGGCTGCCTTTGGAAGCGGTTGGTTTGAATCCCTTGAAGAATGTGCAGAGCAGTTCATTCGTGAGGCTGCTGCATTTTATCCAAAGGCACAAAATGTTCAAAAATATAAAACACTATTTGATTTGTATAAGAACATTTACACTCACACAAAGGATCTCAATACAGCTTTGAAGAGCTTTCGAAAAAACTAATGATGTTATTGTCCGGAGATCAACCGAAGAACAATTAATGATTAATCATCAAAGGCCTTTGATGTCATTTCTAATCACAAAACACTAAGCTATTACAATAGTAACTAAACTCATTGCAGGAACAATAATATAACTACCATGGCTGCCTTCTATTAAAAGATGGTGAGAATAAGGTATCGCAACCTTTAAACAGTATTGGAGTGTCCAGCAGACAAAACGAACGAGCGGAACCGTATTCTGTCAGCGAACACTTCAAGAAGTGAGAAAGCTTAGAAATGCCAATGGGTAAGATGTATGAAACCGCGCTAACGACGGTAGAGGAATCTCTTGATTTATGATGAAATAGGAAGGATGTTTATACACAAATAACCCCCTCACATTGACGTGAAGGGGTATTTTTTATTGTTACTATACAGCGGAAATTTTACAAGTATAGTTGCATGATTTTAGCTTGATAAGCAGAATGGAAACTAGACACGCCATCATCTCTTTCTAATTCTTTGGAAACTGCATTCTGCTAGGTTTGCTGCTTTTTTTAACAAACAGTGTTTTTCTATTTCACACAGCCATTAAATCCTCTGTTCGTCACATAACCGCTCTTACTCCAAATTGACAGTTTATCTGATTTTGCTTCTTGCTCATCTAGTCTGAATTGGTCTATGTATTTTGTGTTAGGCTCATATACATATGCTACTCTGGCCAATCCCTCTTTCAATAATGTCTCTTGAACAGATTTGCCGTCAACATAAACGTATGCTAACAGTCTTCTATACTTATCTCTGCGATCGCCTTTATCAAATTCCAGCTGTAGCTTACCGCTGTTGACCAATTCTTTATTTCGTTTCGACGCATCCTCACCGTATGGTTGAACACAAGAATTTGGTTTCTTCGTCTCAGGTGTATCAACGAGCAAGTAGCGAACTGTGTCTTTCTTTCCGTTGTAAATAACCTTAATCGTATCTCCATCTATTGCTCTATCTAATGTAACATCGATCAATTTCTTATGATTTTTTGAATGAGGCGTGCCAGCCTTTTGTTCTGTCTGATTATATTCATTAGATTGAGTATCTTGAGAGACTTGCTCCGTCCCATTAGAATCTGAATGGTTTTTGGCTGCGTGATTTGATCCGCAAGCTGCCAAAGTAATACTTAAAACGATTGCGATCATACTGATCAAAATCTTCTTCATATTGATTCCCTCTTTATCATTTTCTCTTTTCGCGATTAAACATCATCATTATAACGATATGGACATTTTTTGTGAATGGAAAACTTCAAGGGAACTTATAACACTCAAATTGCCAATGGTTAACTTCATAATAAGATGATCAAAACATAACCATCACATAGCGGAAATAAATAATTCCGAAAAAAATATTGACTGAAAATGCTTTTGGAATTATGATAATATGAGAAATGACAATAATGTGACAAAAACATTACTACAACATAACAACTAATAACTTATGTTTATTCTATTGGCTAAAATGTAAACGGTTACAAATCCAGAGGCGAAAATCTAAGATAGAGATGACGTTAGTTTTGACTCAATATCCACACTGAAAGAGCTTATTAAGTATTCTTAATAAAGGCAGGGGAAATGGATATGAATGAACATCGAAATCGAAGGTTGAAATTAATAATGATTTCAGCAACTTTTGGAGGGCTTCTCTTTGGATATGACACCGGAGTTATAAATGGAGCTTTACCTTTTATGGCAAGGCCAGATCAGCTTGATTTAACACCGGTTACAGAAGGGCTTGTTACGAGTATTCTTTTATTAGGTGCCGCGTTTGGAGCGTTGTTATGCGGAAGATTGGCTGATCGATATGGCCGACGTAAAATGATCCTTAATCTTTCCTTTTTATTTTTCCTGGCATCACTGGGAACAGCGTTAGCACCTAATGTTTTACTCATGGCGGCCTTTCGTTTTTTACTGGGGCTGGCTGTTGGAGGAGCCTCGGCGATGGTACCGGCCTTTTTAGCAGAAATGGCACCGCATGAAAAGAGAGGGCGTATGGTAACCCAAAATGAACTAATGATTGTTGGCGGGCAATTTTTAGCATATGTTTTTAATGCGATCCTCGGTGTAACAATGGCAAATACGGGACATGTTTGGAGATACATGCTAGTCATTTGTGCTGTTCCGGCTATTATGTTATTTGCCAGTATGCTTAAGGTCCCAGAAAGCCCGCGATGGCTAATCTCCAAAGGCAAAAACAGTGAGGCGCTGCGAGTTCTTAAACAAATTCGAGAAGATAAACGTGCAGAAGCTGAATGTAGAGAAATTCAAGAAGCGGTAGAAAAAGATACAACACTAGAAAAGGCATCACTCAAGGACTTTTCTACACCATGGCTGCGCCGTCTTTTATGGATTGGAATCGGTGTTGCCATCGTGAATCAAATTACAGGTGTGAATTCGATTATGTATTATGGCACACAAATCCTTAAAGAATCTGGTTTTGGTACAAAAGCGGCTTTAATCGCTAATATTGGAAATGGGCTGATATCAGTTATTGCAGTTATATTTGGGATTTGGCTGGTCGGAAAAGTGAGACGGCGTCCAATATTATTGATTGGTTTGGCGGGGACGACTACAGCGCTCCTATTGATTGCGATTTTCTCAATTGTGCTTGATGGATCTATGGCACTTCCTTATGTAGTGCTTTCTTTGACCGTTTTATTTCTTGCCTTTATGCAAGGGTGTGTAGGACCTGTGACTTGGCTTGTCATAGCGGAAATATTCCCTCAAAGGTTAAGGGGACTTGGTTCTGGGATAAGTGTTTTTTTCCTTTGGATATTAAACTTTGTGATCGGTTTTGCTTTCCCGATCTTGCTTAGCTCTGTAGGTTTGTCTTTTACATTCTTTATATTTGTGGCTTTAGGTGTATTGGCAATCGGTTTTGTATACAAATTCATGCCGGAAACAAAAGGGCGTACACTTGAAGAATTAGAAGAGCATTTTCGTTCTCGACACGATCATAATACTCCTGAACAATCAATTATTGAGGTATAAATATGTTGAAAATCTCTCTTCTTATAGGAGGGATTTTGTTTCAGCATTTTAAGATGTTCTACACGTATAATACTGGAGTTGATACTTTAAAAATCTCGCCATCTCTTATATAAAAACGAGGGATGCGGCGGCTTAATGTAGACACGACTTCATAGTTAATCGTATTAAGCATTTCAGCCACTTCATCAACGGAAATCTCGGCTCCTTTTTGCTTACCGTAAATCACGACTTCTTCTCCTTGTTTACCTTCACCGTTTTCTCCTAAACTGACCATGATCATATCCATTGTTACTCTTCCCGCCACTGGCACTCGTTTTCCGCGATGAAGAACAAACCCGCGATTGGAAAGGGCACGAGAATAGCCGTCAGCATAGCCAATCGGGAGTGTAGCAATTACTTCATTAGGTTCTGCGACGTATGTAGCACCATAGCTAACGGTTCGGGGTTCTGTACGCATGGTTTTCACATAAGCGATGCGCGCCTTTAAACTTAACGCAGGTTCAAGCTTAACGAGATTTAGTTGTTTAATATAGGCTGAAGGATATAAACCATATAAGCCGATACCTAAACGGATCATATCAGCGCTAAATTCCGGAAATGCGATAGCTGCAGCCGTGTTGCACATATGCACAGTGGGCAGCTCAATCCCCTGTTTTTTTAAAAAGCTGAGAAAACTGATGAATTTTTCGTGCTGCAGCTTTGTGAGTGTTGTGTCCGGTTCATCAGCTGTCGAAAAATGTGTGAAAATTCCTGTCCATCTGAGGAATTTACTTGCCTTTAAGGCTTTCACTACTTCTAAAAGTTCTTCCTTTGTGCGTACACCTAATCGTCCCATGCCGGTATCCACGTTAATATGAATGGCCAGCCGGTTAGCACTCGCTTCTTTTTCCAATATCTCGTTTGCTTCTTTCATCCAATCAACCTGAAATGCTGATAATGTTATATTCCAAGCTGCTGACTTCTTTACACAACTAAGGGATGTAAAACCAAGCACAAGGATAGGTGCTGTAATCCCAGCTTTTCGTAAAACGATTCCTTCCTCCACACTGGCAACAGCGAGCTCACTCGCCCCGTGTTCCAGTGCATGGCGTGCCACTTCTATAGACCCGTGACCATAACCGTTCGCTTTTACGACAGCCATAATTTTGCTCTTATGTGGAATATGACGGCGGATCGCTCGCAAATTCTTTTTAACGGCATCAAGATTGACTTCGATCCAAACTTCTCGGCAAAGCTTTATCATCAACGCTTCCTTCCTTCTTATGGATTGTAAATACCACCTATTGCCGCAAGAATAAATGTTAATTGTTGGATGATTCGATCTTATTTTATTCAACTTTATTTGAAATCATTCAACAGCAAATCCATGTGATACGAGAAGGTGCTTATCAATGTTCGAATAGCAAGTACGGGATACATGAGGCTTGTAAGTGGGGTGTTAATGGATACGGCGACCGAGGATTACAAAAATGATTATTTGTTTTGGGACATTTTTTTCTAAGGGTAGATGATAACGAGAAATCTAATCAGGAAATACTTACCGTTGTTATGAACATTGGAAGAACCTTTTAAATGAGAAGGGCTGAGGAAATTCTGTAAAAGATAATCGGTTGAAAAGGCAGTCGATTCCTTGTTCCATAAACCTAACATCAGAGTATATAATTAAACTCGTATTCACAAAAATCGTTTAAGTAAGGGGTATACATGAATAGGGGAGTTAGTTTTCAAATACCGAATGAATATGGAAATTTTCTATGGAGAATACTGCGGCCGGTAGAAATAGCTAATTATAGGTGGCAAACGAGTGGGGAATCTTATTTTGTTGTAGAAGGAGAGCTCGATGATGAGGAGCTTTTTCATGACTACGCAATTGTTGAAGGGGCAGTTTTTGAGCAACAATTAAAAACGAATCAGTACTATACCATTTTCGTTGAACTGAAAGCATTTCCATATGGAAAAATGGTTAATCAAGTCAATACATATGAAGAGTTTGCTGACAGTGATTGCGAACTTGTCCTTTTGATAGCAGATAATAGCTACGTTTCGATTTACTGTAAAAACAAAAATATCATTGAAAAACTGTACTTCAATGCTTTACAGAATGATTTTGAAGACGTTCAATTTATAACTGATGAAAATGACACAAGAACAAGCCTTACTGTATGATAGTCAATAAAAATTAAAGGAGCTAGTACATGACAATGCAAATTAAAATCAAGTATCTAGATGAAACACAAACAAGAATAAGCAAAATTGAGCAGGGAGACTGGATTGATCTTCGGGCAGCTGAAGATGTAACTATCAAAAAAGATGAATTTCAGCTTGTCCCATTAGGTGTTGCAATGGAACTGCCTGAAGGTTACGAAGCACATGTCGTCCCTCGTTCAAGTACATATAAGAACTTTGGCGTTATTCAAACAAATTCAATGGGTGTTATCGATGAGTCATATAAGGGAGACAACGATTTCTGGTTCTTTCCTGCTTATGCATTGCGTGATACTGAAATTAAGAAGGGTGATCGTATCTGCCAGTTTAGAATCATGAAGAAAATGCCGGCGGTTGAATTGGTTGAAGTCGAGCATTTGGGAAACGAGGATAGAGGAGGACTCGGTTCAACAGGTACGAAGTAAACAAAATAAATCCTTGGCTGTCTTCATGCTGTGTGATTGATCAATGGAGGTTTCAGCCAAGGTACATATAAATATTATGTATAAAATGAATATTTTAATACGAAGGATTTAATTAAAAACAAATTTTAAAAAGGGAAGTTTTGAAAAAGTGAAATAGTAATAACTAAAGTCGATAAAGAACCTAAAGATGTCAAAGAAACAATTTTTCTGGTGCTTTGCTTTTTTGAAGGTTTACTTAGCTCGTGGATAACTGCGCCCCATAAAAGCATGGATGCTAAAATTATAATACTTATATACATATAGATGCTCCTTTTATTATATTTACAGTTTTTACATTTTTATCATTTTTACCACATTTAGGAATGAGTTGTCGATGAAACAAGCATCTCTATAAAGAAATACTTTTATCTAAATTTTTATAAGTAGGGGAAGGCAACTAAAAACTAGTAATGCCACTAATAATAAGCCAAGTTAAATGACTTGTGTTCATTAATAATTGAATTTACATCAGCCTTGAGACAAGTTCAAAATATAAGATGAAATGAGACATAAGACTTCACAAAAAAATCTGAGAATCGTCGATAAATATCATAAAAAAGCCCCCGGTATGTCGTCGGGGAATAAATAGACGTTTAAGAGATTTAGTAATGTTTTTTATATGATTCGACAAAATCATAATAATGATCATCGTCATCATGATACTTTTTTTCGTAATGATAATCGTGATCATCGTAATACTTTTTATCATGGTCATCATACTTTTTGTCGTAATCAAAATGTTTTTTATCATGATCATAATACTTCTTGTCGCAATCATAATGCTTCTTATCATTGTCGTAATACTTTTTGTAATATGTTTTTTTCCAAGTGTAATACTCTTCTTTATATTTTTTATAATAACCCAATTAAATTCCTCCTTTATGTTATTCGAATTTAATTTATGAAGTTTAAATGATATGGTATGGTCAAATGAAATAAGAATAGTAAAAAGAGGCTGTTTAAAACACTTTCTGAAAAACAAAACGGATAGCTGTTTATGAAAATAAGAGCGAGAGAGAGCACTCAATCACTGTAAAATAATAGTAAAGTGTATAGAGAAGATTAATATACGTAAAAAGGGACTTTCTCATTGAAGAATATTTGAACGTTATGGTTAAGATTCAAGAGCTCTATGATGTGATTTTTCACACTGCTTCTGAAGGATTTAAAGTTAGACGTCAAAAAGCAGCAAAACCGGTTAGAAACAGATCATATAAGGAATGAACCGCTGCCAAATATCATAAAAAAGTTGTTAATGATCAAATGAATGAAATTAGAGAGAATTTATTTTAAAGAAAGCCCAATTGCACATGGACAAATGACAATTGATATTGAGGTAAAATACAATGCATTAAATCAGAAAAAGCTATTGGAGGATTTAATGTGTTTAGACAATTTCCAATTTGGTATACACAAACACCTAACTATTTGAATTTTTATGTGCCGCAATATCAAACCATTTCTTATAATCCTCAACAATGTTATCAACGGTGTATGTACCAAACTGGCGGTAACTATGAGCTATGTGACAGACTATGTTATGGAGAAATACAGGTGTAAAAGAGGGGGGATTAACTCCTCTTTAAACACACAGTGAGTGGAATAAGATCCTCACTTTATCTGCAAGTGCTTAGTATTTGCGATAATATTGCATTCGTAATAAATTATGCTTAGCAACTGAAAATGAAAGAAGGATATGAATAGTCATGACGCAATTCGATAAACAATACAATTCAATTATAAAGGATATTATCAATAATGGAATCTCAGACGAAGAGTTTGATGTAAGAACCAAGTGGGACTCAGATGGAACACCGGCACATACTCTAAGTGTAATCAGTAAGCAAATGAGATTCGACAACTCAGAGGTTCCGATTTTAACGACAAAAAAGGTTGCCTGGAAAACAGCCATTAAAGAGTTGCTCTGGATTTGGCAGCTGAAATCTAATGATGTTAATGATTTAAACAAGATGAGCGTACATATTTGGGATCAATGGAAACAAGAAGACGGCACCATCGGACATGCATATGGATTTCAGTTGGGGAAGAAAAACAGAAGTCTAAATGGAGAAAAAGTGGATCAGGTAGACTATCTTCTTCATCAATTGAAGAACAATCCATCTTCACGCAGACACATTACAATGCTGTGGAATCCTGATGAATTAGACACAATGGCCTTAACGCCATGTGTATACGAGACACAATGGTACGTTAAACATGGGAAACTCCACCTTGAGGTAAGAGCACGGAGCAATGATATGGCATTGGGAAATCCATTCAATGTATTCCAGTATAATGTGTTGCAGCGCATGATTGCTCAAGTGACTGGTTATGAGCTTGGTGAATATATCTTTAACATTGGGGATTGCCATGTGTACACACGTCATATAGACAATTTGAAAATCCAAATGGAAAGAGAACAATTTGAAGCACCTGAACTATGGATCAATCCTGAAGTGAAAGATTTTTATGACTTTACCATTGATGATTTCAAGTTAATCAACTATAAACATGGGGACAAGCTTTTATTTGAGGTAGCGGTTTAATGCTGCCTTTTTATTGTGCAGTGAATAGATAGCAGGTATCCTAATTTCATTAAGCAATCTGGAAGATGAATAAAAATTGAAGGACAAACACGTATAATACATAAAAAAGATTAACTCTACAGTTAATCTTTTTTATTCAGAAGAAAATATCCTAACTTTGAAACTAAATACAAAGTAAAAGCAATCATTACAGTTCTAGATATTACAATTCCATGAATAGCTAGATCATATCCAGCAGGTATCAACGCATTTGTATTACACATAAAATATATAGATATTAGAAGTGCTACAATAACTAAAATCATTCCAAAAAGACTTGTTTTTTCATATTTCATACCAATTTCCACCCTTATTAAAGTTAGGTTTAAACAAAAGAGCTGAAGAAACGAACTATGACCAGTATGCTCCAAGGAAAACCGCCAGACAATGCTGGCGGCTTTTTGCTGCTTCGTTTATTTATTAACAGAGATCGTAACGTTATTTCCTGCAACAGAAACCTTTGCGAAATCCTGTGTATCTACCACAGGAGTGACGGCTTTATTGTCGATTGTGATGTTGTTAAAAGATGTCGAAAAGGTTGCTTTGATCGCATCACGCTGGCTTTCATACGAAACAGCCGCGGTAGCAAGGGTTTTCCATTTTGAAATCGTGCCGATGTTGGTTCCTTGAATTTCTGTGATAATCCGTCCGGTGTAGCCGTCATTGTTCGTTCCCCAAAGGGTCATGCGCGTATTGCCGCTTAAATTTTTATAGATTGTCATTTGGACTGTGCTTCCAGGGCGGAAGCCTTTATTGTATGTGAATTTGTCTTTTCCTTCGATGTACGTTTCTTCATTTTTGGACCCAACCTTCATGAGGGGCTTCCAGACGTTGTATTGTTTGCTGTACTGAAGCCCGATATCGGCTTCAGTTCCGCTTGTTGCCCTAAATCCTGAATAAATATAAGGAGTAGAGACCGTATCATATTTTACAGTGTCAGGAAGATTGATTTTAGCTGTAAAAACGGCGCCTGTACTATTCAGATAGGCGCGGCCGCCGATTCCCTTAGGCAGCTGTGATGCTGCTTTTGCGACTTGAGCATCTGCCGCGGGCAAGCCTGGTATACCTGATGGAAGTGTTCCGAAAAGAATGGCTGTTCCTACTGCACTTGCAATCAATATTTTTTTCACTCAAATTCCCCCTTTTGATAGTGATTTCGTCATTTATTATACCTTATTTTGGAACTGGATTGATGTATATAAATAAACAAAATATTTCATTTTGAGTGATGTAAGGGACGAAACGCTTCTCCAATCTGAAAGCTATGTAACTTTATCAGAGGAAAGAACGAGATCACAATCGTTTTAACCGATTTGAAATTTTCCCCAAAATAAAAGTACAAATGCTTAAAGAAACGATCATTAAAAGAATGCCCGCTATCGTTTCCCAGCCTGTAAAAAAGAGGTGACGTTTCATCAATGTCTGTCCTTGTAAAATGATAAAAGCACAGATACCGACTAAGAAAAGAAAACAAATACTTAGGATTGCTAACGCTTTACGTGAGTATGTTTTCATTTCATCTTTAAAATACAGCAATACGAAAACAAAGCAGATAACATTAGCTATTGTTCTTATCACCTCAAAGCTTATCATGACAACTGATATAAATAGACAAAGTAAAATGAGATAAAATACGATGTTTCTATACAAAAAACCTCTCCTTTTATGTATGATCCTCAAAGAGTTTATAAAAGTTTCTTTGTAACTGCAATAAACTGAATGCGCTCATTTATGAACTAACTAAACTATGTACTAAATATTCATTATTCTTTTTTGGATTCAGTCACCAAGGTTTTCATAGAAAGGGAAGCTTCAGAAATATACATATAGTGCACAAACAAAAAAGACCCGGCAATAGCCGGGGAAAGTAAAAACGAGGAGATGTTAATGGCGTTTAGTAGTGTTTTTTATGCTTTTTATACTCTACAACATAATCATAGTCTTTTTTATCATGATCATAATATTTTTTATCATAGTCATCATATTTTTTGTCGTAATCACAGTCATCATATTTTTTATCATGGTGGTCATAGTATTTTTTATCATATTCGTAATACTTCTTATAATACGTTTTTTTGACCGTATAATACTCTTCTTTGTATTTTTTGTAATAACCCATATATACTCCTCCTTTATTTTTACTACGCTTTATTATACGGCGAGTAGATTTTGCGGCTTGGACAGTTAAAATCATAGAATGAAAAAAGGGCTGTCCAAATGATAAAAAAAGTCAGATGACACAGAAACAAATCAAAATAAAGAGCCGATTTTTCATCGGCCCAAACGATTTATCCTACATTTGTTTATCTTCTTTGTTTTCTGAGTCATTTTTTCTGATATCCTGAGTCAGTCCGCTTGTTGCTTGTTTAAATTCTGATAAGGCTTTTCCTGCTGCACGGCCAAGCGCTGGCAGTTTATCAGGCCCAAATACTAAAAAACCCACAAACAAAATAACGAGTATTTTTGTGAAGCTTAATTCCATATCCTTTTCCCCCTGATTGAAGTACAACCTTTTAAACAAATTATAAGAGATAGCAGTACAAATGGGAATGCATTTATTTTGAACATTTTAAAACCAGCACAAAGACGGATTCATAAAACGGCTGCTGCTGAATATAATGTCCAATGCCACCTGCCTAAGAAGCAGGGAGGCAGGCTGGATCAATTATGTAGCTCTGCCGGAAATGATACAAACGTATCTGAGGCTATCATTCAAATAGAGGAGTGGTGTAGCTGATGAGATTCACTAAGGTAGTTGGATTTTTGTCTGTTATAGGGTTGGCTGCGGTTTTTCCATTAACGGCACAAGCAGAAAAAGCCGGAACTGCGGGGGCTGGAGAGTGGGATAAGTTGGGGACTTACACATATACTTACTCAAGTCCGACGGTATACTCGACCGGAGGAGATTTTAGAGTTTGCCTTTCAGGAAGCACTCCTTTTTCTGTTTCACTGCACTTATATGAGGATGATCCCGATGACAATCCTGATGATTATGTAGGGGCAAACTATTTTTCACCCGGAGAATGCCACACATTTGGCAGTATTGGAAAATTTGTAGATGGAAGCAATAACAAGGCCGAGTTCTTTGTTACCGATTACTCTGGTAAATCTAAAACTGTTACGTTTTATGATTGATGGACTCAAATTGTGAAGTATAACCCTTGGAAAAAACAAAAAAGAGAGATACCTCTCTCTTTTTTATTCTTCGACAGCCTTACGAAGCCGTTCATTTACAATGCCAGTCCAGCCGCCATCCATCTTACCGCGAACGACGGAGCTTTTCTCGTTTGCTTTGCCGATCACTTCATTCGGCTCTTTCCAGCCGCTGTGAATAAGGGTAAACCCTGTCTTTTCCCCCAAGTCTTCTAATTGAAAGGTAACGACCCATCCTTCTGTATCCCATTCAAAAGAAAGTTCAGTTGGAGCTTGAACAGCCAAAACTTTACAAGGGGACGGCCCAAACGGCGATTGTAAGTGAAATTCTTGTCCTTCTTTGAGCTGAAAGTCATTGGGCATAAACCACTTGGCAATGCCTTCTGAAGTAGAGACTGTCTCCCAGACTTTCTGAATGGGAGCCTCCAGGGTAATGCTTTTTGTAATATCCGGTAATGCATTTTCGTTGTTTTGAGCCATTTCGTTTACCTCTTGACATATGATGTTTTTTTCAATTCAATCATATAATAACTAATAAGATCATGTCCATAGCGTGCATTAATTATGCTAGAGCTGCTGTTGAACAGCGTGTCAGTCGCCAGTCTGATCTGTGAATGGGAGAATTCTGCATGCACGAAAAAGAGAGAGATGTGTATATTGTCATTTCGTTCATTCTTGTTTGCTCAGCCGCAACTGTTATGTTTGAACCGGAATTCCTGTTCAGCCAATTTATTTTGCGATTTTTGTTTTAATAGTAAATGTGCCATTTTCTAAAACAGGAGGTTTTTTATGCTTGGAAAAATCAAAACAGCCATTGATAACAGTCCAGGGAAGCCGGCCAGAATTATAGTTAGTGAAAAAGTGTTTCAGCAATTAGAGGAAGAAATGCGCTTTGTTTACGTATCCAAACCGAAAACGATAATGGGGATTCCTGTGGAAGTTTCAGATCAGGCAGAAAGCTTCAAGCTGGAATTTTAGTTTATCCCAGACTGCTAAAAGGCTCATTTTGTGTTTAATAATGCAAAATGGTCAGGTTGATTTCTTTAAAAGCATGATGAAATGTTCATCATGCTTTTTTTTATTGAGAAAAAAGACGAACATAAAAAATAGGTATACGGGAAAAATAATCCTATTAGAGAGAGGGGAACTGACAGATGGATAACATGATATCAACACTTACTGACTGGAATGTGTGGTTTCAAGCGTTAGTAGTATTTCTCGTTCCATATGCAATCTATAAAGTGTTTACTTGGATTCATGTATAAGAAGGTGCAATGATGAGGTGGCGGAGCAATCAGTACAAAACACAGAAGCAGCATAAATCAGATCATTCAACAGCTGAAAAGGATCAGGATGTGTTAACCGGTAACATCGGATACGATTTAGAACATGTAAAAAGAAAAATAGGACATAACGGGGACGTTCATTTCCGTAAGCTTGTAATCACTCATTTACATGTGAAAGCGGCATTGATCTTTGTTGAAGGACTGTCTGATCAGGACTTGATTAATAAAGGACTATCAGTGTTAGTCATGAATCAACCTAATCAGGTAAGCGATGAAATTTCTCAATCCGGCAAAGGTATTTTAACTTCGAAACAGATAAAAAATCAAATCATATCAATCGGTGATGTCATAGAATCAGAGAAAATCAGTGATATCGTGTTGAATGTTTTCATGGGTTCGACAGCGCTTCTCATCGATGGAATACCGCAGGCCTTTCTTCTGGGAACTGTAAAAAAACAAAATCGAAGTATCGAGGAGCCGCTTTCAGAAGCGCTTGTCAGAGGGCCGCGCACAGGCTTTACAGAAGAGTTGAGTACGAATACAGCTCTTTTGAGACAGCAAGGAAAAAATGATCAATTAACATTGCAGAGATTTGAAGTAGGAACACGATTAAAAAAGGATTTAATTATCGCTTATATGAATGACATTGCAGATCCAAAAGTAGTCGAGGAAGTAAGAAAAAGAGTGAGAGGGATTGAGATCGATCATTTGCCGGAGTCAGGCTACGTTGAACAGTTAATTGAGGATAATTATTTGAGCCCGTTCCCGCAAGTACAGAGTACAGAACGTCCTGATCGCGTCATAAGCGGATTAATGGAAGGAAGAGTAGCCATTCTGCTTGACGGCACTCCGTTTGCTTTGATTGTTCCAGTCACTTTCAGCATGATGCTTCAATCGCCTGAAGATTATTATGAACGGTGGTTCCCGAGCTCGCTCATCAGATTGCTGAGGTTCATCGCAGCAATGATAACGTTATTTGCACCCGCTTTATATATATCATTTATTTCTTTTCATCCTGGGTTAATTCCGACCAAGCTGGCGATTTCAATTTCCGGGACGCGCCAGGGTGTTCCGTTCCCATCCCTCATTGAAGCCTTATTTATGGAAGTCGCGATCGAAATTTTAAGAGAAGCGGGGCTTCGTCTGCCAAAACCGATTGGACCCGCAATTGGCATAGTTGGCGGATTAATCATCGGGGAAGCAGCTGTGCAGGCGGGGATTGTCAGTCCAATCATGGTCATTGTTGTTGCGCTCACAGCAATTTCTTCATTTGCCATCCCGCATTATAGCACAGGTATAGCACTTCGGATGCTTCGGTTTGGTGCGATGTTTTGTGCGGCGGTGTTTGGATTGTTTGGAGTCATTATGTATTATCTGCTGCTAAGCAGCCATGTCGTAAAGCTTAAGAGCTTTGGTGTGCCATACGCAAGTCCGGCAGTGCCCTATCACTTAAAAGATTGGAAAGACTTTGTTATCAGAATGCCTCTTTTAGTCATGAAGCGCCGGCCTAAAATGATGAATACAGATAATACAAAACGGGTGAAATGATGAACTTAACAGGATGGTGATAAAGTCTCATGTTCAGCCCAACCAGTAAAATCACAACCGCTCAGGCAACGATTATCATCATTAATTATATGCTTGCTGCCGGAGTTCTTACGCTCCCTCGGACAGTAACAGAACAAACACAATCTCCTGATGGATGGATTTCAATTTTATTAGGCGGGGTCCTAGCGGTAATAGCCGGGATGATTATAGTTAAATTAAGCCAGCAGTATCCTAAGGAGACCTTTTATGAATACTCCCGACATATTGTAGGAAAATGGCTCGGGCATCTGATCAGTATTGTTTTTATTACTTATTTTCTGGTACTCGGTGCATTTGAAGTCAGAGTCATGTCCGAAATCGTGGATTTTTTTCTCCTCGAAGGGACACCGTCTTGGGCCATCATTATGACAGTTCTTTGGATTGGGCTTTATTCAATTACACAAGGCCTAGATCCGATTGCACGGCTTTTTGAAATGATTTTTCCGATTACGGTCATCATCTTTTTAACGATAGCCCTCATGAGTTTAGGCATATTTGAAATCAACAATTTGCGCCCTGTATTAGGAGATGGAATCATGCCGGTTCTCAGAGGAGTAAAGACAACGAACCTTTCATTTACATGTTCAGAAATTATGCTCATTTTAGTAGCATTTATGAAAAAGCCGAAAAATGCGGTGAAAGCGGTTGTGATTGGGACAGGCGTTGTGACCAGTTTTTATATGATTACGCTGATTATGGTCATCGGTGCACTATCAGTTGAGGGAGTTGTGACGAGAACATGGCCGGGGCTTGATCTGATGAGAAGTTTTGAAATACCTGGTTTAATATTTGAACGGTTTGAATCATTTCTGCTTGTGATTTGGATTATGCAGCTTTTTGCCACGTTTATTATCACTTTTTATGCAGCTTCCCTGGGAGTCTCACAGGTTTTTAAAAAGAAACCCCTTTCATGTATGTTTGGGCTGCTTCCTGTTATTTATATCCTCTCCTGCATGCCGAAAAATGAAAATGACGTCTTTATATTGGGCGATACGGTCAGTCATATCGCTTTGTATATATTTGGCGCTTTGCCGATTTTGCTGTTAGTCATTTCGAAATGGAGGAAAAGAGGTGAAAAGTAAACTAAAACGTCAAGTGCCTGCTATGGTCATAGTATGTCTGCTGATGATTTGCGTAACAGGATGCTGGAGCAGTCGGGAAATAGAAGATCTGGGTCTCACATTCGCTATCGCAATTGATAAAGGAAAAGAAACGAACACTGAAAAAGAGTTAAAAGAAGAGGGCGGGAGCTATCCGAAAAAAGACAACATTACGCTGACCTATCAATTTGTTAATGAAAAAGCGGCAGGCGCGGGCACAAGCGGGGGAGGCGGTAGCGGACAAGGAGTGCAAAAAGCGTATATTAATATAAGTGAAACAGGGGATTCATTACAGCAGATCGGAAGTGAGGTTGCACTAAGACGGGACCGAGAAGTGTTTAGCCCGCATTTAAAAGTTGTTGTCATGAGTGAAGATGTGCTGCGCACATTTCCTATCGACGAAATGCTGGATCAATTTTTTCGCGATAATGAAATCAGGCTGAGCTGTCTTGTTTTGTCTGCTAAAGGGGAAGCAAGAGAAGCTCTCCAGCTGAAAGAGAACGGAGAAATTCCGGCTTTTCGGCTGATTGGATTAGGTGAAAATGAACATAAGGTTTCCAAAATTCTTCCCCCTGTGACACTCGCGAAACTAATTGGAAAACTGCATTCTGGCAGCAGCTTTTTACTGCAAAATGTGGTCGCGGCGAATGGAGCGATCAAGTATTCCGGAGCAGCTGTAATCAACGGAAAATCGAAAAAAATGATCGGCACCTTAAATGAATATGAAACTGAGGGGATTACATGGATTAGAGGGGAAGGAAAAGGCGGAGTTGTCAAAAGTCATGATAAAAAGAGCCAACAGACGTTAGCGTACGATATCAATAAAATCAAAAGCAAAATTCAGCCAGTCGTAAAAGGGACGGATATTTCATTTCATGTCGATATTGAATCAGAAGGCGATTTGGTTGAAAACTGGAACACAAAAGAGGCGTTGGACACCCAGTTTATAGATCGTCTCGAAACGACTATTGAAAACGAGGTAAAGAAAATAGTTGGTCAGGTATTAAAAAAAATTCAGCATGATTATAAAGCAGATGTTGCTGGTTTTGATGAATCTTTAAGACTTACATATCCTCACTTATGGAAAAGGGTGAAAAATAACTGGGATGACACCTTCAGTAAAGCCGACATCACATACAGTGTGAACGTCACAATTACGCATTACGGCACGGTTAAAACTCAGTAATGAATCCCAAGGAAGAGAAGGAAACCTCTCTTCTTTTTTTATGCATTTTTTAGGATAAAGATACTTTTTTTGGAGAGATATACACTTTTCAAATCGACCAATATGCTAATATAGGAATTGCTTGAAATAGAAGGGAGAAGGGGCTGTGAGGCAGAAACCGATTTATGTAGAAATCGAAATGAAATCTGATCTGGATACACTCTGGGAATATACACAAAATCCATCACTGCATAAGGAATGGGATCTCCGGTTTTCAAATATTACGTATTTGAATAGTCAGCCATGCGAAAAACAGAGGTTTCTTTACGAAACAAAAATAGGCTTTGGATTAAAGGTGTCAGGTACTGGAGAAACCGTCGGTGTTTTCAACAAATGTTCATCTGAGAGGTCTTCTTCACTGGCTTTTGGCTCTGATCATCCATTATCTCTGATTCGGCATGGAAGCGGCTACTGGAAGTATATACAGAGAGAAAATGGGAAAATGACGTTTTTAACACAGTACCAATACAAAACAGCCTACGGACTGCCGGGAAGATGGATCGATCGTTTATTATTTCGGCCGCTGCTTGGCTGGGCGACTGCCTGGAGCTTTGATGCATTAAGGCTTTGGGTTGAGCAAAATAAACATCCGAAGCGCTTCATTCGATCCGCTATCATCTATGTGTTCATGTGTCTGTTTTTCAGCCTGTTTTGGTTCTATCAAGGCTTTGCAGGTGTTGAGGCCAGCATATTGGCAGGAATAGCGGAGATAGGCTTAGCTATTTTGTGGCTGATTCCTTTAAAAAGAAAATGGATAATTCATGGTGTCCAGGCTTGTATCTTTGCGGGGTTTGCTTGCCTAGGTTCCGAAATATTCATGTGGGTTCTGTTGAGTGTGTTTTCCACAGCAAGCGGCGCTCTTAGCCTGCAGCTCCCCAGTGCCAGGCGCACAAAACGAAAGAGAAAGAAGTGACATTGTGAGTTCGATTTATGAAAAATCAATTATTAACTATCATTTTCTGCATCCCAAGCTGCAGAAACGGTACCAATTAGACGAGTCTCAAACATTCAGCGGGACGGGAACGATGTCAGAAATAAGCGGAGGCTCTTTTCTGGTTAGAATGCTGTTAAAGCTGGGTGTTTTTTTCAGATGCTTCTTTTCAGAAAGAGGCAAAGACATTCCATTTACAATACAAAATAGAACTTGTCTTTTGAAATCGCAACATACAGGAATAGAATGGAATCGTACATTTTTCTTTAAAGGCAAAAAACGTTTCTTTGATGCGATAATGATATATGACGAGAAAGAAAATAGAATACTTGATTTCTTCGGCAAACCTCATCTGCTGCTGTCTGTTTTGACGTTCGAGGCATCTCATGACGGCTCTCTTACGGTCACATCGGGAAAGCAATGGCTATTGATATGCGGAAAAAGAATCCCGCTGCCGAAATGGCTGACCGGTACATCCGAAGTTTGCGAAACGTTTGATGAAAAAAAGAATTGTTTCACCATTGAAGTGCATGTGCAAAATACAATTCTTGGCACTCTTTTCTTTTATAAAGGAACGTTTCAGGAGAAAGAGAGAGAATCATGAAACGAAATGGCATAGTCAGTGCGCTTTGTTTTATAGGATTTCTTGCAGCGGAAGCACCGGATATTTCAGTGGCAGAGGCACTCGTTTTGTTATCCATTCTATTTTTCGTGCCGGGAATTTTTCCTTTTGTTTTTCGTCAATCTCCGGTTCGTGTTGCTCAGTTTATGGAATATGGGCTAATCCAGTGCTATCCTGTAGCCGCATTCTTTGCGGTACTGGCTCTAGTGACGGAGGTTGGGGGGTTCGCACTTATCTGGTGGATGTACACAGTTTTTATTGCATTGTATGCGATCTTCCGCCTTTGGGAAACAAAGATACATAGAATCGAAGAGACATCAGTTTTGTTCGGTCTTATTTATTTGGCGGGAGGAGGATTTTGGTTTTTTGCTTATGCTGCCCATTTGCAGATCATGCAATTTGGCCCTCTCATCATTTTGCTGACTGCTGTCCACTTTCACTATTCTGCTTTTCTGATCCCGATCTTCAACGGTTTACTCGGCAGAACCATTAGAAAACATCGGATGTTGTACAGTTGGATAACATGGGTGATTTTGCTTTCGCCCCTTCTTATCGCACTGGGCATCACATATTCAAAAACACTTGATGTCATTGCGGTTAGCATTTATATGGCGGCGATTTATCTTCATGCATTTTTGGTGTTCACGGCAGCTTTTCGCACCAAGACGGGGACATTTCTTATTCGGCTTTCTTCCGCTGTTTTAATGATAACGATTGCTTTCTCGATGATTTATTCATTTGGTGTATTTCGGCAAGAAGTTACATTGACCATCAATCAGATGATTTGGATTCACGGTTTTGTCAACGCGTTTGGTGTTATATTGCCCGCTCTCATAGGGTGGAGAATAGAGGATCCGAAACCTTTTGATGCAGACAGTGTAAAGACATTCAGCCGTATCTACGGAAAAAGAAAGATTGGGAAAGAATTTTTAGCTAACATTCAAGCTGAAAATAACGCTCGGTACAGCGGACTTGTGGATGATATGGGCAGCCTGCGTTCAAAAGATTTTTCACCAGAAAAACTGGCGCCGCTCATTCTTTCGTTTTATGAACAAACCATCGAATATAATATTAAAGCAAAAGTAACATGGAGCACGTGGTTTCGGCCGCTTGCAATTATTTACGAATGGTTCAGCAGAAGAATCGGCCAAATACATCTTTCGACGTACCCTGACTGGTACAGGATGTACAGCAAGATAAAAGGTGTTCATTCTAAAAAAGACGGAAGGGAAAGAGTACGTGCCTGGATTAGAACAAATGAAAAAAACGAAACCATTTTTACCGCTCTTTATTCAGTGTATCGTTCAAATGGAGAAGGGTATATGAATATTTCTTTACCGCTTCCATTCAGCAGCATGACAGGTATTTTAAAACCATATCATCATCAGGAGAAGCTGGTTTTAACAAGCAGGCGGAGAAAAAGCAGAGCGGGGGATGAGGGGATTTATCTGCAAACAAGAGCGGGAACTTGTCCGCTTCCTTTATCTGAAACCTTTCTGATAGAAGCTGTACATGACAACAAATTAACCGCTGTTCATCATATGTGGCTGTTTGGAATAAAATTTCTAACTGTTCATTACAGCATTACACATATTAACCAGCCTATTGAAAGAACCTAACACAAAGAAGAAGCTTCGTCTGCCAGTTGTAATGAGATGAACTGTTTTAAAATTCTGCACCGCATCAAGACAGGAAAGGAAGGGTTTATGGTGTTTTATATCAGTTTATTTCTGATTCTTTGGCTGGCTGCTGGGTTTGCAGTGGGAATGAAACAAGTGTATGTCGATCAGCTGTTTGATAAAGCTGTGATCGAAAGACTGGAAAAAGAAGCGAATGATCATGGACATGCTGACCGGATGATCAAACAGCGCGTCCTTTATATTGCAGCAGTGACAGTAAGCGGGTTTATTTCTGTTTATTAGGAAATGAAAACAATCCCGCAAAGGCGAAACATAAGAAAAATTGAAAAAAACATCATGAAATTAAATCAAGCAAAAAAACGAAGAATGAAGAGAAAATAAAAAATGCACAGGCCAAAGGGCAGGTGCATTTTTGTTTTGTATGGAAATGGGGGAGGTGGTGCCAGCTTACTTTTCATAAATTCAAAAATGAGAAGAACAGCGCCCGGGCTAATGGTATATAATATTGTGAATTTAACAAAAATTTAACAAGGAGGACGAGAGAATTCGTGCTAAAGCCTCAAAGAGACCTACATCCTGTTGATTTGGACTTAGAGGCGGAGTAGATGAAACCGGCCAAAGTATCCCTGCTCCGCCGTTTGCTCCATTCCTTGAAGCATGTTGATTGTAACATAGCCAAACGTTTTCCATCAACTATTAAAATTGTAAAATTATTGTTGATTTTTATGGTGTTTACTCCGATTTCTTCAATTTATGCTGAAGATGTATATCAGAATTTTGAGGAATTAAAAAGCAATGAAGATCCTTCTGATTACGGCGTTGTTACGAAAGAAACCGGAAGCCCTGTTCTTGTTTTAGCTATTCACGGAGGAGGTATTGAAGGCGGGACAAGTGAAGTAGCGAGAGAGCTCAGCAAAGAGTACTCGATGTATTTATTTGAAGGCTTAAAATCGGCAGGAAACTCAGTCCTGCACATTACGAGCACGCACTTTGATGAACCTCGGGCCCTTAAAATGACGGGAAATCATGAATATGTCATTTCATTACACGGGTACGCAGAAGAAGATCAGCAGATCGAAGTCGGCGGTACAGATCGCGTAAGAGCGGCAGATTTAGTTGAGAAATTGCAGCATGCCGGTTTTCCTGCTGTATTGCTCAATACGGACCATCCACATGCGGGCGTTAGTCCGAATAACATTGCAAATAAATCAAAAACAGGTTTAAGTATTCAGATAGAAATGAGCACAGGGTTTCGAAAGTCTTTGTTCGGCATCTTTTCTTTAAAAAGCAGAGCTGTTACTCAAAATGAGAGGTTTTATGAGTTTACAGAAGTGATGTTCCGTTTTCTCAAAAATAGCTACTGAAAAATAGGAGGCGATAAGACAGCCTCCTATTCCTTATGCTTCTCTTTCGTTTCGGGAAACAGCTCGTCCGCGGCTTCCGTTTGATACTGCAACGTGTTATCTCTCGCTGACAGTTCATTTCGGAAATTTTCATCAAGCACATTTTTCAGTAAATACCGATGAAAAAAGTATTCAAAAACAGTAAGACAGGCAGCGGAAAGGAGAGCCGCTCCAAATGGTGAGAAATCGTTTCTTGTTTGGGTTAAAACAAATACCCAAAGAATAACGAATGAAAGGCCAAAGTCAGCCAATGAAGCTGTAATATTGTTTGTTCTGGGTAAGACGAGCATGTCACCAGAAAGATAGGAAACAAAACCTAAGAAAAGTGCAATAAACATCACACTTAAAAAGGATGCGTGATAGACTCTGTCCAAAATCACATATAAAAGGGCGAGAGTGAAAGCAATCTTTGAAGCAAGCGCAATGATATGTTTCATTTGACCACCTAAATTGTTATTTTTTGAAGAAAATTCTTGGGCGTAAACAAATGATAAATAATGCAATTCAAAACCATTCATAATGGTCATGTTACTATTTTAAACAGTCCGTTTTTGTTTACACTGGTATTTTTTTTCAGCAGTATGAAACTTTCTTATGAAAAAAGACGTATATGTGGATGATCAGCTTTCAAAGGGGGAATGATTTGTGGAGATAAAAGGAATCAATCACTTGCTATTTTCAGTTTCGCATTTGGATACATCGATTGATTTTTATCAAAAAGTGTTTGATGCAAAGCTTTTGGTAAAGGGAAGAACAACTGCATATTTTGATATGAACGGCATCTGGCTAGCGCTTAATGAAGAACCAGACATCCCGAGAAATGACATTAAGCTTTCTTATACCCATATTGCTTTTACAATTGAAGATCATGAATTTGAGGAGATGTCAGCTAAATTAAAAAGACTTCATGTCAATATTCTGCCTGGCAGAGAACGAGATGAACGCGATCGAAAATCAATTTATTTTACCGACCCTGACGGCCACAAATTTGAATTTCATACCGGAACCCTTCAAGACAGGCTTCGATATTACAAACAAGAAAAAACGCATATGCACTTTTATGATGAAACGGCCTTTTGATATCACAACCATATTTCATATAAGGTTAAATTTAAAGAAGGGTGTTGGTGGAGACTTTATGTTTGGGGAAGGTTTCTACCCGACTTGTTCAACGATGCCATATATTTTGAACTGCACAAGTGATTGGGTGAAGGTGAAATTGAAATACACATTACATTTTATATGAAGAAAGCGAGCTGTTTTATCAAAATGTTGAACTAATTAAACTATGTACTAAATTTTCAGTATAATTCAATTGCTTCGCCCCTTAATAAATATGAAACCGGATCCTTCCACGACCTAAAAAATGAAACGTTTTTAAGAAGATGGCGTCTAATATTCTAAATGTTCATATTTTGATAAAAGTTTCCTAAAGGAAAGAAAATTTCTTGACTTCAACAATCTTTTGGTGGATAATTATGGTGTAAACATGATGTTCTTTTTCCTCCTATTCAGGCTCGCACCCAAAAGTCAGGGCGAGCCTGCTTTTTTTGAACAACAAACCCCCTCTCCGTAAAGGAAGAGGGGGTTATTTTATGCATCTGATAGATCAATAGATTAATGGACGGTTCTGAACACGCCAATCACTTTCCCTAGAATGCTGACATTCTGCAAAATGATAGGTTCCATCGTTGGGTTCTCAGGCTGCAAGCGAATGTGGGTATCCTCTTTATAGAATCGTTTTACAGTTGCTTCATCATCTTCTGTCATCGCAACTACAATTTCCCCATTGTTCGCTGTGTTTTGCTGTTTAACGATGACATAGTCCTTATCGAGAATACCAGCATCTATCATACTGTCTCCCATAATCTCCAGCATAAATACATGCTCGTCCGGAGGAACCATGCGGTCAGGGAGCGGAAAATATTCTTCAATATTTTCTACTGCTGTAATAGGAGATCCCGCCGTGACTTTCCCGATGACCGGTACATTAACGACCTGGCTTTGCGGAATGTCTACTTCTTCATCAAGAATTTCTATTGCTCTTGGTTTTGTCGGATCTCGTCTGATCAGCCCTTTTGTTTCCAAACGGGCCAAATGGCCGTGGACAGTAGAACTGGACGCAAGCCCGACAGCCTCTCCGATCTCTCTCACGGAAGGCGGATATCCTTTTGATTTAACCTCTGCTTTAATAAAACGGAGGATATCAAGTTGCCTTTTTGATAGCTTCGTCATTTTTCGCACCTCAAAACGTCGATTTTAAGAAGATTATAGCATGATTTTCCTTACAGTACAAACATAGGTTCGAAAAAACAATTGACAGAAACGTTTGTTCGTATATACTGAAATTATAAAAATGCGAACAAACATTCCTGTTGGAGGTTATGATCATGAGTAAAGAATCTATTATTTTTGTCGGTCTGTTCACAGTGATTTTGAGCGCGGTTATCCTTATGCTGTCATATACAAGCAGCGGCCAGGAGCTTAATCAATATGTTAAAATAGAAGTGCAGCAAGGCGACACACTTTGGTCAATTGCTGATCAGGTAGCAGATACAAAAAAGATAAACAAAAATGATTTTATTGAATGGGTAGCTGATAAAAATCAACTACAAACCTCTGATATCCAGCCGGGTGATGAGTTAGTGATCCCATTGAAAAAGAAGCATCAGGATGCATATGAATTGGCAACTGTAAGATAGAGAGGAAAGAGAGATAAAATGAAAGCACTCATTTATGCCCGTGTAAGCACAAATAAAGAACAGCAGGAAACGTCATTAAAGCGGCAGGAGGAGGAGCTTACGGCCATTGCAGCGGAGAACGGCATGGAAGTGGTCAAAGTGATTTCAGAAAAAGCCAGCGGATATGAAATGGATCGGGATGGTGTATTTGAGCTGCTTGATGAGATTAAGAACGCTGGAATTGATGTCATTTTGTTTCAGGACGAGACAAGGCTCGGGCGGGGAAACGCAAAAATCGCACTGCTTCATTGTATTTACAGAGAAGGTGTGAAAGTCTATACAACGGCTCACAGAGGTGAACTGGAGTTATCGGAGGCTGACTCAATGGTCTTGGAAATCGTCAGCATTGTGGAAGAGTATCAGCGAAAGATTCACAACATGAAAATCAGACGGGGAATGAAGCGTGCAGTAAAAAACGGTTTTAAACCGCAAAAAAACTTAAAAAACCAACATGAGAACAGTGGAAAAGAAAAAATAGAGGTGCCAATCTCTGAGATCGTCCGCCTAAGAGCGAATAAACTGACGTTTGCTGAAATTGCGGCTACCCTAAGAGGGTTTGGCTATGATGTCTCTAAAGCAACCGTTCACCGGCGTTTTCAGGAATACATAGAGAATGAAGAGACAGCAGAGTGAATCAGTTGTAAAACTTTTTTTGATCTAGTACTATATAGACAAAATGCAATAAAGGAGTTTAACATGATTTCAAACGCGAAAATTGCCAGAATTAATGAGCTTGCTGCCAAAGCTAAAGCTGGCGTTATTACAGAAGAAGAAAAAGCCGAACAGCAAAAGCTCCGTCAAGAGTACTTGAAAGGTTTTCGTTCTTCTATGAAGAACACGTTAAAAAGCGTGAAAATCATTGACCCAGAAGGCAATGATGTAACACCAGAAAAGCTAAAAAGAGAAAAAAGAAATAACAAACTTCACTAATATAAGAGGAATACGGCAATATCGTATTCCTCTTTTGCATATACTATAATCAAAACTCTTATGTGACAAAATTCAACAAGTTTCTCTCAAATTTAAGCTGAAACAGTTGAGAAAAAGTCGTCAGACATTTATGATGTAAGGGTACAACACATAAGGAAGGGGATTTTTATGGATACAATTGAAAAGAAATCAGTTGCTACCATTCGCACACTGTCAATAGACGCTATTGAAAAAGCAAATTCTGGTCACCCAGGGATGCCGATGGGAGCCGCTCCAATGGCATACACGCTGTGGACAAAATTTATGAACGTAAGTCCGGCAAACCCTGGCTGGTTTAACCGTGACCGTTTTGTTTTATCTGCTGGACACGGGTCAGCACTATTATACAGCATGCTTCATTTAAGCGGGTTTGATCTTAGTATTGAAGATCTTAAGGGATTCCGCCAGTGGGGCAGCAAAACACCTGGACACCCGGAATTCGGACATACTGCCGGTGTTGATGCTACAACAGGTCCGCTTGGCCAAGGAATTGCCATGGCAGTCGGTATGGCAATTGCTGAACGCCATTTAGCGGAAACATACAACCGCGATTCATTTAACGTAGTCGATCATTATACATACAGTATTTGCGGTGATGGTGATTTAATGGAAGGTATTTCTTCTGAAGCCGCTTCACTCGCAGGCCATCTTCAGCTTGGCCGTCTGATCGTACTATACGATTCTAATGACATCTCTCTTGATGGAGACCTCGACCGTTCATTTTCTGAAAACGTGAAACAGCGTTTTGAAGCAATGAATTGGGAAGTTCTTTATGTTGAGGATGGAAACAATATTGAAGAATTAACAGCGGCTATCGAAAAAGCACGCCAAAATGAAAAGAAACCTACATTAATTGAAGTGAAAACGACAATCGGATTCGGTTCACCTAACCGTGCCGGTACATCCGGTGTTCACGGTGCACCGCTTGGTAAAGAGGAAAGCAAATTAACAAAAGAAGCTTACGCGTGGACGTATGAAGAAGACTTCTACGTTCCGTCAGAAGTTTATGAGCATTTCGCTGCAGCTGTTAAAGAATCAGGTGAGAAAAAAGAACAAGAATGGAATGCTCAATTCGCTAAATATAAAGAAGTTTATCCTGAACTTGCTGAACAGCTTGAACTGGCAATCAAAGGAGAGCTTCCGAAGGACTGGGATCAAGAGGTTCCTGTGTATGAAAAAGGAAGCAGCCTGGCATCCCGTGCATCTTCCGGTGAAGTTCTCAACGGACTTGCGAAAAAAATTCCTTTCTTTGTCGGAGGTTCTGCTGACCTAGCGGGATCGAACAAAACGACAATTAAAAATGCCGGTGATTTTACAGCGGTTGATTACTCAGGCAAAAACTTCTGGTTTGGTGTACGTGAATTTGCGATGGGTGCAGCCTTAAACGGTATGGCGCTTCATGGCGGTCTTCGTGTATTCGGTGGAACTTTCTTTGTCTTCTCTGATTACCTGCGTCCTGCGATTCGCCTTGCAGCGTTAATGGGCCTTCCTGTGACATATGTCTTCACACATGACAGTATTGCGGTAGGTGAAGACGGTCCGACGCACGAGCCTGTTGAACAGCTTGCTTCACTCCGTGCGATGCCTAACCTTTCTTTGATCCGTCCAGCAGACGGAAATGAGACAGCAGCAGCATGGAAGCTTGCAGTGCAAAGCACTGACCACCCAACAGCGCTAGTGCTTACACGTCAAAACCTTCCTACCATCGATCAAACATCTGAAGAAGCATTGGCAGGAGTAGAAAAAGGTGCATATGTCGTTTCTAAATCTAAAAACGAAACACCTGACGCTCTTCTCATCGCTTCCGGATCAGAGGTAGGTCTTGCAATTGAAGCGCAGGCTGAATTGGCAAAAGAAAATATCGATGTTTCTGTTGTCAGCATGCCTTCAATGGACCGTTTTGAGAAACAATCTGATGAATACAAAAACGAAGTCCTTCCTGCAGATGTGAAAAAACGTCTTGCAATTGAAATGGGCTCATCATTTGGATGGGGCAAATACACGGGGCTTGAAGGTGACGTTCTCGGCATAGACCGATTCGGTGCATCTGCTCCAGGTGAAACCATCATTAACGAATACGGCTTCTCAGTTCCGAACGTAGTGAATCGAGTTAAGGCATTAATCAATAAGTAAGCTTTTGAAAGAGGATGAGTCAAATCATCCTCTTTTTCTTGTTTATCCGACAAAAATAGTATTGGCTGTTTAACAGTAATAGACAATTCTTTCTTTTCTTCTTTTGTATAATAGAGAGCAAATGAAATGCTGCTGGAAAAGGGGATGAAAAGATGGAACGTCACTACTATACGTACCTGATCAAAGAGGAATTTGCCAATCACTATTTCGGCCGGGAATCGGTTATGTTTGAGCTGTTTCAAGACTATCATTGGACAAGCCTTGAAAAGCAGCAGTATGAAATGACAGAGAAACAGATTCAATATATTACACAACCAATCCCGATTTTACATATGCATCAGCGGTTAAAAATGAATTTAAACAAGACGGATTACAGGCAGCTGGATTATATTTATAGAATAGCTTTGCCGAAAGCAAAAGGCCACGCGACGTTTATGATGAAGGAGCACATGATAGAAATTGTGGCTTCGGGAGATTACGAGGCAGAAACGATATTCTTTGAAGTGTTAAGAAAAGTTAGCCCTTGCTTTTTAGCAATGGATTTCAATTCGAAGCGTTACGGATGGCTAAATCCGGTGAAAGAAAGAAATTTTGTCTAAAACCGAAGAAAAAGAGATGTAAATGTTGTATAATAGCTTTTGGTTTAGTACACTTTAAACTAGACAACATGAAGGAGGAAATAAAATGACTTTATGGGTTGGCATCCTAGTGGGCGTTGTTGCATTGCTCATAGGTGTTGCACTCGGGTTTTTTATTGCTCGTAAATATATGATGAGCTACCTGAAAAAGAATCCGCCTATTAATGAACAAATGTTACGCATGATGATGATGCAAATGGGAATGAAACCTTCTCAAAAGAAAATCAATCAAATGATGAAAGCCATGAATAATCAAACGAAATAATACGTAAAGATTATGATATAGAGAAACATGGTTATAAAATAAAAAACCCTTATACGGGTTTTTTATTTTGCAATCATTCATCACCCGCTACTGCTCGAAGGCGCTGCTTTTGATATTGTATGAGAAGATGGTCAAGCTCCTGACTGAGCTCTATCGTAATATGAGATGTCATTCCGTTCGCCATGACAATTTGCAGCAGCTCTGCTCTTTTTTTTTCAATTTCTTTTAATAGATGCTCTCTAATCACAGGGATGTATCCTTTCATACATTAGATCTTCAAAGTGAATGTTTATATTATATCCATATTTATACTAATTTTCAAATGAGAAGGAGTATAATGTCTCAATGTCAAATTAAATTATATAAGTTTTTTCTGAAAATAGAAATCCTTCAAGTGAAAGTGTTAAAAAAATGAAATGATTTTGTCATAACTTGAAGGAATGTCAAATCATGAAGGGATGATGACATGGGAGACGTGAATTATTTTTTGACATTCGGAGCGGGGTTTTTATCCTTTATTTCGCCTTGCTGCCTGCCGCTTTACCCAGCTTTTTTGTCATATATTACAGGGGTCAGCATGGACGATGTAAAAACAGAAAAGCTGCTGCTGCAGAAAAGAAGCCTGTTTCATACTTTGTGTTTTTTGCTTGGCTTTTCAGTCATTTTTATTGCTTTAGGCTATGGAACATCTTTTATTGGCAGCCTGTTTAGGGATTATCATGATGCGATTCGGCAAATTGGCGCGTTGCTTATTATTTTGTTCGGTTTCATTACACTCGGTGTGTTCCGGCCTGAGGCTATGATGAAAGAGCGGAGAATCCATTTTAAGCATAAACCAAGCGGGTTTTTAGGGTCGGTCTTAATCGGAATGGCATTTGCAGCTGGATGGACACCATGTACCGGTCCGATATTAGGTGCTGTTATCACACTTGCAGGCACCAATCCGGGCTCAGCAGTGCCATACATGATGTTATATGTACTCGGTTTTGCGGTACCGTTTCTTTTATTGTCTTTTTTTATCACAAAGCTGAAGTGGATGAGGAAGAACCAGCTTTTAATTATGAAAGCTGGCGGCGTTTTGATGATTGTGATTGGTGTGCTGTTATTCTTTAATTGGATGAGTCTGATCATTATTTTGCTGTCAGATCTTTTTGGAGGCTTTACTGGTTTTTGACGGTAAATTACTTTCGTACTACTACTAATCCTTTTGTTTTTGGTACAATAAGACTATTATCTGTGGAAATCGATTGTTGGAGGGGAATATGACAAGAGTTTTAGTTGTAGACGACGCCAAGTTCATGAGAGTGAAAATCAGAGAGATCTTGGAAGAGGCAAATTACATAATCGCAGGCGAAGCGGCGGACGGTGAACAAGCAGCGGACCTGTATAAAAAACTGCGCCCGGACCTTGTGACAATGGATATTACAATGCCGGTGAAAAACGGCATAAAAGCGCTTCGTGATATCTTAACCTTTGATCCTAAAGCGAAGGTCATCATGTGCACCGCCATGCGCCAGCAAAGAATTGTAACGGAAGCTATTGAGCTGGGGGCAAAGGATTTTATTGTTAAGCCGTTTGAGGAAACAAAAGTGCTGGAAGCTGTAAGCCGCGTTATGGGACATTAAAGTCATTTCTTTTCAAAATGGTTTTTTTTATTGTTTTGGAGTATAGTATATAGTATCAACACTCCGAGAAACAAAGGAATGATAAGTATGATGATTATAGTTTCATCGATTATTGCTGTGTTAATGGCTGTAGCTGTGATGGTGGTCAGAATAAAGTCCTCTGACAAGCCTGTTTCACCAAAAAAAATCATTCTTCCGCCGATTTTTATGAGTACGGGAGCGTTAATGTTTTTATTTCCGGTATTTTGGGTAACTGGTGCAGAGTTTTTGGAAGCATTCACTTTAGGTGTGATTTTCTCTATTTTTTTAATCAAAACTTCTAAGTTCGAAATTAAAAATAATGAAATTTACATGAAACGCTCTAAAGCATTTGTTTTTATATTAGTCGGTCTTTTGGTGATCAGAATCGTGATGAAATCGATCTTGAGCACATCAATCGATTATGGTGCACTGAGCGGAATGTTTTGGATTCTGGCTTTCGGTATGATTGTGCCTTGGAGAATCGCCATGTATTTATCATATCGAAAACTTCATAACGAGCTGCAGTCAGCTAATATTCAAATGAATTAAAAAACCTTTCCTCTTGTCAGGAAAGGTTTTTTATTTGAGAAGGGTCTGATAAGGTTCCAAATCGATTTTTTTGTCCCGCAGATGCCTTTTTAAGAAGGTATGGTCTCTTTTAGGAGTTGCGAGAATATAGCCTTTGATCATAAGTTGCTGATCAATCTTTGCTACCTTTTCTTTTAATGCAAGCTCACCGATTTTGCCTGCGATTTTGGCTTTTGCTGCATCTCTGAACAGTTCTGGCACCGGCGCAGTCAATTCATCTAGAAACTGTTTGTTTTCATCGTTCCATAAATGTCTGCTGTTTTCAATATAGTAATCCTGCCAATCAAGCTCTGATCTGCCGTCCTCTTTTGGTAAACGCTTTAAAAACTTTCGAAACATGAAAAAACCGCCGATTGATAATAAGACTACCATCATGATCACCCAAAACAGAATAAACCATAAAAACCATCCTTCCAGCATCAATCATTCCCCCTTATTCTAACCATATTGTATACGAAGAGAGATTAGAAGAACACAGTAAAAAAAGAATAGAAAAAAGTGATAGACGTCTAGTCAAAAGAGATAGTAGATCATATTCTATTGTATAGTGAATCTGCTATTTGGCCATGGGAGAGTCACTAGAGGGTATTTGACGATAAATGGACGGAAAAAAAGTCACTTTCATAATAGGGGATGAAAGTGACTTTTTATGTTTAGCTGAGAGGAAATTGAAGAGAAAAAGAAGAGCCATCTTCTGTTTCTTTATTGACGGCGACTGTGAGTATTTGATTTTCGCATTCGGCTTGAATGGTTTTGTCATTAAAATAAAAAGGAAGCATCATTTGTTTTTCAAAAGTCTGTCCTGACGATTTGACAGTTAAGATGAACTCGCATCCAGAAAGGGTAACTGTTACTTGTGTAGGCTGTAAAAAAGTCAGATCCGCTTCTATAATATACTGCTGACTTGTTTCATATAAATCAATAGGCAATGTTTCGTCGTACCAGGCGAAGGGGTCTTCAAAAAATTGCCGAAGCCATTCATCCATACTATCGAAATCATTCGCATCGTTGCGTTTTGAATGGTTCATGGAAGCATTCCTCCACATATCAACCTTGCTTAACATCATATGCGGTGGATTATAAATGGGTGAACGCATAAAAAAACAGACACTAAGGTCTGCTTTTCTTACATATCATGGCTTGAGTTGTGCTTTTGTCTTGTATGGTTTCGGTTCTTTACTTTTTTGCTTCCGCTTAGAGGCTCAGGTTGGCCGGGATTGTGTCCTTTAGGGGCGTTTTTATGCATATCTTTACTTGTATTCTTATTGGTCATAAAATGAGAACCTCCTTAAAGAGTTCGGTGTTATTGATTGGTTTTTCTTTTTTTGTTATTTTGGCGTTCTGCTTCAGTCAGTACAAGCTGGTCGTTTTCAATGTAGCCGACGCCTTTGCCTTGGCTTTTTGCGTCATTCATTCCGTTAATTACGTGATTCGCTTTTCTTTTGACCATCATTATCACCTCAATCATAATATGGCTCCTTTTATTGTGTTATATGAGAGAGCGTAAACAGTAAAAATTACCGGTACATTTTTCTCATAAGTCGAACTTATTGTATTTAATAAAAACATTGATATTTACTTATGTATGATTTTGTTTTAATATGAAATTGTGAGAAAATTGTGATGGAATGTAATGTTCATCTGAGAATGATCTGATCTGAAGGGGGATTTTGGAGAATGGCAAACGAGCAAAAAACTGCAGCAAAAGACGTTTTCCAAGCGAGAAAAACGTTTACTACAAATGGGAAAACATATCATTATTACTCTTTAAAAGCGTTAGAAGATTCAGGTATAGGAAAGGTTTCGAAGCTTCCTTATTCCATCAAAGTTCTTTTAGAATCAGTATTGCGTCAAGTTGACGGATTCGTTATCAAAAAAGAACACGTGGAAAATTTGGCAAAATGGGGAACTGCCGAATTAAAGGATATCGACGTTCCGTTCAAACCATCTCGTGTTATTTTACAAGACTTCACAGGGGTTCCGGCAGTAGTAGATCTGGCTTCACTGCGTAAAGCAATGGCAGCTGTCGGCGGAGATCCTGATAAAATCAACCCTGAAATTCCTGTTGATCTTGTTATCGACCACTCTGTACAGGTAGATAAAGCGGGTACAGAAGATGCATTAGCAGTAAATATGGACTTGGAATTCGAAAGAAATGCAGAGCGCTACAAATTTTTAAGCTGGGCAAAGAAAGCGTTTAACAATTATCAGGCAGTGCCGCCTGCAACAGGTATTGTGCACCAGGTCAACCTTGAGTTCTTGGCAAGTGTTGTCCATGCCATTGAAGAAGACGGCGAGCTTGTAACGTATCCTGATACGCTTGTCGGAACAGACTCACACACAACAATGATTAACGGTATCGGTGTTCTCGGCTGGGGTGTCGGTGGAATTGAAGCTGAAGCGGGAATGCTTGGACAGCCTTCTTACTTCCCAGTTCCAGAGGTAATCGGCGCGAAACTTGTCGGCAAGCTTCCAAACGGAACAACAGCTACTGACTTGGCGTTAAAAGTAACACAAGTGCTGCGTGAAAAAGGCGTTGTCGGTAAATTTGTTGAATTCTTCGGACCGGGAATTGCTGAACTGCCGCTTGCAGATCGCGCAACAATTGCGAATATGGCTCCGGAATACGGTGCTACATGCGGATTCTTCCCAGTAGATGAAGAAGCGCTTAACTACCTGCGCCTGACAGGCCGTGATCCTGAACATATTGATGTTGTTGAAGCATACTGCAGAAGCAATGGCTTGTTCTACACTCCAGATGCGGAAGACCCTCAATTTACTGATGTGGTTGAAATTGACCTGTCTCAAATTGAAGCAAACTTATCGGGTCCAAAGCGTCCTCAGGATTTGATCCCGCTATCTGCTATGCAGGAAACGTTTAAAAAGCAATTAGTCAGCCCTGCAGGTAACCAAGGATTCGGTTTAAATGCTGAGGAAGAAAATAAAGAAATTAAGTTTAAACTCCTTAACGGCGAAGAAACAGTTATGAAAACGGGTGCGATCGCCATTGCTGCGATTACAAGCTGTACAAATACATCAAACCCATACGTTCTGATCGGCGCCGGACTGGTAGCGAAAAAAGCGGTTGAGTTAGGGCTTAAGGTGCCTAATTACGTGAAAACGTCACTTGCACCGGGTTCTAAAGTTGTTACAGGATATCTTGTGAATTCAGGCCTTCTTCCATACATGAAAGAGCTTGGCTTTAACCTCGTTGGGTACGGCTGTACAACATGTATCGGGAACTCAGGCCCGCTTTCACCGGAAATCGAAGAAGCGGTTGCGAAAAATGATCTTCTGATTACGTCTGTCCTTTCCGGAAACCGTAACTTTGAAGGACGTATTCACCCGCTTGTTAAAGGCAACTATCTTGCTTCACCGCCGCTTGTTGTGGCATATGCGCTGGCTGGAACGGTAAACATTAACCTGAAAACCGATCCAATCGGTGTGGGCAAGGATGGTCAAAACGTATACTTTAATGATATTTGGCCGTCAATGGACGAAATCAATGCACTTGTTAAGCAAACTGTTACGCCAGAGCTATTCCGCAAAGAGTATGAAACAGTATTTGATGACAACAAGCGCTGGAACGAAATTGAAACAACAGATGAAGCATTATATAAATGGGATAGCGAGTCAACTTACATTCAAAACCCGCCATTCTTCGAAGAAATGTCTGTTGAGCCAGGCAAGGTTGAACCATTAAAAGGTTTGCGTGTTGTCGGTAAATTCGGCGATTCAGTCACAACTGACCATATTTCTCCTGCGGGGGCAATCGGAAAAGATACGCCTGCCGGAAAGTACTTGCAAGAAAAAGGTGTTTCTCCTCGCGACTTTAACTCCTACGGTTCCCGCCGCGGAAACCATGAAGTCATGATGAGAGGAACATTTGCAAACATTCGGATCAAAAACCAAATTGCACCGGGTACAGAAGGCGGATTTACGACGTACTGGCCGACTGGTGAAGTAACATCCATCTATGATGCGTGCATGAAATACAAAGAAGATAAAACTGGTCTTGTCGTATTAGCAGGAAAAGACTATGGTATGGGATCTTCACGTGACTGGGCTGCAAAAGGAACAAACCTTCTCGGCATCAGAACGGTCATTGCAGAGAGCTTTGAAAGAATCCACAGAAGCAACCTTGTATTCATGGGTGTGCTGCCGCTTCAGTTTAAACAAGGTGAAAATGCGGATACACTCGGCTTAACGGGTAAAGAAGTCATCGAGGTAGATGTTGATGAAACAGTTCGTCCTCGTGACCTTGTGACTGTAAGAGCAATCAATGAAGACGGCAATGTAACAACTTTTGAAGCAGTCGTCCGCTTTGATAGTGAAGTTGAAATTGATTACTACCGCCATGGCGGCATCCTTCAAATGGTGCTTCGTGAAAAAATGAAGCAGTCCTGATGAATTAATAGGAAGAGAAGGCATTTCGCTTTCTCTTCTTTTTATGACACAATGTGCTGCGGAGGTGGCATATGCTGAAAAAATGGCTCGCAGGGATTCTGCTTATCATGCTTGCCGGTTATACGGGATGGAATTTATATCAAACATACAGCAAAAAAGAAGTCGGAATTCAAGAGGGGCAACAAGCACCTGATTTTTCTTTGAAAACGTTGTCAGGAGAGAAAAGCTCTTTACAGGATGCAAAAGGCAAAAAAGTGCTGCTCAATTTTTGGGCAACTTGGTGTAAGCCGTGCCGTCAGGAAATGCCTGCGATGGAAAAGTTACAAAAAGAATACCCCGACAAACTTGCGGTTGTTGCGGTAAATTTCACTTCAGCTGAGAAAAGTGAGAAACAGGTCCGAGCGTTTGCTGATACGTATGACTTAACGTTCCCCATTCTGATTGATAAAAAAGGGATCAATGCTGACTATAACGTGATGTCATATCCAACGACATATATCTTAGATGAAAAAGGTGTTATCCAAGACATACATGTTGGCACCATGACAAAAAAAGAAATGGAACAAAAACTGGATCTTGATTAGATTCAGTTTTTTTTATGCTCAAATATGCTTACAAGTTTTCAGAATTGGAAAAAATAAAAGAATATGCGGAGGTGAGAAGCGTGAAGAAGATGAGAAAACGTTCTTTTCATGAGCTCGTCATGGAAAACAAAAAAGAGCTGATGACCAATACAGAGTATTTAAATCAGCTTGAGGAAAAGCTTGAACAGCGATTTAAGCAAAAATAACCTTTAATTTGTATTCATGTTTACCCCTCCTATTGAGAAACCTATCTGTTGAGGAGGGATAAACATGGGAAACAACAAGAAAAACGGTCAGCCTCAATATGCTCCAAGCCACTTGGGTACAAAGCCTGTAAAATATAAAGCCAATAAAGGGGAAAAAATGCATGATACTTCAGGTCAGCGGCCGATCATCATGCAGACAAAAGGCGAGTAGCGAAAAATCGAGTTTATTTCTAGGAGGTACATCCGAATGACAAAGAACCAAAATCAATATCAGAAGCCTAATCCTGATGATCGTTCTGACAATGTGGAAAAATTGCAGGATATGGTTCAAAATACAATTGAAAATATAGAAGAAGCAGAAGCATCAATGGAGTTTGCTTCAGGAGAAGATAAACAGCGTATCAAAGAAAAAAATGCAAGGCGCGAACAGAGCATTGAAGCGTTTCGTAATGAAATACAGGACGAATCTGCAGCGAGACAAAACGGATACCGTTCTTAAAAAACCAGGGAAACCTGGTTTTTTTCTTTCTGATTTGATTATGGTAAAATGGGGCTAAATTGACGTTAAGGGAGCAGAGTAATCTTGCATGTATCAAAAAAAGAAATAGAAGTGCGTTATGCAGAAACAGATCAAATGGGAATTGTCTATCACGCAAATTATCTTGTGTGGATGGAGGTCGGCAGAACGGCCTTAATTAAGGACTTAGGCTTTTTATATAGTGATATGGAAAAAAGAGGCGTTCTGTCCCCAGTCGTTGATATCAATATTTCCTATAAAAAGCCGCTTCATTACGGAGAAACCGCGGTTGTACATACATGGATAGAGGAATATAACGGCTTTAAAACCGTCTATGGTTATCACATTTATAATCCGGCCGGTGAGCTTTCCATCAAAGCCACCTCATCTCATATTTGTGTGGATAAAGAAAGCTTTAAGCCAATTCAATTCCGCAAAGCTTTTCCTGATTGGCACACAGCATATGAAAAGGCCAAAAAATAGGGAAGTGAACGGGATATGGCGTTTGGTGTGAAACGGGAGGAACTTAACCGGTGGAAACAAGCAGTGAAAAGAGGAGAAATCGCATTTTTAACACATTACTGGCTGGATGACCGATTTCCAGAAGCAAGGACTGTGACAAAAGCCGGCTGTGCAGACATTGATAAGCTGGTTCAGTGGGGAGCGGCGTACGGGTTAAAAAAAGAATGGATCCATAAGAAAAGTGAATTTCCGCACTTCGATCTGCTGGGTGAAACACAAAAATATATTTTAGAACAAGAGAACCTAACCGATCATCTTATACGATTTCATTTGTAAAAAAAGAACGCACATCATGTGCGCTCTTTTTTATTGGTATTCAAAAACCGGTTCATCAGCGTCTTCTGAATAGCTGACGAGAAGGTCGTGGTTATCAAAGTACCATAAATCACTTTCTTCAATAAAGAAGGTAATGCCGTCAGCTTCTGCAGTGACTCCAGCCTCTTGTGGGGCATCTTTCGCTACACCGAGAGAAAAACCCTTTTGAACGTTGCTGCAGCCTCCATAGCGGACGAAAAAGCGAACCTGGTCTCCGCTTTCCAAATCGAGTTCTTCTTTATACCAGTTCAATGCGTCTTCGTTAATTGTCATATTCATAACAGAACACCCCTTTGTTCTTCATTTGAATTTTCTCTATTATAAACGTATTAGGCTATTCTGTGTCAAAAGAGAAGTTTTTTAAGCTTATAGCCATTTTACTTTAGGTTCTGTTTTATTGATAATTCGTTTAATGTTCGCTCGGTGTCTGTATATCACAAAAATAGTGAGCAGGGTAACGACAATCAATAAATACGTATCATGGACAAAGAAACTATATATAACAGTATAGATCCCTGTTAACATCGATGAGAGAGAAACAAATTTAGTCAAGTATAAAAAGATGAAGAATACCGCAACCATCGTGATAAATAACAGGGGTGCGTAAAACAGCAAAACGCCTCCTGATGTCGCCACGGCTTTACCGCCTTTAAATTTGGCGAAGATGGGAAACACGTGGCCTAAAACCGCAAAGACTCCTGCAAGAAGCGGGTGAATATCAACATGCATGAGAAAAGGCAATGCAGTTGCCAGTGTCCCTTTCAAAATATCTCCGGCTATGACGACCGAACCAGCTTTTACACCCAATGTACGGAATGCATTGGTAGCGCCTAAGTTGCCGCTTCCGTGCTCCCGAATATCAATTCCCTTGGCAAGCTTGCCCACAATTAAGCCAGATGGAATGCTGCCTATCAAGTAGGCCAAAATAATCAATAAAGCAATTAACATCTACATTTCTCCTTTTTCAAATTCCCTTCTTTTTATTTTAACATGAGATGTCATGATCTGATGATAAGTTTTTTTGTAAAGTTTGCTTACAAATCCAATCAAACATGCATCATATTTTGATTTCTCCTGTTTTGATCGTGTAAAATAAGTGAAAAAGGAGTGACACACGATGCAAAACCCTTCTAAAGCGGAAATTAAAGAGATTCTTCAAAGAAGCAAACGTATAGCGGTAGTAGGGCTTTCAGACCGTCCGGATAGAACGTCACATATGGTTTCAAAAGCAATGCAGGACGCGGGTTATGAAATTATCCCTGTGAATCCTACAATTGATGAGGCGCTAGGTGTCAAAGCCGTTTCATCTTTAAAAGAGATAGACGGTCCGATTGACATCGTAAATGTATTCCGGCGCTCAGAACAGCTTCCTGGAGTGGCGGAAGAGTTTTTAGAGACAGATGCGCCAGTATTTTGGGCACAGCAAGGGCTAGTTAATGAGGAAGCATACCAGATGCTAAAAGAAAAAGGCAGAACGGTTATCATGGATCTGTGCATAAAAGTGGCACACGCTGTAACAAAATAGGTGCAGAACTGCAAAAATCCTTGTAAATTCAAGGATTTTTGCTTTTTAATTTTAAGATATTGTTTGCGTATTACGGTGAAACAGATACAATAAAGCTTGAACAGCTTTTTTTGAATACCTTGTCCAGCTGGGTTTCGGCCGTTCGATTTGCGAAGGTCTGCTGCTTTATATATAATAAACAAACATACGTTCTCATAGTGTAAAAACAGCACTAGCCGATGTTTTGAGAAGAACTGATTCGTTAGCTCTATGTTGCGATTGCAAACATATTGGTTATAATGAGGAGTCCAAGGCAGTACTGGCTCGAGGCGAGGTTTATAAAAAATATCTTATATACAAATGATGTGTAACACTGAAAAGAGAAAGACAATGTTAGTTTTTGAAAGGGGTTTGTACGTTTGGCTAGAAAACAGCAATTTGATTACAACGAAGATGCCATACAGGTGCTCGAAGGCCTTGAGGCTGTCAGGAAAAGGCCGGGTATGTATATTGGCTCTACTGACGCGCGGGGTTTGCACCACTTGGTTTATGAAATTGTAGATAACTCTGTCGACGAGGTGCTTGCCGGCCATGGAGATCACATAATCGTCAAAATACATAAAGACAATAGTATTTCTGTACAGGATAGAGGCCGCGGCATGCCGACCGGAATGCATAAGCTCGGCAAACCAACCCCTGAAGTGATTTTAACGGTGCTTCATGCCGGAGGGAAATTCGGCCAAGGCGGCTATAAGACAAGCGGCGGGCTCCACGGAGTTGGTGCATCAGTCGTGAATGCTTTATCTGAATGGCTGACGGTTACCATTGAGCGGGACGGTTTTGTCTATCAGCAGCGATTTGAAAATGGAGGAAAACCGGTTACATCTCTCGAAAAGATCGGCAAAACAAAAAAGACGGGAACTCTTACACACTTTAAGCCAGATCCAACGATGTTCAGCACAACCACTTATAATTTTGAAACGCTCTCTGAGCGCTTAAGAGAGTCTGCGTTTTTGTTAAAAGGACTGAAAATTGAGCTGATTGATGAACGCAATGACCAGCGTGAGGTCTTTTATTATGAAAACGGCATAGAAGCGTTTGTTGCTTACTTAAATGAAGAAAAAGACGTCTTGTCTGAAGTGGTCTCGTTTGAGGGTGAGCATCATTCTATAGAAGTGGACTTTGCGTTCCAGTTTAACGATGGTTATTCTGAAAATATTTTGTCGTTTGTCAACAATGTCAGAACAAAAGACGGCGGGACGCATGAGTCAGGTGCAAAAACTGCGATGACGCGTGCTTTTAATGAATATGCGCGAAAAGTGGCTTTGCTGAAAGAAAAGGATAAGAACCTTGAAGGCACCGATATAAGGGAAGGGCTTTCAGCCATTATTTCTGTCCGCATTCCTGAGGAGCTTCTTCAATTTGAGGGACAAACAAAAGGAAAGCTCGGTACCAGTGAAGCAAGATCAGCGGTGGATGCGATTGTTTCAGAGCAGCTTGCTTACTTTTTAGAGGAAAATCGGGACACCGCAACGCTTCTTGTCAAAAAAGCAATCAAGGCGAGCCAGGCGCGCGAAGCGGCACGCAAAGCCCGTGAAGAAGCAAGAAGCGGCAAAAAACGAAAAAAATCAGAAGCGACTTTAAGCGGAAAGCTGACGCCTGCGGGTTCAAGAAACCCGGCAAAAAATGAATTGTATCTCGTTGAGGGAGATTCAGCAGGCGGGTCAGCCAAGCAGGGACGAGACCGCAGATTCCAGGCGGTTCTGCCTTTACGCGGTAAAGTCATTAATACAGAAAAAGCTAAGCTTGCTGATATCTTTAAAAATGAAGAGATCAATACGATCATTCATGCGATCGGCGGAGGAGTCGGGGCAGATTTCTCAATCGATGACATCAACTACGACAAAATCATCATTATGACCGATGCCGATACTGACGGCGCCCATATTCAAGTGCTGCTTCTTACCTTTTTCTATCGCTATATGAAACCGCTCATTGAGCATGGCAAGGTGTTCATTGCGCTGCCACCTTTATATAAGGTCAGTAAAGGAAGCGGGAAAAAGGAAATCATTGAATATGCATGGTCTGATGAAGAGATGGGTGATGTCCTGAAAAAAGTCGGCAAAGGCTATACCATTCAACGATATAAGGGTCTTGGAGAGATGAACGCAGACCAGCTGTGGGAAACGACGATGAACCCGGAGTCCCGCACACTTGTTAGGGTCAAAATTGACGATGCGGCACGTGTAGAGAGACGTGTGACGACGTTAATGGGAGACAAAGTAGAGCCGCGCAGAAAGTGGATTGAGAAAAACGTCGCTTTCGGCTTAGATGAAGAAAGCAATATTTTAGAAAATGAAAACTTATCGGTCGCTGAGGAGGTTTAATGATTGTCACAGCCAGAATTATTTCATGATTTACCATTAGAAGAGGTGATCGGCGACCGTTTTGGACGCTACAGTAAATATATTATTCAAGACAGGGCGCTGCCCGATGCGAGAGACGGATTAAAGCCGGTACAGCGCAGAATTCTGTATGCGATGCATACAGATGGAAACACGTTTGATAAAAACTTCAGAAAAGCGGCCAAAACGGTCGGTAACGTCATCGGTAACTATCATCCGCACGGTGACAGCTCGGTTTATGAAGCAATGGTGCGGATGAGCCAGGATTGGAAAGTTCGTAATGTGTTAATCGAAATGCATGGAAACAATGGAAGCATCGACGGAGATCCCCCGGCAGCCATGCGTTATACAGAGGCACGATTATCTCCGATTGCATCTGAGCTTCTTCGGGATATTGACAAAAACACGGTTGAATTTGTGCCGAACTTCGATGATACAAGCAAGGAGCCTGTCGTACTCCCGGCGATGTTTCCTAACCTATTGGTCAACGGATCTACCGGGATTTCAGCAGGATACGCGACCGACATTCCCCCTCATCATCTGGGAGAAGTCATTGATGCTGTCATTAAGCGTATTCAAATGCCATCTTGTTCTGTTGATGAACTTATGGAAGTCATTAAAGGGCCTGATTTTCCGACAGGCGGTATTATTCAGGGCGTTGACGGGATAAGAAAAGCTTACGAAACCGGAAAAGGAAAAATCATTATCCGCGGAAAGGCTGAAATTGAAACAATCAGAGGCGGACGAGAACAAATTGTCATTACTGAAATTCCATTTGAAGTAAATAAAGCAAACCTTGTAAAAAAAATGGACGAGTTCCGTATTGATAAAAAGGTTGAAGGCATCTCAGAGGTTCGTGATGAAACGGATCGAACAGGGCTGAGAGTGGTCATTGAACTGAAAAAAGAAGCTGATGCCAAAGGCATTTTGAATTTCTTATATAAAAATACTGATTTGCAGATCACATATAACTTCAATATGGTGGCTATCCATAACCGCCGTCCGATGCTGATGAGCCTGCCGTCTATTTTGGATGCATATATCGGACACCAAAAGGAAGTTGTCACAAACCGGTCCGTTTACGAGCTTCAAAAAGCAAAAGACAGACATCATATCGTAGAAGGGCTCATGAAAGCTTTGTCTATTTTGGATGAAGTGATTGCAACAATCCGTTCTTCTAGCGATAAACGTGACGCTAAAAACAATTTGATCGCCAAATATGAATTTACAGAGCCTCAGGCTGAAGCCATCGTGTCATTGCAGCTATATCGTTTAACCAATACCGATATCACAGCGCTTAAGGAAGAGGCAGAAGAGCTCGGTAAAAAAATTGAAGAGCTCGAATCTATTCTGAGCAATGATAAAAAACTGCTAAAAGTGATTACAAACAGCTTAAAAGCACTGAAAAAGAAATATGCAGATACGAGACGCTCCGTAATTGAAGAAAAAATTGAAGAAATTAAAATCAATCTCGAAGTCATGGTTGCATCTGAGGATGTATATGTAACCGTTACGAAGGATGGTTACCTAAAACGGACGAGCCAGCGCTCATTTGCCGCTTCCAACGGTCAGGACTTCGGAATGAAAGATACGGACAGGATGCTGCATCAGTTTGAAATGAATACGACAGACGTGCTGCTGCTCTTTACGAACAAAGGAAGCTACATCTATTGTCCTGTTCACCAGCTGCCTGATATCAGATGGAAGGACATGGGCCAGCATTTTTCAAATCTGATCACTATTGATCGTGATGAAACGATTGTAAAGGCCATACCGATAAAAGAATTTGATCCGTCGGCATATCTTCTATTCTTTACGAAAAACGGGATGGTGAAAAAGACAGAGCTCACCCATTATAAAGCACAGCGTTATTCTAAGGCGCTTGTGGCCTTAAATCTGAAGGGTGAAGATGAACTGATTGATGTACATGTAACAAATGGGGAAAGCCAGATCTTTATGGCCACTCACTTAGGGTACGGCCTATGGTTTGGAGAAGACGAAGTGAATGTAGTTGGCGCGCGTGCGGCAGGTGTCAAAGGGATTAACTTAAAAGAGGATGACTTTGTTGTCTCCGGTGAGATCCTTCAGCAATCTGATTCAATTGTCTTGTTCACACAGCGGGGAGCGGTAAAACGCATGAGTCTTTCTGAGTTCGAGAAGACATCCCGCGCAAAACGCGGTGTCGTAATGCTAAGGGAACTGAAAAAGAATCCTCACCGTGTTGTAGCACTGTTCGCTTGCGGTCTTGAACAGCGACTAATGGCAGAAACAGAAAAAGGCGACAGAAAAGAACTGCAGGCAAAAGAGTTGCGGACAAACGACAGATACAGCAATGGCTCTTTCTTTTTTGATGAAGAGGAATCAGGTAAGGTTACAGCTGTTTGGCGCCTTCATACAGAACAATAATAAAAAACCCGCTCATACTATATGAGCGGGTTTCGTTTGTTTTTTATCAGCTTTCATGGTTGGTGAATAGATCTGTTACAGCATGAATGACTTCAATTCCCTGCCATACAAATAAATTCAGCGCTGTGAAAGAAAATAAGCCTAAAATCACCATTCTTAAGATAAACAACATGTTTAACAGCCTCCTCATATTTTCGTTACATAATCGGGTGATGTTGAACATGAAGTTTGCCGAAATAAGACGATTGATAAAATTTGGCCAGTATAAAGCTTTTTTTCCGCTGACGTCTGCGGGAGTATCCCGTACTTTTGCTTTCAGCGGTCAGCAGCAGAACAGCCATTGCCCATAAAGCGGTCAGCGTAAATGCCCCTGTGATGGATTTCTTCTCATCATCAGCATTTTGGCCGGCTTTCATCTCATGCATTTCCTGCTGGTCGGCTACGGCTTTATAATGATGGCCGATATCAAAGGCGTGGGGAATTGAGAACAAATGAAAACTGGCAATCGCCAAGAATAAGATGGATGCTTTCAATATCGTTACTTTTTTCAAATGATCTCCCCCTCCTTTAATATTACTGAATATTTTTATAATAATACCCCAATCCATCCTAAAAGTAAACCTGATTTATTAAATTTAAAAATAAATTTAACCTTGTTAAGTATATATCTTTTTGCTTATTTTTGAAAGAGAAAACTTCTTTTATTAGCGTATGTATACCCGGTTTATGGTGTGAATAAAAACATATTTTAAATGATATGTTTGTTGTTTAGGGTTTATTACTTTATTTATGTGCTAAATCAAAGAGAAAGGCAAGAGAATGGGAAGAAATGATTACATTGTTAATAGGGCACTTTTTTTAAAAGCCAGCTTGCAAGGAATGTTTTTATTCGTAGGAAAATAATAGAGAAGGGGTCGACAGAGTAACATCTGGCTATGACAATATTCTTCTCGAAAAAACTTCCTAATTCGTCATATTGTGATATAATAAAACTCGTTATGTTAAAAAATCTAACATCAAAATCGAATTCGTGTTGAATTGATGAAAACGGGAGGTAAATATGGAGTCTTTTTTCAATAGTTTAATTAATATTCCAAGTGATTTCATCTGGAATTACCTATTTTATATTTTAATAGGGCTTGGATTATTTTTTACCATACGTTTTGGTTTTATCCAATTCCGTTATTTTATTGAAATGTTCAGAATAGTAGGGGAGAAGCCGGAAGGAAATAAAGGTGTTTCATCTATGCAGGCATTCTTTATTTCGGCCGCATCCCGAGTCGGCACAGGGAATTTGACTGGTGTAGCCTTAGCAATTGCGACAGGCGGACCAGGCGCTGTATTTTGGATGTGGGTAGTGGCTGCAGTAGGTATGGCTTCAAGCTTTGTTGAGAGTACGTTAGCGCAGCTTTATAAGGTGAGAGACGGGGAGGATTTCCGCGGAGGCCCGGCTTACTACATTCAAAAGGGTCTTGGAGCGAGATGGCTTGGCATCGTTTTTGCTGTCTTAATTACCGTCTCATTCGGCTTGATTTTTAACGCTGTTCAAACAAATACAATTGCTGGAGCATTGGATGGCGCATTCCATGTGAATAAAATAGTTGTAGCCATAGTTCTGGCGGTTTTAACTGCGTTTATCATTTTCGGCGGTTTAAAACGTGTTGTCGCTGTTTCACAGTTAATTGTGCCGGTTATGGCAGGCATTTATATCCTTATCGCTTTATTTGTTGTTATCACGAATATTACGGCTTTCCCTGGCGTTATCGCTACAATTGTTAAAAATGCTTTAGGTTTTGAACAAGTCGTCGGCGGCGGAATAGGCGGCATCATCGTTATCGGTGCGCAGCGCGGACTTTTTTCAAACGAAGCAGGAATGGGAAGCGCACCAAACGCGGCTGCGACGGCTCATGTATCCCATCCGGCAAAGCAAGGCTTTATTCAAACATTAGGCGTATTTTTCGATACATTTATCATATGTACGTCCACAGCATTTATTATTTTGCTGTACAGTGTAACACCAAAAGGCGACGGCATCCAAGTAACACAGGCTGCTCTTAACCATCATATTGGAGGCTGGGCGCCGACTTTCATCGCAGTCGCAATGTTCTTGTTTGCATTCAGTTCAGTTGTCGGCAACTATTATTATGGCGAGACAAACATTGAATTTATTAAAACAAGCAAAACATGGCTGAACATTTACCGTATCGCTGTTATTGCTATGGTTGTGTATGGATCTTTATCAGGCTTCCAAATCGTTTGGGATATGGCGGACCTCTTTATGGGTATCATGGCGCTGATCAACTTAATTGTGATTGCGCTGCTGTCAAACGTTGCTTACAAAGTGTATAAAGATTACGCGAAACAGCGTAAGCAAGGACTTGATCCTGTGTTTAAAGCGAAAAACATCCCAGGGCTGAAAAACGCTGAAACATGGGAAGATGAGAAACAAGAAGCATAATATAAATATAAAACAAAGCTGCATTCAATAGTTGAATGCAGCTTTTTCATTATTGGAAATAAATTTAATTTTTTGACTCGAATGAAAAATGACGTGTAAAGTCCCAATTCAGTCTAGTTTTCTTTGTTCTATATGTGTCATGTGTGTCTTATTCAATTGAGATAGAGCAAATTGACAGGCTTTTAAACCTCCCAAAAACAAGAAATTAGGTTGATAGACAATCATGAGAAAGATTTTTACAATGAGTTCGTGCTCATAAGAAGTGGAGAGCCAAAATGATGCGAAGGAGGAAAAGATCAGATATGAAACGGTCAATCTCTATTTTTATTACGTGTTTATTGATTACGTTATTGACAATGGGCGGCATGATGGCTTCGCCGGCATCAGCAGCAGGGACAAAAACGCCAGTAGCCAAGAATGGCCAGCTTAGCATAAAAGGTACACAGCTCGTTAACCGAGACGGTAAAGCGGTACAGCTGAAGGGGATCAGTTCACACGGATTGCAATGGTATGGAGAATATGTCAATAAAGACAGCTTAAAATGGCTGAGGGACGATTGGGGTATCACCGTTTTCCGTGCAGCGATGTATACGGCAGATGGCGGTTATATTGACAACCCGTCCGTGAAAAATAAAGTAAAAGAAGCGGTTGAAGCGGCAAAAGAGCTTGGGATATATGTCATCATTGACTGGCATATCTTAAATGACGGTAATCCAAACCAAAATAAAGAGAAGGCAAAAGAATTCTTCAAGGAAATGTCAAGTCTTTACGGTAACACGCCAAACGTCATTTATGAAATTGCAAACGAACCAAACGGTGATGTGAACTGGAAGCGTGATATTAAACCATATGCGGAAGAAGTGATTTCCGTTATCCGCAAAAATGATCCAGACAACATCATCATTGTCGGAACCGGTACATGGAGCCAGGATGTAAATGATGCTGCCGATGACCAGCTAAAAGATGCAAACGTTATGTACGCACTTCATTTTTATGCCGGCACACACGGCCAATTTTTACGGGATAAAGCAAACTATGCACTCAGCAAAGGAGCACCTATTTTTGTGACAGAATGGGGAACAAGCGACGCGTCTGGAAATGGCGGTGTATTCCTTGATCAATCGAGGGAATGGCTGAAATATCTCGACAGCAAGACCATCAGCTGGGTGAACTGGAATCTTTCTGATAAGCAGGAATCATCCTCAGCTTTAAAGCCGGGGGCATCTAAAACAGGCGGCTGGCGGTTGTCAGATTTATCTGCTTCAGGAACATTCGTTAGAGAAAACATTCTCGGCACCAAAGATTCGACGAGGGATATTCCTGAAACGCCAGCAAAAGATAAACCCACACAGGAAAATGGTATTTCTGTACAATACAGAGCAGGGGATGGGAGTATGAACAGCAACCAAATCCGTCCGCAGCTTCAAATAAAAAATAACGGCAATACCACGGTTGATTTAAAAGATGTCACTGCCCGTTACTGGTATAAAGCGAAAAACAAAGGCCAAAACGTTGACTGTGACTACGCGCAGATTGGATGCGGCAATGTGACACACAAGTTTGTGACGTTGCATAAACCAAAGCAAGGTGCAGATACCTATCTGGAACTTGGATTTAAAAACGGAACGTTGGCACCGGGAGCAAGCACAGGGAATATTCAGCTTCGTCTTCACAATGATGACTGGAGCAATTATGCACAAAGCGGCGATTATTCCTTTTTCAAATCAAATACGTTTAAAACAACGAAAAAAATCACATTATATGATCAAGGAAAACTGATTTGGGGAACAGAACCAAATTAGTTAAGCTTTTTTGGCGGACATCAGTAACGATGTCCGTTTTTATCATCTAATAGGAGGTTTGCGTTGTGGATGAAATACTGAAACAGTATATGGTGCTGTACAAAAAAATGAGTAATATGATAAATGGTCCGGACTATCCAGGTAAGGAAAAAGACATCCAGCATCAAAAAGATCAGATCGAAGTTTACGAAAAACAGCTGCAGCAAGGATTTTCTACAGATTATGACTATGATGTGTTTGCTGATTCTGTTATCAAATGCGCATATGGCGATATGACGCTGGAGGATTTAGAAGCAGTTTATTATGGATTGACAACACCATTTTTTTGATTTGTCATTCAGCAGTAAAATTTCAAATTTTCAATTTCTGTCTCACTAACTTAAGTATACTTTGATATTGAGACAGGAATTTATTTGTTTCACTTACTTCCTAGAATATATATTATGTAAACTAGGAAAGATGAAGATTAAACCTTTGCTGTTTTTATGTACATCCTTTCTTCTTCCTGTAATTCAGCAACAAAATAAAAAAGCGATTTCCCAATCGGAAAATCGCCAATTCAGACACTCTATTATTTATGTGTGTCTTTGTGCTCTTAACGATTTACAACAAATGTTGTCACGCTTTGAGCTGGAAGATGGGCCCAAAAATGATTGCCTGATACAGTGAGATTCGTTCCAGGTTGTAGATTGCTGCTGCTGCTCGTGATCCATCTAGATACGTTTGAAGCAGATCCATTCTGCAAAACAAAGTTTTGGTTGACTCCTGTGTTGCTTTTATTGATGGCAACAATAACGACCTTGTTGTCACCTTTATAGGCTGACACGTAAACGTTCGCATTAGGGTTTTTCGTTGCATCAATCCTTACATAGCCGGGACGCACAAACTTTGAGAAATGAGCCATATTGTAGCCGCGTTTGCTGATCGTGCCGTCTTCTTTCATAGGACCGTATGACCTTCGGATGTACCACCAAACATAAGCTTGAAAATCTCCCTCTACCATCGAACTGTGAATATGATGTGAAACATCCAATGCCTCAGGCCATCGATCCGCCGAGTTGTTATCACTGTTCGGATAGTATACTTCCGTCATCCAAAGATCCTTCCCTGCTCCTTTTTGTTTGAAAAGAGGATAAGGGAATTGGCTGACCTGAGTGCCGTACAGGTGAGTTCCGAGAATATCCATATTGCCAAGAGCCTGCGGATCGTTTAAAATTGGGTCCGACAAATTCTTCAAGTATTGAAATGACTCAGGCGCAATGACGCGGGCATTGATCGAGCCGGCGTTTTCTCTCATAAAGCGAAGTATTTCTTGCGGCGTCCACCACGTCCACTCGTGAGCGTAATCAGGCTCGTTTTGTACCGAAATCGCGTAAAGATTCACACCATTATTCTTCATGAAGGTAACAAAATCGTTAAGATGCTGCGCGTATGCTGCGTACTTGTTGTATTTCAGCCGTTTAGCCGATGTGTCACCATTACGATTAAAGGTCTCAACCATATCACTTGGAGGATTCCAAGGAGAAGCAAAAACGATTGCTCCATGTTTGACCGCACTCTTTGCAGTCTCCACCTCTTTATACCAATTATTTCGATCTTCATCTACATGAATTCTTAAGATTGAAAATCCTAACTGGTTCTGTCCATTGCCAAAAGCAGTTTCTCTTTGAGCTGCTGTAAGATCGCCAGCCCAAGCCGGATGATTCATCCCTCCAAAACCGCGAATCACTTGTTTCTCTGCAGATACATTAACTGTTACATCACTTGCTGCCAAAACTTCAGTAGCGCCTGGCCCTAACATGACTGACAGCATAGTGAAACATACTAATAGTACACAAATTGTTTTTTTTATGCGTGGAATCATTTATTCCTCTCCTTCGTAATGTGTCTTTTACTGTATTAGGAAATCTGACCGGCATATCCATAATGGCGGGCTGTTCCGGTATGTTGGCCGGTGCATCAACCCGTCTGTTTTTAAACGGTCCCATTATCCGTGCTATCGTTGCGTAAACTGCCAGTAATCGAAATTAAGCAAGTTTCCTGTACCTGTTCCGGTAAATACAAAGAATACTTTGTGCACGCCAGTTGCCCCGCTTACCGCAGTTTCTATTTCCCTCCACGTTTGCGCTCCACCTGTTGAAGGTACATTTAGGGTTCCTACAAGTTTACCGTCTGCACTGTCGAGGCGCACTTCTATTTTCCCGCCTATAGTGGATGCTACATTTGCTTTAAATGTCCTGGCACCGCCCGCTCCGAAGTCTGCATTTCCTACAGCAATCCAGTCTCCATTTTGAATGCTTGTTACATGCTGATTATTTACTGGCCCGCCGGGTGCTGTCGATTTCTCTGTCAAAATGCGTCCATTCCAAGCAAACGTTTCAGCTTCTACCCGGTTATATGGGTTTAAATTGGAAAGCTGTGCTACACCTGCATAATTTGCCGCTACCTCTTGAATAGATCCATCTGCATTATGCACCAGCTTATTAATATGTGGAGAACGGTATCCTTTGCCGGCCCCGAATAAAGCGGAACTGACAGTTTGAGCATGGTACACTGCATACCACTCGTTTTTAAAATTGAAAACAGCATGATGGTTGTTTCCGCCGCCTCCGAAAAATGCACCCGGATTTTTCAGGAAATGCCCTCTATATGTAAAGGGGCCCATGGGACTTGAACTTGTCATGTAGCCGATCTCACCCGGGGGTTTATCGGCCGGATGCGTGCCGCCGAAATTGATGCAATAGGAATAGTAATATGTTCCGTTATACTTGTGCAATCCCGAATCTTCAAACATGAAAGGCGCATCAATTGTAGATGCACTTCCAACAACACTCGTCATATCAGGCCCTAATTTTATGACTCTAGCCGTTTTAGGATTGGCCCATTGTGCCTGCGTTGGATTTGAACCGCCAGGAACGCCTCCCCCGGCATACAGGTAACCGGTTCCGTCATCATCTACAAATACTGCCGGATCAAAAAGCCATACAACACCTGACATTCCTGGCGTACTTGGTGTTACGAGCGGTTTTCCGATTGGGTCGGTCCATGGACCAATCGGGCTGTCTGCGGTGAGAACCCCGATACCTCCACCGCTGTTTGCGAAATAAAGGAAGAATTTATCCTTGCCATTAATTTTTTTAACTGCGATTGACGGTGCCCATGACGCACCTGCCCATTTTGCAATTCCACGGCCTCCATTAGCTCCATTGGCACCTGCTACCGGAATGGCTCCGTGGTCTGTCCAGTTCACCATATCCGCTGAAGATATGACGAATACTCTATTCAAATTGGCAAATGAATTATCTTTAATTGTTCCGTTGCTATTATATTCATAGTCATCACTTGACATATAGATGTAGACTCTTCCGTTATAGGTCAGCGCAACCGGATCCGCTCCCAAATGATGGTCGATAAGCGGATTTGAATTCCCTATATGTTTTGCAATTGTAGTACTAGTGGCAGCATACGCAGACTTCCCAGATAAGCAGCTCAATAATAAAACTAGAATCCATAAACATACGCTACACTTTTTCCTCATCACTTCACATCCTCCTTTTTCCTAAAAATGGGGGATTTTCTTTTTGATAACAACAGGTCATGAAGATCGCACGCATAAAGTAGCCGGAAGCTGTTTAGCAATGTTCCCAGTTCTTGTTCTGAAAGCTCATCTTCATGTGTCTCCATTCTCTCCTTTCTTCGAGGAGATCGCACCACTCCTTCAAAATTGTTCAAAAAAATTTCCCCATTCCTAGCGACCATTGTCCAGAAAATAAAAAGACAGGATTGTTCATGGCCTCCCACTAATCACATTGAACGTAGATTACATCATTATCCAAGATATCCCTTTATCTAACATCCTACATCATTAAAAAAATTGTGTATAGAAACTTTTGGAGGAGTTAGTGTTCGATTCTACAAAGGAACTGGATACATTTATTCATTGATAAGATGGGGCTAACACTTCTTTTATATTTTTATGTAAAGATAGTTTTCAGACACAAAAAAAACAGCCGTCAATGCGGCTGTTTTTTCAAGAGTATAAGAACTATTGAGCGGTATACCCGCTTTTTCATGTTTTGTTCATATTTTATTAATTGTTTATTCAACACTGTCCGCTATAGTAATCCATATCAACAAATATGACTGCCACTCGCATCTTTTATGAAGGGAGGTTCGTTACGCTGAAAGAAAAAATAAAGACATTAGGCCGTTTTTGCACCGTAGGCGTCGGCAATACGCTGATAGATTTTGGTGTCTTCTTTCTTCTTACCGCTTGTCACGTCTCTTATCTGCCGGCGCAGATCTTCTCCTATACTGCAGGTATCGTCAACAGCTATGTGTGGAACCGGAATTGGACGTTTTGTGTGAAAGGTAAGGCTGACGGGAAAGAGATCGTGCGTTTTCTCATGATTAATATTACCGCGTCAGGGATCACCTTTTTGCTGCTTTATTTGTTTCAAAACTGTGGCTGTTCGCTATTGGTGAGCAAGCTCGCCGCCACTATCGGCGGAATGATGATGAATTTTATTGGAAACCGAATCTGGGTATTTGGAGATTCGCTGAAAAACATACAGGATCAGGAGTGAGGATGAATGAGAAAAAAAGTGAGAAAAGCGGTTATTCCCGCAGCGGGTTTAGGAACGAGATTTCTGCCGGCGACAAAGGCGCAGCCTAAAGAAATGCTCCCAATCGTCGACAAACCGGCGATCCAATATATTGTAGAAGAGGCCGCAGAGTCAGGAATTGAAGATATACTGATTATTACAGGGAGAAACAAACGCTCGATTGAAGATCATTTTGATCGGTCGGCGGAATTGGAATTCAATCTTCGGGAAAAAGGCAAGACGGAGACACTTAAGGAAATGCAGCAGATTGCCGATTTGGCCAACATTCATTACATCCGCCAGAAAGAACCGCTCGGATTAGGCCATGCGGTGCTGTGTGCGGAGCATTTTATCGGAGATGAGCCTTTTGCCGTTCTCTTAGGTGATGATATTATGGTGTCTGAAACACCGGCTCTTCGGCAATTAATGGATGTATATGACGTTTATGGCACAGAGGTTGTCGGTGTACAGTCAGTTCTCCCTGAGGATGTCAGCAAATATGGTATTATAAATACATCAGGGTCTCAAGGGCATGTATACGAAGTGAACGATTTAGTGGAAAAGCCTTCTCCTGAAGAAGCACCTTCGGAAATCGCAGTAATGGGACGTTATGTGCTGAATTCTTCGATCTTCTCCGTTTTGAAGACAATTGGCAGAGGCGCGGGCAACGAAATTCAGCTGACAGATGCGCTTCGTGAGGTTTGCCGTAAGGAGCCGATCCACGCCCGGCTGCTTGAAGGAAATCGATATGACATTGGCGATAAGCTAGGCTGTTTTAAAGCGAGCACCGAAATCGGCTTAATGCGTTCCGAAATGAGATCTCAGCTTTTGGCCTATTTAGAAGATGTGATCAAACGGGAAACGAAAGAAATGCTGCGGTAAAAAAATTGTAACCATCTTGCTCGTCAATCAGTCATATAATAGTGAAAAAGATTAGGACAGGTTGTGAAGAATGTGGGCAGTTTGATAAGCGAAATTTTAACATGGCTGACGAACATGGGATATGCGGGTATTGCGATTGGGTTAATGATTGAAATCATTCCGAGTGAGATTGTATTAGCTTATGGCGGCTATATGGTATCGGAAGGCACGATTGGATTTATTGGCGCAATTATTGCGGGTGTTATCGGGGGTACCATTGCCCAGATCTTTATTTACTGGATCGGCCGCTATGGCGGCAGGCCATTTCTGGACAAATACGGGAAGTATTTATTGATTAAAAAGCATCATATCGACATGTCGGAAAACTGGTTTCAGAAATACGGCGCCGGAGTTGTCTTCTCGGCTCGTTTTATACCGGTTGTCAGACATGCCATATCCATTCCGGCAGGTATTGCCAGAATGCCTTTTCTCAAATTTGTGGTACTGACTGTGCTTGCTATCATTCCATGGTCTATTCTGTTTGTTTATTTAGGCATACAGCTAGGAAGCCAGTGGGATGATGTTGAGAATATAGCAGGCACTTATACAACACCGATTATGATATTGGCTGTTGTCGTGATAGCCCTTTATTTTGTGATTAAGAAACGTACAGCCATATTTAAACGATAGTTAGCGGATATGCATAGGGGTGACTGACGCTCCCCTATGCATATTTTTTTACTTCCGATGTTGATTTGCCAGCTTCAGATTCTCCGCTAAAAATGCGACAAACACTTCATCCCGCACGAGCGATGCGGCATAATTTCTCTTAATAAACCATTCTGCCTCTTCAAACGCTGCGAATGTTTCGTCTTGGGTTTCTCCGTTAATTTGAATATTCCATTCGTTGTCTAAAGGGAAAAGAAAAAATCTCATTTGTGCGCGATTTTCATATAATGATCCATTCGCAGATCCCTTTAGATTATAGATGTTACGGAAGGCATCCGGCCGTACAGGATCAATACGGAAAGCTTCAGCTACAAACAACTCGTATACTTCATCGGTTATTGAACAGCCGGACGCTTTTGCATGCCCTCCGCCGCCATATCGGCCGGCGATTTCTGACACATCGATGTAATCATGAATGGTGCGGAGACTGACTCGTTTTGACCCCATGCTCAAAATCGCAATGTAATCGAGGTGCGGATTATCTTTCCCTAGCCTGTTCCCCAGCTCTGAATGGTACGATTCAGCGTGAACGATGCCTACACAGTGTTCGTGAACAAAGGTTTGTACCATTTCCCTTTTCTTTCTGCGGAGGTAGCGCTCGATTTTTTCGTCTTCTAAATCAAGCAGTTTTTCTTCAAAATCATCGAAGAAAAATTCGTCATGCGCGGAAAGGCGCTGGATCATTTTTGCTTCAAATTCATCGATTGACAGCAAAAAGAAAAGATCATTAAGCCGCTTCGCCTGTTTTTGATCGTACCGCTCCCACTCCCATGTATCGTATTGGCGGACGAGCTCTGTGAATTGATCTAAGGCATTTGTCGGTTTCATGAAGCCATTTTCAACGAGATAGCCATATAAAAGCGATGTCGCGGATGTGAGCCTTCCATCATCGTATTCCACCTGGACAAATCCCCATTCATGCTCATTCAAATGAAGGGCTGTTTTATGATGGTCTATGAGCTTCACTTTGCCCCCTGCATGAACATACTCATTCAATCTCTCTTCGTTTTCTTCATTGACGGCGAGATCGGTGATGAATAACGTGTCCTGTCTGTTGCTCTCCTTCGCTTTTTCTAAAAAGTACTGCACCTGTGCGTTTAAACCGTTGACAGAGTTATACCGGACCTCTACGTCTTTTCCGAACGCCAATTTTGCTACGATTCCGCACCCTACTCCGTCCAAGTCGTTATGTGAATATAAATGATACATAATGTAGGCCCCTTTTTATGATAAACTGACAATTGCCGCTAGAGGTGCGGCAGCCTTTATTTACTATTCTAAAAAACCAAGCGTTTTATGCAAAGGTAATGAGTTGACATAATGTTGTTATTGTAAATATATAAAGGAGCGCTTTTTTTGCGCTCCTAAGTTCTTGCTTTTACACTGGATAAACCGGATGCTTTCGATTGGTAAATGTCATTTCCTTTGTCATGTATGCCTTGAGCCGTTTGGTCAGCTCATCACGCAGCGAATTGGCTGGGATAACAGCATCAATGATCATTTCTGAAGCCAGACGGTAGATATTGATGTCCTCTTTGTATTCCTCCCGTTTGCTGCTGATAAATGCGGCTCTCTCTTCTTCTGGCAGCTCGGCGATTTTTTTAGCGTAGACAGCGTTTACAGCGGCCTCAGGGCCCATGACGGCGATTTGGGCGGTTGGGAGCGCTAGACAGCAATCCGGTTCAAATGCCGGCCCTGCCATTGCATACAACCCCGCCCCGTAAGCTTTTCGGACAATGACAGAGAGTTTTGGAACAGTTGCCTCCGACATCGCAGAAATCATTTTTGCTCCGTGTCTGATAATCCCAGCCTGTTCTACTTTTGTGCCAATCATAAAACCGGGGATATCCGCTAAGAACAGCAATGGGATATGAAAAGCGTCACATAAGGTAATAAACTTAGCCGCTTTGTCTGCTGAATCGTGGAATAAGACGCCTCCTTTTACCTTCGGCTGGTTTGCAACAATGCCGACAGGCTGTCCTTGGATTCGTGCGAGGCCCGTCAATAATTCCGGTGCAAATAAGGCTTTGATCTCAAAAAATGAGTCTTCATCTATGACCCGCTCAATCAGCTCATACATATCAAAAGGCGCGTTTTGATTTTGCGGAATGACGTCGGCAAGCGGAGTGTCGAAGTGTTTTGGCGGGCGTTTCTCATGAATGGGCGCTTTTTCTTGAAAATTTGCCGGAAAGTAAGACAAATAAGCCCGCGCCAGCTGTATGGCTTCTTCTTCAGTTTCTGCAAGAATATCTCCGCAGCCGGAGATTGAGCAATGCATACGGGCGCCACCCATTTCTTCGAGAGACACTTTTTCGCCAATAACCATTTCCGCCATCCTTGGCGAGCCTAAATACATGGAGGCGTTACCGTCTACCATAACGACGATATCACAGAAGGCCGGAATATAAGCGCCACCTGCTGCAGATGGTCCGAAAAGCAGACAGATTTGCGGAATGCGTCCCGATAATTTGACTTGATTGTAAAAAATTCTTCCTGCACCGCGTCTCCCTGGAAAGACATTGATTTGGTCGGTAATTCGGGCGCCTGCCGAATCGACTAAATAAATGAGCGGACAGTTTAATTTTTCGGCGGTTTCTTGAATTCTGATGATTTTTTCAACTGTTTTTGCTCCCCATGACCCCGCTTTCACTGTTGAATCATTCGCCATGACGCAAACGGTATGGCCGCCGATTTTGCCGATAGCGGTTACAACTCCGTCAGCGGGGAGCCCGTCTGACATACATTCCGCAAAAAAAGCGTCTTCTAGCTCAATGTCATCGTCAAAGAGAAGGGAAAGCCGCTCTCTGACAAAGAGCTTGCCTTTTTCCCGATTGCTTTGATGATACTTTTCCGCTCCGCCTTTTCGAATCCGTTCAGCCCGTTCTGTTCGTTCCTTTTCATAATCCATGAGCATTGCCTCCCTTTTATATTCCCTTGTATACGGCCCGTCTTTTTTCTTGAAAGGCCTGAAGCCCTTCTCTCCTGTCTTTTGTCGGGATGGTTTGTTCATACGCTTTTTGTTCAATCGCAAGGCCTGTAGCGAGATCTGTCTCCAATCCTTTATTGATTGCAAATTTAGCCTGACGGACAGCGATCGGCCCGTTGGCAGAAATGGCTCCGGCCAGTTCCTCTGCTTTTGGCATAAGGTCACAAGGAGCCGTGACATGCTCTACAAGACCGATTTCCTTTGCTTCATGTGTGGTCATGCGTCTGCCTGTATAAATTAATTCTTTTGCTTTTCCTCTGCCAATCAGCCGGGGCAGCCTTTGGGTCCCTCCAGCGCCAGGGATAATAGCTAACCCTGTTTCCGGAAGTCCCAGCACAGCTGATTCAGTTGCGATTCGAAGGTCGCATGCCAATGCCAATTCTAGTCCGCCGCCTAATGCGCTTCCATTTATCGCAGCTATGACCGGCTGCGGCAAGGCATCAAGTAAAGCCGCCGTTCTTTGAATGAGAGATACACTTTCCAGAACCTGATCTTCTTTCAGTTTTATCCGTTCCTTCAGGTCTGCCCCTGCACAAAACGCTTTTTCACCGGTGCCTGTGAGGATGACACAGCGGATGTTTGAGTTGAATTCAATTTCCTGAAGAATCATTTGCAGGTTTCTAAGCATTTCCGCTGAAAGAGCATTTGCTGCCTGAGGCCTGTTTAAGGTGATCAACGCAATATGTTCATTTTTAACAGTAAAAAGAATAGAGTCTCCCATTGTATGCGTCCTCCCTTTTATCAAGATGATTTAAACACCTGTAAATTTCTGCTCGGCAGCGGTTTGCCCATCTTTTCTTCAATCCATTTTGCCGCAGATAGCAGTTTTTCGAGCTTTACATTTGTTTTGATATCCATCTGTTCAAGCATGTACACGATATCCTCAGTTGCGGCGTTTCCTGATGAACCTGGCGCATATGGGCATCCCCCAAGCCCGCCTGCCGAGCCGTCGAACACCGTTATGCCCATTTGGAGTGCTGTGACCATGTTGGCCAGAGCGGTTCCTCTCGTATCATGAAAATGCAAGGCAATTTGATTAGCCGGGAATCGTGCCAAAAGAGCTTCAAGTACAGTTTCCACTTGGGCGGGATTAGCCGCTCCAATTGTATCTCCAAGCGACAGTTCAGAAATCCCAAATTCAAATAGAGCTTCTGAAAGGCGAATGACTTGTTCAATGGGGACATCTTTTTCGTACGGACAGCCGAAAACAGTCGAGAGGTAGGCTCTTGTTGTGAGGTTTGCTTTTTGTGCGTCGTTGTTTACTTGTTTGAGTATATGAAGGGACTCAGAAGTGGATTTATTGATGTTTTTTCTGTTGTGCGTCTCGCTGGCGGACATAAAAACGCAAGCTTCGTCAATGCCTCCTTCAAGCGCATTCTCCAGTCCTCTTTGATTCGGGACAAGTGCCGCGTACGTTACCCCTTTTTCACGGTTGATGCCTTTTGCTACGTCGATAGCATCTCGAAGCGCCGGAATCCATTTCGGGTGAACGAAGGATGTGATTTCAATATACGAAAGCCCTGTCCGGGAAAGCTGGTTGATCCAGGTTATTTTATCCTCTGTTGCGATCCATACGGGCTCGTTTTGTAAGCCGTCACGCGGGCCGACTTCTTTGATTGTCACTTTTTTAGGATATGACATGGTCTTCCTCCAAATTATTGAGTGGAATCGCTCAGTTCGAGCAGTACGTCTCCTTCATTTACAAAGTCGCCTTCATTTTTTTTGACTTCTTTTACGATTCCGCTTCTATCTGCAACGATCGGGATTTCCATTTTCATCGATTCCAAAATGGCTACCTCCTGGCCCTTTTCGATTTGGTCGCCGGCTTTGACGTGGACTTTCCACAGGTTTCCTGCCATTTGTATGCTAACCGTCATGACAACTGCCTCCTTTATAGGTGTTGTTTCAAAAAGTCAGTCGTGACATCCCCTTCTTTAAATGCCTTTGTTGCCGCAGCCTGTATGAGAAGCGGAAGATTTGTTTTGATTCCCTCTACACGATAGTCGCGAAGCGCTGTCTCTAGTTTTTCAATTGCTTCTGTTCTGGTTTGGCCTTTGACAATCATCTTAGCGATCATCGGGTCATAAAAAGGGGTAACGGTGCTGTCTTTTGCTACCGCACATTCGTGTCTGACTCCTTTTTGGTCAGGAAGTGAAAACGCAGTGATCGTACCTGGTGACGGGAAGAAGGTCTTGGGATCTTCCGCGTATATTCGAACCTCTATCGCATGCCCGTTCCGTTGGATGTCTTTTTGGGAGAATGTGAGTGTATGGCCCGCAGCAATTCGCAGCTGCTGCTCAACTAAGTCCAGGCCTGTTATTTCTTCAGTCACGGGGTGTTCAACTTGCAGTCTCGTATTCATTTCGAGGAAATAAAAATTTTGCTTCTGGTCAACTATAAATTCGATGGTGCCTGCGTTCGTATAGCCGATTGCCTTCGCTGCTTTTACCGCTGTTTGCCCGATCTTCATTCTTAGTTCATCGTCTGCAAATGGAGACGGTGCTTCTTCAATGACTTTTTGGTGGCGCCTCTGAACAGAGCAATCACGTTCAAACAGATGTACTGTATGGCCGTGTTGATCGGCCAAAAGCTGAACCTCGATGTGACGCGCATGTTCAATAACTTTTTCTAAATACATCGACCCGTCACCGAAAAAATCTGCTGCGCGTTTTTTGTTTCCCTCGTACGCTTTTTTTAATGCTTCTTCATTTTCAACACGCTGCATTCCGATGCCGCCTCCTCCCGCTGAAGCTTTCAGCATGACAGGATAGCCGATTTGACTTGCGGTGCGGCAGGCTGCCTCTATATCTCCGAGGGATTCAGAAACGCCTGGCACCACAGGGACTCCTGCAGCCTCCATTGCTTTTCGCGCTTCAATTTTGCTGCCCATCTTTGCGATGATATCAGGGGAAGGTCCGATAAACACGATGTTTTCTTGCTTGCAGCGTTCAGCGAATCGGCTGTTTTCTGATAACAATCCATATCCCGGGTGGATCGCGTCGGCATTTGCTTTTTTCGCCGTCTTTATTATTCTCTCTATATTTAAATAACTTTCACTGACTCTCGATTCCCCGATCAAATAAGCCTCTGTAGCGGCTTTTGTATGGGGCGCGTCCTTGTCTGCTTCTGAATAAACCGCGACCGTTTTAATGCCGAGACGGCTGCATGTTCGGATAATTCTCATTGCAATTTCTCCGCGGTTGGCGATCAGTACTTTTGTAAACATGATTTCACCTCATTGACTTGATGATAGGTTGAACATTTCAATCGTTTTTTCTCGCAGTTTATATTTTTGAATTTTGCCTGAGGCCGTCATCGGATAGTCGTCCGTAAAAATAACATAACGCGGAATTTTGTGGCGGGCGATTTTCCCTTTGCAATAGGCTTTAAGCTCATCAGGTGAAACGCTTTTACCGTCTTTCAGTTTAATCCAGGCTGCAGCTTCCTCCCCGAATTTGGCGTCAGGCACACCAACCACCTGTACATCTAAAACAGCGGGATGCCGGTATAAAAATTCTTCAATTTCCCGCGGATAAATGTTCTCGCCGCCTCTGATGAGCATATCTTTTAATCTTCCGGTGATGCGGCAGTACCCGTCTTCATCCATGACAGCAAGATCTCCGGTAAACAGCCATTCGTCGTGATTGATTGCTTTTCTGGTCGCTTCTTTGTCTTTATAATAGCCTTTCATGACGTGATAGCCGCGGGTGCACAGTTCTCCCTGCATGCCTCTTTGAACTTCTTGACATGTCCCGGGTTCTACAATTCTCACTTCAGTATGTGGCAGGGCGCGGCCGGTTGTTTCGACTCTTCTTATGAAGGAATCATTTGCTCTCGTTTGTGTAATGACTGGCGAGGCTTCGGTTTGTCCATAGGCGATCGTAATGTCTTTCATGCCCATCCTTTCAATCACAGCTTTCATCACTTCACTTGGACAGGGAGAGCCGGCCATGATTCCTGTTCGGAGCGTCGATAGATCATATGCATCAAAATCCGGATGATGCAGCTCGGCGATAAACATGGTAGGCACACCATGGAGCGCTGTGCATTTCTCTTTTTCTACCGTTTTAAGGACGGTAACGGGATCAAATTCTTGCACGGGTATCATGGCTGCCCCGACGGATACACATGCCAAAACCCCAAGCACGCATCCAAAGCAGTGAAAAAACGGAACCGGGATGCACATGCGGTCTTGAGAGGATAAAGCCATACATTCAGCGATATTGGCAGCGTTATTGATGACATTAAAATGGGTCAGCATCACGCCTTTTGGAAACCCTGTCGTTCCTGATGTGTATTGCATATTAATCACATCGTCTTTATCCAGGCTGTTCATTCTCTCTTCAAGCTCAGCATCTGTCACTGTTTTCGCCAATATCTCTATATCGTCCCAATGATATAAGCCAGACAATCGTTTATTGCCAATATAGATCAGCGTTTTTAAAAAGGGATAGCGTTCTGATTTCAGTTGGCCGGGCATTGCTTCTTGCAGTTCTGGTATTAAACTGTTCACGATGTCTGAATAAGAAGTGCCTCTGTATGAATCCATGATGATAAGTGCCGCGGCATCCGATTGCTTTAACAAGTAATCAAGCTCGTGTGCTTGATAATTGGTATTGACGGTTACGAGCACGGCTCCGATCTTTGCAGTTGCGAACTGGACGGCAAGCCATTCAGGGATATTAGAAGCCCATATGGCGACGTGGTCTCCTTTCCCAATCCCCATCCGCATAAGACCTTTAGCGGTTTGACGGCACAGACTGTCAAATTGAGCGTACGTATAGCGGATATTTCGGTCTGGATACACAACAGCATCTCGATCGGGATACGCATCAGCTGTTTGTTCCAGCAGCCTGCCGATTGTGGAATGGATGAGTTCAGCCATTGCTTGTTCCTCCTTTCTTAATGATGGGAAAGCGTTTACATTTTTATTTTAAAAGCTGTCTGGCGATCACGAGACGCTGAATTTCAGATGTGCCTTCACCGATTTCCATTAATTTTGCGTCCCGCAGCATCCGTTCCACCCCATACTCTTTCATATAGCCTGAACCTCCATGGATTTGAATGGCTTGATTGCAAGCTCTTGTCGCCATTTCAGATGCGAATAGCTTGGCGTACGCCGCTTCTTTGGTGAACGGGCGGTTATGGTCTTTCAGCCAGGCGGCTTTTAACACCATTTGCCGTGCCAGATCAATTTCCATCGCCATGTCAGCAAGCTTAAATTGAATCGCTTGAAAGGAAGAAATCGGCTGTCCAAACTGCTTTCGTTCTTTCGCATATGCCAATGATGCGTCAAGGGCCGCCTGGGCAATGCCGACTGCAAGAGCAGCGATGGAGATTCGACCACCGTCCAGCGTATATAGAAACTGTTTAAACCCTTTTGTTGGATCGCCGAGTAAGTTGGCCGCAGGCACTCTTACATCCTCAAGCAAAATTTCCGCTGTATTCGAACCGCGGACGCCCATTTTATCGTACGGGCTCGTAATCGTAAGTCCTGGTGTGTCAGTTGGCACGATTAATGCGGAGATGATGTTTTTTCCATCTTTGTTTTTGCCTGTTACTGCAGTCACAATAACTGTGCGTGCGTAGCTTGCATTAGTGATCCAGCACTTTTCGCCGTTGATTACATACTCGTCACCATTTGAAATCGCTTTTGTTTGAGTGCCTCCTGCATCTGAGCCTGCATTTGGCTCCGTCAGGCCGAATGATCCGAGTGCTGTGCCTGAAGCCAGCGGCGTCAAATGCGTCCGTTTTTGCTCTTCTGTTCCGAAGTAGTATAGAGGGCTTGCGCCTAGCGAGACCGCTGCAGCATAGCTTAATCCAGTACTGCCGCAGGCTTTGCCGACTTCTTCAACCGCTAAGGCATATGAAATCGTATCACCGCCAGATCCGCCGTATTCTTCTGGAAATGGAATACCCATCAGACCGAGTTCACCCATTTTTTTAAATGTTTGCATCGGGAACTCGCCTGTTTGATCTACATGTTCAGCGTGAGGAGCAATTTCTTTTTTCGCAAAATCTTTTACCATTTCACGCACCATTTGTTGTTCTTTTGTCAGCTCAAAATTCACATCGTTTCCTCCTTCACATCTTTGTAACATCCTATTAGGCGAGTTCTATAATCATTCCCTGACAAGAAAAGTCTGAAAATTAAAACTGAATCATTTTTTATGTGATAATTTCAGCGGAATGAGCAAATACATGCAGTAGGCGCATACCATCCATATCGCAAACGCAATAACTTGGCCCTTTGATAAAGCCGGGAAGATGAGGGGATGATTCCAAAGGGAAATCGTATCCATCAATAAACCGACCGCTGATCCCCATATACCTAGCTTGATCACCGCGAACTGTGATTGATCGAGTTTTTGATAGAGAAAGAACACAAGGCATAAAACAAGAGCGGTGCCCGCTCCCAAGAGAAGAAAGTTCGGCAAAAAGGCTTCTTCAGCCGGATCAGTCAACACAGCATCTCCGAACAGCACAAAAAATAATGTGGCACCTAACCAGACGAGAAATGAAAACGTAAAACACGTCCTGTACGTGTTTCTCTTCGATTTTATTTAGTACTAGTTTCTCAGATTCCAATACTGGAAAAAGTCCAAAAACCGCCTCCATATTCATGTGAATCTCTCCTTTGTTTTTTAAAAAATTCAGCGGTTTACCATCGTTTCCTGTCTCCAAAATCACTTTTTAAAAAAAGACGACTTAGAAAGCCGTCCTTCTCATTTCTTATTTTGTTGTTCGTTTGGAAGCCTTGCTTTCGTTATGAAGCCGGTCTGCTGAAGTGACATAATACGTATATTTCTTGTTAGGATCTGCCGTGTTATCTAAGAAGGTTTGCTGCTCATGTGTTTTTCTTTGCGTTGCCAGCAATGTTCTCTGCTTTTTCCCTTCGGCTCTGTATATCGCATAATAGGCTGTTTCTTTCGTTTTTTGATTTGATGGGTGATCTTTAATCTGCAGAAGATTGCCGTTTTTGTCTTCGGTGACTTTCGTAAGCTTCGGTTTTTTTGGGGCGGTATTGTCAAGCCAAGGCATTTGCGGAACCAGTGCCGGCTTGCTGTAAAGATCGGCGATGAGCCTGTCTTTGATGCCAAGCGGATTTTTGTTGAGATCCTTGAGACTGAAATGCATGCTTCCTTTCACCAGTTCAAGCTGGCGGTTCAAAGTGATTTGCCGCACATATTCCTCAGGGTCGGACCAAGGCGGATCAAAATTGTTATTGATTTTATATGCTGCCTGGCCAATATATAAGTGAACAGGCCTATTTTTGACTTCATTGCTCCACCAATCAGCCAGCACGTCGTAAGCCGCTGCGTTAAAGCCGATACTCCAATAAATTTGCGGAGCAATATAATCGATGTCGCCTTCTTGGATCCAATGTCTTGTGTCTGCATATAGATCGTCATAATTTCTGATGCCTGCTTTTGTATTCGATCCGGTCGGGTCATCTGCGGCGTTTCTCCATACTCCAAAGGGACTGATGCCGAATTTGACATACGGTTTTGCAGCTTTAATTGTTTGGTTGATTTGTTTGACAAGCTGGTTCACATTGTCCCGCCGCCAGTCATCGATATTAGAAAAAGCGTCTTTTCCGTATTGTTCGTACTGTGCTTGATCAGGAAATTCCTGTCCTGCTATTTTATAAGGGTAAAAATAATCATCCATATGAACAGCATCGATATCATAATGTTTTACGACTTCTTCAATGCCTTTGACGATAAAATCTCTCGCTTCTGGAATGCCTGGGTGATAATACAGCTGGTTTCCGTAGGTGGCAACCCAATCTGGATGTTTTCTTGCCGGGTGCCCCTCAGACAATTTATTAAGATCTGTATGATTCATTGTAATACGGTAAGGATTAAACCACGCGTGAAATTCCAAATTTCGTTTATGGGTTTCTTCAATCATAAATGCAAGAGGATCATAGCCCGGGTCCTTCCCTTGAACACCGGTTAAGTATTCCGACCAAGGCCCGTAAGCTGACGGATAAAGAGCATCAGCCGTCGGTTTAATCTGAACGATAACGGCGTTCATTCCCATTTTTTGCACATCGTCCAGCAGTTTGATATACTCCTGTTTTTGCTCTTTCACAGATAACCCTTTTTTGGACGGCCAATCAATATTTAATACGGAAGCAATCCATACGGCTCTCAGCTCCCTGTCAGACTGCGCATTGGCCATAAACGGAACGGAAATGACAAACGTTCCGATGATCAAGCTGACAAGGAAACGGACAATCGACTTTTGGCAAACCTTCATTCTGTTTCTTCTCCCCCATTACATCACTTTCACTATTCGCTATTACGGTATTCCCGGGCTATAAAAGGGTGATTAACAGAATGTCTATCTCACTAAATAAACGAAAAAAGTCCTAAAGCATGTTGTGAACCGCTTTTAGGACTTTTTATCATTCATCATGGTTTGTAGACTTTTTAACACGTCAATAAGTTTTACGCCGACACCGACAGCCGTTTCAAGGATCGCTTGTGCCCCAGCGATGGCTAAAATAAAGATCAGCGGTATTGCAATACGAGGCAAAAAAAGATAGCCAAGTCCGATCAAGATGGCACACCAAACACCGGCACACCAGTAGCAATTGAGCATGTATCCAAAGTTAGAAGCCGGCACGCTTTTTTCATCTACATGCCCGTTTTGATCAACAATCCTTTTCTTTTTCATAAAAGGTTTTCGGATAAATTCTGTGATTTTGTCGAATACAATCAAATGTGTCAGCCTGTAACTGGCTAGAATCAGCATGATAAACGTAAGAAAAGATAAATGCTCCATGACAAGCCTCCAAGAAAAAGGATGATGTTATCATTCCCTAGTGTCATCGATCCATTCTTTGATACAAAAAGAAGCGGACAAAGAATGCTTTTGTCCGCGAATCCGCTCTATTGTTTGTGCGGGATTGCTTTATTTGAAGTGATCTTTTCTAAAATGTCGAGGATGATGTCAGCATTCTTTTCAGCATATGTTCCTTCCAGCATGTCTTTATGAGCGCCAAAACCCGTGTACTCACTATAGTTTCCACAGGCGCCTTCCCATTTCGTTAAGCCTGTATTCTCGCTGGTTTCGGGGCGGATTCCAGCTTCGATGAAATGAATGCTTGCTTTGATGTGCCCTTCATTCAGCAATTGTGCCCAATATGCCTGATAGTTTCTTTTTTTCTTCATCACCTTTTCTCTGACTGCTTCAGGCAGATATGCTGCAGATTCGTCATTCCCGGTATCGATAGGCAAAGGCTGTTCTTTTAGATAAGCGTCCACGATAATGAAGTCGCTGACTTCCAATCCTTTGCGCTCCATAGCCTGTGCCACTTCAAAAGCCAGGTTTCCGCCTGCAGAGTAGCCTAATAAAACGTATGGGCCCTCAGGCTGTATGTCCGTCATGCAATTAACATATTGTTCAATGCGGGTGTCTTGTTCAATAAAGTGAAACCCGTATACGGCTGCCTTCTCATTCAGCAATAAAGCAAGGTCTTTAAAATAAATGCCAAATCCTGATATCGGCGGGAAGCAGAAAAGATTTTGCGTGCCGTACTGGTTCAGTTTGATCACATGCTGTTCATCTGCCGCTGTCAGCTGTTTAGAATAAAGTTTTTCGGCAAGCTGAGCGATTGTCGGATGTTCGAACAAGAAATCAATCGGTATGTCAATGTGCTGCTGATGTTTTAGTGTATGTATGACTTGCAGTGCTTTTAGTGAATGTCCGCCAATAGCAAAGAAGTCATCATCAATACTGATTGTGTTAACACCGAGGACTTGCTTCCAAATGTTCGCCAATTCTTCTTCAACCAAGTTTCTTGGCAATATGATGTCCTGTCGTTTGGCAGGCTTATTTTCTGGAATAGGCAGCGCGCTGCGGTCTATTTTTCCGTTTCCGGTAAGCGGCATCCGCTCCACACGCACCCAGTGCTGCGGGATCATATAGTCTGGAAGCACACGCGCCAAATCGGCGCGAAAATCCATATCTGTTTTTTTGTGATCACCGACGTAATGAGTGTACAGCTGCGCCTCTCCATCTTTTTCTCTCAATGTCACTGCTGCTTCTTGAACGCCTTCCATTTCTAACAGTCGCGCTTCTATTTCGGCAGGCTCAATTCGTTTTCCGCGGATTTTCATTTGCCTGTCAATTCTGCTGATGTATTCTAAGTTTCCATCAGGCAGCCAGCGCGCCAAATCACCGGTACGGTATATTCTTTCTCCAGGCAAGAAAGGATGAGGAGAAAACACAGCATTTGTCAGATCTTCTCTGTTCAAATAGCCTTTAGCGACTCCATCACCGCCAACACAAAGCTCGCCGGGAACGCCTATTGGCAAAAGACGTCCTTTTGTATCTAAGATGTAAGCGGTGCTATTACTGATTGGTTTTCCAATCGGAATCGGCCCCGCATAGTCTCTCTTCATTTCAAAAAAGGTTGAAAAAGTCGTGTTTTCCGTAGGCCCGTAAATATTATGAAGCGCGAGATCTGAACAGGCGTGTCTGACGGCATTCATCAGGGCAGGAGAGAGTGCTTCTCCTCCGACATATAACGTATGGAGTCCGCGAAACATGTCAGCTCGTACCTGTGCCAGCTGATTAAAAAGAGCCGTCGTTAAAAATAGCACTGTGATGCCATTTTCAAGCAAATACGCTCCAAACCGATCAGGTGTCAGCATTGTCGATTTATCAATGATATGAAGGCTTGCGCCATTTAAAAGTGCCCCGAACATTTCAAAGGTGACGGCGTCAAAGCTGATAGATCCAGTCATAATAAACCGGTCATCACCGGACGCAGACGTGTAATTGCTGTTGCTGACAAGGGACACGACATTGCGATTCGTGATCATGACCCCTTTCGGCCGGCCTGTTGATCCTGAGGTATACATGATATATGCAAGATCATCTGGACTGGAGCTGCTGTTGATAGGAAAATGATTCTCTTCCATCAATGCCTGCGCATCTGCAATCATACATGTTCCTGAGAACGCAGCATTTTGCTCCAGCCCCTTTTGAACAATCAGTATTTTTGCCTGCGTTTCCTCAAGCATAAAGCTGACTCGTTCAGGCGGAAGCTCCGCATCAAGCGGGAGGTATGCTCCCCCTGCTTTTAATACGGCAAGCACACTGATCATGAATTCGGGAGAATGTGCAGCCAATATTCCGGCTGTCTCGTTTTTCCGAAATCCCTTTTGAATTAACTCTCTGGCGAGCGCATTAGAGCGTTTATCAAGCTCTTTATACGAAATAGACATATTGCCATACACAAGTGCGGTATGGTCTGGCGTTTTTTCTGCTTGTTCGCGAAATAAATCGATAATTGTATGATTCTTTGGATACTCCGTTTTTGTATTGTTGAACTGTGTGACAATCTGCTCTTTTTCTGTTGCATCAAGAAAAGAAAAATCAGCAATTGGCATATGAGGGTGCTGTGCCGCTGTGCTAAGCGCTTGCGTAAATTGCCTCTTGATACAGCTGATCCAGGCAGCATCGTAAACAAACGCATTATAGCTGAACTTGATGACAAGCTCTTCGCCGGGAGCAACGACAAGATTAAAGTTATATCCTGATTGCTCGGATACTTGAACTTGATCGATTTGCAGCGGTGAATCGGTTTGATCAGCGGAATCGGCGATTTTCTGCTGTAACGGATAGTTTTCAAAGACGATAATGTGATCAATCAGTTCCTGTTTTAATGCGGTGTTTGCCTGAATATCAAATAAAGGCTGGCAGGTAAACGGCTCAGCTTCCAGCATTTCTTTCTGGCATCGTATGAGCAGCTCGTGAAACGTTTCGTCTTGATGTGTTTTAATTCGAATCGGTATGGTATTGATAAACAACCCTATCATTTGCTCCACGCCTGGGATTTCTGACGGTCTTCCTGATACAACTGCGCCAAACACAACGTCGTCTGTGCGGTTATATTGCTGCAGCATCACACCCCAGACCGTCTGAATAAGGGTAGCGAGCGTGACGCCATGTTGTTTGGCAGTCTCTTTGAGCTTGTCTGTCAGTGGTTTATTTAATGAAAATATCAAATCTTCACGGTGATAACCTTCTTTTGTTTCTTTATCAGACACACGAGGCAGAGGTGATGGAGTGCTGTAGTTTTTTAAATAGGTATCCCAGTAGGCCGCTGCTTTTTCTTTGTCTCGGTTTGTCAGCCAGGAAATATAGGTGCTGTACGGACGGACAGGGTCTAATGAAAGCGGCTTTCCTGCATGAATCGATTGATAAATTTGCATAAATTCCTGCATAACAATACCTAGGCACCATCCGTCCATTAAAATATGATGGTGACTCCAGATACAGACATGCTCATCTTTAGCTGTTTTGAATAGAGAAATCCGCATCAGCATGTCTTTTTGCAGATCAAAGCCTTTTTGCTTGTCCTTCTCTTTAAAGCGTTCAATATACTCATTCTGGTCGTTTGTTGACAGATGAGAAATGTCTTCGCTGTTCAAATGGAATTCACGTTCTGTCATCACGACTTGCCGAGGTCCCGACAAATGCGGGACGTGCGGCAAAAACACGGTTCTGAAAATATCATGGCGGTCGATAATGGCTTGAATGCTGCGCTGAAACCATTCATAGCTGAGGCTTCCTTTAATGGTGAAGAGCGACTGCTCAACGTATGCCCCCTCCTCTTTACGGAGGAAGGAATGATAGAGCATTCCCTCCTGCATGTGACTCAGAGGATAAATGTTCTTGATTTTTTTAATGGTATCCATAGTGTCTGCACCTTTCTTCACGGTTTCATTAGTGAAAACTGAGCATATCAGCAATCTCTTGCAGGGCATCCTCGGTCAGTTCTTGATCATCATAATCGCTGATCGTTTTTTCTGTTTCGCTTTTGTTCTGGCAGTGTTCGATCAGCTGTAATAAAAATTGACGGCAAGTTTCGCTAAGCTGTTCGATGGTTTTGCGCTGAAAACGGGTAGTGTCATAAGTCATATTGACAGTCATTTTCCCTTCTGCAGCGATTGCACTGATATCCAGCGACTGTTCACGGTTCCATGTTGTGCTGATATCACCCCCGGCACCCAGCGGAGAGAATGAGAAGGCGTCCTCCTCAGGTACTTCAGCTGTGCGGCCGCTTTCAAATTGACCAAGATAATTAAAGCTGATTTCTGGTGCACCTGTGAAATTGATGTCTTTTTTGCCAGGCGGAGTCAAATATTTGATGACACCGTAGCCGAATCCTTTGTCAGGTACACGTCTCAGTGTATCTTTTGTTGTTTTTAGCACATGAACCATGTATTCTTCCGAATCTGGCAAGTCTGCGTTCAATTTAACCAATAACGGATAAATGGCGGTAAACCATCCAACCGTCCGGCTCACATCTATTCCTTCTAATACATCCTCTCGCCCGTGGCCCTCTAATGATAGTTTGAAGGCGGATTGATTGGTCCAATGGCGCAGCGCAAGAATGACAGAAGCGAGCAGCATGTCCTGCGTATCAGTGTTATATGCGCTGTTGGCGTCTTTTAAGAGTGCTGCTGTCTCTTTCTCGTTTAAGGTAAACGAAATCGTGGACCGTTGTCCCTCGTGTGCTCTAGTTCCATCGATTTGATCAAAAGACAATGCCTCTGTTTGATACTCTTCGGCTTCGCGCCAATACTTGAGCTGTTTCATTAGCTGCTGGCTTTCAGCGTAGTCAGAGAGCTTTTTCGCATACGCTTTAAACGAGCTTGTTTTAGGCGGCAGTTTGATATCCTCCCCGCCTGCAGCTTGGCGATACCCTAAAGCCAAATCTTCAAGCAGAACCCGCCATGAAATGCCGTCAACGACGAGGTGATGAGCAGATAAAAATAAGAAATCACCGTCAATTGTGTGGAAAAGACCGGCTTGCAGCAGCGGACCATTCTTCAAATCCATTTTCTGCTGAATATCAAGTACATGACGTTTGATAATAGGCTCATACGCGCTATTTCCATCAGTGCCGTCCGGAGCTGATAAATCAATCATCTGAAGGTCGTACAACGCGTCGTCCGAATGACTGAGCGGCCGATTATATTGATCCCACTTTCCTTGTTCATTCTGTGTAAACACCATTCGCAGCGCATCATGATGACACGTTATTGCTTTTAACGTTTTGCGCAGTGCGTCTTCTTGTACAGAGGTGCTTCGATGCAGCATTACGGACTGATTAAAATGGTGTTTTTCTTTTATATCTTGAGAAAGGAACCATTTTTGAACAGGCGACCACTGTACGTCTCCCTCAACCGCAGCTTGGCTGGAACTTGTATCTGAATCACGGATATAAGCTGCCAATTCTTGAATGGTCGGATGGCTAAACAAATCTTTCACTGCCATTTGCTTGCCTATCCGGTGAAGCCGCGCAGATACCTGTAACGCTTTGATCGAATCTCCGCCAAGCTCAAAGAACGAATCAGCTGTTCCGATCTTTTCTGCCCCCAGTACTTCTTTCCATATATCTGCCAGTATTTGTTCCATTTTGCTGGCTGGCGGGAGGAATGGACGTTCACCTTCGTGGTTGTATACAGGTTTTGGAAGTGCTCCGCGATCCAGCTTGCCGTTTGGTGACAATGGAAGTGAGTCCAGTTTTTCAATAAACGCAGGGTGCATAAACACCGGCAGCTTGTTTTGTAATTCTGAGCGTACAGCATTTGTGCTCAACTCTGGTTTTGTCACCACATAAGCACTTAATTCGGTTTGTCCTGACGCTGTTACATGAGCAACTACTGCGGCGTCTTTTACACCATTTATACACCGGATGACCGATTCAATTTCTTTCGTTTCTACACGGTATCCTCTGATTTTGACTTGATCATCGATTCTTCCGAGATATTCGAGTGTACCGTCGGCCATCCATCTGGCGGCGTCTCCTGTTCGGTACATTCGTGCTTCGGGTTTAAATGGATTCTGCGTGAATGCTCTCTCTGTCAGTTCTGGAAGATTGACGTACCCTCTTGCAAGCCCTGTTCCTGCTATACAAAGCTCTCCCGCAACACCGATTGGCTGAAGCTGATGATTGCTATTTAAAATCAGCACTTGAGTCCTGTCAATCGGCTTGCCGATGCTTACGTATGCCTGCTTTTCCATATGTCTCATGACGGTAGTCGCCACGCTGTTTTCTGTCGGTCCATATTCGTTGGCGAGTTCGGTATGCGGACATATAGCTAAGCTGCGGTCGATCAATTCGCGGTCAGCCGCTTCTCCCGCCAGTGTGACGACTCTAAGCGTCTTTACATCTTCCGGCTGCACTATGTCCAAAAGCGCTCGATATAAAACAGGCACTATAATCATATGTGTAATCCGTTGACGAGACAGCTGATGCTTAATGGCCAGAATATCCTTCGCTTCCTCTTCATGAAGCAAAACGGCTTTTGCACCTGACAAAAGCGGTGTAAACATACTAGTTATAAAGCCGTCAAATGAGAAAGAAAAGAGCTGCAGAATGGTATCTGTCTCGTTGAATGCATAAGCGTTTCGCCGCCACTGAAGAGTGTTAGCAATACCTTTATGCTCGACCATTACCCCTTTTGGACGGCCCGTCGTTCCAGAGGTATAAATGATATAAGCCAAATGATGGGCAGACGACATTTGCGGCAGCGGCGATTTGTCGTCTTCCTCTACGCTTTCTATCGTCAAGATCTCTCCTTCAAAGTCAGCAAGTACTCCCAGATCCGCTTCATTTATTGTCATCAGCAGTTTCGTTCCGCTGTCGCTAAGGATATAGCGTTTCCGTTCTGTCGGGTATTCAGGATCAATGGGAACGTAACAGCCTCCGGCTTTCCACACGCCAAGTATGGATGCTATCATACTGAACGAACGATGCATCATGATGCCTACTGGTGTGTCCGGCTTAACACCTCGGCTGCGCAATGCACGTGCGATTCCATTGGACCACTCGTCCAACTCTTGATACGTCAGTGTTTTGTCTCCGCTGACAAGTGCAGAAGCTTTTGGTGTTCGTGCAGCTTGCTGCTCAAACAATTGACTGATTGTTTGAACTCCGTATTGATTCGCTTGCCCGGTGTTAAACTCATTAAGCAGCTGGTGCCGCTCTTCTTGGGTCAGGATGTCGATCTGGTTAAGTGTCACCTCCGGGTTTTTACCGATGATGCTAAGTACATTTGTTAAATGCGATGCCCAGCGTTCAATGGTGGTTTTCTCGAACAATGCGGTTGAATATTCAAAAAGGAAATGAATATTTTCGTCGCCCTCAGATGCCTGTAGTGTCAAATCGAATTTAGAAACGAGATGAGAAACTTGTGCCGGCTTCATTTGCAAATCATGAAGATGCAATGGCTCGTAATCATTATTTTGAACAACTAACATCGCATCAAACACTGGATTTCGGCTCATATCCCGTGTCAATTCAAGCTTATCGACAAGCTCTTCGAATGGGTAATCCTGATGCTCAAAGGCTTCCAATGCTGTCTCACGCACTTCCTGCAAGTACTGTACAAACGGCTTCCCGCCCTCCGGGCGTGTCCGAAGCGCCAGCGTGTTCACAAACATGCCGAGTATCGGCTCAAGATCCTTGTGCGGCCGGCCGGCAATTGGCGAGCCGACGATGATATCTTCCTGTCCGCTTAAGCGTGACAAGAACGCGGTGTAAGCCGCAAGGAGCACCATGTACAGTGTGCTTCCGTTTTCTCGTGCCAGCTTGTGAAGGCCTGATGCAACCTCTGGTTCCAGCGTAAATGAGACCTTGTCACCCGCGAAGCTTCGCACCGGTGGGCGGGCATGATCAGCCGGAAGATCCAGCACAGGCAGCTCGCCCTCGAGCTGCTTCAGCCAGTACGCCCCCTGCGTTTTGTACGCGTCCCCTGTTTTAAATCCTTCTTGCCATACGGCATAATCTTTATATTGAATGCGCAGTGCCGGAAGCTTCCGATTATTGTACAGCTCGCCGAATTCCCGAATCAGAATGTTGACGGAAACACCGTCTGAAATGATGTGATGCATATCAACCAGCAACAGGTGCCGCTCATCTGATACCTTTACGATTTGGGCACGGAACAGCGGCGCTTGGCTGAGATCAAACGGTTTGATAAATGCAGCTGCGGCCTCCTGTTCGGTTCGTGCGCCGAGAACTGTAGTCTGTAACGTAAATGGCACCTCGTCATGGATGCGCTGCACCGGATCGCCTCCTGCGTCCTGTTCGAAGGAGGTCCGAAGCGACTCGTGGCGCTTGATCAGTTCTTTGAAAGCTCTGTCCATCCTTTCAGGATTGAGCTTCCCTTCGAGCTCTAACACAGCCGGCATATTGTAGCCTGTCCCTCCGTCCTCCAGCTGCTGAAGGACATAAATCCGCTTTTGGGCAGAGGAAACCGGATAGGTTTCCTGTTTTTCAGCGGGCTTAATCGCTTCATATGGACTGTCCGTTCCTTCACGGATAACGGTAGCCAGTCCTTCTACCGTCGGATGGGCAAACACATCTTTTAGCGGCACCTGTACATCGAATTCTTTGGCGATCCGTGAGACAAGCGCCGTTGCTTTTAAGGAATGTCCCCCGCGGTCAAAAAAGTTGTCGTGAATCCCGACAGGGCCATTTTTCAGCACGTCCTCCCACAGCTGAGAAAGCTTCATCTCAGTCACGTTTCTCGGCGCTGTGTAGGTCTCCGCATCTGCCGCTCCGTCAGGAGCTGGCAGGGCGTTTCGGTCGAGCTTTCCGCTTGGTGTAACCGGCCACTGTTCCATCTCTATCATATAGGCTGGGACCATGTAGCCCGGCAACAGTCTCTCAAGCTGCGCTCGGATTTCGTTTCTTTGGAGCCCTTCTACATAAGCGCATAATTCCGGCTCGCCGCTGTCTGTCCGTACGGTAACGGCCGCCTCCCTTACGCCTTCTATGCTTCTTAGTGCCGCTTCAATCTCTCCCGGCTCAATCCGGTAGCCGCGAATTTTTACCTGATCATCCAACCGTCCCAGGAATTCAATATTCCCGTCAGGGAGCCAGCGCGCCACGTCTCCTGTTTTGTACATGCGTTCCCCCGGGTAAAACGGGTCTTCAAGAAAACGCTCCTCCGTTAATGCCGGCCGATTCAAATAACCTCTGGCAACACCCGCTCCGGCAATGTACAGTTCGCCGATACATCCAGCAGGCAGCATCCGCTGATTCTGATTCAGGATATATAATCTGACATGATGAACAGGTTTTCCAATTGGGATCCGTTCAAGTTTTTCATGCGGCGGACAATCAAAGAATGCAGCTTCTACGGTTGCTTCCGTTGGCCCATAGGAATTGGTTATTGAAACATTTGGAAGCAACTCGTAAAATCGGGAGACAAGATGGGTCCCCAGCTGTTCTCCCCCAGAAAACACTCGCTTGAGTCTGTTTGTCTTAATCGGTACAGAGCGATATTTTATATGTTCTAAAAATGCATGGAGCATTGAAGGCACAAAATGCATAGCTGTGATCTTTTGTTCTTCTATGGCCTTCGCGATCACTTCAGGTTCTTTTTCGCCTCCCTGAGGAAGCAGATAAACAGAAGCTCCGGCATAAGGCCACCAAAACAGCTCCCATATTGAAGCATCGAATGAATATGATGTTTTGTGCATAATCATATCTGAATGCTTTAGCTGATAGCGGGACTGTAGGGAATTCAAAAAATTCACCGCTGATCGATGTTCAATTTCAACACCCTTAGGCATCCCGGTAGAGCCGGATGTATAGATGACATAGGCTAAAGATTGCGGGAGAACATCCACATTCGGATTGGACAAACGATGTGCCAGTCCGCTATTTGTCTGATTGAGATAGACAATCTCTCCTGTAAATGCCGGAATATGAAGGCTGGCAGACTGAAGCAGGAGAATGTTTGTACCGCTGTCCTCCAGCAGAAAGCTGATTCGTTCTTCCGGATAATCCGGGTCGATGGGCAGATAAGCGCCGCCAGCTTTAAGAATGCCATAAATGCCAAGCAGCATTTCAGGTGAACGCTTTCCTATAATGGCAACAGTCGTTTCGGGTTTTACCCCCCGTCCAATTAGCTCCCAGGCGATACGGTTAGCCTGTTCGTTCAATTCTTTATAGGTCATCACTCCATCTTCGAAGATAACGGCCGCCTGATCAGGCGTTTTTGCTGCCTGCTGTTCGAGTGCATAGTGGAGCGTTTGATTCATTGAATAGCCCGTCTCCTCATACGGATGGCATGATTCAATGAAATCTCTCTCTTCTTCTTTTGTTAAGATTGGAATATCGTCCAATTCTGTTTCAGGGCTGGCAGCTGTATGTTCCACAAGCGTGGTGAAAAGGCTGGCCCACCTTTGGATGGTTTCTTTCTCAAACAAAGCTGTACTGTATTCAAACTGACAGAAAAGCTCGGAATCATGCTCTGTAACGTATAGGGAAATATCAAATTTTGATATTGGGTGCTCCAAGTCGTTCCACTGAAGCTGTACATCATTCATTTTTAGCTTTTGCTGTTCCATATTCTGAAGGACTAGCGTTGTGTCAAACAAAGGATTCCGGCTCATTTCCCGCTGCACACCGAGTTTGTCCACAAGCTCTTCAAACGGGTAATCCTGATGCTCATACGCTTCTAGTGCCGTCTGTCTGACTTCTTTTAGGAATTCCTCAAATGTCTTATTACCCGCCGGGCGTGTGCGGAGAGCCAATGTATTGACGAACATCCCAAGAACAGCTTCAAGGTCGGCATGGGGCCGCCCGGCGATAGGTGAACCAATCACGATATCATCCTGACCGCTTAACCGAGACAAAAAGGCTGAATACAAAGCGAGAAGCGTCATATAAAGCGTGCTTCTGTTTTTATGGGCGAGCCGCTTTATGCGGGCCGTGATCTCTTTGTCCAATTGAAAGGTTACTTTTCCGCCTATGAATTGCCGTTCTGCCGGACGTCGTTTATCTGTTGGAAGCTCCAGTATAGGAAGGTCCCCGCTAAACTGCTGCTGCCAGTAAGTCTCCTGCTTTTGGTACGAGTCTCCCTTTTTAAATTTCTGCTGCCATACGGCATAATCTTTATATTGGATCCGCAATGGCTTAAGCTGCCGGTTTGCATAAAGATCGGTAAATTCTCTGATTAGGTGCTGAACGGATACACCATCTGAAATGATATGGTGCATATCTACCAGCAATACATGCTTCTCGTTTGACACTTCTATAAGGCCTGCTCTAAATAATGGCGCCTGGCTGAGATCAAAGGGACGGACAAATCCCTCGATAGTGGTCTCTTTACTTAACGTAAACGGCACTTCGGTGTGGATACGCTGAACCGGCTCGTCATCAGCTCCGGATACAAAGGAAGTTCGAAGCGGCTCATGCCGATTGATCAGTTCTTTACATACAGCAGACAGTTTGGCGACATCCAGTGCACCTTCCAGTTCTAAGACCGCAGGCATGTTATAGGCGACACCCTCATCAAGCTGTTGAAGCACATACATTCGTTTTTGGGCCGAAGATACAGGATATGTACCCCTTTCTTCTGCTGGTTCAATTGCTGCATACGGATTTTGTTCTGCCTCTCGAATGATTGAAGCTAATCCTTCAACAGTCGGATGGGCAAAGATGTCCTTTAGCGGAACTTGCACATGGAATTCCTTTGCGATCCGTGACATAAGCACTGTTGCTTTTAACGAGTGGCCGCCATGGTCAAAAAAGTTGTCTTGGATGCCTATATGGCCATTATTCAGTACATCTTCAAATAGTTGTGAAAGCTTTGCCTCTAACAGATTACGAGGGGCGGTATAAGGATTTCCGCTGATTGAAGCATCTGGCCCCGGAAGTGCTGCGCGATCTACTTTTCCATTTGGGGTAAGAGGTATGCTGTCAACCCATATCCATTTCGCCGGAATCATGTATTCTGGGAGCTCACTAGCAATATAACTGCGTAAATCTATTGCGTTCAGCTTTTGTACACTGCAATAGTAAGCGCATAATTCATGTTCACCGTTTTGATCTTGCCAGATGAGAATGGCAGCCTCACTAATGTCCGGGTGATTCATTAACGTGACTTCGATTTCTTGCGGCTCAATTCGATAACCTCTGATTTTCACTTGATTGTCTGCCCGTCCGATATATTCGATGTTGCCGTCTTCAAGCCGTCTGGCCAAATCACCTGTCCGGTACATGATCGCACCAGGCTTGAATGGATCGGATGAAAATTTGTCGCTTGTCAGTTTATCGTGATTGACATATCCTCTGGCAACACTTGCGCCGGAAATATAGAGTTCGCCTGGTACGCCGCATGGCTGAAGCTGTTTTTGATGATTCAAAATATATAGATCAGTACAGCCTATCGGTTTACCGATTGGCGGAAGCTCAGGAATAGGGTCTCCAGGATGAATGGTATACGTAGATACCACATGAGTTTCTGAAGGTCCGTAATGATTGTGCAGGTGTATGCCGCGTTCACGCAACACATCTTGGAAAAGGTCTGAAATCATTAATTGTTCCCCGGCTGCGATCAGGTGTTTGACGCCATCAGGAAACGAGTTCGCAAGTTCTCGCTCGCTGAAAATCATTTTGATAAAAGCAGTTGGGAGAAACACAATATTCGTCTGATGCTTGTTTATAAATGCAAACAGCTGAGGCACATCTCTTTTTATGGCTTCTGGCACGATGTGGAGTGTGCCGCCTTTCAGAAGCGCAGAAAATATTTCTTGATAGCAGACGTCGAAGGAAGGTGTAGCAAATTGCAGAACATCTGCTTCAAAGTCAATGCCGGAGTGAGTATATTCGAACTTCAGCAAGTTAGCCATGTTTCGATGCTCAAATTGAACACCCTTTGGTTTACCTGTTGTGCCTGATGTATAAATCATATACAGCAGATCGTCAGCATTGTTGACTGACTTTATGTTACTGCCGTCTACTTTGCTTTCGATATCTTCTGGATGAGTGATAATGTAATTGTCTTCTAACGATGAGGAAAGATGCGCTTGTGAAACAACATGCGAACAGCCGCAATCATGCAGAATATAACGGATTCTGTCAGCCGGGTAATGCGGATCAACCGGAACAATGGCGCCGCCTGCCTTTAAGATTCCAAGAACGCCGGTGATAAACGCCGCAGAGCGATCCATCATAATCGCAACGGGTTCCTGTCTCACAACGCCTTTCATTCGTAAATGCCGTGCCAATCTGTTAGCCGCTTTATTCAGTTCTCTGTATGTTAATGAGCAGGCTTGATCAATTACAGCATGAGCATCTGGTGTCTTTTCCGCTTGCTTTTCAAACATGGCATGGATGGTTTCGTAAACTGGTGTTCGATCTGTGATTTCTCCAATCAGCTGCCGCTTTTCAGTATCTGTCGTGATATCGATTTCTTCAGGTGGAAGATTCGGATTATTTAAGATTTGTGATACAGCATTCAGAAGATGCTCTTTGACAGAAAGCACAAAAGACCGATCGTGCCGCTCCGCATCATAGTTCATTTTGATATGAATTTCTTCCCCTGGCGCCACCATAAGATAAAAGCTGTAGTTGGTTTCATCTGCGACAGTGAAATTATGAATCTGAAAAAGATCAGAAGCATGTTCCTGTTTGTTCAGCATTTGAATCTCTTGCTGCACCGGATAGTTTTCAAATACGAGAATATGATCAATCAGCCCTTGCTTAACAGCTGAGCGGGATTGAATCTCATATAAAGGGTGGTAGCTGTACGCTTCAGCGGCAAGACGGTCTTTTTGCATATCTTTTATAAGTTGAAGAAATGGCGTTTTTGCCCCTTGCACCCGAACCGGCATCGTATTAATGAAAAGACCTACCATATGTTCAATGCCTTCGATTTCTGCGGGTCTTCCTGAAATGACAGAACCGAATACGGCGTCATCGTTATTATTATATTTTTGTAGCAGAATGCCCCAAATGGTATGAAAAATCGTACTGAGTGTCACTTCTTCTCTAGCAGCAAGCTCTGAAAGCCTGCTGCTTTCTTCCTTAGATAATGAAAATGTAACGTGTTCCTGCCTGCTTTTTCCCTTTGTTTTTTTCTGCTTCGGGAGCACGGTTTGCTGTTCGTGGCCGGAAAGATAATGGTCCCAATAAGAAACCGCCTGCTCTTTGTCTTGCTCCATCAGCCATTTGATATACTTTCCGTATGGCTGGACCGGCTCCAATGTTATTGGGGATGCATTTACATAAGATGCGTAAATATGCAGAAACTCCTTTAGCACAATGCTGAGGCACCAACCGTCCATCATGATATGATGAAAGGTCCAAATGCAAGTGTACTGGCTCTCTCCTGTTTGAATAAGAGAGATGCGCATGAGCACATCCTTTTGCAAATGAAACCCCCGGTCCCGGTCTTTTTCTTTCCATTGCTCGATAAACTGTGATTGCTCCGCCTCGTTTAAATGAGTAATGTCTTCTTCCAGTACGATGACATTTCGTTCTCTCAGAACAACCTGCTGAGGGGAGGAAACATTTTGGCTGATAAAAATCGTTCTGAAAATATCATGTCTTTCTACAAGAGCGTTGATGCTGTTTTGAAAAAACTGCGGGTTGACTTTTCCTTCTATTGTAAAAGAAGCTTGCTCAACATACGCCTGTGAATCTTTTTGCAGGAGGGAATGGAAAAGCATCCCTTCCTGCATGTAAGACAGCGGATAAATATCCTGAATTGAATTCGCTTTTGTCATGTTCATGTCTCCCTGTCACGATTTTCTACAATTCTTCCACCAAGCTGGATATGCTGTCCAAGTCCTCAGCCGTTAATGATTGACTGCTGAAATCGCTCAGTGTCTTTTCTGCTTTCTGTTGACCGGCGCAGTGTTTCATAATGTCCAGCAAAAAGTGTTCAATCCTGTTAATAAGCTGCTCCATTGTGTTTCTGTGAAAGCGGGCTGGCGGATAACTAAGATTGAAATGGAGCTTTTTGTCTGCTGCCATTGCGCTCATCTCGATAATTTGCTCGCGCTTCCATGTATGAGTGATATCCTTTCCGCTACCAAGGCTTGATGGGCGGAAGGTGTCCTGTCTTTCGATGTCGTTGAACTGGCCCAAATAGTTAAAGCTGATTTCAGGTGTTTTTGAAAACGTAATGCTTTTATTTTCAGGGTGTGTAAGGTATTTCAGCATACCGTAACCTACCCCTTTGTTTGGTATCCGGCCCAGTGTATCTTTAACGGTTTTTACTGCGGTTCCGAGCTCATCCCTATGATTTTCAAAGCTTATGAGGGCCGGATACATGGATGTAAACCAGCCGACCGTCCTGCTGATATCTAACTCTGGCAGAATGTGTTCTCTCCCGTGTCCTTCCATAGCGATACGGAGCTTACTTCCTCCTGTCCATTCACAAATCGCCAAGGATGCTGCGGTTAACAGAATATCTTGTGTATCTGTGCCATAGGCGTAATTGACGTTTTGCAGCAAGACGGCGGTGTCTGCTTCAGTCAGTGAAAAGCTTAATGAGTCCCTTTTGCTGGAGTCGATGTTCACATGATGCGGTATTTCATATGGCAGTTCTGCGGCTTGCTGTTCTTCTACACTTCGCCAATACGCCTCTTCGCGAATCAGCTTACTGCTTTGGGCATATTCCTGTATGCGTCTTGCGTATTCCTGATAGGAATCAGTTTTAGGCGGAAGCTGGATCGTCTGGCCTGCAGCAGCTTGTTGATATCCTGCTGACAAATCCTCCAGCAAAATCCGCCATGAGACACCATCAACGACAAGGTGATGGATCGCAAGGAACAAGTAATCTCCGGTCAGTGTTTTAAACAAAGCGGCGTGCAACAATGGTCCTTCCTGCAAATTGATGCTTTGCTGAAGATCTGCAACTTCTTGTTTGACTTGCGTCTCCCAGCCGCTTTCTGACTGTGAAAGATCAGAGGTTCTTAAGCTGTATAGCTGTAACTCATGAATGCCTTGGTTGATTTGAATCCATCGCCTGCCATCGTTGCGATAAACCATCCGAAGCGCATCATGATGCTCCGCCAGTTTTTTCAAGGCTGGTCTAAGGGCGTTTTCAGACAAACGTCCAGAATGGAATAGCATGACAGACTGATTGAAATGGTGTCTTTCTTCAATATCTTGTGAAAAAAACCATTGCTGAACAGGCGTCCAAGGAACGTCTCCCTGAACGGGTCCTTGCTCTATGATTCTCTCTGACTTACAGATAAATGGTGATAAGTCCTTTATCTTTGGATGACGGAATAAATCACTTACCTGCAAGCTTAGCCCATAGCGCCCAAGGCGTGCAGAAACTTGAAGCGCTTTGATTGAATCTCCGCCCAATTCAAAAAACGAATCCTCTATTCCGATCCTCTGGATGCCGAGAACCTCCTGCCAGATCAACACAAGTTGGTCTTCAAGGTCATTTCGAGGCGGAGCGTACGTTTGTTTAGATGTGAAATTTGGTTCAGGAAGTGCTTTTCGGTTCAATTTGCCGTTTGATGTGAGCGGAAGAGTCTCCATTTCAATAATGTACGCCGGGATCATATAGTTTGGCAGCGAACGCGCGAGAAGTGAACGCACTTGTTCAGCATTCGTGCCTGCTTTTACGCTGATATAGCCAAACAGCTCTTTGCTCCCGGTCTGGGCTGTACGTGCTAACACTGCGGCTTCTTTGACCCCGTCTATTTGACGAAGTGCTGATTCGATTTCACCCAGCTCCACACGATAGCCTCTGACTTTTACTTGATCATCAATACGGCCAACGTACTCAATTGTGCCATCAGGAAGCCAGCGTGCCAGATCACCTGTGCGATACAGTCGATCGCCAGGTGCAAATGGATGTGGGACAAATTTCTCTTTCGTTAAATCAGGACGGCCCAAATATCCTCTGGCGACGCCATCTCCGCCGACACAAAGTTCACCGACAGCTCCGACCGGCTGCAGCACTCCCCATTGATTTAAGATATAAGCGGTGGAATTACCAACCGGCCGCCCGATCGGAATGGAAAGTTCATATGTTTTTTGAATGTGAAGGCATGTCGAAAAAGTTGTATTTTCGGTAGGGCCATATCCATTCCATATAGATACTTCAGGGCAGACATTTCTGATTCGATTGACGTGGCTCGGCGACAAAGCTTCTCCGCCTATAATCAAATGTTTCAGCTGTGAAAATGTTTGTTCATTTTGTTCTGTCAAATGATTGAATAGAGAAGATGTCAGCCAAATCGTTGTGATTCCTTGATGTTCTATGTACCTCTTAAGCTGATGGGAATCGAGAAATGTTTGTTGATCGGACAGATGCAAAGCGGCACCATTTAGCAGCGGTCCGAAAATTTCAAATGACCCAACGTCGAAACCGATTGATGATGTCATCAGAAGGCGGTCTTCAGGTGTAAATGTAATATAATTGCTGTTTTTAACAAGACGAATTACACTTCGCTGCTCAATCATGACACCCTTTGGTTTACCGGTTGATCCAGAGGTATAAATGATATATGCGAGTGAATGTGGCCCTGCTGAAGAATCAACGTTCTTCGTTTTTCCTTGCTTTTGAATATCTTCGATTATGATTTGTTCACATTCAATGTCTAATAGTTGTTTTTCTGTTTTTTCAGATTGAAGGAGTAATGCCGCCCCGCTGTCTGACAGCATATAAGCTATTCGTTCAACAGGCAGATCAGAAGCAATAGGCAGATAGGCTCCCCCGGCTTTTAGAATGCCCAGCATTCCTGCAATGAGTTCTGGTGTTCTGCCTGTCAACAAGGCTACAACACTATCAGGCCCTACGCCCTTAATCTGTAGAACTGAGGCAATTTGATTTGCCCAGCTGTTCAGGTCCTCGTAAGTAAATACTTGGGTGTCGCTGACAATCGCTACAGCATTAGGCGTTTGTTCAGCCTGCATTTCAAAGAGTCTGCTGATGGTTTCATTTCTTGGATAATCTATTTTTGTACGATTGAGCTCGTGGATAAGGTAATGGGTCTCATCCTCATTCAGGATATTTATTGTTCCGAGAGCGGCTTTGTTGTCTTTGATGATGGAGAGTAACATATTGATGAAGTATTGAAGCCACTTTTCTATCGTTTTTTTCTTATATAAGTCAGTACTAAACTCCATTTGGAACGTCAGCAAACCGTGGAGCTGTTCCTGAGCATATAGGGTTAAATCAAATTTGGACGTTTGATGCCCATTGTTTGCTGCAGGTTTGAGACAAAGTTCATCCAGCTCCAACGATTCCTGATCCATGTTTTGAAGAACAAACATTACGTCAAACAGCGGATTTCTGCTCATATCCCGTGTCAATTCAAGCTTATCAACAAGCTCTTCGAACGGGTAATCTTGGTGCTCAAAGGCTTCCAATGCTGTCTCACGCACTTCCTGCAAATACTGTACGAATGGCTTCCCGCCCTCCGGGCGTGTCCGAAGCACGAGCGTGTTCACAAACATGCCGAGTATCGGCTCAAGATCCTTGTGCGGACGGCCGGCAATTGGCGAGCCAACGATGATATCCTCCTGTCCGCTTAAGCGTGACAAGAACGCGGTGTAAGCCGCAAGGAGCACCATGTACAGTGTGCTTCCGTTTTCTCGTGCCAGCTTGTGAAGGCCTGATGTAACCTCTGGTTCCAGCGTAAATGAGACCTTGTCACCCGCGAAGCTTCGCACCGGCGGGCGGGCATGATCAGCCGGAAGATCCATCACAGGCAGCTCGCCCTCGAGCTGCTTCAGCCAGTACGCCTCCTGCGTTTTGTACGCGTCCCCTGTTTTAAATCCTTCTTGCCATACGGCATAGTCTTTATATTGAATGCGCAGTGCCGGAAGCTTCCGATTATTGTACAGCTCGCCGAATTCCCGAATCAGAATGTTGACGGAAACACCGTCTGA